>JBBQVS010000005.1:0-112710 GCA_038211295.1 Ktedonobacterales bacterium | reverse complement strand
GCATGTGCAGGTGAGCTGGTGACTATAGCGAAGAGGGTACACCCGTTCCCATCCCGAACACGGAAGTTAAGCTCTTCAGCTCTGACGATACTTTGGGGGCAGCCCCACGGGAAAATAAGAAGTTGCCGTCTCACCCGCCCAATCGGGTGGTTTTTTGCTGGCAAACGTGTGACAATACGAGATGTATTAACAACATTAAGAAAGCACGAGTGAGCTGCAAGAATAGAGAGACCGCAAGTGTCTCCCCGCTTTATCCTCCCAGTTTTACCTAACGGGCCAGAAGGCCCCTGTTTTCTCAACATGGGGATGAATGGCCCTACCTTTCGGGGCGTGATGGGCGGTATCCCCTCTACACTTCTACTTTTTAAGCTGTGCTTGATTTTTAACTTAAAATATGCTCTACTTGATATATGATAAAGAACTTTCAGTATCGGATTTTCCCGACGAAGAACCAACTCAAAAGCCTTGAAAGCACGCTCGAAGAGTGTCGTTGGCTCTCTAACCACTTGCTTGAGAACCGCAAAACGGCGTACTTCCAAGAGGGCAAACGTCTGAGTTGTTACGGGCAACAAGCGACCTATCCGATGCTGAAAGAACAACGTCCAAGCCTGAAGAGTGTCCATTCGCAAGTCTTGCAAAATGTCGCGGTTCGCATTGATCTTGCCATGCAAGCCTTCTTTCGACGCCTCAAAGCTGGCGAAAAGACTGGATACCCACGTTTCAAAGGCTACGGACGCTACGATAGCTTCACGTTTCCTCAAACTGGGTTCGGCATCACGCATGAGAGCCGTGTCACGCTCTCCAAAATTGGAAGCGTCAAGATGGTGTATCATCGGCCTGTCCGTGGCTCCATTAAAACCGCGACGGTCCACAAGAGTAGTACAGGCAAGTGGTACGTCACCTTTTCGTGTGAGTGCGAGCCTGAACGCTTGACCCCTACCGATACTCAAGTGGGTATTGATGTTGGACTCAAGACGTTTGCAACCCTCTCCGATACGGAAGAGATTGAGAACCCGCGCTTCTTTCGCGCAGAAGAGAAAGCGTTGGCAAAAGTACAGCGCAAGCACTCCAAACTTGCAAAGGGAAAGCCCGAACGTCGCAAGCACCGTAAAGTCATAGCAAGGGTACACGAACGTACCAAGTTCAAGCGAGACAATTTCACACATCAGCACTCCAGACAGATGGTAGACCGATACGGTGTCATCTGTGTTGAAGACGTGAACGTCAATCGGATGGTGCACAATCATTGTCTTGCCAAGAGTATCAGTGACGCGGCATGGTCGGCCTTTTTCTCCCAACTGAGTGCCAAAGCGGAAGAAGCTGGGCGTCAGTTTGTCAAAATTCGCCCTGCCTATACATCCCAAGACTGTAGTCGATGTGGACATCGGCAAAAGATGCCGCTCGCTGAGCGTGTGTATCATTGTCCTTGTTGCCTCCTTTCGCTTGATCGAGATGTGAACGCATCCTTAAACATTTTGAGACTTGGATGAGAGTCTCTGGGTATCCAATCCCTGGAAGCCCCCGCTTTCTAAGCGTGGGGAGTAATCACAAGCTCTCGTAAGCCTTGCATAAGCGTATCTATCTCTTCCTCGGTATTATAAAAACCTGTTGCGACGCGCAACGATTTTGTCGATGGAATGTTGCGAATATAGATATTGTGCGTATCATGAAGCTTTTGCACTACCTCGTTTACATCAAGATCGCCCAACCTGAATCCGATCAGGCCGCTTGTACCCACCTGTGGCGTAAGCATCTCAAGTGTGGGAATTTGTTTCAGGGCGTGGTGAGCATAGGTGTTAAGCGTCTTGATGCGCCCAAAAAGCCAGCTATAGCCAACAACTTCTTCCATCCACGCAAGCACCCGCGCCTGTCCGACTAGCGCGGCGGTCTGACGACCTCCCAGCTCAAAACGTTGCGCGTACTCTTCCAACGCCCACTCTACTCCCTCGTCATGCTTGATTGACCAGTACCCCACATAGGTCGAAGTGATGTAATGCAGTGCTTTCCGGTTGACATAGAGCGCACCCGTACCATCAGGGCCACAGAGCCACTTCTGCATAGGCATGGCGTAGAAGTCAACATCGAGCGTTTTCATGTCAACGGGAATTGCGCCTACGGACTGAGCAGCATCGACAAGCACAGGAATACCCTGTTCACGCCCAAAGCGGGTAATTGCTGCGACATCCAGCACAACGCCGTTTGTCCAGGTGATATGCGAGACTACAATCAGGCGTGTCCGCGCGGTTACAAACTGCTTAATAGCGGCAAGCGCGTCCTGCTCTGCCAGAGGGCCGATATCAGCGACTTGAATTGTAATGCCGTAGCGATCACGAAGCTGATAGAGTGGAGCAAGCGCACTAATATGCTCATGGTTGGTTGTGATAACCTCGTCGCCTTCGTGCCAGTTGAGGCCATAGCTCACAATGTTCATACCCTCGCCTGTATTGTCGGTGAGGGCGATTTCTTGTACATCGGCGTTAAGCAGGTGCGCCACGCGTGTACGCGCCTCGCCATAAATGTCCTTCATCGTCTCGAACGCCTCGGTACCCAGACGCCCCTGTTGTAACTCGTACTGGAGACGCTCCTGCATAGCGTGTACAACACCTGTCGGCATTGGGCCAAATGTGCCGTTGTTGAGGTAAATACGCGATGTAGCGGCAGGCATTTCCTGCCGAATACGCTGAATATGTGAGCGGTTTGCGACGGTTGACAAGATGAAACTCCTTTGCGTTGAAGAGGTCGTGTGAATGGTATCATGAAAGTCACTGAACTATGACCATTTCTAAAGTATATCATCTTATTCTTCTGTAACAAGGGAGTTTCTATAATGCGGATACGCAACTACCGACCTGAAGACCTGCCTGCCCTTGTGCAAATTCAGCAAGAGGCATCGCTTGTCGATGGCAACACTTTCGCGCGAGTGGAGGCTTCTATTGAGACGTGGTTGACGAATAAGGCGATGGATGCACGCTCGAATGTGTTTGTGATTACCGACGATGATGACGATGTGAATACGTGGGGGCAAGCGGGTACGCTGGATGGCACCGAGGGCGAGCTGGTAGGATATACAACCCTGACACTGTACGAGGATACACAGGCGTATCATTTCTTGTGTCAGGGCGCGGTACACCCTGAGTACCGCCAGCAAGGGGCGGGGCGTCTTTTGCTGGTGGGAGCGTTGAACCGCGCCCGTATTATGGCGGCGGAGTTCGAGTTTGAGGCAGAGCAAGAGGGCAGAGCAATATATTTTGAAGGAGTGTTGCCACTACGAAAAACTGTTTCCTCGCGCTTGACTGAAAAATGTGAGTTACGTGCGGTGGGGGAAGAGCCAGAAAACGGAATGCGACTCTATAGACGCGAGTTATGGTAACGAGCAACAAGAGGCGCGGTGAAACTACTGTGATGTCTCACTGCGCCTCTGTGCCTCTCAAACCTTCACAAAAGCAGTTTTCACAATATGCGTACCATCGCCAATTTGCTCTATCGTATAGTCATCAAACAGTATTGGGTCAGCTTGATAGAGGCAAAGAAAGGCGCGTATGCCCAACTCGCGTATCTCGACCTCGGCATGAGTGCTGGCCCGCTCCTCAATGAAGTGTCGCCACGCACGCACGTTGCCCGTAACAACAATCGGTGCCTCCGTCTCGTTCGGCAGAACAGAGCGGGCACTTTGCTGCACTTTTTTGCGTAAGTCTGTCTTCGCTTCTGCCGAAAGAATATTCGTACCTGTCTTCTGCATCTCCAACAATCGATTTGTGAGCATCGCGTACTCGTCGTCGGCCCGCTCGATACGTTGTAAGAACTGCGTGTGAAGAAAATCGTCCCCTTGATACTCTGGTCTCTCAACGAAACGTAACATACGCCCACTGACGTAACGCTGACTAAGTTGTGAATAGCCGAAGCCAGACCTATGCCGAATCAACTCGTGTGTGACACTGCGCGAGATACCGTAAAACAACATGCTATAGTTCGCGTGCTCAAAAACGGAGCCGTGACCAGAGGATTTGAGATTGTCAAAATAGCGTTTGGCCTGCGTATTCATCGAGCGCATTCGTCCAAAACTCATATAACATACCTGACCCGCGATTTTGCAGAGTTGAGCACCATCAGGTAAAGGCGTTGGGTCATTCACGTATTCCGCGAAGTTGAGAGCAGGATCGAAGCCGCTAAGAAACCCTGTCAAACCCGCGATACGCACGGAAGGACGAGCTAATACAACCGCTCCAGGGCTAGAGAGGTAGGGTACACCACCTACGGAGTGATGTACCTCTGAATGAATGCTCGCGAACCCCGACTCTACGCTCCCTTGCATCTGACGGAAGAGTAGCCCGATATCAACTGTAGACGACATGATGCCTCCTGACTCTCTCTACTTTCAGGCGGCCTTGAGCTTTTCCGGAACGGAAGCATGGGCCACCTGTAAGAAATATGTTGCATACTTGTACGTCTACAGTCTAACAGGTTCTAGACACTCTGGCTACTGACTCCACTCTCTATTCTGTTGAGGAAGGCGGCGCAAGCAGGTTGTCGAGTGTGGATTTACGGATACGATACGCCTGCCGCTCACCTCGATGAGGAAGAGTAATAGCTTCAAGCACTCCATTCTTAATCCAGCGTCGGACGGTTGTATCATCTACACGTAATCGCTCGGCAACCTCTTGCACGGTCAGCAGGTCTTCATCATCATAAATCATCGGGTCCTCTTTCTAGCCTTGTACTGATGTACGATCAGACTGTTCTATAATTCAACCCTTACTAGATTATGTGTACACGCATTCTTTAGACTGGTTACACAATATCTATTTGACTATAACAACGAACATCCTGTTTTTTTGTAACGAGTCACTTTTTTATTCCCACTACTATAATTAGATATAGATCACGAATATAATTGCATCCACGAAAACCTACTTCTTCACCGTTTATTGTAGCTTACAAGCTCTCCATTGCCCGTTGCGTTAAACATATCCTACGCTATAATACAAAAAAGAATTCATGCTATTTTTATAACCGCTAAAAGAAAGAACTCACTCTATGTTAAGAAATGTTTCACTGGGAACATATTATCCAGGGAAAAGCGTGCTGCATACGCTACAGGCACGCACAAAACTTCTCGTCCTCTTTGTTGTTGTACTTACCTTAACTATCGCTGCGCAAAGGCAGTGGCACTTTGGCCCTTTCATCCTCCTTACACTCTTTTTAGGTCTCAGTATTCTTTGTTCCAATATCACCTTACACGAATTATGGCAACGCATGTGGCTTCTTGTTGTACTAACATTGTTAGGTGCTCTTACCATCCTCTTTTCGTTAAGTGGGCAGGATGATAAAATACTTTTCGCTGTCGGGCCAATCGTAACGTCTTATGGTTTCGCTCGCGAATGGGTATTTTTTCTTGCACTTGCTTTGCTGTTTTTGCTACTTCTTGTACGGTTTACTCCTCTTCGCTCTCTGCGCCAACGCGCAGGATTTCGCTATGTACGTTCTACTCTGACGCTTCTCTTGCTTTGTGCTGGTCTCTTCTTATGGGTGGTACGTGACATACCACTAACACAACCTCTACCAATTGGCCCAGTACCAATTACGGCAAGTGGCGTCTGGAGTCTTGTGAGTATCACGGTTGTATTGCTTGTGCTGTACGCCTTCTCACTTTTGCTGACCATGACTACTTCCCCTATCGCGCTTGTCGAAGGTCTGACACTCTTGCTTGCTCCTCTGCGGCGTCTGAAGTTGCCTATTGATGATTTTGCCCTGATGACGCTACTGGCACTTCGCTTCATTCCCACGTTGTTAGAAGAGGTAGAGCAACTGACAAAGGCGCAAGCCGCGCGTGGCGCAGATGTGACACAGGGGTCATTACGTGAACGCTTTCAGAGCCTGACAATGCTGTTTGTGCCACTTATGCAAGGGGTGTTGCGCCGTGCTTCGGATCTCGCCACGGCTTTGGAGGCACGGGGTTATGAAAGCGACGGGAAGCAGACACGCCTGCACGAGAAATCACTAAGACTTGTTGACTATTTTGTGCTTGCTCTCGTGCTGATCGTGCTACCAGGATCGTTGTTTTTTTAGTCTGTCGCGTCTGGAAGAGACATGTTTTAGCGTCGAGAAACGTCGTATAGAGGTGCAGGTGGAATGAGAATGTGTCATAGCGAGAAGAATACCAGAATAACATTCTCCAAGCGACTAGCTTTGCGAGGGAAAGCGTTTCGAGAGCAAGAACGCGCTAAAGTCGGCGACGCTTTCCACGTCGCCCTCGTTGAGCATATTGACCATACGCTTCACCACCATGCGACGCGGTTGATTGGGTGTGCTTGGTAGCACAAAACCAATCGCGTTGGTGAATTGCGGTTCGCGCCCGTTGCGAATCTCTTCGGCGAGCAGCTCTAAAAATTCTGCCATGTCCAGATCCAATGCCTTCGCCAATGCCTCTAACACTTTAGAAGAAGGGTATTTCTGACCACGCTCAATTTCTCCAACATAGATTTCCGAAAGGCCGGCTTTATCACCTAACTCTTTGATTGTGAGTCGCCGTTCCTGACGTTCTCGGCGTATCACACGCCCAATAATTTCCTGTAAGTCCAGCGATTTCTCTTCATCAGCCATCGCTATTTTCTCCTTCCTATGCTATCGGCATAGCTCCATAAAAGTACATGCTATCAGCATAGTATTACCCTATGAGTATAAACCAACGGCGTGTTATATTCAAGGAGAGGCGAATGGAAAGCAAAAGCTACAAACGTCAGAGACAAAGATAAAGGAGTGACAAAATGTTTGTTCCCACGAAATTACACCCTCAGTTAACAGAAAAGCCAGAGGGACGCGCGGCACTCTATGTACCAATGGTGTATGAAAACGTTGAACCAGTGCCAATGCGCTGGGAATACCACGTATTGACTGTCGATACACGAGAGCAAGCGGTGCCTGACGCTAGCCAGATGAACGAACTGGGTGGTAAAGGCTGGATACTGGTAAACGTACTGAACGTGTCCGCCACAGTGTCCTTTTACTTTGTGCGTCAGATAGAAGGATAAGAGAGAAAAACAATGATTGCTAACTTGTTTGTTCCTACGGTTGTCGAGGCAACCGGACGTGGAGACCGCGCATACGATCTTTTCTCACGCTTACTCAAAGACCGTATCGTGATGGTTAGTGGGCCGGTTGAAGACGCAATGGCAAATCTTGTCGTGGCGCAATTGCTCTTCCTTGCGGCAGAAGACAGGAACCGCGAAATCAACATGTACATTAATTCGCCAGGCGGCTCTGTTTACGCGGGTATGGGCATTTACGATACAATGCGTGTGCTGCCCTGTCCAATCGCGACAACCTGTGTTGGCTATGCGGCGAGTTTCGGTACAATTCTGCTTATGGCGGGTGATCATGGGAAGCGGTACTCTATGCCGCACTCACGCATTCACATACATCAGCCATTACAGGGCGGCCTGAGTGGACAAGCGACGGATATCGATATCCATGCGCGTGAGATATTACATCTGCGCGATGTCCTCAATGGCATTATTCATGACCACACGGGGCAGTCACTGGAACGGATTAAGCGCGACACTGATCGCGATTTCTTTATGAGCGCGAGTGACGCGAAAGAATATGGGATTATTGATGACGTGCTAACACTCGCGAAAAAATAACAGCATACTTCACTTAACGTAGGTAAGAAGGATATAGGGGAGATAACAAGCATCTCCCCTATATCCTTCTTACTCTTAGATTGACTCAATCCTGATACTTGCTATATCGAGCCACTGAGGGCCGCTGCTCACTGTGCCAAAGCGCAAGACGCCGCGTGGCGTGGCAATTGCGTACTGATTGTCAAGCCACGCGACAAAGCCCAGTGGTCGTGTAGGTGGCTGAGGAACACGTAGCATGAGAACATCATCCACCCAGAACGTCGCCGCGTTCTCTTGCCATTCAAGCGTGTAGGTATGCCACTCAGTCATAGTAACGGGCAAGATTGCTTCGCTCGTGCCACTCAAGCGTTGCATCCAACGCGCGGCCGCCTGCGTGTTGCCCGTGACGCGTCCCCATAGCGTTGTGGCGGCTGTAGGGAGAACCGCTAGCAGCGTCGCTGCTCGCATACTATGAACAACCTGCGCTTTCCAGCCCCAGCCAGCACTGTTGGGAACGAGTGCCATATTCGAGGGAGGCGAAGCATAAAAGAACCAGATCGACTCTGGCAACATCAAAATATCGCCACTCATTGAGAAAGGGTAATTCCAGAAGCCAAAACCGGCTGTTCCGCGTAAGATACTCTCGTTTTTTCCTTCAGCAGTTGCGGCTGGAAGTGACGAGCGTGAGCGTATCTCCATACGGAGTGGTGGTCGCCAGGGAAAGGCTGCGCGAACACGGCCTGCATAATCGTCGATCTGGGCGTTCGCATAGTGTCCCTGTTGTGCGGACACGAACCCCATACGAAGGGCTACATCAGTGAGCGAAAGTGTCCCTGTCCCAATACAGGCTTGAGTCCAATATTCTGAAAGAGAGCCTGCTGAACTCGAAAAATCGTTAAACATAGCATCGTATAATCTGCACTGTACTACCTTTTATTTGCTCGAAGAAACCTGAATAAGCTTCTCTTCCAAGTCTTGCCAAACTTTCATTTCTGCCTCTTTATTGGAAATTGGGGCGTTATCACGCGACGCCGCCACAAGCATTTGTAAAGTCATGTGGCGAAATGGACTGAAATACTCTTTTTGCTCTTTCTGTGGGGGCATTATGCAAAGCGCGATATCTTCTGTCTTATAAAAATCTTCGGGTTCAAATGTTAGTGCAAGCATATCGGCATATTTCTGGACAAGTCCTGCTCTTGAGTGGGACAGAAAATAGTTATACTGTGTGCTTGAAACAAGAAACGCACCCGCAACACGGCCCGCATAAAGAATAGGGCAAATGGCACAACTTTTCTCATACTCGTCGCGTGCGGCGGGAAGAAGGTTGTGTTCTTCGTCTAAATTCTCGACAATGGCTGAACGGCAGAGTGTAACCACATTGCCGGTTAGTGACTCCGCACTAAGAAACATCGACTTCTGATCGAAGTTTGTATTCCAGGGCGGTGTGCCGACCCCGACACTTTCGCGTAGGCTCCGAACTTTGTTGTATGGACCGGAAGGCGGCATACAGCGTACTACCCATAAAGACATTCCAAGCTGATTAGGGTCAAGTTGTGTAAGTGCGGCTTCCAATATAATACGAGACGTAGACCAGTAGTACAGGCTCTCCGTAGTTGATGCCCGTGCTACCATAAATTTAGTGTAAAACTGAGATGAAATCTCTTCGTATGAGGTGTCTTTTATTGTATCCGAAAATTCCTCAAACCCTTCTTCTTCACGGATAAGGTCACGCAACTGTTCTCTTTGTGCAGGTAGGACTTTGAGCAGACGGCGAAGATTCTGTTGACGTGGGTTTGACTCGCCCGTTACCCAGCGTGTCAATGTGATAGGTGTTATTCCAAGTTCTTCGGCAAGGCGCCGTCTTTCTTTTGTATTGCTGATAATTGAGTCGAGAAAATTGCGCCATGTCTTTTTCTCTTGCATGTTTCTTATCCTGCTTTATAACGTACCAGAAATGCGTTGTGCGTCTACCATAGTAGCAGTTATTTTCTCTATCGTCAACTTTTGAGGACGTGATTTTATGCAAAAGCAAAGACGCTAACGAGTTGTGGCTAGCGTCTTTGCTTTTGCATGGAAAGAACACTAGATTTCGTTGTATTCCTGTGATGCTTTCTGACCTAATGTTGTCAAAAAAGACTTTGAGACAGGCGTTTCGCTCTCTCTTCCAAGATGGCGTGCTGTCCCCTGACCTTCGGGCAAGAAGCGTGTAGCTAGCGTGAGAATGTCAGTTATAACGCCGGGGAACGCACCATGGAGCCGAGCCAGGATTTGCGCCGACGCCGTGATAATAAGTTCTGTGTCGCCACGTTTTGTCGCGCGTACTACCTGTCTGGCGGCACGTCTCACATCGATTGAAGAACCAGGAAGAGTGTCGATCAAGGCGAAGAGCGTATATTCCTCTTTATTCTTGTCACCTTTTGCTATCGCGTTTATCTGTGAGCCTGTACGCATCAAGCCAGGGGCAACCGTGATAACGTCTATGCCCTCGTGCGCTAGCTCTGCGTGAAGTCCTTCGGAAAGGCCAACGACTGCGAATTTCGCGCTGGCATAAGAGAGAAGATGCGGAACACTTACCTTGCCGCCAACTGAAGCGATATTTACAATACGCCCATTGCCGCGTTCGCGCATCTGAGGAAGGGCCGCCATAATAGTATTATAGGTTCCCCAGAAAATGATGTTCATGGACTCTTCAAAGTCACTCCTTGTGAGCGTGTGCCAGGGGCCTGCGCTGATAATACCTGCATTGTTGACGAGGATATCTATTTGCCCAAAACGCGCTACTGCTTGCGCTATCATTTGTTGCACTTGCTTATTGTCTGTCACATCACATTCAATAGTAAGGACCGTTGCCCCTAACTCGACAAGCTTTGTTTGTGCTCGCTCTAACTCATCACCTTCACGTGAGCAAAGAACAAGCTTCGCCCCCTCTTGCGCGAATTCCTCCGCCATCGCCAGGCCAAAGCCGCGCGACCCACCCGTGATGAGGACAACCTTGCCTTGTATTTCAATAAACTTGCGCCTTTGTAGTAGCTCCCGAACAAGCGCAAAGCCTGCTACCGTTGCCAAAATTTTCCAATTGCGTTCAATAAAACTCGTTGCCATGTATACAACTCCAATCTATTTACCATTCTTATAGCCAAAGTATGTGGCGATATGCGTACACGTTGATGAGGGTATCTAATATGTACACGAATAGCGAGATGAAAAAGTACATCCATAAAATGTGCCATAAACCACACTACCTTTTTCCCTTTTCGTGTGGTTGTAGTGTGTGTATATAGTGACCCAAACGCAAGAGAAGCCCATTTTACATAAAATGGGCTTCTCTTGCGTTTGGGTCACTACTAAATTGACACTTCCGCGTTTAAAAAGACGGGGAATTCTTCTTTCCACCACGCGACTTGCTCGTTGTACCTTGCGATACAGGAGTAGAGGCCATGTGTCCAGAAGCGTTTCACGCGGTGCTAGCCGCGCCTGTTCCCGTCTGCCCGACGGTACAGAATGAGTCACTTGACAATTGCCCGACCTATCAGCTTTGGATGAGAAGCATTCGACCCGTGAGGGCGCGAGGGCGCGTCTCTCGCACGAGAGACTTTTACGCTGCTATCTCGCTGTGCAAACGCTTGCCATATCTCTTTGACTCTGCTCCAGTTATACACCAATGGATGTTGTAGTGTCAAGAGAGAAAACAGATGAAACGAACGAATTTGTACCTGACGGAAAAACAAGTTGAACGCTTGCGCCAACGTTCACAAGACGAAGGGCTATCGCTAGCAGAGTTGGTGAGACGGTCTGTTGATGCATTCCTTGCCTGGGATGATGCAACCTCCAGTCCCAACCCATCACGCCCCGAAAGGAACGGGCTTCTATCCCCCACTTAGAAAGATAGGGGCTTTACGCCCCTCATGGTAAGCTAACGTTTGGCTCTTGCTTCGCGGTTGAGTGTCGCGACAAGCACAGCCAGCACGGCAAGAACAAGAATGACTCCCGTTGCCGAGCGAAGCGATGCAAGGGCGTCAACATTATTGATAAGGGCGAGTACAAGAATTGTTAGCAGAATGCCAACGAGAATAATCATATCGCCGACAAGAAAATTGTAAATGGCTCTAATCACCTTCATGAAACCACCTCTTCTTTGATTGCCTCTATACCCTCTGTGCTACTCCCTGCTGTCCCGTGTTGTTTCGTACGCTTCAACCATGTCACCAATACATAGGACGCGAGCAAGTAGAGAGCGGCTAGAAAGAGAATAGAAACATCGGCGAAGGGCCACTCAAAGTGAGTGCCATTGGTAGAAATGCGGATACCCTCGGCAGCCCAGAACGTACCAAAAGCCGTGAGCATAATTCCAACAACAAACTTCAGTGTATTTTCAGGGACGCGTTTCAACGGAGCACGTACCAGAACGCCCAACAGAATGACGAGTACACCCGCGATAGCCGCGCCAATCGCTGCTGATGTGATGCCAAGTGAGCGTGCGGTTCCGCTAGAAGCGACACTACTGCCAAAGGTAATCACAATGAACGCGACTTCCAGTCCTTCCAGTAACACTGCTTTGTAGGACATTGCGACGCCAAACGGCTCAAAGCGCGGGGCGATGTTTTCGCCACGAGCGCGAAGTTCTGCCTGTGTCTCTTCAAAAATAGCTTCTTCATCGTGAAGTGCTTTGAGGCCACTATAGCGCAGAATTGCTTTTTTTAGCCACTTGAGGCCAAAGAGAATCAGAATAACGCCCACGACGAGCCGTAGAACGTTTAATGGTACAAACTCAACCAGTGCAACGCCAAATGTAGCGATGATAAGTGCAAGCGTAGCCGCCGCCGCTAGTGCGCCAGCGAGCGAACTACGCCAGTTGATTGTGACTCCTACGACTAGAACAATAGTAAACGCTTCGACGAATTCAACGACAGAAGCGAGGAATGCAGCCGTAGCAACTGCCCATTGCATACGATAGTCTCCTATTCTGAACACAAGTCATGAGAGCATCGATCCAATATACCCTCTACACATAGTGTATCACATCGTTCCCCCGTTTCCATTGTACCTGCTATGGCGGTCTATGAGGTGGTGGGGAAAACCTGTCTGCTACTTTTTGTCGCGATTAGCTGTAGCCAGGTACGAGGTATTTCAGTTAGACCCAACTCTTGCCCTGTCTGATAAACAGCATTTTCCAGTGCAGCTGCGCCAAGTGCAAGAGGTATACCAGGTAATGCGCCTTCTATGAAAAGCCAGTATTTGCCAAGATCGCGCCAGGCATCAAGTGACATAAGGGTATCGTCACGAGTGATATCAACCTCTGCGAAGCCACTCTGCTGCAATGTTGTCACGTACTCTTCTGGCGTCAACCATTGTCTCGCCGTTGCTTTGGCCTGACGCGACAGATGAGCCTCTGGATGCTCTTTTCTAAGCCACCCAACAGCACGGCGCGTCCATAGACGATAAAAACGCTCCGTTCCCTCGACATAGGTTCCTTCGTAAAAGGCACTATTACAAGCGAAAATTCCGTTGGGAACAAGAATTTCAGCCATATGCCGAAACGCATCATGTTTATCTGGCACAAGATGAATAGCGTTACAGAAAAAAGCCGCATCAGCGTTTTGTACAATGTGTGGGAGATCAGTTACATCACCTTGAAAAAACTGCGTTCGTACTTCTGGATATTCCTCCTGCATAGATTTTTTTGCTAAGCGAATGGCTTCGCCCGATGGGTCTACACCGATAATACAGGTACGAGCAAGTAATTTGTGTCTTGCCATTTCTTGCGCTATTAAACGCGAAATCGCGCCCGTACCGCAAGCCATATCGACGATAGTTACCGTATTAGCGTGAAATGACCTGTGGCGCAAGAGATGGTGTATTGCTTGTTGCACAAGCAAACGATTTACCTGTGTGTAAAAATCGTGTGCGGCGAATGGCTCGAACGTGAATTGATTGGTTTCTTCTGTTTCAAACAAACTCATGGGCTTATCCCTCTTCCATAAGGCGAGAATATACTCTACTGATTAGAGGTTGCTTGCTTATTTTTTGTTTCGTGATTTACTTGATGAAATAGCGTCTGTATTATATATGCATAGAGGCCCCGCCATCGACGCTAATAATCTGGCCTGTGATGTAGTCGGCATCTGGTGAGCAGAGAAAGGCGACGGCCCCCGCAACCTCTTCCACTGTTCCAGCACGTTTGAGGACGGTGGCATCGATCAGGAATTGTTGCTGCTGTTCGGTTAAAGCAGAGGTAAGTTCTGTGCGGATATAGCCGGGTGTGACTGCATTGGCGGTAATGTTGCGGGTTGCCATTTCACGGGCAGTAGTGAGCGTCAGGGCGATAATGCCAGCTTTTGAGGCCGCGTAATTCGCCTGTCCACCGGGGCCGAGCAGACCCGAGACAGAACTGATATTGACAATTCTGCCCCAACGGGCCTTCATCATTGGACGTAGCACCGCTTTGGTGCAGAGAAATGTAGAGCGAAGGTTGCTATCTATAACATGCTCAAAATCTGCAAGAGACATCTGAAGGATGAGCTTGTCGCGCGTCGTGCCAGCGTTATTGACAAGTATCGTGATGGGACCAAGCGTTTGCGTCGCCTCGGAGAAGAGGCGTGTCACATCTTCTTCCAAACTTACATCTGCTTGAATGGCGATGCATCGTCTGCCAAGTGCCTCAATACTCATTTTTGTTGCAGTGGCGGCTCCCTCGTTACTGCGATAGTTGATAACGATATCGGCACCACTCTGTGCAAGGCGTAGTGCGGTGGCACTTCCAATGCCCTGACCGCTTCCTGTGACCAGCGCGATTTTACCAGTCAATGGCATCTGCTGTGTGTCTGTCATAATTTCTATCCTTACAATGATGATATATAGCCGATAGTATATCACCTGTACGGTATCGCAAGGCAAAAATATTCTGGGCGTGTCAACAACTAGTGCCGCGAAACGTACTACAGGTGAGTAGAAAAATTTGACTGGAAAGAGTAGACGGAAGCGTGAGTAATAGAAGAGCGTTACATCTATGGGCCTGTGTTGTCGTTGTGAGTCAGGTTATTAGCGGTTTACGAGCAAAGAAGAATTATCACACGTTGCCTGAGATCGTGCCAATTTCTCAGAATGTGCTGGAGCGGCAAGAAGAAGGAATATCGCTCATTATACCCGCACGAAACGAAGAGGCGAACCTGCCCCGTTTGCTGGCGTCAATCGTTCGTCTGGAGTATTCATCCTTCGAGGTGATTGTTGTTGACGATGCCTCAACAGACGATACTGCTGCCGTCGTGCGTGGCTATGCTAGAACTGGTGTACGTCTTGTACAAGTTGCAGGTCCTCCGTCAGGGTGGACGGGGAAGAATAACGCGTGCTGGGTGGGTGCAGGGAAAGCCGTTTACCCGTGGCTTCTCTTTGTTGATGCGGACACAGAGCTTGAACCGTCCGCGCTACGCTCAACCATCCACTTTGCACAAGAACAGCATGTTCGCGCGTTATCGCTATTCCCTCGCCAACGGTGTGAAACATTCTGGGAGCGTTTACTGTTGCCAGTTGCTTATCAACAATACTTTGTCGGCATGAATGCACGTAAGGTCAATGGGCCTGTCGGCCCCGCGCTGGCCAATGGGCAGTATTTCTTTATTCGGCAAGACGCATATCAGCAGAGTGGAGGCCATGCCGCGAATGCTGAAAGTATTATTGATGATGTTGCTCTGGCAACGAATCTAAAGCACCATGGTGTTGTACCACTTGCTTGTCGGGGAGAAGAACTTGTGTCTGTACGAATGTACACAACGCTTCGTCAAATCATCAAGGGCTTCGGCAAGAATAGCTATCAGTACATTCAGCAATCGCCACTAACGGGTATACAGATCGCGATCAGTACCACACTCGCGGCCTCTATCGTTATGCTCTTTTTCGATGCACACCGCGAGAAATCACGCGTTCTGTTCGGTATAGCGATAGCAGCATATAGCATCCAAGTATGGAACATGCTTCCGTGGCTCAAAAAGTTTAACATTGCTCTTCATCATGCAGTGCTTGCTCCATTCGCGTCACTCGCTTTTCTCCTGATTGCGATAAACTCATTGCTCCACAGCATCACGGGACGTTCCATATCATGGAAAGGGCGAAGCTATGCAACACGGCCTCGCTTACGTGTACTGGTGAGCAAGCCAGTTGTATTAGCTGGCTTTCACATGCCGTCTCTCATGAGCGTCCTCTGTGTCAGAGGATGTAGCAAATTCTGCGCTACTATAATGTTCAGCCCTTTCCGTTGGAAGGCTTAGCCCTTCAAGTAGACGCAGGGTGTCCTCAGATGGCAACAATGACCATGAGGAGATGTCACCCTCATCCTGTGTAGGAAGTGGCGTTTCGGGCAACGTCCCTGGAAATGGTTGCATTGGGAATGTCTGCTTCAACGTTGTGGATGATTGTACTACGGGAAGCGCGTTCAGGCTCTGAGCACGTACTATGTCATACGCGCGTATCTCTCTCTCCATAGGAGCGACAACGGCGGGTGTTTGTGTGGCATCAAGGGGAGAAGTTTCTTCCGCCTGCAACACAACGGGGGCAAGAAGCGTTTTGGGGATGCTGGGAATGCGTGGAAGCGTTATCTCGACATTCCCATCGAATTGTGTTGTGCTGTCATAGATCGCTGTTTTAATCTGCTCTATAGTAAGGTTTCTGATCTGTACAAGGTTTGCATCGAAGAGAGTCGCGTTGTTCATGTCCGCGACAAGTACATTCGCGCCAACGAGTACCGCACCACGTAGATCAGCACCCATCAGATTTGCGCCGGAGAGATCAGCACCGGAGAGGTCGGCCTCGGCGAGGCACGCATCTGAGAGGTCAGCCATAAAAAGATTTGCCTGTGCAAGGTGAGCACCACGAAGATTTGCGCCACTCAGAAAACGGCGTGAGAGGTCGCGACCCGTAAGGTCTGCCTCTTCCAGATGTGATGGAATCGCGCTAGAGACAGCACTACGCCGACGCTGGTTCTCAACGGACGGCAACGAGGCATCTTCAAGATGAGGCAGATGTTCTAGCTCGTGCTCAAGAGTTGTACGTTTCGTGGCGTAGCTATATTTCTGCTCTAATGTTTGTACGCGGGTACTATCCCTCTGTTCCCATGCTTGCCACTCTTGTTGTACCTGACGTATATTCTCGGAGAGCTTTTTTTCGAGTTCAGCGAAGTGCTTTTCCTGCTCAAGCAGCCATTGTTGCTGACGTGTTTCCTGTGCATGTTCCCAACCCTGCTGTTGGATAGCGGAAGTGTTCAGTGTGCGCTGATAGAATTTGAAGGCAATTAACGCGGCAATGATGGTGATTACACTACTCACAGCTCCACTTAGCAACAATATTTCTAGCATACTCTCTGGCTCCTCTGTATTCTTGAGTTTCTCTTTATAGCATAAAACAAAAAAGTGTAACAAACGATATATCTGAAAGATACGATAAGATGCGATGGTAAATCTGAAAATAGAACTCGCTTTAATAAATAACGGTACGGAAGGCAAATATGGCGACGACTCCATTGTCGTGGGATGAATAGCGTCCATTCGATATGTTCTCTCAAGTATAGACGAACGCGCGGAATTACGCCATACTGTGGATACAAGTACCAGTGGTCTTGTGTCCTGCCTAGTATTCTAGGCATACAAAAGCATGTATGTGGAAGAGAGGTATACTAAGTCATGAGTCAATATGATCATCCCGTTCCAACATCATTTTTGCTCGAAGAAGAGGAGCGCAAACTTATTCTTTCGTGGAGTGATGGACACGAAAGCATTCACGATTGGGAGACAGTACGCTGGGCCTGCCCCTGTGCATGGTGCGCGGGCGAGGGTAATCAGCCAGGAGTTCTGCAAAGCAAGCAGCGTTTGAGTCCTGAAGAGACAACACTGGTAAACATCCAGCCAGTTGGTCGCTATGGCCTGACACCCGTCTGGGAGGATGGACATAAAACAGGTATCTACACCTATGAGAAACTACGGGCTAGCTGCGAATGTGACCAATGTCGGGAGAGAGTACCAAAAGGCTAGTGTATGTTAGCATGTTCTCCCTCTACCGTCATATGTAATGAGCAGTGATTGAGGCCATCTGACTCACTATATATTTTCTTTTTAGAGAAGCCTCTGGCAAAAATGGAGAATATGCTATGTCTACCAATGGAATAACTACCACGCGAACGGCTACGGGTAGCCCGCGCCGACGCACTATTTATGTTTCTAGTCTGGTTATTCGTGTATGTATCGCTCTTATCATTAGCTGGCTTATTGTAATGGCGTTCTTTATTACGAATGTGGCCTCGCGTTAAACTAATGGCTCTTGAGGGGACGTAGGAGCCTACCAGCCTATGACTGGTAGGCTCCTACACGTCGCCCGACATACTACTTTTTTGATATGATTTTCTGGATGTTATGGTAGTAATTTTGTCCAACAACTTCTTCAGCCTTATCTGGATCGTCTTTCATGATCTGTAAGACTAGGGCAATATCAGGGTTAGGCACGAGCGTGAGGTCATGTTTACCTTCCTGAACCGCCTGCAAAATCTCGCCTGCAACTTGATCGGCCGTGAGCATTGCAACTACGTTAAGGTACTCCATCACCTCTTTTTCTTGGTGAATCATAGGTGTTTCAACCCATGCAGGATAAACGGTGGTTACATCAATGCCCGTTCCATAAAGTTCCGCACGCAACGCTGATGAGAAACCCCGTACCGCCCACTTGCTTGCGACATAACCGGTGAGCAGTGGAGAGCAGATTTTGCCTGCGACGGAACTGAGGAAAACAAAATAGCCGCTTTTCTGGCTACGCATCGCGGGAAGTGCTGCTCTGGTACAATTATAGGTTCCCATGAAGTTAATATTCATCATTGATTGCATCTCTTCGGCACTGAAATCATCGATTGTACCACCCCGACCAACGCCCGCGCTGGTGACGACAAGATCGATGCGTCCCCCGATGTTTTGTGCCTGCTGCATAAGTGCCTGAACTTCTGACTCTTGCGTAACATCTGTTGGTACGCCCAAAACTTTGCCATTCTCTGCCGGTGCATTCTGACGTATCAGCTCTATTGACTGCACGAGTCGCTCCCCATTGATGTCCGCAATGACAATATGCGCCCCCTGAGCATAAAGAGCGCGAGCCGTTGCTAAACCGATGCCGCTCGCCCCGCCCGTAATCACCGCAACTGCATCTTTGAAGTTTTTCAGTGCCATAAACAGATTCCTCCAATAAAATAAAAATCAAGCGGAACGCACACTACGTTCCGCTTGATAATATCTTTTTGTGAGGCCATATGTCAAATATAATGCTACATGATTGCTTGTGTTTCGGGTGTTGCCAGTTGGTCTGTACTCTGCTTATAGGCATCCTCGATGATTTTTGTCTCTTCATCGCGGTTATATTGCATCGTTAAATTCTGGGCGACCTGCTGCAACAGTGTACGGAGCTGATGCAGGTCGCTACTGGCAATATTGCGGAGACGCTCACGAACCATGTGATCACGAGCGCGTATAACCGTCTCACGTAATGCGTGGCCCTGCTCGGTGAGCACAACGCGCGTGTAGCGTCTATCGCCTGCCTTGCCCCGCTTGCGTTCCGCCAGACCCTCTTCTTCCAACTTGTCAACAACACTTGTGACATTGCTTTTATCGCAGATTAACAGGTTTGCTAGCTCGCTAAGTGAACGTCCCTCTGGATTGCTCAAATGAACCAATGCCCATGATTGCGTCAAGGTTAGGCCGAGCCGCCGCATAAGATGTTGATCGCCCATATCGAGTCGTATGAAGGATAATGAAATGAGGTTATACACTTCTTGCTCAAGCTCGCTCATTGCATACACTCCTTTTTGATAGGTTTATGGTTGCGAACTCAACTATTGCTCTGATGACAGTATAGCACGCAATGATTTGCGCGTCAATGGATGAGTAAAGAGGGGAAAGCGAAAAGGCTTTCCTCTCCTGGACAGTTTAGAAATGTGTCTCAACAAGAACATGGCGTATCTCGGCTAGTGCCGTTGTAATATGCTGTTGGTCTACTCCATAATGTGTCACCGCGCGAATCTTCCCACCGCCCATATGACTCATGAGAATACCACGCTTTCGTGCGTCCATCAAAAATGCCTCCGTTATAGTTGAGGTTACTTGTTGACTATGTTCGTTCTGCAAGGTGAATATCACAATGTTAGTAACAACACGTTCGGCATCAATCGCAATATGTGGAAAGTCTACGAGTCCCTGTGCTAAACGTTTTGCGTGGTCGTGGTCTTCCGCGAGCCGCTCGACCATCTGCTCAAGTGCGACGATGCCCGCCGCCGCGAGAATACCCGCCTGTCGCATTCCTCCACCTAGCAGTTTGCGGGTACGGCGTGCGCGGCGGATGAACTCGCTACCGCCTACAAGCATGGAACCAACGGGCGCACTGAGACCCTTCGAGAGGCAGAACATAAGCGAGTCAACGTCCTGTACCAGTGTGCTGACAGGAACGCCAAGAGCAACCGCAGCATTAAAGATGCGTGCGCCATCCACATGTACCGCCACGTTCTGTTTGTGTGCCAACGTTGCCAACTCGTGCGTATACTCAGGAGTAAGAACCTTACCACCACAACGGTTATGAGTGTTCTCAAGGCACAACAGTGCTGTTGCCGCAACATGTTCATCGCTTTCGTCAGCTATTCCCGCCTGTACCTGTGTGAGGTCGAGCGTACCATCAGCGTTGTTTGGAATAACCCACATTGGGGAGCCGCCCAGCGTCGCAGGGCCGCCTGCCTCATAATGGTAGATGTGCGACTCGTCACCAACTAGCACCGCTTGACCTCGCCCAGCGTGAGTGAGTACAGCGATGGCGTTGCCCATTGTTCCACTTGGTACAAAGAGGGCCGCGTTCTTGCCTGTATGCTGGGCCGCGAGTTCTTCCAGCCGAATAATTGTGGGGTCCTCGCCGTAGACATCATCTCCTACTTCCGCGCGATACATCGCGTCACGCATCGCAGGGGTGGGGAGAGTTACGGTATCACTGCGTAAGTCAATGAGCATGGTGTTCTACTTCTTTCTAGGAATAAGAGTTATGTTACGATACTTTACATCGTACCACACCGCATCCGTTTGGAGTATTCCGAAGGCACAGAGGTACTATATGTGCTATAGTGTTTATAGTTTTTTCTATTTGCCATACACGCGGTTTTCTCTTTTACTCTATAAAATATTTTGTCATGTACAAAGACACTCACATGTCTTTGTACATACTTCTCCTATAAAAGGTTTGAGCGTGGGTAATAATCCTATTGATTTCAGTGTTGGTCTTGAACTAAGTTTAGACCTTCTAGCTCGCTATCGACAAAGCGGCCTGCTCCACGCTGAGATTCAGCGTGTTCCAGGGATACGTGGCGTGTGCCACGCGTGGATTAGTCTTGTGCAAGGCAGGGTCACATTCTGCTATATTGAAAGTAGTACAGGTCAACGATATCAGGCGGACAGGGCCGCGTTGCTACAGATGGACGCGGAGCGCGGCCCATTCGGGTGGTCTTTGATGGTGCAACCATCGCCAGAAGTATCGCCACAATCATCACAAATGTCGCCTTCCTCCAATGGCTTCCCAATGCTACCAGCGCCTACAGGAGTTGTCCAAACGAAAGCCATACCCCGTCAGATCGCGCCGTTTGATCTAGCACAGTTTGTTAGCGTACCAAATCGAGAGCGTGTGGTGTTGCGCCTCGTGTTTACCATGATCGACGGAAGGCGCACGATTGAGGAAATTAAATCTAAACTCTCTCTCTCCAGTGATGTGATCGAGTGGGCGTTACAATCGCTGGTAACAATGAAAATAATTACCGTTGAGCAACACCCTATGTGAGAATATTAGCTATTCCCGTCGCTTTTGTGCAAGAGTTTTTGCCCGTAGTGATTGACCCAGAAGGTGTGCAATCGCTCGCTCTCGCCATCCGGGAGTGGTCGCGGGATACCAAGTTTTCGCGCGATGACATAGGTTTTCGCGCAATCCTCTAGCGCGTGAGCAATCGAGAAGGCAAGCGGTAGTGTTGGCCCCACAACCATTGCGCCATGATTGCCCCAGAGCAGCGCAGGCCGATTGCCTAAATGTTCAGCGATATGCTCCGCGAATTCTGGCGTACCAGACATTTTGTAAGGTGTGACCGGTATTTCCCCGCCCAGGCAAAGCGCGGACTCGGCGAGAAACATGGGAATAGGTTGATGCACGAGGCTGAATGCTGTCGCATAGGGCGAGTGCGTATGCATGACACAGTGAATGTCGGGGCGTCGCCGCAAAAGCAGCGTGTGTAGGGGCAACTCTACCGATGGTTGCCACTTGCCTTCCACAATATCGCCATGCTCATCGACGACAACGATATCCTCGGCGCCCAGCAACTGGTAGTCCGCGCCGCTGGGAGTAATACAGATATGCCCGCTTTGCGGGTCGCGCACACTGATGTTGCCCTGTGTGGCCTGCACAAGCTGACTTTCGTACATCTTCTTCGCATATCGCGCAAGCTCCACCCTAAGTTCTGGTAACTGCATAAAGAAAAAGCACCTTTCTATGTTTGTTGTGTCGTTACAGACTCGTTTCCTGCGCGTCCACACTCCCGACAAACGCGCACTCCCTGTACAATGCACATCGAGTGCATTCGGGCTTTTGCGCGTGACATACCTGCCGTCCGTGTCGAATAAGATGAACATGGAGCGCATATACCCATTCCGGTGGGGCTGCGTGCGCGAAGTATTCGTGTGCTTTGTCCGCGCTGACGTTTGGAAGAAGCAAGCCAAGTCGTTTTGACACTCGCAGCACATGTGTATCAACCGGCATGACAGGCAAATTCATATCGAACATGAGAACACACGAAGCGGTCTTGGGGCCTACACCGGGAATGCTTCGCAGGTACTTTAATGCTTCCTCTGGAGTACGCTTGACCAATTCGTCATACAGATACGTGGCGAGCGATTTTGTACCACCTTGCGCCTGCTGCTGTTCGGTCAGGGTTAGCAATGCGTCTTGGATGCGTGGTGCTTTTATGTTCGCGAGTCCACCCGATCTAATGGCGGCTGCGACCTCCTGTGTTGGCGCGTCACGCACTTCCTCCCACGTTGGAAACATTGTTACAAGCTGCTGATATGCGCGACTGGAATTGATGTCAGAGGTATGTTGCGACAAAATAGTGCCAACCAGACCACCAAGTGGTTCGTAATCCGGTACGTTCTTTGCCACACCATATGTCTCTATCAAAAGTTCATGTATATGTGTAAGATGAAGCGATGCGGTAAGCGATATTGTCATCGTGTTTTGTTTCCAATCAACACAGTATTTTTGCGTAGTGTACCTCTTTTTTTCGTGGCAGACAAGACACAGAGGTGAGCATACCGTGTTTAGATTCGGTCAACTTTGCGTCAAGCTTAAAGGGAACAGAGAAGATGAGAGCATGTGCAGTACGTCTGAGACAACTGTATGTTTCACCGCCCCCTCTCCAATAAAAGCCCTTGCCGTTGCGCGAGCGCGATAGCCTCCGCTCTGGATTGCACCCCCAGTTTTCCGTAGAGACTGGTCAGGTGTGTCTCCACTGTTTTCACCGAAATGAACAGCCGTTGCCCAATTTCACCGTTGCGAACACCCTGCACAATCAAATGCAATACCTCAAGCTCACGGGTCGTAAGCGGATCGACACGCACCGCAATCGTGTCCCGGTCATCATCGAGTTGGCGGCGCACCTCCGGGTCAAGGCTCTGCCGGCCTGCAACAACGTCGTGAACCGCTTGACGGATATCGCTCCCCCGCGCACTCTTCAACCAGTAGCCTTTTGCGCCCGCCTTGAGCATTGCCCGTACATAGGCAAGCTGATCGTAAGCCGTCAGAACAAGAATAGCCGGTGAGTGAGGAGCCGCCAGCAGAGCGTGTGCGACACCAAAGCCATGCATTCCTTTGAGCGAAATATCCAACACGACTACACGGGGATGCAACTCCCGACACAGGTCAATCGCCTCTTTCCCCTCTTGAGCTTCGCCAATGACCTTGAGGACGCTATCCTCTTCGAGCAAGCGACGTGTTCCCTCGCGCATCATTGTATGGTCATCAACAAGAAAAATAGTGATTATGTTTTCTTGCAAATCAAAATCCGTTGTTACGTCGTTCATCGTACTGCTTCCTGTGGTCTCACTACGCCACTCTGCTTGAACTGTTGATAGGTTGCCCGAATTGTTACACCGCGTCCAAGACTCGTGCGAACGTGAATATGCCCGCCGATGGCCTCCATCCGCTCGTGCATACTCACGAGGCCCAGCCGTTCGGCAATGAGTGAGCGGCGTTGAAAGCCTCGACCATCGTCACAAATCACCAGCGAACTTTTACCGCACGCGTGTTGGCGCAAGCGTATCACAACCGTGTGCGCGTTAGCATGTTTGAGGACGTTTGAAAGTGCCTCCTGTACCACTCGATAGACTGCAAGCTCAATCGCGACTGAGGGCCGTATGTCCAGTGTTCCTTTACAGCTTACTTGTATCTGAAGCTTCCCGCGTTTCTCTGTCTCGCGTGCCAGCCAGTGCAACGCCTCTTCTAACCCTAACTCATCGAGCAAGGGTGGACGCAACTCCAAGCACGTTTGACGAAGGCTTGTCACAATAGAACGTGCAAGCGGCATGGCTTCCGCAACCTCCGTCATTGTGCTTGCGTCAGAAAGCTGGCGTACAAGCAGCATTGCCTGTTGTAGTGCTTCATCATGTAGCTCTAACGCCAGATGCTTGCGTTCATCTTCCTGTGCCGACACCACGCGATGGTTGAGCGCACTCAACTTTTGCGCGTCTGCTTGCGCTTGCGAGAGATAACGGTTATTGACCTCAAGTACGGAAAGCTGTGCCACAAGCGTTGCGAGAAAACTTCTATCTTGTCGATTATACGGCTCAATATTTTTTTTCGGCCCAAGACAAAGAAACCCCGTTACATGGTTCTCATCGTGCAGGCCAAGTAACAGAATGTTGTCGAGTAGCAAAGGCTCATGCGTGGAAATGCGAGTGTGTGTCAAGGCAAGCTGAGCAACGCCTCTCAATCGCTCATCGGTAAGTGCTGTTACAGGCGTTTGCTGGCGATAAAGCTGCCATGTAGATGAACTTTTACTGTGTATGAGAAGTGGCGACGACGTATCACGCACGAGCAGCGCAATATCAGATGCATTGAGCAACGTCGTTAGACGTGGAAGAATAAACGAGCATATCTGGTCAAGCCCTTGCAGGTGCGTCAAGGCCGCACTCAGTTCGCGCAATGAATGATTATACTGGTAAAAATCGTGATACAGCACCTGGTCGCCTGCGTCGCGTACTTTTCGCCAGAGAATGGGAAAGAGCCAGACGCTAAAGGCGAAGAGCGCAGCATAGACATAGCCAAATAACTCGCCCTGTGTGGACTCGGCTCCTCTTAACATACTTAATAAGATGACGCTGGGAAAAACAAAAAGGCTCACGAGCAGCAGCCAGAGCAGAACACGTATGACCTGGCGGCTAATCAAGCTTGTTGTGCCAAGTAGTTGATGACGAAACAATGCGTAATCACAGACGATGGGCAAAACGAGCAATGGGATAATCAGCAAGCGCGTCAGGCTAACCTGGGCCACGTTATCAATCTGTACAATGTTGAGACCAAACGCAAGCATCGACAAGAGAAATACAACGCCCAGCACAATCATACGGGCAAGTTGTCGTTCGTTTTTATTGACATTGCGGAGTCCCCAGAACAAAACCCAGACGGCAACAATCAGACAGGCTGCATTATACACAAATGTGCAAAAAAGGATGAGTTGTCCCCGCGGAAACAAAAAGATAAGCGGAAAGATTAGGATGATGCCTATGCCTATGCCAAATGGTGCATAGGGAAGCCAACGTGTACTTTTACGCCTGCTCTGCCAGGTTATAGGGCGTGGAAACAGACAAATGAACGTCGTAGAAAGCCCACGCACAATCACCGACAACATAAAGATCAGCACATTGATCCACAGGTAGTCGTAGCCATACGCAATGGCTGCGCTGAACATAAGCGAAGTCGTGTAGAAAAGTCCATACGCCACATGCGCTGTAGGGCGATCCTGCCCCCGCAGAAAAATGGTGATGCCAGCAAGGTCAAAGATGATTGTAAGAATGCTTACCAGGACAATAGTTGTGATGTCAACGGAAGGAAAGGTTGGGCTGACATGCAAGCGCGTCTCCGTGCTTGGAGTTTGTAAGCGCAAGGAGCCGCTAAGCGTTGCACAATTAAGCGGTTGGGTAGAAATGTTTTCCGCCCGAACGAGCGTGCCAATTGGAACCCTCTTTAACCAAGCGTCAGTAAACGGGGTCACACTTGCAATACGGCACGCTGTGACATCGCCCGGAACGGGTGCGAAGGCGACACTCCGTTGCGCGGGCTGTTGCAGGCTTATCAAAATCGCGCAAATAACCACTATTTGCACAATTAGGCTGACCACAACCACTCCCAACCGCCATAGCAGCACGTTGTTTAGACGTTTCTTTTGTCTTCCATGTATCTGCATTACTGTTTCCCTACGTCCAAGAGCAAACCAGGTTGCTTCTTCGCTTACAACTTTCCTATCTAGCAGCTCTAGCATAAGTGTTCTCGTCTCAGAGTACATCAGGGAAATCCCTGACGACAAGAGCCTTGAAGTTCTGTAAGCTGTATATATTGCTCCTACTTCAATGTGGCAGGCTACTGAGCAAACTCAAAAAAGAAGATATTGACTCCGTGTGTGCAATCTAAGAGAGGAACCATTCTATGTCATACCTCGCGAGGTTAAGTCTCGCAAACCGAAGTATTATAGCACTTGCAACAATTGCTATTCTTTTGTTTGGCGCGTTCATAATTCCATCAATCAAGCAGGAACTCTATCCGTCGCTTGCGTTCCCGGCGGTCTCGGTCATCGCCGTCTACCCCGGAGCATCGCCCTCGATTGTCGAGAAAGATGTCACCAACCTATTAGAGCAAAGCATTCAGGGTGTTCAGGGCATTCAACAAGTAACATCATACTCAAATACGGGTGCCTCTGTTATTCTTGTCTCCTATCAATTTGGCACCGACCTGGACAAGGCAAGCCAGAAACTGACGCAACAGATTAGCAGAATTCAGGGAAACTTACCCGCGAATGTCACGCCGCGGGTACAGACATTCAACATCAATGACCAGCCAATTATTCAGCTTGCCGTGACCTCTTCCCAGGACACACCAACGCTCGCAACCAATCTGAAAAATACCGTTGTGCCTGTCCTACAAGGTACCAGTGGCGTCGCCAACGTAAACGTGACGGGTGTTCGCAACCAAATTGTCACCGTGACGCTGGACATGACAAAGGTGAAGAGTCAGGGTCTGAGCGCAACGCAGATACAAGGTGCGCTACAGGCGAACAATAGCACCATTCCGGCGGGTGAACTTTCCACCAATGGTCAGACCTTTTCAATCAAGGTTGGCAACACCTTCAACTCCATCGACGATATGAAAAACCTTGTCGTCGGGCAACGTATCGTACAATCGCCCAACTGTCCTTCGGCAGCAACAGGCGGGGCAACCGCAGGTGCAGGCACTGGTGCCACAGGCGGCTTTGGGAGTGGACAAACAGGCGGTGCGGGTGCGGGGCAAACTCCCGGTGGGACTTCTCAGGGAACAAGTGGTAATACCACATTTCCGGGAGCAGGAGCGACGGGAGCAGCCGCATGTCCTCCCCCAACCGTAACTGCTGTAAAACTAAGCGATGTTGCAACCGTACAGCAAGACCTGGCGGCTTCTACCACGCTCACACGTACCGATGGCAAAGATAGCCTGGGCATCTCCATCACTAAATCGTCCACTGGCAACACGGTAACGATTTCGCAGAGCATTAAAGACCAGATCACGAGCCTCCAGAATAAGCTTGGCAATAATGCTAAGATTACTGTCATCAGCGATCAGGCACCGTCTATTACAAGTGCCGTAACGAGTCTGGTAGAAGAAGGCTTGATTGGGGCGGTCTTTGCCATTCTGATTATTCTGCTCTTCCTGTTTTCGCTGCGTTCTACTCTCGTGACCGCTATCTCTATTCCGCTTTCAATTGTGATTGCGTTGGTCGGTCTATGGGTAGGCAACTACACGCTGAACCTTTTCACACTCGGCGGCTTGACCATCGCTATTGGGCGTGTGGTTGACGACTCGATTGTGGTTCTGGAAAACATTTTCCGTCACCTGAGCAACGGGGAAGACAAGCGTACAGCTATTCCGTCCGCCGTCAAAGAGGTCGCGGGAGCCGTCACCGCCTCGACACTCACAACCGTCGCGGTGTTTTTGCCGATCGCCTTTACTGGCGGCATTATCGGGGAGTTGTTCAGTCCGTTCGCCGTAACGGTAACGATTGCGTTGCTTGCGTCCCTCTTTGTAGCGTTGACAATTATTCCAGTGTTGTCGTACTGGTTCCTCAAAGCACCTAAGAGCGCACTTGCTAAAGCGGCAAAAAATAATGGACACGAGTCCGTTGGCCCGTTGGAGCGTGCCTATATTCCAATGTTGCGTTGGGTCACAAGCCACAAAGCGATTACGCTGATTGTGTCTTTCCTGCTCTTCGTTGGTTCAATCGCGCTTGTGCCATCGCTGGGAACAAACTTCTTTAGCTTATCCCCACAAAACACGCTCACTATCAGTCAGACCTTGCCCGTTGGCACAAGTCTGAGCAAGACCAATGATGCGGCGAAGAAGGTGGAAACACTTCTTCAGGGGACGCAACACATCAAGTTCTATCAAGTCACGGTTGGCGGAGGTAGTGGCCTTTCGGCCCTCTTTGGCTCGTCGGGCAATGGCAACGTCGCGAACTTCGCCGTGACGACTGACCCCAGTGTCGATCAACTGGCCTTGCAACAGCAGATACAAAAGCAGTTAAACGGCTTGACAGATGTTGGCACCTTGAAGCTTGCTGTTGCCCAGGGTGGCCCCAGCAGTGCTGGCATTAGCATCAACATTCAGGCCAACGATGATGCCACCCTGCGTCAGGCGTCGCAACAGGTGCTGACCGCAGTCGCACTGGTTCCCAATACTGCGAACGTGAGCAGCAACCTGACGGATGCCGCCCCGTTAATCAATGTGCAGGTAGACCCTGCGAAGGCGTCCACACATGGTCTCTCTGCCGCGCAAGTTGGTCTCTTATTGCGTCAAGTCTACACAGGAACAACGGTCACAACAGTTACTCTCAATGGCACACAGGAAGAAGTAAACCTGCTACTCGGCACGCAGGCAACTACGGTTGATGCCATGAAAGATTTGCTATTGGCGGCCCCCACAGGAAACGTGAAACTAGGCGACGTTGCCGACGTGACACAGACCAAAGGCCCAACACAGATCACCCACATCGGTGGGACGCGTACCGCAACAGTGAGCGCGGATACCACAACGCAGAACACCGGCGGCGTGAGTACAGCCATTCAGCAAAAGCTAAGCAAGTTGAAACTCCCAAGCGGTGTAACCTACGCGCTGGGTGGCGTCACTGCTAATCAGGCCGATGCATTCAATGGTCTTGGCATCGCCCTACTCGCGGCTATCGTGCTGGTGTACCTGATTATGGTCGGCACGTTCCGCAGCCTGCTGCAACCGCTTATCCTGCTCGTGTCTATTCCGTTTGCGGCTACTGGCTCGATCCTGCTCCTGCTCGCCACGCACACAGCCCTGGGCGTGCCATCGTTGATTGGCCTGCTGCTGCTCGTGGGTATCGTTGTGACGAACGCGATAGTCCTACTAGACCTTGTGCATCAATATAGGATGAAGGGCATGGATGCACGCACTGCCGTGCTTGAGGGGGGCAGCCGTCGCCTCCGCCCGATTTTGATGACGGCTATTGCGACCATTCTCGCGCTTACCCCGATGGCTTCGGGCCTGAGCCAGTCAAGTGGGTTCATCGCCGCTCCGCTCGCGCTCACCGTTATCGGCGGTCTGGCCTCGTCAACTGTCCTGACACTCCTGCTGGTGCCAACACTCTATGTGTTGATCGAAGGCAAGCGTGGGCAGAGTGGCACGCCTCCCGTCGAAGAAGAGCGTGCCGTGCCTGCCGCCCGCGAGGGCGAGGTGCAACAAGCATCAGTCTAAACTTGCTAGACCACACGTCAAGAGCATGGGCCAAACAATTTTTTTGTTTGGCCCATGCTCTTGACGTGCCTGGACAAATTTCCTCGATACATTGCTATTCTAGGGTGACAAACATGTTACAATTACCTTATCAAGCTTCTCGACAGATTTTTGTACGCTTGACACCTGAATTTTTCAAATACACCGATAGGAAGAATAAAAATACATGGACATAGATACACCGTTGCAGCAGTATCTCGATGATCTCGCCTCGTCGCAATCGACACCGGGCGGCGGTTCTGCGTCCGCTTTGAGTGGCGCACTGGGGGCGGGACTTGCGAGTATGGTTGCGCGTCTGACCATTGATAAAAAAGGATATGAAGAGGTACAAACAGAGATTGTAGAACTCGTTAAACAGACAGAGGAGCTACGAGCGCGTTTCCAGCACCTGCTCCAGGAAGACGTCGAAGCATATGGGCGACTCTCCGCCTGCTTCACCATGCCCCGCACGACTGATGAGGAACGCGCCGCACGCACAGAGGCAATTCAGGCGCGATTAGCTGACGCCGCGCTCGTGCCGCTTGAGGTCGCGGAACGTGCCGCAGAGTTGGTGCGCTCTTGCCAACGCATCGCTGAAATTGGCAATAAGACCGTACTAAGCGATATCGCAACCGGAACAATGCTCGCCACCAGCGCGGGAACGGGCGCGTCATGGATGGTGCGTACCAACCTGATCGCGATGAAGAATATGACCCTGGTCGAGCAGCTAAGCGAACGTCTGAACAAGGCACTGGATACCATCGCGGAATATAGTCAGCAGGTCGTTTCGCTGGTGGAGGAGAAGGCATGACTGCGGTACTTATTGATGGGCGTGCGATGAGTCTGGCGATTCGCGCGGAACTACGGGAAGATGTGCAAACATACGTGCAACAGTGTGGCCTTGCGCCCGGTCTTGTAATTGTGCGCGTGGGTGGCGATGCCGCGTCGGGAGTTTACACGAAAGCGATTTTGCGGATCGCCGACGATATCGGCGTAAAGACGCGAGTCGAACACTTGCCCGCGTTGATCTCACCCGATGAGTTGCGTGCGTTGTTGCTGCACCTCAATGCTGATACACAGGTCAATGGCGTCATTGTGCAGATGCCACTGCCCGCGCATCTCTCGCAAAAAATGGTGGCGGATACGCTGGCGATGGAGAAAGATATTGACGGCATCTGCCCGCGTAGTGCCGGTAATCTTTTTCTCGGTCTGCCAAGTTTTTTGCCCTCGACAGCAGCAGCCGTTATGGAGATACTCGAACGCACCCAGACGCCGCTTGCGGGAAAACGCGTGGTAATCCTCGGCCGTAGTAATGTGGTGGGCAAGCCGTTAGCAATGATGCTTCTGCAAAAGAACGCGACGGTAACGGTCTGTCATTCGCGTACTCCCCATCTTGCAGATCGAACCCGCGAGGCGGATGTGCTGGTCGCCGCCGTTGGGCGTGCCACGATGGTAACTGCAGCTATGGTGCATCCGGGAGCAACGGTCATCGACGTGGGTATTAACGCACTCGCAGAGGGTGGCATTGTTGGTGATGTTGATGTATCATCTGTACGCAAGGTCGCATCTGCGGTCACTCCTACTCCAGGTGGCGTTGGCCCACTGACAAACGTGTTGTTGCTGAAGCAGTGCATAGCAGCGGCATGGCAACAATTCAGCAGACGCGGTGAGTGCAATCAGCGTGTGACGAGCAACGAGGCATCACATGTACATGAGCAAAATACAAGCAGGTAGTGACGGAAGATACACATGGGTAAGAAAAACTATGAAACGTATGACGATGGAGAATGGGATGACAATATCGAGGTCGTAGACCTGCCCTTAGCAGAAGATACAGACGCGCGTCCTCTGAAAACTGTCGTTCCTGCGTGGTCAGTTGAGCCTGTGTTGCGCTGGCAACGCTCATTTACGCGCAAACGTTGGCGTACTCTTGGTGTACTCTGCACACTTGTGTTGCTTGCGGGCATCCTTGTCGCAAATTTGCATGGTACGCTGACACTGCTAACAAACGTGCGTACCACTATCGCCACACGTTTTATCACATCACCACCCCAATTGACCGAGCGACTCCCAACGCCGCTCAGTATCACACCCTCGCTTATGATACCGTTGGCAGAGGCGGGATTTTCCTGCGTCACAAGCACTGCATGGTCGCCTACTGGCCTTGCTATTGCATTGTTGGGCTATGCTAGTGGGTGCCAGTATGACTCAGGGAACGCTGTGGGTCTTGTCAGTATCTATGACGCATATAGCGCGAAACGCCTGTTACAACTTCATCCGGACGAGCTTATTAAACAGCAGTTTTATAAACAGTTTCCAGCTATTCATGATACACTCCTATTCTACTATCATGAAATATCGTGGTCCCCTGATAAAAAAAATATAGCTATCCTCTTTTCTATGCACACTTCGGCCCAGATTGGAGGCGCGGCCTTCTTCGGGTTAGTTTTGTTTGATCAAAAGCAGCAGAGTACACGCGTTTTATTGCGGCAAGAAGTAAATGTGGGGTCTTATCAGTTAAGTGCGACCTCGTACAATGAATGGGACATACAACACGGCGAGACTATAGCAACGCCTTCTGTCCAGAATGTTGACCCGTTTGTTTTTAGCTCTAATATCCCTGTGACAGAAAAGTATGCCTGGGGCGACAATGGAGCATTTTTGCCACAACCTCAGAAAACAATACAGCCTTCTACCGTTGGCAATCCGAACGGGGATACTTCGTTTACCCTGTGGCAGTCAGGTTCTGTGGAGGTACTCAAGCAAGACCAAAGTGGTGGGGCGCACTTTGACGCCGGCATCTTTGTGTGGGTCACAAGCTTTACTACCTGGTCGCCCGATGGACGATATATAATTGATGGCGTTTTTATTGCCGCACGCTTAGAGCCGCCCGGACATCCTCGTCCTGACCGCAAAACACTGGTCGCTTTCCATATGGAAAATCTTCCCATACTGCCAATTCATGATACTGCCCTGCTATCTGCGTTACAGCGTTTGAACGCGACACAAAAGCAGGGCGCATTTTACCCAACCAATATCTCCTGGTCGCTTAATGGACTCCTTATGAGTCTCGCGACGAGTGAGCAGAAGAAAACATTGTACTCTGTTACAAGCGGGTATCCTGTCGCGCTTCTGACCAGCTTTACTAGCAAAGCACCTTCTGGACAAAGCACAAACTACTATTGGGATAACTCCATAAACTGGTCGCCGGATAGTACCCGCGTGCTTGCTCAGGACGCACCAGCGAAAAGCATTGTGGTCTGGAACATACCCGCAAAGCTCAGGTAAGCTGTACCGCTAGCAACGCGCGACACAAGAGAGAATTTGTTTTTGCTGCGCGTTTATAATGAAAGAAAAGCTTTTTAGCAGTATACTTGCTGGTCATGAGGAAAGAAATGCCTTCCTCATCGCTTTGTACTCTGGTCGTGTAGTTTCTGAAATTCGTAGGTAGATGTTTGTGTGGATGTGGTGAGTTTTTACGCTGAAAGGCCGTGCAGGATGCAGGAGTATAAAAGTGAGGTTGCGCGTATTCGCGCCCAGATCGAGTTAGAGTGTCAGGCAATCCGTCGTGTGTTCGAGGAACCCGCGAAATGTGCGTCACATGCCGCAATTGACGCACGCTATAGAAATCTGGGAACGCATCAAGAAGCTCTGGAGCGACATCTCGGCGAACAAGAGGCGGTACAGGCCGTCGTCGATATCTACCAAAAAGTCGTCGGGTAATTCATCCTCTTGAGCCGCGCGAGCGGCGAGAAACGTAGTATAGTCATGGCGCGGCTTGCCCGCGCCATACCCCCCTCTCGCCCACATTCCCACACCTTATCACGCCCCTACGGCTGCCTACTCCTCTTGTAAAATCCACTTTTCTTGAGTATACTTAAAAGCAAGCAGCATATACCTGCGCTTCTCCTTCCCCTTTCTTTCTGCCTCACCTCCTCTTTAGAAAGGCTCCTCATATGGTTCGCTCTCTAGATACCTCCCTCACAACTGCCCTGAATAGTGCTACGCGCCGACCCGCGCTTTCCCTCACTATTGAAGATCATGTGCCACACTATACCCTCTATCAATCGTCGGGTACAACTGATGCTTTGAATGACGCGTGTGTTGCTCCCGACAAAAGTATCATTCGTGTACAGATAACACGCGGGGGCTTTGCCGCGACATTTCAGGTTCAGCGCATTACTGACCCAACAAGTGCCGTGCAATGGACGACCTGGACCGCGTTGCCAGCATCGGCGAATGTAATGTTTCAAGACGGTGGGTGCGCGCTCTCCCTTTCTCATGGTGTTCTGCGTGCCTTCGCGCAGCGTGGAACAGGGGGGAGCAACTTATACACATGGACCTCGACGGATAATGGCGTGACATGGGCTGGCCCCACGACGGTACTCACACCACCGGGGAACGCGCTCCTCAAAGGCATTGGAAGCGCGGGTAATGACGATGTGTTTTTCCTCTACGATGTTAGTGGTGGCGAGTCGATTGGATGTGCTTTTTTTAGTGCGGGTGCATGGTCATCACTTTTACCCTGGACGCTCGCGACACTACAAGCCGGCGCGGGCCTCGCTGTTGTATGGAATGGAACACAATACACGGTTGTCTATTCCGATAGCTACACGCTGGCAACCTGCACATTTACCCCCACAACAACGCTCTGGAGAAGTGGGGTTGTTATCGCACCAGCCACAGGCACCGCTATTGGCCGCTCCGCGCCACGCCTCTCACTTGCGAACGGCGTGTATACCCTGACGTGTATCGAACTCGACTTCGGCATTCTCACAGGCTCCATCTATAGTTATCCGCGCCTGCGCCAATCGGTTGATCTGGTTCACTGGGCGAACGGCGTGATCGCGCATGATATTCCCTCAATGTACGGCGTCGTGCTGATATCGTTACCCGTCCCCAATAGTGGTGTCGCTGGCCCACGTACCTACCTGGCCTCACTTGCTGTTGTGTATAGCGCGACGCTGTTTCAGGCAACAAATACCGCGCAATCGCTGGATGTCTCAAACGCTCTTCTCTCGTATCAACGCGTTGAGCAAGTGGGAAAGCCTGCACGTCTGGAAGTGTTGCTAGACAATGCACTGGGAGCGTTCAACAGTTTTGTTACGTCGTCCACAAACTATAAACCAATGGGGTTACATGCCTCACTCGTGCTGAACGAAGGCTACAAGGTTGGAACGCCACCAGCAACGCCTGACGTTGTGAAGGTTGGCGTTTTTCGGATCGCGCAGGTGCATTTCGTGCGCTCTCCACTGGAACACACGCTATTGCTGATTGGATACGACCTCTCAGCTCTGCTTGATCTTGTCGCTCGTTACCAGAATGTCTACACTAATCAGACACTTGGCTTTCTCCTGACAGAGGTGTGCGCCCGCGCTGGTCTCCTGACCGTTGCGTTACCCACAACCTCACAGGTGAGTCAGATTGTGTCTTCATTCATTGTGCAGGCCGGCTCGTCATACCGCATCGCGCTCGATGAGCTTTGCACAACATATGGCTTATCGTACTTCCTCGATCAAGATGAACGAATGCAGTTTTACGAGCTATCAAGCGGCGATGCTTCGGTGTGGAGTTATCAACCAGAGATCGAGGCGGTGCGCTTTGGCAAGAGTGAGCAACGTGCGAACCACATAATCGTTAGCGGCAAACCGCCGCTACATGGACTCTTTGGTGCGCTGACAACAGCCGAGGCGTATGACGACGCGCACATTCACCTATTGGGAGTCGAGCGCATCCTTCATCATGTAGACCCGAAACTTACCACGACGGCACAGTGTAGTCAAAAGGCCGCGTTTCTGCTGGAGAATGAGGTACGTTCTAGCGTGATGCATACTGTGACCGTACCACTCAATCCAGCACTACAATTGTTCGATTGTGTCACCCTGACTGATAGCATCGCGCCCATTGGAAGCGGACAGCAGGCAACATGCCGTATCGTGTACATTCACGTTCGCTATGACGCCCAACAGTGTCTAGACGAAATGCAGTTGACGTTAGAAGGTCTCTAGTAAACGTTCGGTTATGCTCTCCCCGCCTGCCGACGACGTGCGGAGGCGGCCTTTTTGCGTCGCTCACGTCGTTTCTGGTTATATTGCTCGCGTTCCTCGGATGTCATTTCCTGGATACTACCACTTTGTTGCGTACTTACACTTACGCTGGTTGGCACTGTACGGGAAGCAAGCGTGCGGCGGTTTCTGGCATTGCTGAGACCTTGATAAATGACAAAGCCCGCAAGTAAGCCAGAGGCGAGCAAGAGAATGATGAAGAACGGGAAAATAACTCCATTCAGACTCGCGGGCAGAACTCTGTATGTGATGCCTATATTGATGAGGAAAACACAGGCAAGCAGAATATACTCTATTCCTGTGAGGATGCCGACTTGCTTGTACCAGGGAAGGTGCTGTGTTCCTCCTGTCTGCTGCCGTCTGCGTGCCATGAGGATGTTGAATATACCAAGCACAATAAACATGATACAAAATAAGGTGATTAGCTGCGGTGGAAAGTTCATGCGTCGCCCGTCCTTCTGAAGATACTGCTGAGAACGTATTGTCAGCCATTATAACACAGGCAGAGTACTCTGTATCACGGAAGATATGTTGAAAGAATGTAAGCGCACAGCCCTATCATCAGACACAAGAAAACAAGCAGTATTAGCCAGAAAAGTATATCCTGACGCGTATCATATCGTTTCTCCCCTATGCTGATGGGGAGTGGCGTATGGCGCATTGCTAGAAGAGGTTCTGTCACAGTGGCTTGTCCCCGTGAGACACGTAACACGGGGTAGCCCTCGGTCTGCTGACGATGCACCCAGCTTTTGCGCCAGTGCTGGACGGCCTTGCTTGTGGCTTGTATGCTCTCTTGATGCTGTGGCACTATAGCCAGACGCGCGTTCGTGATGTTAAACCCGCAATAGAAACAACAGCGTGCATCTACCGAAAGTTCAGTAAGACATGCGGGACAACGAAACATTAGATGTCCTTTTGCAAAGATACCGCCTTCTACTCGATCTATAAAAAATAGAAAGCGATGCTACAAACTACTTTGCTTTGTAGAACGTAGCGAGTAGGGAATATTCGCGTGTTTGCTTGGTGGTGCTGTAACAAAAAAGATAAGGTGGCGACCTGAGCGAAAATCAGGTGGAGTTTTGGGTACTAAAAGCCTTGACTATCTTCAAAAAAACGCTAAAATCTATAGAGAATACTTTTGGTTCTAGAGATTTATGAGGTTTGTATGCATATCGTCGTCGTTGGAGTAGATCATACTACCGCATCTATTGCGCTACGTGAGCGACTCACTTGTTCTTCACGACAAATACCGCAGCTACTCGATGCCACGAAAGCACTTGTGCAAGAGTGTGTATTGCTCTCGACGTGCAACCGTATGGAGTTGTACGTTGTGTGTGCAGACATACACCCTGTTCGTACACAACTTCTACATATTTTGAGCGAGGCAAAAGGTGTTACCCGCGAAGAGCTTGAGGCACATTGTTTTACCTTTGCTGACGAACACGCGGTTGCTCATCTTTTCGGCGTGAGTAGTGGGTTGTATTCGCTTGTGCCAGGAGAGCCGCAGATACAGGGACAGGTCGCGGAAGCAATGGAGATCGCACAGGGCGGCGGTTTCGCTGGGCCAATCACGTCCGCGCTCTTTCGCGCTGCACTGGTCACGGGCAAGCGTGCGCGGAGTGAAACTCGCATCAGTCGGAACGCGGCTTCTATAAGTCACGTAGCAGTGCAACTGGCCCGCCATCTTTTTCCCGATTTGCAGAAGGCTCATATCTTGCTGGTGGGGTCGGGGCAGATGAGCGAAGTTGCCGCACGCAACCTGCTCGACAACGGCGCACAACAACTCGTGATTATCAACCGCACACACGCCAACGCAATTGACCTTGCGGAAACACTGGGCGCGACGCATCGTAGTTTCGCTGAACTCTCTGACGCGCTGGTGGACGCAGATGTCGTGATTAGCTCGACGAAAGCACCCCGTGCTCTCATCACGCCCGAACGGATGCTTCCAATTCTGGAAAAGCGTGACGGGCGTTCCCTCTTACTCATAGATATTGCCCTGCCGCGCGATATTGACCCGGACGTTGGCACACTTCCAAGTGTACATCTTTATAATCTTGATGACCTACAAGCCCAGGTCGAGCGTGGTATTTCGTTGCGCTTACAGGAAGTTGAGCATGTTCAGGCGATTATCATGGAAGAGAATGAGCATTTTCAGCACTGGTTGGCTTCGTTAAGCGTGACGGGAACCATCAGTGACCTGCGCCACCATGTTGAGCAGCTCCGCCAGCGAGAGCTTGCACGAGCGATGCGTCAACTCGCGCCTACGCTCTCCGAACGTGAAGCCGTCGCTATTCAGGAACTCACGACGCGTCTTGTCAATAAAATACTGCACACGCCCACGCTCCGTCTGAAAGAGGCGGCGGCAGAGGGCCAGGGGCATGTGTATGTAGAAGCCTTGCGCTATCTTTTTGATGTGGAAGAAGACAAAGAAGACCATGAAGCAAATAACGATAGGAACGCGAGCAAGCAAACTCGCCATGACACAGACACAATGGATTGTCGAACGATTGCGCCAGCAGTGGCCCGACCTTGAAGTGCGGGTTGAGCAAATCCGCACGACAGGGGATCGCATAACTCATGTCCCGCTCTCACAAATTGGCGGCGATGGCGTATTTGTGCTTGAAATCGAGCGTGCGTTGCAAGCGCGGCGGATTGACCTTGCCGTACATAGCCTCAAAGACCTACCAACACAACAACCAGAGGGCTTGCGCCTTGTGATTGTCGGGCCGCGTGAAGATGTGCGCGACGTACTCATTACTAATACTAACCTCTGCTTGCACCAGGATGATTTGCAGGCATTGTATCGTGCCACAAACGCGCCTTTACGTATTGGGACAAGTAGCCTGCGCCGAACTGCACAGTTGCGCGAGTTCTATCCACAGGCCAATATTCACTCGATACGCGGCAATGTCGATACACGCCTCAAAAAATTGGACGCGGGTGACTACGACGCGATTGTCCTTGCTGCTGCTGGCCTTCACCGCTTGCGTTTGCATGAGGGACTTGCCACGCGTATGACGTACCTCCCACTCGAAATGATGATGCCAGCACCGGGGCAAGGAGCATTAGCTCTGGAGATACGAGACGAGCCAGCACTGCATGACCTGCTCGCACCACTTCAAGACGCGAATGTGCTTGCGACGACGAGCGTGGAACGGATGTTTATGCGACGGCTTGGGGCCGGTTGCTATCTGCCTGTCGCGGCATACGCCACCATCGCGAACGACGTATTGCTTGTGCGTGGTCTGGTTATCAGCATGGACGGGCAACGGCGCGTGCAGGTACAACAAGAGATGCGCTGGACAGCAGGCATGACGAACGCCGAGGCGGAACACTTGGGCGTTCTGCTCGCGGAAGAAGCACTGGCACAGGGCGCGTTCGAGCTTGTGCATGAGATCGATGCTCTCCGAGAACAGGAGCAGATGCATGTCTAACAATGCTGCCTTTCCGTTGCAAGGCAAGCGTGTGCTTGTGACGCGCACCCGTGAGCAAGCAAGCGTATTAAGTGCTGGTTTGCAAGCGTTGGGAGCTACGCCAATTGAGTTTCCAACGCTTCAGATTGTGCCGCCGACGGATTGGACGCAACTTGATACCGCTCTCAAACGTCTCGCACGGGCAGAACAAGCTGACGATACGTTCACCGCATACGATTGGCTTGTGTTCACCAGTGCCAATGGCGTACATATCTGCCTGCAACGCTTCCAAACGCTTGGCTACGATCCGCATACGCTACAATATGTTCGTATCGCCACGATTGGCCCCGCGACTGAGGCCGCTCTGGAACAATATGGACTCAAAGCGAACCTGATTCCAGACGCATATGTAGCCGAGGGTGTCGCCGAGGCGATTATTGCGGACGCACACAGGCGCGGCGTATCGCTTACGGGTCAGCATCTGCTACTTGCCCGCGCCGCCGAAGCGCGTCTCGTGCTGGCGACAACGCTTCGTGGCGCGGGAGCCGTAGTTGACGATATCCCCACGTACCATACACGCACCGCCGCGATTGACGATGAACGTGGACGCGAGCTATGGCACATGGTACAGCAACACCAACTCGATATTCTTACATTCGCAAGTTCTTCAACGGTAAAAAACTTTATGACATGGTTGCGGCAATGTAGCGCAGCGGCAGACGTAGACATTCAACCCGCATACCTACCGCCTGTCGCTTGCATTGGCCCGATTACAGCACAGACCGCACGCGACCTTGGCCTCGCCGTTGCGGTAGAGGCACGAGAGTCTACAATTGATGAATTGTTAAACGCAATTACGGAATACTATAGCGTACTATAGCATCCTGAGCCATACAAGAAAGTACAAGACCATGACGGAACAGATTATCACTAACCAGAACGAAATTACACACCTTGAGACATCGCCCGCCCCTGCGAAGCCAAAAGCAAAGCAACCACGCCAGTTTGTCCGCTTCTGCTTCTACAAACTTGACCCGCAGTGGCTACTTTTGCCAGCAGAGGTGCGCGAACGTGGCAGGGCAGAAGTTAAGCGGCTCTTTGATGAACACGCCGAAAACGCCCTTATTCGCAGCTTTAGCCTGTACGGTCTGCGCTCGGATTGCGACCTCATGCTCTGGCAGGCGACCTATGACCTTGAAGACCTCCGTTCGTTCAGTAGTCAGATTCGTTGTAGCGCAATGGGGCCGTATCTTCGTGAAGCACATTCTTTCCTGTCTATGACCAAGCGTTCCGTCTATGTTGGCAAAAACGCACGCGGAGCGCACGATCCGCGTCTTGTAATCATGCCGGAAGATAGGAAATATTTGTTTGTCTATCCCTTTGTGAAGACACGTGCGTGGTACGCCCTGAAACCAGAAGACCGCAAGCGTATGATGAATGAGCATATTCGCGTTGGCCTGACATATCCCACGGTTTCACTGAATACAACCTACTCGTTCGGCATCGACGATCAAGAGTTCGTGGTTGCCTTCGAGACGGACAACATTGCTGATTTCCTTGACCTTGTGCAAGAACTGCGCGAGACCGAGGCTAGCATGTTCACGCTCCGCGATACCCCTATGTTTACCTGTGTCGCGCAACCGCTTGACGACATCCTAAACGCGCTGGGAGCGTAAAAGTATGATAAATCCAACACATGCTGAAAGCAGTTTGACGCTTTCCCGTTCACATGCCTTGTTCGCGGAAGCGCAAACGTTGCTCCCCGGCGGCGTAAACAGTCCCGTGCGTGCCTTTCGTGGCGTCGGGGGCGAGCCTGTTTTTATCGATCACGCTCAGGGGCCATACCTCTATGATGTGGATGGCAACCGTTACCTCGACTACATACAATCATGGGGGCCAATGATTCTTGGTCACGCGCACCCGACGGTTGTAGACGCCGTGATACAGGCAAGCCAGCGTGGGTTCAGCTATGGCGCACCCACACTGGCCGAAAGCGAACTCGCGAAGCTGGTAATAAAGCGCGTCCCTTCTATCGAGATGATTCGCTTCGTCAATTCTGGCACAGAGGCGACCATGAGCGCGTTGCGGCTTGCCCGCGCATATACGGGACGCGATAAGATTATCAAATTCTCAGGATGCTATCACGGACATGCCGATATGCTGCTAGTACAGGCTGGCTCTGGCGTGGCCACAATGGGCTTGCCTGATAGTCCCGGCGTTCCCGCCGAGGCAACGCGCAATACTCTGACGGTTGCCTATAACGATAGTGCCGCCATCGAGCAATTGTTTCAAACATATCCCGACCAGATCGCTGCGATTATTGTTGAGCCTGTCGCCGCGAACATGGGACTGGTGTTGCCACTTCCTGGCTATCTGGAAACGTTGCGTGAAGTAACACAGCGGTACGGCGCATTGCTGATCTTTGACGAAGTTATGACTGGCTTTCGGCTCGCGTCGGGCGGAATGCAGCAGCGCGTGGCGATAACGCCCGACATCACCTGTCTGGGTAAAATTATCGGTGGCGGTCTGCCAGTCGGTGCGTATGGTGGACGCCGCGATATTATGCAGCAAGTCGCGCCCGTTGGCACAATGTACCAGGCGGGTACGCTGTCGGGTAATCCACTCGCGATGGCGGCAGGTCTCGCTACGCTTACCGAGCTAGGGAAGCCAGGCCAGTACGAGCTGCTTGAGCAGAAGAGCGCATTGCTTGGCGAGGGCATTACCAGAGCAATCGTGAATACGAAAGCTGAAGTGCAGCTTGTGCGTATCGGAGCGATGTTCTGCCTCTACTTTACTAGAGAAATGGTAACGGACTATGCCAGCGCGAAGCGTGCTGATAGCGCACGGTTCGCACGTTTCTTCTGGCACATGCTTGAACATGGCGTGTACCTACCACCTTCACAGTTCGAGGCGTGCTTTCTCTCGTTAGCCCTCGACGACACCATGCTGCACGAAACGGTTAAGCAGATCGAGATAGCACTACGAGCAGTCGCGTAAAACGCGCAAGAAAGGATTGCAATGACAGGTTTTCCAATAGTACGGATGCGTCGTACCCGCCAGAACGAGCGATTGCGCGGCCTTGTCCGCGAGACACGTTTGAGCGTCGAACAGTTGATTTATCCGCTTTTTATCGCGGAAGGCATCACGGAGCCGCGCGAAATCCGTTCTATGCCCGGTATCATGCAGTGGCCCGTGGAACATATCGCGCAGGAGGTGACGCGAATTGCCGCGCTGGGTATTCCAGCAGTGTTGCTGTTCGGCATTCCCTCTCAAAAAGACGAAGTGGGGTCGCAAGCATACGCCACACAGGGCATCATTCAGCAGGGAATACAGCGCATCAAAGCTGAGACGCCGGAGACGCTGGTAATAACTGACGTGTGCCTGTGTGAGTACACCAGCCATGGACATTGTGGCGTCATCCGCAATGGCGACGTGCATAACGACGAGTCACTGGAACTGCTGGCACGTATGGCTCTTTCGCATGTCGAAGCGGGTGCCGATATCGTGGCACCATCTGACATGATGGATGGCCGCATCGGCACGATTCGACAGGCGTTGGACGAACACGGTTTCAATCAAACACTAGTGATGGCCTACTCCGCCAAGTTCGCATCCGGCTTTTACGGGCCATTCCGCGAGGCTGCTGATTCGACGCCCCAGTTCGGTGATCGCCGCTCATACCAGATGGACCCCGCGAACGCGCGGGAAGCTCTGCGCGAGGTCGAGCTAGACATTGCGGAGGGGGCGGATATTGTCATGGTGAAGCCTGCAATGCCCTATCTGGACATTATTCGGCAGGTGCGCGACAACTGCGACCTGCCTATCGCCGCCTACAACGTCAGTGGCGAGTTCTCCATGATAAAAGCCGCCGCCCAGAATGGATGGATAGACGAACGCCGCGTTGTCATGGAGGTACTAATAGGCATCCGCCGCGCCGGTGCAGACATGATAATCACGTACTTCGCCCCCGATGTGGCGCAATGGTTGCAGGAAAAATAAACTTTTGTGTTTGGATGCTGAGGTTGGTTGAAGGGATAATCGCAATTTTACTTGTTATACTTATCCCCTTGTTTTTGTTATTCGGCGCGAAATTATCTCGAAGGTATACTTTACATCGTAGTTGACGAATTGTTATTTTTGGGTTTATTTTGAGCATTGTACGGAGGTAGGCGTGCTGACCACTCAGCACGCCTACCTCCGTACAATACATAAGAGCCCTCTAGCGACCAAAGCGTCCGGCGATGAAACGGCACAGGCCCGCGAATACAAGTGCTTTACTTCCTTCGCCCATTATGGCGGCGATAAAACCAATGGTCAAGCCAACGGTAAGCCCGATACGTCCGGCAGGATGGCGAATCATCCTCTGAAACTTGTTCATGCTTTTCTCTTTCTCTGACAAGATATGATGTGCATATCTCGAAAATGTTTCTTCCTACATTTATCCTCTATCAAAATAACACATAAACCAGTTCCTTGCCTACGGAATAGCGCACATCTTCAAAGTGTTTTCATAAGGGGAAGAAATTCTCGAAGACAAATATCTCCTAAAAATATCTCCTGTGATATTCCTGTTACTATTCTGCTTGCTATTCCGTTTATCTCTGTTATAAGGCACCTTTTAAGGTGCTTTAAGATTTTTCTAATGCTGCTCTAAGCTTGCTCTAAGTTTCGTCGTATTAGTTCTCATAGAGAGAAGTGTTGTGTAATGGCTGGGATGAACAACAACAATCGCACGTATCAACCCATTAATTCTTACGGTGTCATCGGCGATTGTCATTCAACGGTGCTTATCGCACCCGACGGCTCGGTAGACTGGGGATGTTTACCTGATTTTGATAGCCCTGCTATCTTTTGTCGTCTACTGGACTCGGAGCGTGGAGGGTACTTTCAGATAGCACCCACCGACAACACTATTCCGGGCTTTCAACGCTATTTGCGCGGAAGCAACGTCTTGCAGACTCGTTTCGCCAGTACCTCTGGCGAGGTGGTCCTTACGGATTTTATGCCCGTGGAGACGCTGAGTTCATGGCCTTATCGAGGAATGAACAACAATACATGGACGCGTGAAGATGGCTCTTGCCATTGTCTTGTGCGGATCGTGGAATGTACACACGGGGAACTTCCGGTAACTATGACGCTGCGGGTTAGCCCAAACTATGCGTCCTCGCCCACCGATGTCGCGCTTGTGGCTGATAATATGGGCGCATTGATCTCTGACGGCAAACAACATGTTGGCCTCGCAATTGTTGGAGCTAGCCTACTGCCTTCGTTTACTATGGAGATCACGCAAAGCGCAGAAGAATGGCATTCTTCAGTTGTCGCCCACGTCACACTGCACGAAGGGGAACGCCTGCTCTTCGCAGTTGGCATGGGGCGGAGCGTACATGCCGCGCGTAGACTGGTCGAGTATGAATTGCATCAGCGTAACTTTGACGCTGAACTCGCGCAAACCTTGCACTGCTGGCGCAAATGGCTCGCGAATTGCAGTTATCAGGGGCCGTACACCGAATGGGTACAGCGCAGTGCGCTTGCCCTCAAGATGATGACCTACGCTCCCACTGGCGCGATTGTCGCGGCACCTACAACCTCCTTGCCCGAAGACATCGGCGGTGTGCGAAACTGGGACTATCGCTTTACGTGGCTACGTGATGCGACCTTTACGCTCTATGCGCTCAACGTGCTTGGCTTTACAGAAGAGGCGCGGGCATTTACGCACTGGTTGCGTCGTCTTTCCTACGCAAACGGCGAAGACCTGCAAATTATGTATGGCATTCGAGGCGAACGTGACCTTGTGGAGAAAGAGCTAACGCACCTCGATGGCTACTGCGGATCACGCCCTGTGCGGATTGGTAATGGAGCAGCAGATCAGAAGCAGCTTGACGTATTTGGCGAAGTTCTGGACTGTATTCACATGTACCGGCGGCAGGGCGGCTTTGAACGATATGGCGAAACACTTGAGGGGCCTTTGTGGTCGATGATGTGTACGCTGGTTGAGCATGTGTGCGCCCACTGGCAAGAGCCTGATAACGGCATCTGGGAGGTACGCGGTGGTATGCGCCACTTTGTGTACTCGAAGGTGATGTGTTGGGTCGCGCTTGATCGTGGCATCAAAGCGGCTGAGCAATTGAAGCTCGAAGCAGACTTGCCACGCTGGCTCGCAATCCGCGATCAGATTCGTACTGATATTCTCTCCCGTGGCTACAACACCACACTCGGCGCGTTTACTCAGTCATACGATAGCAACGCACTGGATGCTTCCAACCTGCTGTTACCGCTTGTCGGGTTTATTCCACCAGATGACCCTCGTATGCGCTCGACAGTAGACCGCATTATGGAAAAGCTGACAAACAAACAGGGTTTTGTGTACCGCTATCATGCGGAGGATACCGATGATGGGTTGACGGGTGGTGAGGGAACATTCACTATCTGCACTTTATGGCTGGTTGACAATCTCGCGATGCAAGGACGTATCACGGAGGCGCGTTCACTCTATGAGCGTGTTTTGAGCTATGCTGGTCGCCTGGGGCTGTTCTCAGAGGAGATTGATCCTCATGGAGCAGGCTCACTAGGAAATTATCCACAGGCATTTACACATATTGCACTTATCAATAGCGCAAGCAACTTACGAAAGGCCGAGTTACGGCTCGCTGAGCATCACGTTAAGCCACTTGTCGCGGCAATCACGTACCAGAAATAGGCCATTCCATCCTACACAACCGAGAACTACGGAAGTTCCTACCACATTTCCCAACGTGGTAGGAACTTCTACTTCCCAAATATGAGATACTAGAAGAAAACATGTCGATGAAGGAAGAATTACTGTGGCTGTTACTTACCCTAGCGCGAGCCTGAAACCGTATAAAGAAGAGAGTCTTGCAGATGGTCACGCGTGGATTTTCTCGCGTGCATTGCAGCAGCCGCCGCGCTGGATAGAGTCGGGCGGCATTGTTGATGTGAAGTCGGCAAAGGGGCAGTTCGTCGCGCGTGGCTATTATAATCCTCAGACCGATATCGCCATTCGTATTCTCACGCGCGACCCAGAAGAGGCGATAGACGCCGATTTCGTGCGAGCACGTGTACGACAAGCGGTGGCGTTGCGGCGCGTTTTTCATGAAGCGCAAACAAACGCGTATCGGCTCATTCACTCTGAGGGCGATGGTTTACCGGGCCTTGTGGTTGATCGGTTCGCGGATATTCTAGTTATGCAGATACACACTGCTGGCATCGAACAACTGCGCCCACTGCTAATAGAAGCTCTTATGCAAGAGACGGGGGCTAAGGGTATTCTGTTACGCAACGAAGGTATGTCACGCAAGCGCGAAGGCTTAGAGCTTGAAGAACCTGTAGTTGTCGCAGGAGAAGTCCCCGAACATGTTACCATTCACGAGAATGACGTGCGATTTCATGTGAACCCGTGGCAGGGACAGAAAACGGGGTTTTTTCTTGACCAGCGCGATAAACGCGAGTCGCTCCGCAAATACGCGCAGGGCAAGCGCGTTTTGAATTGCTTTAGCTACACTGGCGGCTTCTCCATCTATGCCGCGCTCACCGACGCGGATACGCGTGTTACAAGTGTTGATATCTCGGCACCCGCGATAGCAGCGTCACGCGAGAATTTCGCACTTAACGATCTTGATCCCGACCAGCATGAATTTCATATAGCCGACACATTTGTCTATCTTGAGGATGCGATCAAGCGAGATGAGCAATTTGACGTTGTGATCCTTGACCCGCCTGCGTTTGCTAAGACGCGCGAAGCTAAGCTCAATGCGCTCAAGGCATACCTCCGCCTTAACACGCTCGGAATGCAGGTACTGCGACCTGGAGGCATCCTGTTGACATGCTCATGTTCGGGCGTTGTTGATATGGATGATTTACTGGGAACGATTTCGCTTAGCGCACAACGCTTTCATCGGCCCGTTCAGCTATTGGAAACGTATACACACGGTGTCGATCACCCAATCAATCTCGCGATGCCAGAGACCGCGTATCTAAAAGTTGTTTTCTGTTGTGTTGGCTAAGTTCCTTGATGGCTAAAGAAAGGTACTTTTGTGCAGAATGCAGTTGAACGGTGGCACGAAATTCTTGCGATGCGTGCAAAGCAAATGGACGCGGCGTATGCCCGCCTGGGTCGTACCAGCGCAGACTTCTGGGAGAGACGGGCGAAAAACTATCATCGCTCGACAAAAGACGCGGTTGGTGATGATCCATTGTTGTTCAAGCTTCGGCAAATGATAACGCCAGAAACAACTGTGCTGGATGTAGGCGCGGGAACGGGCCGTTTCGCGCTGGCACTCGCGCCCTCCGCGAAACACGTTACTGTTGTAGAGCCGAATGCTGCTATGCTCCACTATTTACGACAAGATGTAGCAGAAGCAGAATTGACGAACGTAGAATACATTGCTACAAACTGGCAAGACGCTCCCGATGATGTACGGGCGGATATCGTTCTATGCAGTCATGTACTTTATCCAATAGCAGAGATAGAGCCGTTCATCACAAAACTCCGTACCGCGACACAGCGAGCGTGCTATATCTACATGCGAGCATCTCACTTCGACGCCAGTACAAGTCCACTTTGGGAACACTTTCACGGCGAGAAACGGTATTCTTCTCCTGGCTATATTCACGCGCTAGATGTGATGTTCGAGTTGGGCATCTACGCGAACGTGGAAATTGTACGGATGCCCTGGGTAATGCGCTACCCTTCGCTCAACACGGCAACAGCAGAGTTAGTGGAACAGCTTATTCTCCCAGACGACGAGCAGACGCGCGTTGAATTGCGGGGGCTACTTGCCACATGGCTAGTAGAGCGCGATGGTTTCTTTATACCACCTGCTGATGAGCAGACATGTGCGATCATAGAAATGCCTGCTCTAAAGTAGCGTGGAACAGCAACGGTTGAGCAAAGTATTACCCAACCGTCGTTACTCTATCACAATCCTAAACGATGGCCTTGTCCAAATTCTTGAAGAAGGAACTAAGTGAATTTTTGGTGATGCCCTCGCCAAGCGGATTATTGGCAATCGCGATAGGGCCGCTGAGGTCAGCATTTGCATCATACTTGAGCAAGGCACCGTCGGCCTCGTCGGTGATGTTGATATTGCTCAACGCATTGATGGTTCCGCCCGTTCCCTGACGTTGCACTTGCAGAACGAGATGACTGGGTGCCTGTCTCTGAGCAATGTTAATAATCACGTTATATGGGCCTTTGAGACCAGGAAGAGGAGTAGTGAGACTGGCTTTGATGCTATTAGGATCAAGGTACTCAACAGAACTGCATCCGGGGATGCATTCTTTCAAGATTGTTGGGTTCAAAATAGCGTTGAAGACCTGTGAGCCAGAAGCTTTGAACTTGTGTGAACCGTTAAGTTTCATCGTGTAAAGGAATCCTTCCATACGGAAAAATAGTGTGGTGTTCTTCCACATTCGTACTTTGTAGAGCATCAACAAATATGCTCATACTAATCAACGGACATGTCGATTAGAGCATCATTGTAGCGGTTTCACTCGGTATTTGCAATCTCATCCATAATACTCACCCAATATTCCTATTAATTTCTCTTTGCCTTTTCTGCCTACCTGATTTCCAATCTATCCACCCAAATGTCCTATTTGCGTTTTGCTCTTGCCGGGTATATGTTATACTGCGTCTGTCTATTTCAAAATGTGTCTTCTATACTCCTGTAGAGAAGAACACATGTTTACAACAAGTAGGGAGTTACGGCGGTGTACGAAGAACGCGATACTCAAGCTCAGCACTACTGGCAGGCTCGGCTCGCACGCGAGCGACTCACCATCTCCGAATCAGTCGAAGAGATATTAGCCGATTCATCATCACGGGAGCAATGGAACGGTGATGAGCAGGACTATAATGGGCAAGCTGATGCATCGGTCAGCACAGACTTTGTTCCTCCACGCCTTAGTCTTCAATCGAAAGTGCTTCCCTCGGTTCGTCCCGCAACATTTGTGCAATCTGTGACCGCAGAGTTAGCCGCGCAACAAGCCGCTTTGCAAAAGCAGGAAGCGGAACAGAAGCCACCGTCCGCCAATATACTTACCCGTCTCGCTCAACGTTTCACCTCCTCAATTGCTGCTTTTGGAGCCTCGATGCAACCAGAAGTAGGTGCGGCACCACCGCCCCTATTAGAGCACGGACCTGATGGAGAAGAGCGCGGACTTATTCCTCATACGCCTTCTTATCCAATGACACCCGTTGAACGTGTTCAGCAGATGCAAGCACCACTTGCTACAGTCATTGATGCCATACCCGCGACCCCCTCTGTGCAAGTGGCGCGTCCGGTACAAAGCAAACAACGTCTTGCCGGTCACACCTCTAAAATTCACCTTCAGAATGCTTCGATTCCGAAAGCCGCGCCACAGAGAAAAGAGAAGAAAGCACCCGAATCGAGTCGGGAACATCCGGAGACAGGACGGGAATTGCCACGCGAACCCCGACGCGAGGTTATGCAAGAAGCACCACGCGAACCACTGCGCGAACCTCTCATCATCAATGTTCGTGCACGTGAGAAGGTGCAAGAGACAACCTACTCAGACATGCCCATCCTTACGCCGCTTACACGCGAAGAAACCCAGCGTGTACAACCTGATCGTGCGGCACAGATAGGAAAAAATGCTCCAGCAAATAGAGAGGCACATTATACGCCATGCTTTGGTATGGGTGCATTCGAGAGCGGGCAAAGTGAGATAATGGTACGAAATACACGGGCGATGGAGTCGAGCGTTGTACAGGTAATACTCACGTCTAATCCTGGCCCAACGCTTGTACAATATATATCGTTACACCCGGAACTTGGTTTCACCTTACACCTAACGGCTCCCGTTGCCAAAAAAACGACGTTCAATTATGTCTTGTTCATAGATACTCTCTGAAAAATATCAGCGCAAAACACTATATCTTATGCTAGAGTGTGCCTTCGATTTCGTGTTGCAGGCGATTGAAAAAAGCCGCCATATAGTCGTAGCGTTCCTGTGCCAGATTGCGCCCTGTCTCTGTCGTCATACGTTCCGCTAGATTGCCGAAGAGCAATTGAAATTCTATGTTTGGCGAATAGTCCGCGCGACGCCTTAGTGCGCGGACTACAAGTGGCTCTACTGGTTCAATGATATCGGGTGGGAATGGAGAGTATATTTTCTGATTGTAGCTACCTGTAATACAATAGAGCCTACTGATACCGATAGCACCAAGACAGTCAATCTTGTCCGCGTCATAGAGAATACGTCCCTCTAGCGTGTGAGGCGTGTTGCCACTCGTCATGCGATGACCGCGTATAGCCTCCTGTACATGTGGAATAGCCTCCTGCGGAAATTGTGTACATGAGAGTAGGGCAAGTGCCATCTCTGCACCAATCAGAGCATGATCGCCACCATGTTGACGTTCACGCTCCTGTCCGATATCGTGAAACGCAACTGCCGCCCAGATGGTGGGAAGATGTCCGCCTTCGTGTGCGTGAAGTGTGTCCGCCATTGCCATGACACGGACAATATGGTCGTAGTCATGGGCGGTGTCATTTATCTGCTCACGTCGCATTGTCTCATATGTGAGCGTGAGGAGCCATGAGCGCAAAGATTGTAGCTCAGTCACCAGAGACACCTGAACTTTCTATCAGAGGAAGTGTCACGATAAAGCAACTTCCTTCGCCATATACACCGCTACTTTCAACATGAATAGTACCACCGTGCAGGTGGAGAAATTCAGCAACAACATAGAGGCCAAGCCCTACACCAGTGGCCTTGCTGCTCCCCACATTCGAGGCGCGGTAGAAACGCTCGCACAGGTGTGGTTGCGCGTCCAGAGGAATGCCAATGCCTTTGTCTGTAACGCGTATCTGTATGGCTTTTCTTTCTTCATCCGTAACCCTCTGTGTCGAAATAGTGATAGGGCCACCCTGTGGACTATACTTTATCGCATTTTGCAGGAGGTTAGTGAAGATTTGCTGAAGGCGTGCGCTATCACCATAAACCAGAAGATTTTGTTCGTCAGGTATCGCTATGTATTGTATTGTGTGTTCTCTGGTCGTGGCACTATGAGTCGCAACGGCCTGTTTGAGCAGTCCGCACACCTCAACCTTTTCCTGTTTAAGAATAATCTGTCCTCGATTAATATTCGCTACTTCGAGAAAGGTATTAACAATATTTGAGAGTTGATGCGCCTGTTCTTCAATGGCGGTTGCGCTCTCTTGCAACTTTTCCCGCTTTGGCAACTCTAGAATCTGACTCATAGTACGGGTAAAAAGCTGACTATGCGCTAAAATAATTGTCAGTGGAGAGCGAAATTCATGGGCAGTAATGGAAAGAAACTCGTCCTTGAGTTTGTTGGACTCACGCATTTCGGCCTCGTTTATACGTGCGAGCGTCGCTTCTGACTGCCACCGTGCCTGCTCTATGGCGAGTCCCGCGAATTGCGCGATGCCTTCAACCACGGTTACATCCCAGACGGTGAACTCATGCCGTGCGTAGCGTGTCTGAGGGGTGGCAAGTTGTTCCTCTCGCACTTTATACGAAGCCGAGCGATCTAGCACTAGAACGCCCAGCAGACGTTTATTGTGTGTGAGCGGCGCGACAAGAACAGTATCGGCATATGATGTCTCCTGTTCCGTTGTGCGGTGTTCCGGCGCAATAAGCGTCGCATGGCCAGCAACCAGTGAAGCGTGTGGCTCTCTTGTGCGCTGTACATCAGGGTCAAACCAGTATTGTTGCTCTGTATTCCAATACGTGTCGGAGTTGTCTACGAAGCCGATAGCAAGAAGTGGTGTAAAAAGTTGACGTTTCTCATCATAGAGATGTACAAAGCCACGCTCACAATTGAGTGCTGTAAGCGTCATTGTGAGAATACAGCGCACTATCTCTCGTATGTCCGTGATGCCAGAGAGTGCTTCTGCCGCGTTGAGCAGTACGTCAAGGACGCCACGAATACGTTGCTCCACGCGCACCTGCTCCGTCACGTCACGGAACGCGCAGACAAGACCGATACGCCGCGACTCATCGTCGTGAAGCGGTGCAACATTTACCTCAACTGTGCGCTCGGAATGGTCGGAACGGCGCGTCACAAAGCGTTGACCACGAATAGGCTCACCATGCAAAGCGCGTGCAAGCGGAAAATCTTCGTAGGCAATAGCTTGACCGTGCTGTGTATATGTGGGATAGCGCTGTAAAAATGTGGTAAGATGTTCTTTGGAGTAAAGCGGCATTCCCAGAAAGCGTGATGCTGTCTGATTGTTGACGATGATTTGCCCTTCTTGATCGAGTACAATAACGCCTTCTGTCATCGCATTAAATACTGCGTCAAGCGTGCTCGCACGCTCGATAGCAAGTGTTGCGTCCTGACCGGACTGTGTGAGGAGCTGGTTTTTCTCGATGGCCAGGGCGCACTGCGTGGCGATATCTTGCGCGAAAGCGCACTGTCCCTTTGAAGGTTGACGGGTAGAATGTGTATACTCGACAAGAGCAAAGCCAACGCAATGCTTGTCCGTAAGCAGAGGTGCGTTTTTCTTTTTCCGCTTCGTGCTATTTCCTGCTCCCGTAATCAATGGAATAATCATACTGTTGGTTAAACCAAGTTGCTGACACCATGCTTTTTCAGGGCCTTCAAACTGGTCTTTGGTAAAAAAGCGTGGCACCTCGTCCCTAAGTGTCTCGCGGCACCGCAGTAGGTCTTCCAATGGCGGAGACAGTGTGGACGTAGAGGTATGAGAATGGGTGGTGCTTGCAAGCAGTAGCGCACCATTATCAAGGAGCGCGATAGTGCCACCATCGGCCTCTAAGCCATTGACAAGGTGCCGTGTCGCGATACCGAGAACGGTTACAAGGTTCTCGTTCGAGTTCACCGCTTTTGCCACTTCATAAATTGATTGAGCACGTTTAATAACACGTTCGGCACGCTTGCTCTCGTTTTGAGCCTGTTTGTAGAGCCGCGCATTATCAATCGCTACGGCGGCCTGTTGGCCAATCGCTCGCACAAGCTGGTATTGTGCTGCTGAAAACTCGCCCGCTTCCCCAGGGTTGTCAAGGGACATCATGCCCACAACACGCCCTTCGCGCCGTAGTGCCACAAATAAAACCGAGCGTACCAGAAATGTTTCCGCAAAACTTTTCATCAATGGTTCTTCAGCTAAATCTGAATACATGACGATGCCATCCTCAAGAAGCAAGCGTTGCATAAGTGGACTCTGTAGAGGAAGAGAACTGCGATACCAGCTATAATCGCCAAGTTTCACCTTTTTGCTATCAAGCTGTTGCGTGGAGAGAAAGTATGTTCTGGGTACGAAAAGTGTGCGTGTCTCTTCAAAAAGCCAGATTGCACAACGTTTGACTTCGCATACCTCTGTTGTGCGTTTCACAAGAACCTGTAAAATATGTGTAAGATCAAGCGAAGAAGCAAGCAATTCTGTTAGTTCGCGCAATATTTGGCTTTCACGCAACGCTTGTCGCAGATATAAATGCTCCTGAGCATCAGAAAAAAGAGAACTATCACTCAGCATGTTATCAAACCTCTCATGGACGATAGCGAAAAGTGTGGGTAGGAGTTCAGGCGTGCATTGTTATATATGAATGCATCTCTTCATCAACATCTGCGAACACATCCTATTATGAAATGAGTATACTTCTATCCTGCTTGAGATAAAGTGTAGCAGATGAGAATAGTATGCGTCAAGACAAAGAGGCGACAATTGTACACTGTTTCTTGTGGTAGCACGCTCTCATGATATAATGTGACCGCCTGAACGATGAGGTGGAGGGATGAAAAAGAATGTTCTTATAAAAAATATTTTGAGTGCCGTATATGACACAGCATGAGGAGAGCTTGTTCTATGACAATGAGTATTGGTATTGATTATAAAGTGGGAACATGGAAGACGTGTTTAACTGAAAATGGGCAAACGATAGAATTCGCAACATTTGCGGACGGTAACGCTGTTCTTGCATATATTGAAGAGATTTGTGCCTTATATCCAGAGCCAATAATTGCGCTTTCCTCAGCACTGGAAACCGCGCTTTGCTCTCTACACACATTGAGTGAGGAGCAAGAACAGGCAACCACATCGGAAGCCGTAGCAGACCTGCGTACCTTCCTCGCTACCATCGGCACGTTTAACGCGAAAAACTTTCACCTGCCTGCGTTAAAAAGTCTTAAAAGTGTGCCACGCTATCGAAAGCGTAAACGTAAAGACATGGGCAACTCGGATAAACTGTGTTCAGTCGCGACACTTCTGTACCGAATGCGCCAACAGGAGGCGGGTTGGCCTGAAATGCGCTTCCTCTATTTAGAGGTGAGCGAGAACGAGCGCGGCATTGTGGTTGTCAAAGATGGACGCATCATCGATGGAATGCACGTCATGATGGAAGCGGAGTCAGGAAACGGAGAAGACGCTGAAGAGGAAGAGCAGGCTTTTTGGGAAGGTTTGTCTGAGGACGTGGCAGGTTTGATGGCAATTCACCATTTCGAGGATATTGTAGTAATTGACCGTCGCTCCTCCATGCAGGATAAGCTGGATAAGCGTACTGTGGTTGACCGTCTCGGCGATACCTACCAGTTTTATCTGTTCCCACGTAGTGAGTCGGAGCCAGAAGGTTTCGAGACCGCGATAGGAGCCTCGCTCATTGCTGAGGGGTTGTTCCGTCCAAGTCTCGCGTCAGAGGTTGTAGAACGCTTGCAAGTCAAATAATAGCACAAATACGGCACAAAGCGGGTACGACATCAAGTGATACCATACCCGCTTCGGTTTGTTTTCACGCTACTTATTTGCCGTGATTGCGTAGGCGTAATAGTTCGATAACAACTGTAAGTGCTGTTCCGGCAAGAATTTCGAGAATTGTGAGGGCTGAGGAAGGGCCTTGCACACCGACCTTTCGTGTTTTGACATGCTCTTTTCTACCTCTGCTCTGTTCTTTCGTCTGCGCTTTTGCGACGACCTGTTGCTGTTTTTGTGAGTTGGTGTTGCGCGTCTGCTTCTCATCTCTGCGAATATCAGCGATGTGCGCGTTGATGGCTCTATCGGTTGGTTTCGCGTCCATGTGCGATGACTCAAGGTCGGGTCGATCTTTGTTCACTCGACCTGCCGCCGTGCTGAAAAACGTCACGAAATCGTTGGGAAGCGGTTGCACTTTCTCTGAGAAGAAGGCGTTGATCTCCGCCCCAAGCAGCAGAATGACGGCGAAGTAGTAGAAGAACAGCAGTAGAATAATCGCGCCGCCAACGGCACCAGCGTACCCTTTGAGAAAGTACGTGGTATAAAACGGAAAGGCGAACAGGAATAGTTCCAGTGCCACAGATGCTACCAATGCGCCAAGCCAACTGTGACGAAAACTTACCTTCTGGTTAGGCACAATAATGTAAATGAGTACAAACAGGATAAATCCTGCGACAACACCAAAGAAGATACCCAAGAGTGTGCCAAGTACCAAAGAAACGGTAGGGTTGCTCCCTAAAAACGGAATATACTTTGTGAAGGTTAGTATCAGTGCCGGTGCTGACGATGCAAGCACCATAATCGGTGTGACAACTAAGAATACCAGAAGCATACCGATAGCAATAAGGTTTTGGCGAAGAAACGTTCGTGGACGCAGGTGATAGATGAGGTCGAAGAATTGTTCCATCACAACAAAGAGGCGTGAGCCGCCAAAGAGCGCACTGAGAAAAGCAAAGATTGCGAGTATGCCTGCACTCTTCCGGAGTTGGTCAGATGCACTATTTACGATTTGTGCGGCGACGGTGCGTGAACTTGTAGGAAATATGTTCACAATTTGATTTTGAACATTCATCTGAGCATCATGACTCAAGTTTCCCAGTGTGAAACCAAGAATTGCAATTAAGGCGATGAGAATAGGTAGCATTGCTACCATCAGGTTGTACGCGATGGTTGCGGCGAAGGTCATTGCGGCATCATTGTTAAATTTTGTGATGAACTGCTGGAAGGGCTTTGTTTGCTTGCCGAGTGTCTTGACGGGTTCGGAATTTGCGACCTCTTTGACTTTCTCGACAGGGTTTTTGGTGTCTGTTGCCATAATTACGTCTCCTTGTGGACAAAATTAGAATAAAAACTATTGTATAGGCACTGCACGAGCGATAAAAATGTTGCGAATTATGCGAGCTGTAGTATTAGGGAATTCTGGAAATTTAGCTATGATTTAGAAAAGAGTCCTTTTTGAAAACACTCATGCCTACCTTGTTCACGGCTTAGGTTGTACTTCAGTTTCATTTTGTGCTACTTTGCAGTATAGTATAGGCAAAGCAATAGAGAATTATTCGGAATAGAAAAAATAGATGAGTTCACGACCACCAAAATCTTTTTCTTCGTTACTATGGAATGCGTTGCGAATGAGCGCACGCACATTCTGGCAAAGCAAAGCGAATCCAGCGCGGCCTCTTATCGAGCGGCAACGCGCGTTGGCAGTGTTGGGCCTGTCGGCGAACGCGACGCCGCAACAGATCAAGCGGCGGTATCGTACACTCGCGAAACGCCATCATCCAGACCGGGGGGGAGACCGCCAGCAGATGCAACGTATCATTGAAGCTTATGAACTGCTGGCAAAAGAGCAAACACACTAGAAGAGGCTAGACAAGGCTCGCACCACAGGTACTGCAAAAGCGTTTGCCCGGACGCGCCTTGGTGCCGCACTGATCACAATAGACGGATTGGGCATAGCCCTGCGGTGATTGTTGAGGAACTACAGGTTGCTGCACTCGTTGTACAGGCTGCACGGGTGGTTGATACACGGGCTGCTGTGTCTGTTGGGGTGGCTGTTGTTGTGCAGGCTGTGAAACTGCTGGTTGCCCTTGCGCGTTTTGTGTGCCTTGCGTCTGTGGGTTCTGTGTAGATTGAATAGTGTCATGTATGGTCTTTACGGCTTTAATCGCAACGCCACCAATAGCCCCTGCGATTTTCAACCCCTTTGCGATATCTTCCATGTCTTTCTTCAAACGATCCGTGGAAGGAAGGAGTGTGGAGTCTGAAACTTTGGTAAACACATCTTGCCCAACGTGCAGCGTGTTGCCGCTACTATCGCTGGTCGGAACAAGCTGGCACTGTTGTTGTGTGCCGTCGTCGAAGCGCAAGGTGACGGCAAGGGCTTGTACAAGATAGGTGCCTTCGCGTCGCACTTCCTGCGCTGCGGACGAAACCTGTTGACCGCTCGCGAGTGATTGGGCGGCATGTGAGATGCGGCTACGGTCTTGTACTATCAGCGTAAAGCGTCCGCTTGCTTGCAGGGTCAGGCGATCTACACGCGAGGTAAAATAGTCCAGCCCTATGCCGGAGCGATGGACGCATTCGTATTGGCCAACAACAGATTTCATCATGGATAGAACCCCTTCCCCACACACATCTGGGGCAAGCTAAACATTTCGGTAGAGTGTCATATGTATATTACGTATAAGCACGAAGAGAAGTTGTTATATGATGTGCGGTCGTTGCCGACGCCAGGCCGGGAAGAGCGCAAACAATGATGCGTACTCAAATCGTGCTGTGCCTTGACAAAACGCCTCTGCTCAAAGTAACATTGGACGCGCGGTGCTGCTCACCATCAGCATTGGAGTGAACAAAGCCCCAAAATAGATTTTCTCTAGGACTTTATGCGAAAACGACACTGTGCCGATAGTACTTTCTCGTAAGTATTGCTTTTTGTGCGTGTATCAGCAAAAATATGTTGTATTCTCCGTTTCATGAAGAATAAGGGAAATAAGACTTACCTGTCACCGCTTCTTGCTAGTCAGGCGAGAAGAGAGAAGAAAGAGCAGGTATTTGTAGAGCATATATTTTGCGTAACCTTGTTTTTATTAGAACTTTTGGTCTAAAATAATCTTGACTTTCACGGCTCTACACTGTATTCTTCTGAAGAGCGACGAAAGCGTTTTTGAAAAGAGGTATTGGATAGATGTCTCGGTCCCCCAAGATAGCCCCCCACGAACAGAATGATGTGGGTCAAGTTTCACTCTTTTCGTCTGAGCAACCAGACGATGAAAGAGAAGTGTCCGCTCTGCCTGTAGAGGTAAAGGGACGTAGTAAAAAAAATACAGAGAGTAGCGTATACTCTGCGGCAGACATTCAAGTGCTGGAGGGTATTGCTGCGATTCGGCATCGTCCGGGCATGTACATTGGCTCAACATCTACCTCTGGTTTGGTGCATTTGATCTGGGAGGCACTCGACAACGCCGTTGATGAGGCGGTGGCGGGATACGGCAAGCATATTTGGGTTAGCATCGATCAGGAGGGGTGGGTTACAGTGCGCGACGAAGGACGTGGGATGCCCTTTGATTTGATGTTGTATCAGGGTGATTATGTGCCTGCCGCAACGGTTATCCTGACCGTGCCACATTCTGGCGGCAAGTTTGCTGAAGGTGCATACAAAACGGCGGGTGGCCTACACGGGGTTGGCTCGACCGTGATTAACGCGCTGTCCGAAAAACTAGAGCTGACCATCTGGAAAAACGGGCAAGAGTTTACGCAAACGTTCAGTCGTGGTGCGGAGGTTCCACATCAAATTGTTCCTTGTGACCCGAAATTGCATGGGACGCAACTGCGTTGGTTGTACGATAGTTCTATTTTTGATGCCGACGCTTACTATTCGCTTGAGGCGGTAGAGAGTCGGCTCAAAGCCTCCGCGTATCTCAATCGTGGTGTCGCATTGCATTTCGACGCGTGGGACGACGCGACAACTGAGCAGGTGAGCCACACATTTTATTCGCGGGATGGCTTGCCCGACTATGTACGTGACCTTGCGACAACGGGTACAAGCGTCCCGTTGTCAAAGCACGTTATTGGAATTATGAAAGAGAAAGACGGCGTCCAGGTCGAGGTAGCACTGCAACCAACGACAGGCTACAAAATCTCTATGTACAGCTATGCGAACGCGGTGCGTACTCGTGATGGTGGTGTACATGAAACTGGCTTCAAAGCGGCCCTGACAAAGGTCGTCAATGATTATGCGATCAAGTTGAGTATCATCAGAAATCGCGAGAAGGATGGCTTCAAACCGGAAGTGATTCAACAGGGCTTGAATGTGGTCATTTCGGTCAAGCTGACAAACCCGCAGTTTCAGGGGCAGACGAAAGATCGCTTGAACAACGCGCCCGTTGAAGGTATTGTGCGTTCGGTTGTGGATGAGGGGCTAAAAGACTGGTTCGAGAGCAACACAGCAGCGGCGAAAGAGTGGCTCAAGAAAATTCAGCAGATGCAGAAGGCGCGTAACGAGGCGCAACTGGTCGAGGAGCTGGGGCGAGCGGGCAACAAGAAAAATGGCGAGCTGATCGATACCACGCTCTCAAAGAAATTTCTGAAGTGCAATTCGTCCGACCCTGCCCGTTCGGAACTGTTTATCGTTGAGGGAGACTCGGCGGGTGGGAGTGCGGGTCAAGGGCGGTTCTCGGAATTTCAGGCGGTACTCAAGCTCAAGGGCAAGCCACTTAATGTAGCGAAGGCCGACCTTGAACGCATCGTCGAGAACGAAGAGATTCGCACCATCATCAATGTGCTGGGTACGGGGACGCGTGGGACCTTCGATGTGAGTCGGCTCAAATTCAACCGTGTAATTATCGCGACGGATGCTGATGTTGATGGCTTGCATATCCAGTGTCTTTTGCTGACGTTGTTTCATCAAGAGTTTAGCGATCTCATCGAGCGGGGCCATGTGTATATTGCCTGTCCGCCCCTCTACTCGGTGAAGTACAAAGGCAAGGTGGTCTGGCTGCTTGATGATGAAGCACGAACACAGTTTGTTAAGAGCCGTGCCGACGCGCAGGGATTGGAGTTCAAGCGTTTCAAAGGGTTGGGTGAGATGAACCCGAAAGAACTACGTGACACAACGTTTGATCCCGCGCGGCGTACACTCAAACGCGTCACGATGGAAGATGGCGTTTTAGCCGCGAAGCTGGTGATGGAATTGATGGAAGACAAAAACGCAGAGGTACGGCGTACCTTTCTCGCGGAACACGCCCGAAAAATTAAAGAACTGGATGTCTAAGTAATGGCTCGTACAAGATCAGAAAATACTGCCAGCAACGGCAATGCTCCTATCTCTGGAATCATCCGCGAAGAGGATTTTTCAGTGATTATGTCGCAGGCATTCGCGACGTATGGCCTTTCAGTGGTAACTGACCGCGCGTTGCCCGACGCTCGCGACGGATTGAAGCCTGTACAACGCCGTATCCTCGCTGGTATGCGCGAGGCGCGGTATCTTTCCACGCGTTCAACCGTGAAGAGTGCGGAGGTCGTCGGTCTTATTCTTGGTAACTATCATCCGCATGGCGACACGTCGGTCTATGATGCGGCTGTGCGTATGGCGCAACCCTTTACGTTGCGCTACCCTCTCATCGAGGGGCAGGGCAACATGGGTAGCGAAGACGGCGACGCTCCTGCCGCGTATCGCTACACCGAGATGCGCCTATCGCCGTTAGCGGAGGCGTTAATGGCGGACATGGAGCGTGAGACAGTGCCGGTACATCCGACATATAAGCAAGACCCCAAAGTGGTTGAGCCAGATTATTTGCCGGGGCGCATTCCGCCTGTTGTCAATCCGTCCAGTGGCATCGCGGTAGGGCTTTCCACGAATATACCGCCGCACAACCTCGGCGAGATACTGCGTGCCTGTAGCGCGTTGCTCGATACACCGGCGATGGATGTCGAGCAATTCATGACCTATGTCAAAGGGCCGGACTTCTGTCAGGGCGGGCGCGTCATTGGTGGCGATGGCATTCGAGACTACTTTACAACGGGCAAAGGTCGCATCACCGTTCGCGCTGAGGTACGGCTGGAAGAGACGCCACGCAACCGCTCACTTATTATCACTCAGATACCACCAATTGGACGCGACAAGATAAAAGCTTCGATTGTCAAAGCGATCAACGCACGCAAACTGGAAGGACTGATGCCTGACGTGCGCGATGAGAGCGACACCGAAAAGGGTATGCGGATTGTACTGGACCTGCGTCGAGACGCGGACGCCGCGCAGACGCTTTCACACTTATTTAGCGAGACTGACCTACAGATACCTCTTTCGTTTCAGATGGTATTCCTTTTTGGCGAGCCAATGATGGCGGCTCGTCAACCCAAGCAGGTTGGCATGATTGAGCTACTGAACTACTGGAACGCGCACCAGATCGACGTACTGACACGACGCGCACAATTCGATTTACGAAAAGCACAGGAACGGCTTCATGTGGTGGAAGGCTTAATTATCGGCTCCGCCCATGCCGAGGAAGTCGTCAAGATATTTCAGAACGCCGAAGACCGTAGCGCGGCGCGTTCTGAGATCGAGGCAACGTATAGTCTTACTGCGGTTCAATCGGATGTGATTGCCTCTATGACACTTGCACAGGTGACGCGACTGGACGCGAGCAAGTACGCAAAAGAGCAAGATGAGCTACAGCGACGTATCAATGAGCTAGAGCAATTGCTGGGAGATCGGAAGCTGTTGATTGCCTCGCTCAAAAAAGAGATGCACCAGCTTATCAAGCAATTTGGCGACGAGCGACGAACCGTGATTGACGCGAAAGGTATTGCTACCGCGCCAATTGAGAGTGTCGCGAGTCTACACCAACGCGAGCCACTCACGATAGCGTTTACTCGTGCCGGAGCATTGAAAGCGTTGCCAAGTGATACGTTTGCATTGAAAGGGAAAGGGGCGAACGCGACCTATACACCTGTACGTGGCGATGAGCAGTTGCGTCAGATTATCGCGACCACCTCGCAAGACTACCTGTTATGTGTCTCCTCGACGGGACGTGTGTTTCAGATCGCCACGCATAGGATACAGGTGGGCAACCGTTCCGCGAAGGGTGAGCCACTGCGGAAGATACTCGAACTGAGTGCGGGCGAAGAGATTGTGACGGTGCTTCCCATCGAGTCGTATACAGAAGACCGCTATTTAGTGACGTTCAGCAAGCTGGGGAAAGTCAAGAAATCGCCGTTAAGCGAGTACAAAACGGCTGATGTTGACGGTCTGCAAGATATGAAGCTGGGTGACGGGGATAGTGTGGTCATGGCATTGCTCTCGCATGGGAAGGGAGAGTATCTGGTCTCGACAGAGAACGGGCAGACGCTTCGTTTCAGCGACGAAAGTGTACGGGCGCAGGGGCGCGTTGGACAAGGGGTTGCTGCGATTGCACTCGCGGCTAACGCAACCGTTGTGAGTGTCACCTATCTGGACAGTCAGCAGGCAGGCGCGGAGGATGTGACCAGTCTATTAGTGATTACTGAGAATAGCTTTGTCAAAAAGGTGCCGATAAGTCAGTTCCCGCCCAAGGGTCGCGCCACCGCAGGCGTGGCTACTACAGAGCTGTTTGAGCAAGACCATCTGTTGCTGACAATGCTTATCACTGAAAATGATACGGTCTTGTTTGTGTGGACTGGCGAAACGGGCGAGCAGGTAACGGTAGTAAAAGCAGGGGAGTTGAAGACGTTTCCACGTCAAAAGCGTGGAATACCACTGATGAATGGACGTATAGTGAGTGTGCTAAAACTATGATATACTCACTCTGCTAGAACGCGTAGATAGAAAAATAGAGGAAAAAGCGATGCAGTACATAACAGATGTCGTTGTCATTGGCGGTGGAGTCATTGGTTGTGCTACTGCCTACTACCTTGCAAGGCAAGGCGTCGAGGTGACTATATTGGAGCGTGGCGAGATTGGTGGACAGGCATCAGGCGCGGCGGCGGGTATCTTTTCTTTGCTAAAACCGCTCGCGAGAATTGATGCGTATAACCGTTTACTACTCGCGAGTCGAGCCTTATTTCCCTCACTGATGCTTGAGCTTGAAGCGGTGAGTGGCATCAATCCCGAATATGAGCAGACCTCGACGCTACGTGTCACACACACCCCCAACCCAAAGATGACAATACGTCTGGAACGCTGGGCCGAATCGTGTCAACAAATGGGCTTGCAGGTGCAGCTACTTTCCAAAGCGGAGACGCATGTGCTTGAGCCATTACTCTCTACCGAAATTTGCGCCGCGACGTATATTGCGAACGAAGGACAGGTACGCGCTCCCGCTCTGGTTGCAGCATATGCACAGGCCGCTATCAATTGTGGAGCGATACTCAAGACACAGAGCGACGCTGTAGACATTACCCGAACAGAACACCGCGTCCAGAGTGTGACCACTGCGGCAGGTGATACTATTGTCTGTAACACGCTTGTTATCGCATCAGGCGCGTGGTCTGCGGCCTGTGGGACGTGGCTGGATATTGTGCTGCCAGTCGTGCCGCAACGTGGGCAGAGTCTGGCGGTACAGCAACTCACTCCATCGCTACGGCATACAGTGCTGGGCTACGGTGTGTATCTTGCCCCCAAACAAGATGGCACGCTGATCGTAGGTGCGACGCAAGAAGATGTTGGCTTTGACACGCGTGTCACCGTAAGCGGCCTTGCATACTTACTTGATGCCGCGACCAAACTGGTGCCTGCAATCGCGCACTCCTCCGTAGAGCGTATATGGGCGGGCTTGCGACCCAGAACACCCGATAACCTGCCAATTCTGGGTAAAGTTGTTGGGTGGGAGAATGTCGTTCTCGCGACAGGTCACAACAGCTTCGGGATGCTGTTGAGTGCTATTACAGGCCAGACGATAGCCGAACTGGTGATATGGGGTCAGACGCCAGAGATTATTCGTCCCTTCGCCCTTGAACGTTTCTCGCATACGAAAAGTGACTCTTCATTTGCGGAAACTCACGAGGGCGTAAATTAGCCCAAGAACGAGCAGGCCCAGTCCGGGGAACCAGAGCGAGAGGATGAAGGGTGTGACATTTGCGGGCAAATACTGTGCTGTCGGCCTATACTCTACAAGGCCAACGAGCAGTACAATAACTGCGGGCGTCATGGCTCCGGCTGTGATATAGCCACGACGAGCAGCAAGCGCGATACTCACGAGACCAAAACCTATTGCAAGCACAATCGAATTTCCGGCATCAGGAATAATTGTACGCTTATAGGCGAGAAAAATAGATGCGCCAATTGCTGTAACAAGAATACCCGCGATCAACAAGCGACGAGGATTAAAGGCGGCTCCAATCAGCATTCCGAGGCCAAATAAGAACAGGCCAAGCGGATACACAAACGGGTTGAGCTGCAAAAACCATGCTAGTGTGAGCAAAATTACGCCGAGTACAAGCAAAACGTATGCTTGCCGAATGTTGAGAGTGCGTGTGGAGGAGGGAACGACGCCAGTTTTCGTCATAAATGTGCCTCTTTTTTGTTCTTAGCTATGCTTCTTTTCTTACTCACGATCAGGAGTATGTACTATTTACTGGACGTTATTGTTCTGTATTTTTGGTTTCCTCAATGGGCCTCTCTGTAACTCTTTTCCTTCCCAGCAAGACATCCCCCATGAGAATATAGGCAGCAAGGGAAGAGATCATCAAGGTGAGAATCAAGTCTACTCTGAAATAGAAAAAAAGCACGCCACACAGTATATAGGCAACGGCCCATGAGAGAACGACCATCAACCAGAAGCTTCTGGCGGTGCGGTAGATATTTATTCCCGCAACGATGAGCGTAAAGAGCAAAAGCGCAACGGAGAGCGTCCCCCACAGAGAGACGAGCAATTTCACGCTATATGTGAGCATTGTAGAGTGTCCTTTCGTTGCTAAAAAGCAAAATCAGGGTTTACAACATGTGCAAACCCTGATGAACAACCCTCGTTCGATATACCCAATTATACTAGAGTGTAGGTGGAATATCCGTCCCTGTCGGGTGAACAATCTCGTCAACCTTGTGGCTGAGAGCATCGGCTGGACGCTCGGAGCGGATGACTTCGATGGAACACTGTGCAAGTAAGGCACCGATGGCACCAATGGCGGCAAGTGCGGGCGCGACAAGCACGCCAACGACGCCAACAGACAACGGCACTTCCATGATGGTATGTCCGTCCTGCTTGATGATGATGCGGCGGACGTTGCCCTCATGCACGAGTTCCTTCACACGGGTTAGCAACTGCTCGCCCATGACCTGAAGCTCTTCGTATCCCTGCTTTGGCTCTATGGTGCTATTTGGATCCTGTGACATAGCTTTTGTATCTCCTTCTCTCATTCCTCATAAAAGCTATACGCTTCCTTTGAGGTTTATACACGGATGCATCTACTTATGCGCGTTGTATGAGTGTTCCAAATGTGCGGCATGTTTTCATTCACATGGCTACATATGGTATACGTAACTACGCTGTAATTAGTTGGAGAGCAGGTTACGGAATATTGGACTTTCCAAAAACGGGGAGTACAATACAATATGTCACTTACATAAAACGCAGTAGTAGGGAAACATATGGCATATTTTTTAGCAAGAACTGACCCCGAAACCTATTCGCTCGATCAGCTAGAGCAGGATAGCGTCACAGTCTGGGATGGTGTGCGGAACGCACAGGCGGTAGGAGTTATCAAGAGAATGCGACCAGGCGATGATGTACTCATCTATCATAGTATAACCGAAAAGGCGATTGTCGGGCTGGGGCGTGTTGCTTCCGAACCACGACCAGACGCGCATGACAGCAAGAGTTGGGTAGTCGATATCGCGTTTGTGCGCCGTCTGGAAGAACCTGTTAGATTGCAAGAGATACGAGAGACACATCTCTTCGACAACTGGAACTTGATTCGGCAGAGCCGTCTTTCGACAATGACCGTTCCTGACACGTTTGTGGCGTGGCTTCAAGAAAAAAAGCTTTTGTAGCGAAAAGGAAATAGACATGGATACGAGCGCGACCTGGTATATCAACGGGCGTTGGGTACATCCCAACGAGGGAACGATTTCAATAAACGATGTCGCTGTACTGCGTGGGTATAGCGTGTTCGAGAGCCTTCGCACCTATAATCGGCGACCCTTTCATCTAGACGAACATCTCAATCGGCTGTATCGCTCCGCCGCACTGATTGAACTGGACGTTCCCTACACACGGGAGCATATTGCGGGGATTGTTCAGAAAATCATTGAACGCAACGCATACAAACATGCTTCAATACGTCTTCTAGTGACGGGTGGAGAGAGCGAGGACGGCATTTTGCCCTCTGGCAACGCAATACTTGCGGTTCTCATAACGCCGCTTGGCGAACGCGACATGGAGCGTTTTGCGCGTGGCTATAAGGTGATTACAACGCGGCTTCAGCGTGTCGCGCCGGAGGCAAAGACGACGAATTATATCGAGGCCGTGCGTGCGCTTAAAGAGGCAACGCGACGTGACGCGGTGGACGCGCTATTCGTCAATGCACAGGGGCATGTATTAGAGGGAACGCGAAGCAACTTTTTTGTTTTTTGTGGCGACACGCTTGTGACGCCAAGTATGGGTGTGCTGATTGGTGTGACGCGCAATACGGTTGTAGCACTGGCACAGGGTCTGTTTCCTGTGGAGGAACGCCCCATTCTTTTCGAGGAACTCGCCCACGTTGATGAGGCGTTTATTACTGCGTCATCGAAAGAAATTATTCCTGTCGTTCAGATAGACGATCTGCCCATTGGAAATGGCAAGCTGGGGCCGCGCACGTCCGCGTTAGAGCAACGCTTTATCGAGATGGTTGAGCGCGGGGCGTTTTAAGGCGATGAGGAGGTGATACGTAGTACAGGGAATGCTTACTCACGCCTGCGGCTTGCTTGAGAGCAAGCTAACGGGTATATGCTCTACTGAACCTAGAGAAATTACGGATTGAAGAGGGCTTCTTAGTCAACTACCCTTAGCCTAAAGGCGTAAGGGCTTGTCCCTAGTCCGAAGACTGAGACGATAGGCCGATTGACTGCGGCCCACTCTCTAAGGGTCTAACGAAGAGAGCAAGAGACGTAACGTACTTAGTACGAATATTATAGCTAGCATTTAAGTCAGCATTGAGGGAGTACCCACATTCATGGCACTTGAAAAGACTTTGAGAACGTCGGTTAGAACGGTGTTGATGCCCACATTTGCTGCATGTCTGAGAAGTGTGTCGAGGGTCAACCTTGACCACAAGGGTACCATGCCATGCCGCCTTGTAGGACAAAAAGCCGTGAAACTGTGCAAACGACCAGCTATGGAAGCGGCGTTTGGTCCGGGCGTTCTTCTTCTTCTTGTCACGTCCGATGGGAGACGTAACGCGAATGTCTTTCAAGTTCTCAAGGACAAGGGTACTGCCTTGTGGGGCATTTTGTACGATCCGTTTAGAGAGTACATGGTCATGGTCTTTTCTCTGCCGAAACAGTTTGCCCGAAAGCTTTTTCAGGTGTCTTGTAGCAGATTTAGAGCCGCACTGTTGCAGCTTACGCTTGATGCGAAAGATACGACGTTCTTGCTCTTGCCAACGCTTCTCTCCCAAGAAATGCCGTTCAGAGGTCACAGCAGGACGCACAAGTCCCAAATCAATACCGATGACAGTAGCAACAGGGGCAATAGCAGGGGCAGGTATAGAGACAACCACATGCAGCGTGAAACGTCCCTTGCGATAACACAAGTCAGCACTACACGTTTTGTAGCCAACGTACTGCACAAGATGCTGAGGCACTGCGAAGGGAAGCTCAATACGTCCGTTGGTTGTGGCAAGGCTACACGTCATGCGGTCCCACTTAATCCAGTAGGAACGTTGGTCATAGCGGATAGGGGCAATCACGCTATGTGGACACGCGACAGGCTTGAACATTGGAAAGGGGCGTCCCTGTTTTTCTGCCTTTGCACTCTTCTCAGGATACTCTTTTTCTTTCTTGAGTTTCCAGGTGAGTGCAGATTTTACGGCTTCGGTGGCTTTGACACGAGAAGCACACACCAATTGCGAGGGAAGGTCGGGGTACTGGATACGAGGGGGATAGTACGTGTCTTTGTGCAACTCGGTGCCATTGCTACACTGTGTAGTAGAGCCAACGTGAGCAACCTCATTGAAACACGCCGTATGCTCGTCAAGCGTTCGTTTGAGGATTACGGCTTGCTCATGCGTCGGTTTCAGGTGTACAATTATTGTTCTCTCCGTACACAAAGTGTATCGTATATAGCGCGACATTGTCAAAATATCTCTGTCAATACAAGAAAAACAGAAAGTGAGGCGCGTGTTTCCTTCCACCCCGTTCCAGGGGGTGGGTATCCACACGCGATTTTCTATGAAAGCTGACGATACGCTCCTGATAGATAGGAACAACACAGGAGCTTTTCGGACTGTTCCTATACGACGTCTCTCATTTTCTTCTGTGTTTTGGCATCGGCTTGGACTAGGCACAGTCCTGCTGCTTGCGGCTTTTTTGAACTTTTACCGACTGGACCAGATGCAATACGGCAATACTTACTATGCGGCGGGCGTCAAAAGTATGCTGATGAACTGGCACAACTTCTTTTTTGTCTCGTTCGACCCCGGCGGCTTTGTGACGATAGATAAACCACCCCTAGGCTTCTGGATACAGGCACTAAGTGCGAAGATTTTTGGCTTTAGCGGGTTCAGTCTGCTATTACCGGAAGCGATAGCTGGCATCCTCTCTGTCGCGGTACTCTACCGATTGGTTGCACGCTCGTTTGGACGGGGAACAGGTCTCTTAGCCGCGCTCGCTTTAGCTGTGACGCCAATCAGTGTTGTGACCAATCGCAATAATACAATCGATAGCCTGCTTGTGCTGACGCTCCTATTCGCGACGTGGGCGGTGAGTGTCGCGGCAGAGACGGGGAAGTTGCGTTGGCTACTTGTATGTGCGTTACTCGTTGGCTTGGGCTTCAATATCAAGATGTTGCAAGCGTATCTGGTTGTGCCGGCCTTTGGACTGCTCTATCTACTTGCCGCGCCTAGACGTTGGTGGACGCGTGTATGGCATCTTGCGCTATCGCTTGTGTTGATGCTTGTGGTCTCTTTCACCTGGATTACGATTGTGGACCTGACGCCACCATCACAGCGCCCCTTTGTTGGCTCAAGTCCAACAAACTCAGCATTAGACCTTGCAATTGGCTACAACGGGTTGCAGCGTTTGCTTGGAAGAAACGCGAGCTTTACGTTACCAAATGGTGGCGGGCCGTGTAACGACGTAAGACACACGCGAATACTATCGGTGCAGGTTCTTTCAGTGCTGTCACAAACGCAACGCCTTACCGCGTTAGAGCCAAACGAAGCCATCTTGAAATTTGGCGACAAGGGCAATTCCGGCATCTTTCGGCTGTTCAACATCACGCTTGGGGGGCAGATTGCGTGGCTGTTGCCATTCGCGTTGCTTGGAATGCTCGCGCTTGGCTGGCAGACAAGGCCACGTATACCGCTCGACAAACACTGGCAGGCACTCATTCTCTGGGGAGTTTGTTTGCTCACAATGGTTGTTTTTTTTAGCAATGCCCAGTTCTTCAACACGTATTATCTTGTGATGATGGGGCCTGCTCTCTGTGCGCTGTTCGGCATTGGTGTTGTTATGATGTGGCAAGACTACCGTCGTACTGGCTGGCGCGGCTGGTTCCTGCCGCTAGCTTTGCTTGTTACGGCTTGTGTGCAAATAAGCTTGCTTGCTTCGTTCCCCTCGTGGAGCGTGTGGATGACGCCGATTATAGGTGTTCTCTGCTTGCTGGTTGCGGCTGGCCTGCTGGTCATAAAATTGTTGGAACGGGTGCGGCGTTCTGTAGCTTTTCCAGAACCGGCACCGCGATTAGTGATCGTAAGTCGCACCTTTGTTGTGCTGGGCGTTTTCGCGCTCTTGTTCGCGCCGCTTGTGTGGAGTAGTTTCTCCGTGATTGTGCATGGCGACAGGCTAACGACTCAGGCGGGGCCAAATCCTCAGGAGGACGTGACGGTGGTGAGCAAGCAGAGTGCGCCCCGGCGAAACGCGTTCGGGCCAACGACGCTGGTGCGCTACCTGCTCGCGAAACAAGGGGAAACTCCGTTTCTTCTGGCGACGCTTAGTACAGGCCCTGCTGCGCCAATCATTCTTGAAACAGGAAAACCTGTGATGGCGATGGGTGGGTTCAGTGGGAGCAATCCAATTTTGACGGTGCCGAAGCTACGTGCGTTGGTGCAAAATAGGACAGTACGTTTCTTTCTGTTGCAGTCAAGCCTGGCGCGTAACAACGCGCTTGTACGCTGGGTTAGCACAAATTGCAGCACCGTGAGCACGAATAAACTTTCCGAGTATACGGCTGTAAAGTACGAAAACATAGGTATTCCGGGGGGGAACAAATTGTACGATTGCGATGGCGTTTAATACGTCTCTCAACATAAGAGGATTACTCTTATGTTACTTCAAGAGCAGCGCAAGCGGCGGAAACATGTAGTATAAGTGTATGAGCAAGCCAAGCATGGCGAAGGCTTGCTCATACACTTATACATGCAGTGTTAGCGCGTAGGAGCAGCTACCGCGTTCGTGACTTCGGCAAAGGCTGCGTCGAAAATCTTCATTGCTTCCTGTAGTTGCGTATCTGTAACACAGAGCGGCACAAGCACGCGAATTACGTTGTCATACATGCCGGCCTTGATAAGCACAAGGCCGCGTCTGTGCGCGGCGGTCAGAAGCGCACTTGCCATATGTCCATCCGGCTCTTTTGTGGCGCGATCCTTGACCAGTTCGAGGGCGAGCATTCCACCGAGGCCGCGCACATCGCCGATGCATTGATGACGGGCCTGCAATTGGATGAAACATTGTGTAAGCTGCTCTCCTATGACGCGTGAACGCGCGGCGAGGTCTTCTTTTTCGTAGAGATCGAGCACCGCGAGGGACGCGGCACAGGCAACAGGGTTGCCGCTATACGTGCCACCGAGCGTACCAGCAGGAGGGGCGTCCATGATGTCCGCGCGTCCAACGACGCCGCTAATCGGCATCCCCGCGCCCATTGATTTGGCGATGGTCATAAGGTCGGGAACAACCCCATCATGTTCAACTGCGAACATGGTGCCAGTACGACAAAAGCCAGTCTGAATTTCGTCGGCGATGAACAAGATACCATGTTTTTCACAAAGTGCTTTCAAGTCGCGTAAGAAGCCTGCTGGTGCCGGAATGAAGCCGCCCTCACCCTGCAATGGTTCAATGACAATCGCGGCAACCTGATCGGGCGCGACCTCACCCACAAACATGCGCTCTAGCTCTTGAATGCAGGAACGCGAGGCTTCTTCTGGCGTCATGTTCATGCGATATGGATAGGGAAAGGGGGCGCGGTAGAACTCAGGCGCGAAGGGGCCGAAGCGGTGCTTGTACGGTTTGACCTTTGCGGTCATGGTCATGGTCATGAGTGTGCGCCCGTGATAGGCGTTATCGAAGACAATAATCGCGGGGCGGCCTGTGGCGTAACGCGCAATTTTCACCGCGTTTTCTACGGCTTCAGCACCGCTATTGAAGAAGATTGCTTTTTTGTGAAAATTCCCTGGTGCCAGGGCTGAGAGCCGTTCGGCAAGCGCAATGTATGGCTCATACATCATCACGCTAAAACAGGTGTGCGTAAACTTCTCGGCCTGTTCGATAATGGCCTGTGTGATCTCCGGGCGAGCGTGACCAACATTCATAACACCAATGCCGCCCGCGAAATCAATAAAGCGGTTGCCATCTACATCCTCGATAATCGCGCCGTCTGCCTTTGCCGCGAACACGTTCATGGTAGAGCCAACGCCGCGTGGTACAGCGTGCTGGCGACGTGCAAGGAGTTCTTGCGACCTGGGGCCGGGAAGAGAAAGATGGGTAGTGCTATCGGACATAGACGTGCCTCCTGACTGATTGAGGGTAAAACATAGAGCAAGCAGTAATCGCTTACTCTATTTTATCATACAAATTCTAGCCGACACGCCTACCCCTCTAGTAAGCTTCTGCTACGCTACATCGGGTAGTGGAAGATGTTTGCGGCCGTTGAGGAGCTGTTCTACAGCTTGCTTGATGCGCTCCTCGCTGCGAACTCCAAAGCCGGGCATATGACGAATACGCTGCTGCTGTACCGCGCTCCACAGCTTTTCAAGCGTATCGATGCCCAATTCTTCGTGCAGGCGTATCGCGGTAATCGGGCCGACATGCTCAACTGCCATCAACGCGCGAACATCGGTTGGCAGTGTCTGAAGGCAAATGCCGTCATGAAACGTCATCGTGCCGCCATTGACAAGCTCCACGATCCGCATGTACAAGTGGTGTCCAAGTCCTGGAATGGGCAATGGCTCCCCACGTTCGATAATATTGGCGGCAGGTTCTGACAGGCTCAGTACGCCGCGTGTTGCGTTGCGGTATGCCTGGATGCGGTAGGCATTGCCCTTCTGAAATTCCAGCAAGTCGGCAATGTTCGCTAGTACCTCAGCTATCTCGCGGTTGGTGAACTGCTGTGGTGCCTGAACTTCTTCTGGCTCTATACCGGGCAGAAGTGGTTGCATGGGACGCTTCGCAGGCCTGCTCTGCACCGAGGGAACAATATGAATAGTTTGGGTAAGTTGCATAATGCTCATGCGAGACAACCCCTCTTCCTTCGTGAAACTGATGGTCTACTGTGTAGCTATATCTGTAATGGAAGGACTACGAAAAGCACTTGAGAACGAATAGAAACGCCTGTTTATAGTAGTGGGGAAGGTCTGATTTACCCGACCCTTAGTGTACGATGTACATTGAATTCTTGTTCTAAGTATACCATAAAAAGAGAGTCATGTCAAATAGCTTGAAGTGGCTTGTGAAGCGGCATGAGGGCTAATTTCGCCGAAGAAATTAGCCCTCATATTCGTGTCTCTCTTTTTGCCAAAAGAGGGTCATGATGAGTTGCCACACTCAAACATGGTATAGTTCACACTGTGTTTGGGTGTGAGAGTTCCGCACCCGCACCCAGTCCGCGAACGTGACCGCATTATCGGGCGATGTCCTATTATACGAAAATGTGATAACAACAACTACTCCCTGTTTTAGCAGGTTGTGTGTAGCCGTCAAGCGGAGCATTGCTGGCATCAAAGCCTTTCGCTTCCCCATCCTCTGCGACACGATGAGCGATATCCTCCGACGCACCGGGGTTTGAGCCAAAGAGGACGCGTAACGGTGTATTATGCTAATTCACGAACGTTGTGTCTTGTGTGACCGTCTCGACGGATTTCTCATCATGCGTTGGCACCACAAACGTGCGCTCGGCATCTGGTGGCGAATATTCTCGTCTGAAAGTGTACCACCGCCCTGTTTGTCCGCACCTGTGAGCATATAGCTAAGCAGGTCTTTCTTGCTTGCGTTAAGTCTCGCACATGACTGTCCGCGCTGATATTGAACAGGTTGCCAACAAGGAGTTTTGTTGATGGCTGTGGAATTGGCTCAAATTGCTACGATCTATGTTTCTTTATGCTTAAATTTGCGTTCATTGTAACATCCTCTAAGAGAATATTTTTGAGTATGTGGAAAGGGTAAATGTTGTACTTAGTCTTCGTTATATGATACAGTATGTTTATTGTTGTACGTGTTGTCTAACAACTAGTATAGAGGGCATATTCCACTTGGTCAAGGGGAAAGGCGGCATTTGGAGAGAGTTTTGTTAAGTAAAACCAAACACAGATATAAGGTATAGTTTTGTCTATTATTGGATGGGAAGAAGAATGTATGAATGAGAGACGCGAGGTAGATCGGCGGGTGCAGAGGACGCGGCAATTGTTAAGTACCGCGCTGTTCGCACTAATTGTAGAGAAGGGTTATGACGCGGTAACTGTGCAAGATATTACCGATCACGCGAACGTGGGAAGGGCAACATTTTATCTACATTATCGCGATAAAGAAGAATTGTTCGCGGAAAGTTTGCGGCAGCATGTCAACGAATTGCTACGCTATGTTGAGCCAAACAGCGATTCGCCGTTGACGTACAAAACGTTGAGTGTGCGCGTATTTCAGCATGTCGCGCAACAACAGGCGTTGTACCGCGCTCTGCTGGGAGAAGATGGGCCGCCGATTAGCGCGATACGGATGCGGTGCTACCTCGCTGAACTTATTCAGAAGTATGTAATTATGCCTCTGGTCGCGAAAGGAAAATCTTCTGTGGCACCAGAGTTGCTTGCGATGCATGCATCAGGGTCATTACTGGCATTGATTGTCTGGTGGCTTGACCACAAACTCGCGTTATCCGCCGAAGAAATGGGGCATCTGTTCTGGCGATTGATGACCCCTGGTATTGAGGATGTGCTGGGCTTGCCACCACATGGTGAGAAGTAAAACACTTGCAAAATCACTGGAACACACGCATACTTTGTAGGTGGCGTGAGTTGTAACAAGGAGAAAGCATATACATGGGCTACCGTGCCATTCATATTGACGGCGATCCGTTAAATTACTTTTTGCAAACCAATGACGAGGGGCCATTTCTGCGCGTTGCGGACGTTGTGTTGCGGGCAAACCAGGACCCAAAAGAAATTTTCGCGCATTTGATTCGGGCCGCGACAAACAGTAAGTGGAGTCACTCCGCGATTCTTTACTTGCTCAGTGATCCGGACAAAGGTTTCAATAATACATTTTTAATTGAAGCCAGAACAAAGGGCGTACATATCGCGAGCTGGCGCAACGAGGTTACGCCATATGAGACGTTCACTGTGGGAATCAAGCGTTTACGAATGGATTGGTACGAGGAGACGCCACACGAGCGCACCCGCCACGATCCACGCGACCCGGAAGATGTCGCAGGCATCGGGTATCTGCGCCATGTGCGTGGCGTCGCGATGGATCAGATCAACGGATTGTATGATCACAAGACCGTTGGTGAACTCGCGGCTCTTTATGCGGAACGCGCGGCACGGCGGCACTTAGGGGAGATACCCGCGATTGCGAACGCGGCGGGCAGCGTTTCTGAGCTTTTCAAGAAATGGGACGAAAAATCATCGGATGGTAATTCAGTATTGCAATTCATCTGTAGCGGCATCATACAGTACAGTTATTTTGAAGCGTTGCGACGACGCGTTATGAAAGATTTAGAGATTGTAGACCATCGTGAGGTGGCCCTGCACAACCTGAGCCAGATGGAGTGTGTCATCTTTCGCCCGGATCCCAAGGGCATTGTTCGTGACTATATTCACAAGGTACAGAGCGGGGAATTGGACATCAAAGAGCCAGCACCAGAGGATGTGCTTGATTTTCTCAAAACAGCGACGCCAGCAGACTTCAACAATAGTCCGAGACTTGAGTGGCATTATGTCATTCTCAAGGGTGACATATGGAAAATCGAAGAGGTAGCTGATGATTACAACGCGCAAAGTTCCGCCGAAGAGAAGGTACTAGAGATGATTACGTCTGAGCATCGCGGTTAGTAGTAGCTATATCTGTACGTCCTCATAGTAAAAGTCATGCTATAAGGACGTATAAACCTGTCGTGTATATAGAAACAATTGTGTACTACCAGCTAAATTGGTTGGTCGCGAGGTCGAAGAAGCCCTGTACCTTGCCATTGGTGAGAGTGAGCTTGGTGTTCTGAATGGCGAGCAGTGTTAGTGCACCCTTTGGCAGGGTATTCTGATAAGTCTGTAGATGTATCTGACCCGTCGCGAGGTCTTCGCGTAAGACGCACAGTACGCCAACTTGTGGGTCATGAGTGAGAGAGCCAGCATACACAGAGATGAGCGTCTTGTTGAGCGAAAGCCGCGCAATATTTGTTGGACGAAAAACGGTTTCAGCGACGGGCAGGGGGCCACCCGTCGACAGTGGAAAGATACCATAGTGCGTCGTTTGTGGAGTCGAAGCGACGAGTGTCGCGATTGGTTGTTGTGTGCTTACGGGTGTGCGTGTTATTATCGGTGCGCTACTCGGCCTTGAACTGTGAACAGGCGTTGTATCAGGCAAGAGCGGTGCGATTCTGGTGGGCAGCGTGGTTTGCCCTACCGAATCAGCTTGTGAACGGAGTGCGACAGTAAAAAATACACTCAGAACGACAAGCACGAGCGCGAAAGTGGGAAGAAACCAGGGTGAGCGAACGGCATAGAAGCGCGTTGTTCGCCTTTTTGTTTTACCTTTTTGCATGAACATTCTCTTCTTTCTTTGTCAAGCAGATAACGTAGAGAGGGCTGTGGCAACAATAAACCCTCTCGTATGAGAAAACAGGGTGGTCTTCGTCTGATTACTTGATATAGGTTGAGAACGTCATCCAGGGAAGCGTCTTTGCGGTACAGCTATTTGACGCACTCGCCTGATACATAGCGGCCCATGCTTGTGCGGGCGTGTTGCCAATGGTGGTAGCCATAACGCCTCGAATATACATTGGCCCGCCCATATGTGTACAGGCCCACGTGTTCAATGCGTGCCAGTCATAGGTAGCGTCGGCGTTATAGTATATTTCGGGCAAGGGAAGATTATCAGGCGCACCATAGGCGATGTACCAGGTTTGGTAGTCCGTCCAGTTGCCGGGGGCGTCGTCGCCAAAGTCAAAGTAGACGTGTGACGACGTATTATTATAGCCATTGACAAGGCTACTTGTCAGCGCGAAATTCTGCCATCCCGTTTCAAGATCGCCCGCGCCATAAACGCCCAGAACAGTATAGTGATTATTGACAACAAAGCTATGTAAGCGATTGACCAACGCCCCCCACTGCTGACCATCGGTATACCAGGCGGCGGTTGTAAGCGGAAGCGCGTTGCCAGAGTAGTAGTTGCTTTCGCCGAGGGCAAGCGCGATATTGGTGGCTGATGTGCGGCAGGCCCAGACGCCGAGTGCGAAGTTAGCGGAGGCATGTAAGATAGCATCATTCGAGTCATCATGTCCGCCAAAATCATATGTGCCGTATTGCCCGTTGCCCAGATAGACAGGCTGTCCCCAATCCAGAATAATTATCCCTTCAGGCCCGCGAGCCGCGTTACACCCCTGATTGTACATGGTGTGCGCGTCGGTAGTGGACTCGTAAAGAGATGTTGTGGTAGAAATCGCTCCCCAGGCGTGGGCCGAAAGTAAGGCCGAGCTGCGGCGCGATAGTGGTTTGGGGAGAAGCTGAAGCGTGCCTTTGGTTTTCGCGAGCTGTGGATGAACTGCCTGCGTTGCCTGAATGGGAAAGAGTATACGGCTTGTGAGAAAACTCAAACCCAGTACAAGTACGAAGAAGAGACTTGCAAGATATTTTATTCGCATTCCTTCAAAACCTCTTGTTTTCTAACAGTGTGCTGTGCTGTAACCAACTGTACCGATGTAGTTGCTACTGTGCTTAATCGGCACTGTAAAGAAAAAGGAAAGCGTAGAGAGCAATTGTGTGGAGAGAATGAGATATATTCCAGTTGCTTTTTCGTGATACACTGAGAAACAATCTAATGTTTCTTGTAAAGAAGGAAGTTCATGTCAGAAGAGTACGATATAGTTATTGTGGGTGGGGGGCCGGCGGGATTAGCTGCGGCTGAGGCGGCTGCGACACAAGGTAGACGTACAGTAGTGTTAGAGCGGCAAAACGAGATCGGCTATCCTGTGCATACCAGTGGTGGTAGCTGGGTGAGCGATATGAAGGCGTTGAACATACCGGAGCATCTCTATCATCCCGTGACGAAGGTGGTATTTCTTTCGCCAAAACGTGAGGTTGTTTTACCGTACAATCCCGCCGTCGCGTGTGTCATTGATGTGCGTGGTGTCTACCAGCATCTAGCAGGTCGCGCGATTGCGGCCGGTGCAGAACTGCGGATGCGGCATACTGTTGAGCAGACGTTATTAGAGCAAGAGTATGTAGTAGGAGTGACTGCGAAAAGTCATGTCAGCGAACGGCTAACGTTCAAGGCACCTATTACGATTGACGCGAGCGGCTTTTCGCGTCACATCGGAGTTCGCACCGAAATGGGGCAGGCGTTTCATCGCTACGGGTATGGGGCTGAGTACGATATGTACGCGCCCAATTATCCGCAGGATGAACTATACTTAATCATGGGGAGTGCGTTTGCGCCGCGTGGATACGCGTGGGTATTTCCGCGTGGCAACGGACGCGTTCGGCTTGGCGTAGGCGTGTTACACCCTGATAGCGACAGTGATGCCCGCATCTATCTCGATACCATTGTGCGCGATATTCCGCAATTGACCGAAAAATTCAAAGGCGCAAGCCCTGTAGAGTACCATACGGGTCTCTTCCCCTCGGAGGGGGTGGTAGAACACTTTTCGCGCAACGGCCTTCTGCTTGCGGGCGACTCCGGCGGGCATGGGTCAACGCTTGTTGGAGAGGGTATCCGCTTCGCGATCTATTCGGGCCAGATGGCGGGCAAGGTCGCTGCTGACGCGGTAAAAGCGGGCGACACGTCGGCTGGTTTTCTACAACGCTTCGACAAGCAGTGGCGGGGCCGCTTCGGGCGCGACATGGAGATCGCGTATATGATTAACAAGCGTATCGCCAACTATAGTGACGAAAAGTGGGATAGTTCGCTTGACCTGATGAAGCGACTTACGCCTGCACAGACGGCACAAGCACTACGTGGCGACTTCAATGCTGGTCTCATTATGGGTATTCTCGCGCGTAATCCGGGTCTTGTCGCGACGGGCGGGAAAAAGTTTCTGGACGTGATGCTCGAACGCATCAATAAACCCGCGCTTGTGTCGGCTGAGGGATAGAGTAGGAAGGAGACTGCGAGTGTCTCCTTCTCATTTGACAGAGTAGAGGCTTGTTCAAGGCAAGTGTTGGGAATACGGACACTGCAAGATGTGTTTCTAACAGGTAGATGAATATGTCAATTACGTCGAAGATAGTAGGAGTTTCCCCGTGTCAGAATTCAGTATTGAAACACCAAAACCTGAACAAAAAGTTGTAATGTATGCCACAACGTGGTGCAGCGACTGCCGTATGGCGAAGCGTTGGCTTGATTCGCACGGTATTGCTTACGACTATATAAACATCGAAGAAGACGATGATGCGGCGGAGTACGTTGTAAAGCTCAATAATGGGGCGCGTAGTGTGCCAACAATCGTTTTTCCCGATGGCTCGGTGCTTGTTGAGCCGAACGCACGTGAACTTGCCACCAAGTTTCCCGCATAAGAGTACAAGTAGAAGAAACGTGTGAACCAATGATAGGGATACTACCATTGGTTCACACGTTTCTTCTACTTGCACGTTGCAGACTGTATGACTTCTGCGTACACTATCCTCTTCAGAGCATTTTGAAACGTATACATAGTAAGGGTATAGAACAGGCTTTTGGATAAAAGTATAGACGCTTGACGTGGGAAGCGTTACAATAGGGTATACTTTTAAGCCCCTGTATATCGCGATTGCGGAAAACGCTATTATTGATAGTCCAGAGAGTATCGCTATAGGCAAACATCAGTATAGAGGAGAACGTCATGACGTGTCCTGAATGTCAGTCGAAGATTACAAAGGATGATATCTATTGTAGCCAGTGTGGAGCAGACCTTGCCGTCTCCTCAACCGGCCTTGTACCTGTGCAGAAAAACCTGCCCGCGCTCTTGTACAATCTGCCTGTGCCGCGTGGGGTCGCTGCGAGTGTTGGCGCGGTAGCTGCCGGCTTCGGGTTGGAGTTGCTGCGGCGTGGACTCCTCGCGCGGCTCGCGAAGCCATCGCGTTCTATGGACACGTCATTGCCAACGCTCAACGGAATAAAAGACCTGTTGATGCCAGAGAATAAGAAACTCCCGAAAGGCTACGAAGTTCACGAGACCGTTGTCATGATGCGTCGCATTATTCGTCGCGAGGATTAGAGAGAAGCAAAAGTGTGCGTACAATACAGCTTTATTGCTTTTTGCTGCTCCTTGCAATGAGTGTGTTTATCGCGTGTGCGCCTGACGCAAATCTGCTTGGTGGGGGAAATTGGCAGGCGTCCGACTTGACCAATCAGCAGATTCGGACGCTAGCGGGAGACACACGCGCATCGCAAACGCTCTATGCCGGCAGTCAAGATGGGAGTGTTTTTAGCAGTAGCGATGGGCAACACTGGAGGAGACGCGGGATGGTTGCGACACTCACGCGTCTAGTTTTTGGTGCTGACGGAAAAATATTGTATGCGCTCGCCACAACAGGCATATCGGCCAGTAGCGATGGTGGTCTGACTTGGGAACGGATTAACACGCCAACCTCTGGTTTGCCCGAAGACAGCTATACTACACTCGCCTTCGACAAACAAAATGGTATGTATGTTGGGACGCAGCATCATGGCGTGTTTGTGAGCAACGCAAGTGTGGACGGTGCTATCGGCACACATTGGAAAGCAGTTATTGGCGTGTGGCCTCGCGAGGTCGTGATTAATGAACTTACTTTTGACAGTACGCAGCAACAACTGTGGGCGGCGACAAACGTTGGTGTGTACCGTTCTCAGAACAGGGGGAATAGCTGGGAAGTTCTCAACAACGGCCTATCCCCGTCTGACGGTGTAACAACACTACAACCTGCTAGCCTCGCGGGTGGCAATCCCGACACACTTTACGCGGGAACAAAACGCGGTGTGTTTCGTTCGAGCGATGCAGGAATGCACTGGGTGGAGAGTGGACAACTATTACACGGGGTTGCCATCACAAGTATGCTCCTTGATTTCCGCAGCACAAACGCGTCAACAATATATGTTGGAACCTTGTATGGAGCATTTCGCAGTGATGATGATGGGCAAAATTGGCATGGTATTGCTGGTGGTTTGCCACAAAAAACTCCTGTCGCAGTGCTTCTGATTGGAAAAGGCACGTCTTCTCAATTATACGCGGCGGCGAATACTGTGTATCTTTTTCCGGGAACTGGCAGTGGCATCAACCCAACACGTATTATAACATTGCTACTAATACTTTTATTTTTTGTCTTACTCATCTTTATTACACAACGTGGTACAAGGCGACGCAAATCGATGCTCAAACGGCAAGAGGAAGCCGTGCTACCTCCCGCGAAAAGCTAGCTATGCATCTGTTGCACCCACTCAAGCATGTATCGCGTATTGTTTTCGTGCGCCCACGAGTAGAACGCGTGGTCGGCAGAAGTTATGCTTGCAATATCTACAACCTCAGAGAGAGGATAACGAATAAGCGATGAAGCGGCTTCAAGGGCAGTTTTCGTCGGATGATGTGTTGCCAGGAGCGCACGGCTACGCTGTTCCAGTGTCTGTAAGTAGTGTAGGTTTTTTGTGATGACGCTGCTGTCTGTAGTCTTACCATGCGAACATAGCACGCGTTGCGGTTGTAGAGCGAGAAAATGGTTCAGTGTCTTGTACATCGCGGGAATGCTTGTCGCGCCTTCAAGCAGTGGTAGTGGTTTCTCGGCGGCGTCGAAAGCCAGTAACAGGCGTATTTCTGGTAGCCACACAGCAAGAGAGTCGGCGGTATGTCCGGGGGCAGAGAAAAGTTCAAGTGTTAGGTCGCTGCCGTAGAGTGTGAGGCTATCAGGAAACGTGATGGTCGGGGCTATCAAAACGACATTGTGGAAGTCGCTGTGTTTGTGCTGGTACGTATGTAACTCCGCCTGTGCTTCGTTTGACCGCATTCGGGTTGCCGCGTAGTTGTGGGCGAGAAGTGTGGCAGCATGGTTTCCCGTAAAGTAATTATTTCCCCAACAGTGATCCCAGTCAGCGTGGCTATTGACGACCAGCAATTCGCGCCCCACCATTGTTTCCTGCACCTCTTGCATAATGATCGCCATATCTTCGGGACAGAGCAGTGTATCAAGTACAACGACGTAGCGTTCCGTCACGACAATGTAGGCATCTACCTCCATTGCCTCTACCGGGTCTTGTGGCGCGAAGGCACGGCGGAATACACGCACGCGTGTATCGTCGCTCATATCTGGCACGAGAAAGGGTTGCTCTCTTGATATCATGAAAAAACTCCTTTGCAGAAAACGCGCTTGCTAGTGGTGCGCTCCAATATAGGCAACAACAAAGTAGAGAACCGAGAGGAAAGCGCAAATCACGACGAACGAGCCATAGCAAGTAAGTGTCCATGCGCGTTTAGTGTTGAGTGCTTGCCGCAATTGTTCCCCCATGTCGGGTGGGTCTAGTTGAATATCTGGTTGTAGTTCAAGCAGACGCGGCAACATCGCCCGAAAATCGCGTGCGTTGCTCATTCCCTCAACGAGAATAACCGTATTTCCATCGTCAAGGTCTGCCATCAATACTAATTTGCCGGGGTTTGGGTCGCCGGGAATCAAGGTAAGCTGTTTGATAGAAGAGAGGTGTACGCGTGTTTCCTGATCTTCCTCCTGCCCTGTTACCACAAGTTCGTCTGTAAAAAGCTGTATCTCTTTGCCCATGCCAAAGCGCACAACGCTGATGGGATATCTGTGTACTATATCATTATCGCTCATGAATATATCTATCCATCTTTTATAATCAGTTCCCCCTTGCTTAGAATGCGGGGGCTTGTGTCTGGACTCCACCGTGAGAGTTATACATCAACCTCTGTATTGTACGGCATTCTGCAATCGGCGTCGAGGGAAACGAGCAGCGCGAAGTCTATGGCTTGACAGAAGCTATAAAGAAACCTTACAATCTCTGTGAAAGAGAGTATCAAAGAAGAAAAGAGTGAAGTTATGGCACGAGTAGGTTTGCTCGAAGATAACGCGCGAATTTCAAAGTTGTGCGCGACGATGTTGCAGTTCTCAGGTCATGTGGTGGAAGTATATGAGCATCCGCGGCTCTGTTTGAACGCGTTACTTTTGCCTGTATCCCTGTACGAAGGGAGAACACAGGGACGTGTAACGCACCCGCCCGATTTGCCAATTGAAGTGTTGATTCTCGACTTGCAACTCCCAGAGATGACAGGTATTGAAGTCTTGCAACGTTTACAACTACACTCGCAAACGCAAAACTTGCCTCTGGTTTTATGTACGGCGGCGCACGCCAGCGATATTAGTCGTGCTCTGCGTATAGCACCTCATGCACATGTTGTCGAGAAACCATTCAAGCTTGACGTGCTTGTTTCTGCTGTTCTCTCTGCTCTGACAGCACTACGTTAGTGTTGTGTATCGCATATGTGATAGAATAACACTACTCTCATGGCGTTGTAGCCTCGCACGCATGACACCCAAGAGGTTCCACAGAAAGCACATTACAAGGTATGAGCACATACGAAAAGGACGCGCAGGCGTTGGACGCATACTCGAACGCCGTCACGACGGCGGCAGAGCGAGTGGGGCCAACGGTTGTGCGTATAGACATAGAGCGAGAAGGCGGGCGTTCGCGTCGCTATAACGGCCCCACTCCAGAGTTTAATGGGGGCCTCGGCTCCGGCTTCATTTTTGCCTCAGATGGACACATTCTCACCAATGCTCATGTTGTGGAACGCGCAAAACGCATCCAAGTGACCTTAGCCGATGGTCGCAAATTCGATGCCGGCCTGGTGGGTAGTGATCCTGCCGTCGATGTCGCGGTATTGCGTATCGGTGCCGATCATCTACCCGTTGCTGAGCTTGGCCGCAATGCTCTGCGCGTTGGGCAGCTTGTACTCGCGGTGGGCAACCCCTACGGTCTGAACTGGACGGTAACGGCGGGCGTGGTCAGCGCGTTAGACCGCACATTAGAGGCTGCGGGCGTTCAGAAGATGACGCATCTTATTCAAACGGATACCTCAATCAACCCCGGCAATTCTGGGGGGCCGCTCGTGGATAGCGCGGGCCGTGTTGTTGGCATGACAACGGCTATGATGCCAATGGCGCAGGGACTGGGGTTTTCCGTTCCACTCGACACGATTAAAGCGGTAATCGCACGCATCACAATGCAACAACGCGATGCTGCAAGCACGGGCGTGTCGCTAGGTGTTGGCGGAATGCGTGTGAAGCTTGACGCAGCTCTGAAACGCAGTCTTATACTAGCACAAGAATTTGGTATGGAAGTGCTGGAAGTACGCACGAGTGGCCCCGCCGACCTTGCTGAAATCAAGCGGCAGGACGTGATTATCACTGCCGACGAGGAAGCGATTACAGAGCCACGCGATCTGCAACGTGTTGTGCGCGGACACAGCGTTGGGGAAAAGGTTATATTGAGCTTCTTGCGCGGCGGGAAAAAACGGAAGGTGACAGTGGTACTCTAGCAATATGGGTGCCACGAGTGCAGTTTTGCATCTTCGGTGGCACCTGTTTCGTATAGTGTTATAGACGACTCTGTTGCGATGCCTTTTGATATTTGCTACCATTCTACGTCTTTTATAAGTGAGCGTAGGTACTGTGCTAGTGAGGTCGATACGACCTGATAAACAAAGGAATGAACCGAAAATGGCAGCATTTCTGGTAACGGTGGCAATCGTTGGTGGCCTCATTTTTGCGGGCTTACTGATAAACGTATATCTCTATTCTCATGGCGTGTTCAAGCGTAGACGTGCTCGTCGTGTTCTGCAGACGCAGGAGCAGGAAAAGCGCGTGACAACTGCTGGCCTGGATGAGCAGTTCTACACAAGTCTGGGCATTGGCCCAACTCAACCTGGAGAGTAGCATAGAAGCATAGCAGTTTCGTTGTGAGTCCTGCTGGCGATGTGCTACAACATCGTCAGCAGGACTTTTGTATTTGCGGATGGTGAAAAGAGGGTTTCCAGTGAGTACATCGCTGCTAGAAAGAATGCAGACGCGTTTTACAGACCTTATGAATATTCGCTACCCTATTGTACAGGGCGGTCTTTCTCAGCTCTCCTACGCGGAACTTGCGGCGGCGGTCTCTAACGCTGGAGGATTGGGCCAGATCGGATGCGCCTGTTTCGCGAAACCGGAGGCGTTACAGGCGAATATTCAGAAGGCGAAACAGCTTACAATGTCCCCTTTTGGCGTAAACTTCCCAATTGGGCGTATTCCGCTTGAGGCGTTTGTGGATATTGCGCTTGCTGAGGGAGTTGCGGCAATCAGCATCACCGGCGGCAATCCAGAGCCGCTTCTACGACGCATTCAACGAAGTGGTGTGCCTGTGAAAACTATGGTGCTGGTGGCGAGCGTGCGTGACGCGAAAAAAGCGGAGTCGCTCGGCACTGACGCGGTAATCGCGGTTGGTGTGGAAGGTGGGGGACATCTCGGACGCGATGATATCGGGACGATGGTTTTACTTCCGCGTATCGTTGAGTCGGTTGGCCTACCTGTGCTAGCAAGCGGGGGCATCGCCGATGGGCGTGGTCTGGTGGCGTCGCTCGCGCTCGGTGCCGAGGGTGTGGAACTGGGGACACGCTTTGTTGCTGTGCGTGAAAGCAACGCGCACCCCGCGTATCAACAGGCATTGGTTGAGGCGAAAGAGACGGATACCGTGATTATCGAACGCGCGATTCGGCGGCCTGCCCGTGTGCTAAAGGGACGCGCCGTCGAGCGGATATTGCGTGTGGAGCAAGAGCTAGAGCGGGCACAGGTGGAGCCAGACGAGCGATTACGACGGATGTTGCCGTTTATTCTGGGCGAAGTCAACCAACGCGCCGCCCTGGACGGAGAACTGGACGAGGGCTTCGTGTGGGCGGGACAGGTTGTAGGATTGATACACGATGTGCCAACATCACGCGAGTTGATTGAACGCATGGTGATGGAGGCATACGCGGTTGTGCGGAGAGTACAGCGCGTTTTTTGAGGTTGTAGTTTCAATTCTTCAAGGCCAAGATCGCGCTGTATTTTCGCATCACTTTGTGATTGATAACGCTGCGGTTGCGTAGCTCAATAATGGTGCGTCGCTCCGCCTCAATCAGTTCAGCCTTGAGACGCTGATAGGTTGCCATGCCCTGTTCTCGCCCATCGGCATCTTCGGCGCCGCGTTTTTGCGCCAAGAAGTGGAACCGCAGGTCGTCTACTATTTCGGGCCGTACCCAGCATGAGACCTTTGAATTCACTGGTACAATCTCGCTTTCGTTACGAAGAGTGTTTCGCCAGAAATTGCCCCACTTCCACCAGAGCTGCCATTGCGCGACACGTAATCTCGACGGACTCGTAGTATGGGACACCCTCCGCTTGCAGAATGTGCAGGGCGGGTATATCGTGGCGGGCGTACACGGTTTGCACGAGAACGGGCTTTTTGTAGGAACGCACCAACTCGCCCAGCATGTGTGCCGCCGCCTCTTCGCGTGGCCCGAAGTCTTCGGAGAGCAACCAGCGATAGCCCCCGAAAAGCCCTGTAATAATGACGCCATCGATATCGTCATCTTTGAGGCAGAGTTCGGTCAAGTGAGCGAACGATAACGGGTCTTCGTCGGCGGCTCCCGCGACATCGATGGGATTGGTAGCGGTTGCACGGGCGGGCATAAGCGTTCTCAGTGCCTGTTGTGTCTCCGATCTGAGCGTGGGAACCTCCATGCCCGCGCGAATAACTGCGTCACCTGTGGCAACGACGCTGCCACCGCCATCGCCAACGATTGCGATATGGCCTCGTCCCTGTGGCGTTGGCGGTTGTAACGCGAGTGCCTGTGCGACGGGGAAGAGTTCGTCGGAACGGAGAACACGCACAACACCGCTTCCAAGCAGGTTTGTATCATGGTCGGGTCGAACCTTCGCGATTGAGCCGGTATGAGCAAGGGCGGCGCGTACTCCAACATCTGTCGCGCCACTCAGCAGGATAACGGTTGGCTTATAGTTGCCCTGCTCAAGCATTGTGCGTGTGACCTGTCGCAGTGTTGCTTCCTCTACCGCTTCGACGTAGCCCGCGATAACCCGCGTTTCCGGGTCGCGTGCGAGGTACTGCATACATTCGGGAAACGTTACATCAGCCGCGTTGCCGATGCTGATAAACGTGGTGAAGCCTAGTCCGTCAAGGTGTGCCTGTGCGTAGAAATACATGCCAAGATTGCCACTTTGCGAGACAAGACCGATGGGGCCAGCAGGAAGCGGAAAGACCATGCCAAGTGTGTTAAGCTGTGACCGCTTGATGTACAGTCCCATACAGTTGCTACCGATGATGCGAATACCGTGTGCGCGGCATCGCTCCACCAACTCTTGTTCCAGAGCGCGGCCTGCTGCTCCGGTCTCGCTAAAGCCAGCTGTGATAATGACAATACCCTTGACGCCTACCGCGATACAATCGTTGATGCTCTGCTCAACATGCGCGAACGAGGTTACGATAATCGCGAGATCGACGGGTTCGGGTACAGCACGAAGAGTGGGATAGGTCACACGTCCAAGTATTTCCGGTACAGAAGGGTTGATTAAATACACTTCGCCTACGAAGCCGCCGATGATAAGCTGTTTTGCGGCAACGTTGCCCCACTTTTGCGGCGCACGAGACGCGCCCAGAATAGCGATAGAGCGCGGCTGAAAAACTTCTTCTAACGTGTATGGCGTCTGACTCATGCGTGTTCCTCCTCCTCGTCGTCATCATCTGCCAAATCTTGCGAACCGTTTTCGCGCTCCTTACGTAGCAATTCTTCGACGCCGCGAATCAGCGAGTCGGCACTTGGAAGCGGCCCCGTTCCTACGATGATATCGGGATTTTGCGCTTCATCATCGTCATCGTCGCTCTCCTCAACTTGCTCTTCCAACTTGCGAACATACGCGCTGGCCTCTGGATCGCGGGCGACTAATGTCGAAATCTGCTCCTCGAAGCGCACTGAGTCGGATTGAATATCGCTCAAATCCAGGCCAAAGGAGAGAAAGGTATTGAGATAGGTCAGTAACGCTGCCGTCACCTTGATGTTCGGTGAGGCTGCGAGATAATGTGGAGCCGCTGCCCAGAGGCTGGCGGCGGGAACCTGTGCCTGCCGACACACATCCTGTAACACGCCAATCATGCCCGTTGGCCCCTCGTAGCGCGAATTGCGAATCTCCATCTCGCGTAAGCGTTCCATGACCTCGGTGGTAGTAGATGTGCCAGACATGGGAACGACGGCAGAGTGTGGCACCTCTGCTAACAACGCGCCAAGAAAGATCACCTCCACTATATTGTGCCGCTTGATCGTTTCGAGAAATGTTTGGCTGAACGTTTTCCACTTGAGTTGCGGTTCCACGCCCAGAAAAAGAATGACGTCGTGCGGATGTTCGGGTTGCAGGTGCGCGAAAAACTGGTTGGTGGGCCAGACAACAGTACGCTGTAGCCCGTCGATCAGCTTAACAGTAGGGCGGGACTCGGTGAACACAAAAAAATCTTCCGAGTCGATTTCCGCGAACTTTGTTGGTTTCCACTTATCAATTAAAAACTTCACGGCGGTTGTCGCTGACTCAGCAGCATCGTTCCAGCCCGCGAAGGCAACAATCGCGATTGGGTCTCGCAACTCCGGTTGCGAATGGTATTGAAGATACGACATAAAACACCTCTTTATTTGCCGACGGTGGTGTCTCTCTTTAAAGAGTAACTTGTACTATTTTATCATGACTGAAAAGAGGGCAGTATTTCATATAGACAAAAGATATTCTTGCTTCTGTGATATTCTCTCCTATCTAATTCGCTTGTTCGCGAGAGTGAAACGCCTCCGACTCTACTTTGATTTGCGAGGGCACTGTTGGAAGAGAGGTAGCACGTTCGCGAGATTGAGACACAATGTTGAAGATTAGATTGTCGCGCTCCCACTTGAAATTCGAGAAACGTTTGTTATACTTGTTCTATGGAAGCTCAGGACATTACACTACTTTATCAAGACCATCATTTGCTGGTTGTGAACAAGCCGGCGGGTGTTGTTATTCATCCAACGTATAAGAACGCGGACGGTGGCACGCTGTGGGACGCACTACTTGCATATCTGGCACAGCAAGAAGAGGAACAATGGCAACCGCCAGAATTTCCCGACGCGCCAGATTGGATAGGTGCGCCTCCACAGATTCAGGAGATGTTGCGTGCGCGAAGGCGCGAACGACTCTGGAAGGAAGATGGTTTGTTGCCACTGCCGTGTCTGTTGCATCGTTTGGATAAAGATACGTCGGGCGTTGTCGCGTTAGCACGTACAGAGCGTGCGCGTCGGTACATCATCAAGCAGTTTCACGATCATAGCATCGAGAAACGCTATCTCGCGGTTGTACAACGCGGCGCACCCGCGTGGACGCTGCCGCGTGTGCCGTTGAATGCGACACGCTGTTCTGCTGACGGGCGGCGTACAGTAGTGAGGGCCGCCTTTGACTTTGGTCAGTTCGCGGGTGATACGCTAGAGTTGGATGGGCCGTTACAGCGTGATCCCGATGAAAGGCGACGCAGTATTGTGGGGGCGGACGGTGCCGCGTCTCTCACGACATGTACGGTGCTGGCGAGCGAAAACGGTTTTACGCTATTGGATGTGCGGCCCGTCACAGGTCGAACGCACCAGATACGCGCCCATCTCGCCGCGTTTGGCTATGCCATTGTCGGAGACCAGATATATGCACCACACGCGGAAGAGGGGACGATAGGCGCATCACTTAAACGGCAATTTCTTCATGCGTATAGCTTGTGCCTCCATCGTTACCCCGATGATACACTTTGCACGTTTGTTGCGCCTCTCGCCAACGAGCTTGTCATCTGGTTACAACACTATTTTCCTTTGGGAATAGGAGCGTTTCATGCAAAGGCCACAGTATCCACGTAATAGCGGCTCGCTCGCGAGTTTGAGCGAGGAAGACAAACGCAAACGCCTCGACGCGATGGTGAAAATCTGGCAAAGTGATACTGAGCGGCGTGTCACACGCGAGGGAATGCAAACGGTTGTACAGGCAATAGGACTCGACGAGTACCGCTATGCTGTCTCGTTACGGTTTCCAGAGTGGGAACGTAGTGCTGTCGTGGGGCAGGTGCTTGCTATCCGTGATGCCGGGCAACCAGAGAAGCCTGCATTATTTAGCGTGTGGCGACATGATGTGGTGCTCAAAAAGATGCCCGATTGGAAAGAGCAATTGCCCAACGAAACCGTATTCAATATCATGGTACGTATCACGTCGGGGGGACTAGGCGAGGGTAGCAAGTGGGCGGTGGTGATGCCGAAAGAGATGATTCCACGCTATAAACTGGGGTGGCCCACACAACGCGAATGGGTTGCGTGGACGCGCTCGTTTGACTGGCTCGCGGTAGGCGTCGGGTTTATTCGTGCGATGCTGGATACCCCGCAGTAGGAGATGAGCAGGTGTTACCATATTTCCCCTTCGATGATGCTGCGTTCAGCATGAATATGCGTGTGCAGGCATTGCAGGCACGACCTCTGATTGAGGTTGACATGGCGACTTATCATGATGAGCTTGCACTCAAAACCTCGCTGCTAACGCAAGAGTACACTCACTATTTTCAAGCACAAGCGGGAACAGAAGCGTTGCAGTGGGAAACGCTCGCGTTGCTATTGCCAGAAATGGCACGAGAGTATCCGCAGCATTTTACGTTTACGATAAATGGGATGCGCTGGCGATGGCGAAACAACCTGCTCGCGGACGAAACAGATTTTGTGTTTGGTGAAAGCGGAAGTCTACCCCTGCCACCGCTCGATTGGTTGGGACGCCAGATGCAGGAAGACCTGTTGCTTCTTGATGGCGTAGAAGGGAATGGAATGCCGCTTGTGGCAGGCCATCTATGTTTTCCCAACGCGTGGTGTCTGAACGATAAAATGGGGCAATCGTTTCTTACTATTCACACCCCCGTACCGCTTTTCGCTGAGCATCTGGCCCGTTCTACGAGCCTATTGCTGGCACGCTTGAAGGTTGGGCGACCCGTCTGGCGCGTCAACTGGTCAATCAAGGCAACTGCGCGGCTAAATTCCATGCCACGTTTCTTTTATGAAGAGGAGCAGGCATGGCAAGACTTCACGTTGGAGAACATCGGCGAACGGTGTTTTTTGCGTTTAGAGCGACAAATCCTCGCACGCCTTCCGCGAACAAAGGGTATTCTTTTCACAATTCACACCTATCAAGCTCCTCTCTCTGAAGTCGTATGTGATGCTGCATATCTGCACCACGCGCGCCGTATAGCTGGTGTTGTACGAACGATGCCACAGGAGGTAGCGCACTATAAAAGCGTTGTCGCTTATAAAGAGCTTTTGTTGAAATATCTTGACACGTTTCATCACACAGAAGACATCAGATCACCTTTAACACAGCTGTAAGGGGAGCATGATACAATGGCTATAGCTCTGTTTGCACGATACCCGCTTTAATCGCTTCTCTGCTTTTCGCCGATAGCGAGGGTTCTCAACCGTATTTCCCTCGCTATCGGGAGAGTAGGCGTTCAGGCCCATGTCGATACCCACTTGTTTGTCAGTAGGGACATGCTGTACTTCTCGATGTGCATTGACCCCGAACTGGCAGTAGTACCCGTCAGCATGTCTGACAATGCGTACACGCCGTATTTGTGGAACAGGGTACGTAGCAAGGTCTCGACACCCGATAAGCCGTACACGGCCTATACTGCACTTATCCGTGAAAGTGATATGTTTCCCGCCAGGTTCAAGCTTCCACCCGGTTTGCTTGTATTCTACCGAACGGTTGTCATGCTGAAATTGGGGATAGCCTTTCTTGCCAGGTTTCTTGTTCTTGCAGTTCTCATAGAAGCATTGAATGGAAAATCACGCTCGATCTGCCGAGGCTTGAAGGGCTTGTGAGTTGCGGCACTTGGCAAAGTCGTACTGCACTGAACAGGCTTCTATCCCCCACTTAGAAAGATGGGGGCTTTACGCCTCTCACTGTAAAGAAAATGATGAGGAGTATAGCGTGGGCATGGTGAAGCTATGAGAGAGTATGGCGCGACTTGCCCGCGCCATACTCTCTGCAATGGCACGAAGATATGACCGCAGACGCGTGTATCAGTGTCATACTGCTTAAAAAAGATGAAACTACGTATGCCAGATATGGCGTGCCTGTACGTTATAATGCGTCAACCATCTGTTGCAATTCGTTGATATCAAAAGGTTTGCTGATGAAGCCTTTGACGCCCATACGATCCATTTGCTGCTTCGTAAATACGTCGGCACTCATAACGATGATGGAGAAGTTTGTGTGTAAGCCGCGCTTGTGAAGCTCGTTCAGCAGCATATACCCGCTCATACCTGGCATCATCAGATCAAGCAAAATGATATCGGGCTTCACACCACTTTCCAGTTTGTCCAGAGCGGTTTGCCCATCTTCCGCACTCTCAACTTCATAATCCGCGCTCTCCAAAAGAGCCTGGATGACCGCCTGAATATCCGCTTCATCGTCGACAACTAAGACTCGTTTTTTCATAGGTTGCATTCCTCTTTCTATGCGATACCACGTCCGCTACGTTCCAAAAGACTCAAACACGGGTATATCGTTGCGCGTCAAGAGCGCGAAAGCTGCTTTTATTATAGTTGTTTGTATCATAGGGTTGTTTGGCTCGCCAAGTGGGTAGCCAAGCGGGAATGGTACAAACAAGGCGCGTGGTGGCTGTATTTTTCTCGTAATTTCACGCAAGAGCGAGATCGAGACGGTGGTAATACCTGCGTACTCGATGGCGCGTTGAATCAGTCCCACGGACTGATTGCACATGGGTCAGACGGGCGTCAACAATACTACGTCAACACCATCCTGAACGAGGCGGCGTGCGACTTCCGGGCCACGCTCTTTTAAGAGCTTTGATGGCCCCACAATAGACCCCATAAAGCTATAGTGATGGGGTGCGACTGCTCTAATCTCGCCACGTTCGCGCATTTCGTGGAGGCGATCAAGCGGCATCACCAGATTGCGGTCACGCAGGACGCCCGTCTGGTCAAACGACCAACTGCGGTGGTTCATCTCTAGCGTTTGTGGGGAGATGTCGCCTGGGAACTCACGAAACGAGCTATCGCCCATTTTGATTGACGCGTCGAACGGTGTTTGGTCGGGCAAGCTCAAGCCGGAAGTCGTCACCACCGCAACCGTACAGCTAGTGAGTGCCTTGCGAAGCGGCGTCACGGCCAGAGAAGCGGGATTGCTGGTGCGTGGGCCATAGTGCCGAAAAGGGTAGCCTTTGAGAAAGAGCCGCTCTACAGGTTCGATATCATCATATTGAGCCACAGATGTTTCCTTCTTTTCGTGTCTGATAAACACAGTATATCATGGTTTTTTGTCATCGAAAGACCGCAACTCTCCCGCACAGAGTTTACCCCAAGAGTAAGGGGTCGTTACTTTTGCGTTCAAACTGACGTTCTTTTGTATGTGGGTACACAGCTGATATTTGTACTCTTCAAACCTGAATTGCTATTGGAGCCTTTTTATGCATATATCACCATCATCAAACATACTGTCTTCTTCGCGTCGTTTCATTGTTCTGCTATGCTGCATCCTCTTTTTGTTGTCGAGTTGTGGCGGTAGCGCGGGGATACCGTCGCCCTTCAAAGGAACAACGGGCAGCGATGTCGCGAATACATCACCAGCTGCTCCAAAGTCAGACATGAATGGCATCGAGACAAACGCGAAACTACGGGCGCAACTGACCAAAGTAGACCAGTTTATGCAAGGGATGAGCCTCGATGAGAAGCTCGGACAACTAATTATGGTCGAGTATTTTGGCCGCAACTACGCTAATACTGAACTTCCTTACATGATTGGACAGCAGCATGTTGGAAGTTTTTTATATCAAGAAGCAAACCATAATTTTGAAGCACCTAGTAACACTATAGATACATCGAAGCAGGTCACGGTGCAAGCGAATAGCGATGCAAAGATTCCGTTGCTGATAGCAGTAGACCAAGAAGGCGGTGTAGTAAACAAACTGTATACATTTTACGGCGATCAACCTTCTGCTTTTGCCTTAGCCGCGACAGGCGACCCAAACCAGGTGAAAGCGCAAGGAGTTTCGACTGCCAAAGGGATGCAAGCACTTGGCATCAATGTTGATCTTGCTCCTGTTGTCGATGTTGGCCCTACGTCAAATTTGTTGCAAACGCGCCAATTTAGCGATGACCCTAAAGCTGTTACAACCTACGCAGGTGCTTTTGTGGACGGATTACAAAGCAATGGGATTATCGGTACTCTCAAACATTTCCCAGGATTGGGTTCGATAGTGGGCGAGAGTAATGACCCACACACGTCGTTACCTGTCATAAACAAAACTATGGCTGATTTGGAAGCTACAGATTTTGCACCATATAAAACCTTAATTAAGCAAAACCATCCTGCAATGATTATGGCAACTAACGTAGTTGACACAGCTATAGACCCAGATCTTCCTGCCGAACTATCCCCGAAAACAATCAACGGTATATTGCGAGGTGAATTAGGTTACAATGGTGTTGTGATTACGGATGGCCTGTACATGGGTGGTATCCAGCAGCATTGGTCAATCTCGCGAGCATCAGTTCTGGCAATCATAGCGGGCAATGATATTGTCGAAGGTGCATACCACGCACAAGATGTTGCAAGTACAATACAGGCGTTCAAAGAAGCTATTCAACAGGGCCAACTGACGGTGGAGCGGGTGAACCAATCGGTGCAACGAATATTGCTTATGAAGGTGCAGTACGGTATCATAAAATAAGCTGATTGCAGTTTGTTTAGCGAGAAAGTGTAGCATCGCGATGAGTACGAGTACGCAGTTGAATGTGCAAGAGGGCTTTGTGCCTGTCGAAGATGGATATCGCGTCTGGTATCGCAGCATCGGTGGTGGGGCGGAGCGCGAAGACGTGCCGCTCCTGTGCTTACACGGTGGCCCTGGTGTGCCGCACGACTATATAGAGAATATGGCGATGATGGCATCCACGACGCGGCGTGTTATTTTCTACGATCAGTTGGGATGTGGTTATTCGGATCTGCCGGATGATACCGCACTGTGGCAAATCCCGCGTTTCGTGGATGAGCTGGCGACGGTACGACGCGAGTTGGGGCTGGAACGTGTGCATCTGCTAGGCCAGTCCTGGGGCGGGATGCTCGCGATAGAGTATGCGCTGACACAACCGCAGGGGCTGGTTAGTCTCGTGCTGGCAAATACAACCTCTGATATCGCGATGTGGATTGCGGAGGCGAATCGCTTGCGTGAGCAATTGCCGCCAGAAGTAAACGCGGCCTTGCTCAAGCACGAGGCGGCGGGAACAACCGAGGATGCCGAATACCAAGAGGCGATGAACGTTTTTTATGACCGCCATGTTATTCGTGTCAAGCCGATGCCGGAGTTTGTACAACGTGGTTTTGATAAATTAAGCAAACCTGTGTATTATACAATGAATGGGCCGAGTGAATTTCATGTGATTGGCACGATTAAAGACTGGAATAGAACGGCACGTTTGTCAGAAATTCATGTACCAACGCTGATTGTTTCGGGTCGTTACGACGAATCAACGCCCATTATCAACGAGATTTTGCATAGAGGTATCGCCGGTTCCGAGTGGGTTATCTTTGAGCAAAGTTCGCATCTTTCTCATGTTGAAGAGGAAGCGTTGTATATGCAGACGGTACAGGCGTTTTTGCAGACGGTTAAGGGAGACACTCTGTGAAGGCGAAATCCCGACCTCGCCGCCGCACCTGGCGGTGGGTAGCTCTTAGTATCGTCGCTGTTGTACTGATCGCGGTTGTGGGTGCGGCCTGGTGGTTGCGTCCCTTTCCCGCTTCGACACAGGCTATGGATGCGCTCCGCAGTGGGCGGGGCGTACAGGTGACGACGACAAACGATGTTATCACGTTTATGCCAGTACAGAAGCCTACTGAAGGAATACTCTTTTATCCGGGCGCACGCGTTGACCCCGACGCTTATGCTCGCTATATGCGAACATTCGCGGAACATGGGTACGCGGCGTTTATTGTGAAGATGCCGTTGAATATCGCGCTACTCGGCGAAAATCTGGCCGCGAATGTAATCGCTGCTAATCCGTCGATCAAGACATGGGTTATTGGTGGTCATTCGCTTGGAGGAGTCGCGGCGTGTCGTTTCGCTGCACGTAACGCGGTAATCAAAGGGCTATTACTCTACGCGTCCTATCCTGATGGCAACCTCTCTAAGCAGACGGGATTGCGTGTTGTGTCCGTTGCTGGCACGAACGATGGTTTGGCGACTCCCGCGAAAGTAACCACCGCGAAAAAACTGCTTCCCCCGACGACAGTCTACGTCATGATACAGGGTGGTGTTCATGCGTTCTTTGGCGATTATGGGCCGCAAGATGGCGACGGGCAACCGACTATTTCGCGCGAAGCTGCTCATGTAGCTATCGCTAACGCAAGTCTAACGTTGCTAGACGAGGTGGCAGGCGTTAAAGTCGCGGCATAAGTGATAGGACGCGAGAGAAGCATAACAACGTGCGCTTCTCTCGCGTCCTATAGCGGAACTGCGGCACGGAGTTGTGCGAGAAAACGAAGTTGCTCCAGAATTGGCGTCTGGTTCAGGTTGAGATCGAAAATGACATGTTGAACGCCAAGTTCTTGTAAGTGTATAATATCCTCGCTAATCTCCTGAATCGAGCCAATGAGTGGCTGACGCGGCGGGCCGGGTCGTTTGGACTCGACAACGCGCACGATGATTTGTAGACGTTGTAGATCACGTCCGGCAGCGGTTGCGTTGATGTGAAAGTTCTGAATGATTTGCGTCAAGAAAGGCAAGGGGAAGTTGCCCGGATTGATGCCGTCGGCTATGCGTGCGGCGCGTTCCAGTGCAGCTGGAGCAAATGCGCCAAAGATAATAGGAATACCGTCCGATTGCACTGGTTTGGGGCCGATTTGCGACTCTGGAATGGTGTAGAAGCGACCATTGAAGCTTACCGGGTCTGGCCCCCAGATAGCTCGCAGGACCTGAACATACTCTTCCATGCCAGCACCACGTCGCTTTTTGGGAACATTGACCGCCTGAAATTCTTCATCCATCCATCCTTGCCCCAGTCCCGCAATCACGCGCCCGCCACTAAGCTGATCGAGCGTGGCAAAACGGCGTGCGAGAATAAGTGGCGGGTGAAAGAGCGCATTGATGACGCTTGTTCCCAGCTTGATATGATGTGTTTTAGCTGCAACGTAGGCGAGCGTTTCAAGCGGATCGTAAGTCGAGGCATAAAACTCGGACTGCATCTCCGGTTCACCGCCCAGTACGCCGCGTGTGGGGTGCGTTGGACGCAACAAATGCTCGTATACCCAGACCGAGGCGTACTCTAAACGTTCTGCTTCCTGGGCTATCTGAACGATGTTTTGCGGTGAGGCTAAGGCTCCGTCCTGGGGTAGTCCAATTCCAAGCTGCATCTGGCGTCCCTTCAACCGACTAGCCAACATTGGCGTGATTAGCTCATTTTATTGACACACCTGTGTTGGTGTCTCTATACTACATTGCATCATACGTCAGGTAGCGATGTGAACGCAAGGGAAAAGGGGAGAGCGCACAATGTCTTTTACACCAGACGAACTTCAGTCTTTCCATACAATTTTAGAGCAGAAGCTAGGACAACAACGACGCGAGTTAGAACGTAGTTTTGACCAGCGTATGCACGTATTCAAACGTGAAATGGATCAAAGGCTTGCTTTCACACAGCAAGAACTTGTACGAACATTTTTGTTACATCTCGCTGACCAGTATCGGAAGCTGAAAGAAGTAATCAATCAGCGTACAGAGAGCCAACAAGTGCATGGTGGTATGGGAGAGCCAAACGGGACAGGGATCAAGCAGCAGTTAGAAGATATTGTAGAGCGTGCGCTAGACACGCAACTGATTTCTTTTGACCAGCTTCTCAACGAGCGTTTCGCGCCCGCGAGTGATGGGTCAACATACTCGGTTGACACGTCGTCCGAGTTTGACGAGATAGAGGTACAAACAGAGATACCCTGGGATGATTTGACAAATGCTGTGAGTAACGCACTGGATGCACGCCTCGCCTCGCTTGACGAGTCGTTTAGTGCCTCATTCAAGAATATAGAGCAATTTTTGTCGGTACGATTACAAAGTCTACGGGAAGAGCTGCTACACGAGCAACATGATATGCATATGCATGAAGAACGAGCGGTACAACCTTTCGATGGCACTATCACCAACATGCAAGATATGTTTACGAGTATCGAGCGATTGGAAACGATCATCGAGTCGATGCAGGTAGCGATGACCTCGAATCACACGCTATTGGCGAATCGATTGTACCACCATCAGCAGTTACCGCTAGAACGCGCACACGGAAGTGGTGGTCGGGGAGCAATTACGCAGAACACCAATATTGTAAAGAATCAGTTGCCTCTGGCAAAAGAAAAATAACAGCTATAGCTGTATTTGCTTCCTGTGAAACTTCATTTTTTCTGTTCCGTGTACCAAACAGAGCCATATACAGTGGCTTTGTGAAAGTGTTTTAACATGCGCGAGAAAGAGGGCAGAAGTACATGCAGTTAGAGCAAAAAGTTGCAATAATTACAGGGTCGGATAGTGGTATTGGACGTGCCATCGCGATACAGTTCGCAAAAGAGGGGGCGGCGGTTGTCATCAACTATGCGCACGCTCAAGATAAGGCGGAAGAGGTACGTCAAACAATCGAAAAAGCCAACGGCAAGGCATTTGTGATACAGGCTGACGTGTCGCAATATCAGCAGGCGGTAGGACTGATTGAGCAAGCGGTAGCGCACTTTGGCAAACTCGATATTATGGTCAACAATGCCGGTATGGAGATTCATAGCCCATTTCTGGACGTGACCGAGCAGCAATTTGATCGTGTGCTAGGCGTTGATCTCAAGGGAGCCTTTTTTTGCGCTCAAGCTGCTGCCCGCGAAATGGTGAAAAGCAATACTGCCGGACGTATCATCAACATTTCCTCTGTGCATGAAGACCTCCCAATGCCACAGAACGTACCATATTGCTGCGCGAAAGGCGGGATGCGGATGCTGACGCGTACAATTTGTCTTGAGCTTGCGCCACACAACATCACGGTCAACAATATTGGCCCTGGAGCTGTCGATACTCCGATTGATGCCGATGTGAAGGCTGACCCACAAAAATGGAATGCGTTGCTTGCGGAGATTCCGTTGCATCGTATGGGGCAACCCGAAGAGATTGCGGGCCTGGCCGTCTATCTTGCGTCGGAGGCGGCAGGGTATGTTACTGGTTCGACGTTTTTCATTGACGGTGGCTTAATGCATAACACGGGTGCTGTGTAGCCAAGGTTAAGCGTGTATACGACGACGCTCCTATAGAAATAGGTTGGTTTGCTATTGGAGCGTTGTGGTTCGTAGAGAGTGAGGCAAGCAGCTAGTCCTGCTGCTATGCAAGAATCCTTGCATCATTTTGAGAAATTTGTTATGCTAGTATGAGTAGGACAAATGTTGCAATTGGAAGTCCTCGCAGACCTATTATATTCCTAGAGGAGAGCAAGAGCTTATGGATAGTTCTCTTCAAAGTGCTAATCTTACCACAGAAGAGCTAAGTAAATCCCTTGCGGAAAAAGAGGGCGTAGTAGAGAATGTAAGCGGTCATGATGTGGAAGAACATCATATCCATTTACCTAACCCTAGCCTGTGGCCTCTTTTACTAAGTGCCGCGATACTAACCGCCGTTATTGGGCTATTATTCTTTCCTGAAAATCCCTGGCTTACAATTGTTGCTGCGCCGCTTGTTGTTATTGGTATTTTAGGCTGGGCGTTGGAAGACCCGATGGCACCAGCGAGTAATCGGCTTACGGACTTGTATCGTAGAAAAGAAGTGCTGTCACGTTTCAAGTTGGGCGAGCAAGCTGTTGACAAAGAGGGTTATATTATTGGGACAGTAGAGGCGCGTTTTACAAACTACATTCTTGTCGAGCGTTCTGGTTTACTGGTAAAAACCTATTATGTGCCACAAAATCTTGCTACGAACGATATAAAAAGAGGTGTAGTCCGACTGGCGTTGCGCGAGGACGAACTACTCTACAAAGGCTATAACGCTGTTCCTGATGATTTGTATGATGATGCACCGGAGTATGGTGAGCCTGTCACGACTGGCATTGCTCAGTATGCGCGGGGGCCACTCTCACCAGCAGAGACGGGACATTACAACTATGGCCCGAACTTTCCTGGTATGAATACTGATGCAAGTGGCTCGTATCATCATGAGGAGGTACGTCCAACGCCGCAAAAGTACGTTGGTGATCGCCGCCGTTTGTATGCGAATAATAAAACCTTGCCAAGGCGGGCAACCAATCCGGAATAGATTCTAACCTGTTTTCACAAACAAAGAACCGCGCCACTCGCAATTCTATGAGTGGCGCGGTTCTTTGTTTGTGCTTGTCATGCTATTGGTAGTCGTAGAAGCCTTTGCCGCTTTTGCGTCCATACATGCCAGAGATAACCATACGGCGGAGTAGTGGTGGTGGGGCGTACAGGGGGTCTTTATATTCTTCATAAATTGCTTCCGCTGCCCACATAGTTGTGTCGAGGCCAACATAGTCGAGCAGCGTAAATGGCCCCATGGGGTAGCCACACCCAAGTTTCATTGCCGCGTCTATATCATCGCGTGTCGCCATGCCGTTTTCGAGCATCCGAATCGCTGCTAGCAAATAGGGAATCAGGAGGAAGTTGACGATAAAGCCGGCGGTATCTTTAGCAAGCACAGGTGTTTTGCCCAGCGAGACCGCAAATTGTTTCACCGTGTCAATGGTATCTTGTGATGTAGAAATCGTTTGTACGACTTCTACAAGCTTCATGACGGGTGCGGGATTAAAAAAGTGCAGTCCACATATCTTATCCTGTCGCTTCGTAACCGCTCCCATCTGTGTGATATTAAGCGATGAGGTATTGCTCAAGATGAGTGCATCGGAGGGCAATACGTGGTCAAGCGCGGGAAAGAGTCGCAGTTTTTCTTCCATATTTTCAATCACGGCCTCGATCACAAGGTCGCAATCCACGAAGTCAGCAAAGTCGAGCGTACCACGAATGTGTGCGCGGTTCGTTGCTACCTGCTCCTGCGTGAGTTTGCCTTTGCTTGCCATTGTATCCCACGCAACATGAACGCGTGACAAGCCTTTATCGAGAAGTTGCTGGTTGATTTCGCGTACAACGACTTCATAACCCGATTGGGCGCACGCCTGGGCAATCCCTGCGCCCATCAAGCCCGCGCCAACGACCCCTACCTTGCGAATCGTCATTTGTCCTGTATCCTTCCAAAAAATAAAAAGCGTTTCTGCCAGAGGCACTCCATTGTTTGAACCTCTACGCCAGCATTGTAACACATACGAGAATTCACTAATGTGAATTTTCGTATGGCCCCAAAAATCTTTCACCATTGAAGTGAATCATATGCGTTGGGGCCTCTGCTACCCATACCTCTGTCTCCCATGCGATATCACGCAAATACCCCATCATAGCATCGCGTGTAAGAAAAGTTGTGACCAACACAAGCCCTGCTTTAGACATGCGAAATAAACGTTTCAACTCATCTTTGCGCTTTCCATCAATAGGCCCATGAGAAGTAACGGCCTCAACCAACACAAGCCAATTATTCGCTACATGGTGGATAATCACATCAGGCATTTTGCCATGCAACTCGATTGATACACCTAATTGTGCTAAACTGTCTCTGTCATAATAAGCAAACTTGTTATCGGTGTCACCGACATAAAGGACTTTCCCTCCTTGTGTATATATTTCTGCAAAATCACTTAAAATCTTCTCAACAAGAACATTTTGACCCCCAGGTGAAAGCGTAATTGTTTTTCCAGGTGCAACCGTGACAGGAATACGATGCGTTTCTCTTGCCTGAGAATATCTTTGTTTCAAAGTATCTCGTGTTGAAAGATAAACATTGAGATTTTTTGTCCAATCCAAAGTACCGAACGTGCGCAACATCTCTAACGCGCCTTGCTCAATCTGATACACCGTTTTTCCACTATTGACGGGACGAGCAGGATCATCTGGATTAACCACAATGAGACCTGCTTCTAAGAACTGATGAACAGTTTGACGGCGAACAGTTTCTCTTGAATTAGGAGCATAATCCTTTTCATAATTAACTCTAAAAAAATCCATCATTGGAGTTATACCCATTAAAGGGTTTTTGGCAGATAACCAGGGAGTGTCTGGTTTCAAGCTTAGTAATGCCAACAGTGTTAATGCTGACCTTTCATTTTGTTGCTGGCGTGCAAAACCCAGAAGGTCAATAATACGTAACGCTTCGTTTATCTTTTGTTTATTATTCTCTATGTGTGCAGTATGAGTGTTATACATAAATGAAGAACTCTTCTTGTATTAGTTTATCTAGCTCAGTTTGGCTGGGATAGATTGTAGGTATTTTATCGCCTAATCTTTCTAACTGTAAATATGTTGGGTATCTAATATTTCTGAGGTCTGTTGCGTTCACTTGGGTGTGACCATTGAATTGACGAAAGTAAGTATCGACTAATGAAGAGTTTAGATAAGCGGTAAGCCCTTTAGCAAGGTTAGGACTAATGCCTTGCCCAGCGTGATGAAAGTAGTTTAAGTGGTTTTCAAAGCTCACCTTTGATCCAGTAGTCGTCACCCTAGGTTCATAAGTAGCAGCGATAATGCGCCGCTTTTCTTCTTTGGCCGAAAAACGCTTTACGAGAACGTAATAGCCGTTTGGTACTTGTAGTATCTTAGTAGCTTCTACATCTAAAAGGGCATTAGGTTTTTTCCCGTTGGGCTTAGGCCATATAATAGCACCATAGGCCACGTGAGTTGGGAAAAGCAAAGGAATCGTACCAGTATCCAAATTTGTACGAAGTACAGTTGGAACACGGAAATCAACTACCTTGCCTGTAGAAATACTTAATCCTAACTCTTCTAGAGAAGTCCGAAAAGCTAACATATGTCTCGCGATTTGTTGTTCATGCTTATCTTGAACAACATGAATAAATGATTGCGGGTCTTCGGGATGCACTACTTCATCATAACCAACTTCATAAGTAGAAACCGAAGCTTTAATTGCTCCAGAACTAGAGGATATGAAAACACTTTTCGCTTTTGTTAAATTTTTCACTGCATGAAAAATTATGTTCTCTTGAAGAACAGCATTGCCCTTGAATACTTCAGTGCGAGAGTTAAATGTGTGTAAGTGTTGTAGCGACATAATCTGCAAGAAGTGTTGTCTGAAGTGCTTAAAATACGGGCCGTTACAGAAACTTCTTGGTGTGATCGCTACAATTTCTCCATCTGGTGCCAGTAAGCGTATTCCTATAGATATAAAGCCAGTGTAGAGATTAGTTGTTTCAATTCCTAACTTTTGGAGAATGCGCTTCTGTTTAGAAGTATTTTGTATTTTTTTGTAGGGTGGATTGAGTATAACACAATTAAACTTTAATACTTTAGCATCAGGAGTGAAGAGAGAATGGCCCAATATCTCCAAGCTATCTGTTAAAAAATCGCTCTGATGTATCTCCCCATGAAAACTAATTGCGACCTTTTCGCACAAAGATTTACAGAGATTCATCATATCATATAAACTGTTTATTAATGTGGCATCAATTTCGTAGGCAGTAACTTCAATTCTTTGAGGACGTTTTTCTCGATAACATAAACATGCAACACATGTAGCAAAGAGAGAACCAATCCCTGCTCCCGCGTCTAAGATGGTAATAGTAGAAGATGAACATTCTAGCATCGAAACCATGAGTTGAGCTATTGGTGCAGGAGTGAAAAATTGTCCCAATGTGGCCTGAATATCCTTGTTTTGCTTGTGTCCAGATGCTAATCTGAGAGCTTCTATGTACTCAAGAACATCCTCCAAGTTTTTCAAAGAAACGCTGCTACTCATTGAGGTTCTCCTTGTGAGGGTGTGTGCGTGGCTCTATCGTAGAAGGACGCCTCTAGGCGATTTGAACCTGTGTCATGAAAGTAGAAACATGGGCAGCCCTCCGGCGCACCACATTGGAAGGCAGCGATACAGCGTGTATCGCGTACACGGATAGTTTCAACTGCTGAAAGTTGCTCTAGTTGAGCCATAAAAATTCCTCAAGAGGTCTACTTGGGAGCCTCATTGTAAAATACGACACTAACGTAGTGCTAGTATATCGCAAAACTACCGAGCATACAAAGAGCCTTTTCGATTGATTGCTTGTTGTTGCTAATAAATACATCTTGAGACGTAGTGCAATACACCTTCATGCGTACAAAAAAAAGGAGTTTGTAGGGTATCCTTTGCATAGTTAGACGAAAGGAGTACTCATGAACACAGAATTTGTTTTACAGACACAGCATCTCAAGAAGCACTTTGGCTCTGTTCACGCTGTAGAAGATGTCTCTTTAGGCATAAGACGAGCAGAAGTTTTTGGCTTTCTTGGCCCCAATGGAGCTGGTAAAACAACCACGATCAGCATGATTTTAGGCTTGACGCATCCCACCTCCGGCGAGGTACAGGTTTTCGGCGAGCGTGTTACACCCGAACATAACTGCGCCTTACGGCGCGTTGGTATGATGGTGGGAGAGTCGGCACTTCTGCTAGCATTTTCGGCACGGAGAAACCTGCAAATGCTCTCGTATCTCTACCCCGACCTGCCTGCAACGCGCATCGACGAAGTTCTGGAAATAGTAGACCTGCAAACAACACGCAACCTCTCTGTCCGTAAGTTCTCAACGGGCATGAAGCAGCGTCTGGGACTGGCACTTGCCTTACTTAACAAACCCGACCTGCTGATCTTGGATGAGCCGACAAACGGTATGGACCCGGCAGGGATGCAGGAGGTTCGCACACTTTTGCGCTCACTGGCAGCACAGGGTACAACGATCTTTCTCAGTAGCCACCTGTTACACGAAATGGAGCAGGTGTGTGACCGGGTAGCCGTTATTCAGCGCGGGCAAATTATCGCGCAGGGACAGATTGCAGACCTACTGCCAAAGCATGACATCGTACATATACAAACCGAAAAGTTGGATCAGACAGCACAGGCACTCAAAGAACTGGTGGGAGCGAAACAGATCAAAAAAGAAACAACTTTTGTAGAGGTGCAAGGTGTATCAAGCGAGCAGGTAGTGGCTTTTCTTGTGACACGAGGACTGGCACCGAAAGAAATTTCTATCAATCGTCCCGATCTGGAAAGTGTGTTTCTTACATTGACCAGGAACATAGCATAAGGAGAAGAGCATGTTTTTGAATATACTACGCATGGAATGCGATAAGGTTTTTAGGCGCAAGTTGCTCTGGATCGGTCTTGTACTTGCAATCACGCCGATGGTGATAGCATTTGTGGCGTTGTTACATATCAGTCACACGGCAACCGCTTTGAGCTATTGGCTATGGCCTGGGGGCTTAACGAGTGCGCTTGCATTTGCCGATGGTTTTTCTCCTGGTTATGGTTATAGTGCATACTTGCTCGCTGTTGTTGTTGGAGTGGTAACGGCACAAGAATATTCGTGGCGCACAATGCAACTCTGGTTAAGCCATGGAATTTCCCGCCCCATGCTCTTCTTTGCCAAGATTATGCTTGCCTTCGTGACGCTTTTGCTCGTGGTGTTCGCGTTTTTGCTTGTAGGAGGAGTGACCTCTGTTGTTTTCTCTTATCAAGTGCATGGAGGCATCGATAGTAATCACCTTGACATTGGTCAACTATTCCTGAGCTATATCCGCACTTGCTATGGTATACTACCGTATGTTGGACTAACCTTTCTGCTTGTCGTGCTAACTCGTTCGTCCGTGATTGCGATAACTGGCAGCATATTGTTTATGCTGGCGATAGAACTCCCTCTCACCGCGCTGGTTCCTTTGCTCGGTGCGAACTTTGCTCATATCGCGCAGTACCTTCCTGCTGGCCTTGCTCAATCGATGAATGAGCAAAACTACAGTGCCGCTCATCTTACTATGCCTGCATTAATTTCTGCTGGTCATCCCAGTACTGCTATTGCCACCATTTGTATTGCCGCCTATACATCTATCCTACTTGGTTGTTCGTTATGGGTGCTTCAACGGCAGGACCTGACGAATTAGCCACACATTCCGCTTGGAAGTGTGGTACTGAGATGCATCACACTTTCAGGCGAGGTAGCAAGAAGGGAAACTTTTTGATGAAAACGCTTTTCCGTCGTGTTCCAATGCTTCAGTGGAAACTCACACTCTCTTACGTTCTCATCACTGGTGTCGTGCTGTTACTCTTCGAGTTGTTTGCTATTACTGCTATTTTTCTGGTAGTGAATGCCAACCTCTCACAGATTGTTTTAAGTAGCACACAACAAGAGGCTTCTCAGGCAGCTACCTATTTTGTTCATGGCACACCAGACCGCGAAGGGCTAAGTGCGTGGCTGCGTATTCCTAATCCCTATGCCGGTGGTTCTTATCAAAAAGGCTTTTTGGCCGTTGTGGATGCACAGGGGCAGGTTCTTACTGCAACAGGCGAAGAAGTTACATCGTCGGGCATACTGTTGCAGACGCGGCTCTCTCAATCGTCGAGGCAAAATCTCCACATTGCACTCACGGGCCACGGAACTTTGCTTGGTCTAGTTGCTCAAGAAGCGAATGGGAGTATTGTCGCTATTTCATCTATAGTGGGAAAGGATGGCATGACGCAGGGAGCATTGGTCTTGAAAACAAGTCCGATCATGGATGCCAACGGCTACTGGCTCTCCTTCTATCTCCTCTTTGTTATTCTGCCAGGGATGGTATTTATTCTTTTTGTCGCAGGTGTCATCGGCCCAATCGCAGGTTTTTTTACTGCACGAAGTTTCACACGCAGATTTCAGAAATTAGCGTTGATGGCAGATAGTTGGAGCCAGGGAAACTTTTCTCTCTTTGTGCAAGATACATCAAAAGACGAGTTGGGCCAGCTCATCCGTCATATGAACCGTATGGCAGAACAACTACAGCATTTACTACGGACGCGGCAGAGACTCGCTATTCTGGAAGAGCGCAACCGTCTGGCGCGTGACTTGCATGATAGTGTGAAACAACATCTCTTTGTTGTTGCACTACAGGTGGGAACCGCTAAATTGCGTCTTGCTTCCAATGCTGAGGACGCGCGAAGTCCCTTGGCAGAAGCGGAACGGGTGCTTTTACAGGTGCAACAAGAACTCAAGACGCTGATCCGCGAGTTGCGACCAGTAGCTCTGGAAGGGAAAGGATTGGGCGTTGCGTTGCGAGAGCTGGCTACGCAATGGTCGCATCAGACAACAATTCCTGTACAACTCCAGATCGAGGGGAAGGCAGAACTTTCATTGCTGATCGAAGAGGCTTTTTTTCGAGTCACGCAAGAAGCGTTAGCAAATATTGCGCGACATAGCCAGGCAACATGCGTGCGGCTTGACGCAACGTTCGAGCATGAGCAGGCGCGTCTTTCCATCGGTGATAATGGGCAAGGCTTCGCTCTAAGTGCTATTCATGGGAAAGGCTTTGGTCTGCTCTCCATGCAAGAACGGATGCATGTAGCAGGGGGCAATGTTTTGATTGAAAGTGTATCAGGAGAGGGAACGACTATTGTTGTGACTTATGAGAAACAGCGTGTTGGCGTATAGTATGGAGTGTAGAGTATGGAACGTATTACAATTGCTATCGCGGACGACCATGCGCTGGTGCGTCAGGGCATTCGTACCTTTTTAGAGGTGCACGCTGATCTTGTCATTGTGGGCGAGGCAGAATCGGGCGAAGCGGTTGTGCAGCTTGTGGGCGAACTTGTCCCCGATCTTGTGTTGATGGACCTTGTGATGGCGGGTATGGGTGGTGTAGAGGCGACGCGTCAGGTGAGGCGTATAAGTCCGCACACGCAGGTGATTGTGCTTACCTCCTTTGACGATGACGCATATATTTTCCCAGCGTTACGGGCGGGTGTGCTTTCCTACATCCTCAAAGACGTGGGCATTCATGACCTTGCCGAGACGATACGCAAGGCTGCGCGAGGAGAGGCGGTGTTGCATCCACGTGTAGCTGCTCGCGTGGTACAGGAGATACAACACGAGAAAAGGGATGTACCGGCACTCTTTACGGAACTAAGTACAAGAGAACTCGAAGTGTTGCGCCTCATCGCCAATGGCCTTTCCAATGCCTCGATTGCTGGAAGACTCGTGATTAGCGAGAAAACGGTTAAAGTACATGTGAGTAACATTCTGAGCAAGTTGCATCGTCTTGACCGCACTCAGGCCGCCGTGTTCGCATGGCAACAGGGAATGATGAGCGCGAAAGATATATGAGGCGAGCGCAAAAATGAGCGACTGGAAAGATGACCATGTAGGCTCAGCAGAACGTGGGGAAAATCTAATAGTGTTGCTCCGTATGCAGAGCGGACTCACAGTTATGGGGGACACACGATTTTTGCCGGGATATTGTTTGTTACTTGCCTTTTCTGAAACCAATCATCTCACTGACCTTGCCCATGAGCAGAGGCGTCGCTTTTTGCTCGACATGAGTTTGCTCGGCGAAGCAGTTGTGCGCGTGTGCCAAACACAGCGCGTCAACTACGAAATTCTTGTGAACGGCCTACCTATACTTCATGCTCATGTTTGGCCCTACTACTCATGGGAACCAGAGGAACACCAACACCGCCCTGTCTGGCTCTATCCAGGAGAATACCGTTACAGTGAGGGGCAGGCATATATAGCAGAGGGCATGGCGTGGTCAAGCCACGCCACTACTATACACGACTTGGCATGGCTTTGCCACGCTGTACATAATATTCCCCTATGCGTGACTCTTTGTAATCATTTTTGATATACTTCTAATTAGATTATTGTCTTATATGATATACTTCTAATTAGATTTTTATCTTATAAGGAGGTGAAACACAAGTGCAAAACAGTCCTTTTGATCAAAAGATTATTAAAGTAGTAGAGCGTGTGCTTCGCAATGCGTTTAGTGAAAGTGTATTTTTAGATACCGGAGAAGTGTTGCAAGATGGTATACGGGCGTCTACGTATTGTTTCCATCTTCTTGCGTCTGCAAGTAGCGTACCTACTAGTGTTATTGTGAAGCATGTCAAGTCAACAGACCAAGCACCTTATATTCCTGAGCGTGCGATAATTCCAGCGTGGACGTTCTTCAACGAGTGGGCAAGCCTTGTGTTTTTAGACATTTTAGTCGATGGAGAGGAATTTGGTCCCTGTTTTTATGGTGGAGACAAGGAGAGCGGGTTGATGGTAATAGAGGACTTGGGACAAGGAAAACGCCTAGATGATTATTTGAAGGGAACTGACCCAATTGCAGCAGAGTCTGCCTTGATTGAATTTGCTGCTATACATGGTCGTCTCCATGCAGTAACTTTAGGGAAAAAGGATGAGTTTAGACTCATACGTGAGTCTCTTGGTCCCAGCATGCTGGAAGATGAACAAGATACTTATGAACAACTTATTTCTACCTTTCATCAGACTGTAGAGATATTAGGTATTCTTACTGACCAAGAGGTTGCGGGCGATCTGGAAATTCTGAAACAGTCGATGTTACATCCTGGTCCTTTTCAATCCTTTATTCAGAATGATTCGTGTGCGGACAACTGTCTATTTCAAGAGTCTAAACTACGGCTTCTGGATTTTGAAGGTGGCATGTTTGATCATGCACTCAAGGAAGGCGTTTATGGCAGAATGCACTTTCCTACATGCCGTTATGTCTATCGTATTCCTCGACATATTGTACTTCGTATGGAAGAGGCGTACCGTGTGGAATTAGCTAAGAAATGTTCAGAGGCGAACAACGAGCGGTACTTTGCACGTACTGTCGCTGAGGCATGTGTTTTTTGGATGCTTCAGTGGTATCAAATGGATCCTCTACTTAAAGTCTTAGAAAATGACCGATTGCTTATTGCTGCAACCTCTCGCCAGAGATACTTATTGCGTTCTGAGATTGTGGCACAAACAACACAAGAAGCGGGGCGTATGGAAGCTATTGGTAGAACTATCGGTGCAATGGCTGAGAAAATGCGTACACTTTGGCCTGATGTGGAAGAAATGCCACTATATCCGGCATTTCGAGTAAAATATAAGCAATAAGGAATTAATGGCCACTCATTAGAAGAGCGTGTCTGCCATTGTGCTTATCATAAGGTAACAGCAGGCACGCTTTTTGGTGGTTTATACAATGTTCTTAGACGTATGCGGTGCAACCACTGATACCGTTGACGCCGCCGCAAGCTCTGGCTTGCAAGACGGGAGCATAGACCATCGCGGAAAACGAGTAGGCATACTTTCCGCCCGAATAGGCGTAGGTGAGTCCGTCGATGCGTTGTGTTCTGATTGTGAGATAAGTCAAGCCAACCTTGCTTGTGACGCGTCCCCAATTGGTTCCACAGGCGGGCGAGTAGCGCAGTTCGACATACGAGTTATTGAAGACGGCTGTTTGGATTGTTTTCGCGCTGGCATCACACCCTGTCGTCACGGGATTTTGTCCATTGCATCCGTTGCCGGAGCATTTGACATGTGAAGTGTTTGGCTGCGTGGTGCGTGCAAAGCCGGGGCCGCCACTTGTTGTATGAAGAGCGGTTGTGTGACTTTTGACGTGGTTTTGCTGTGTACTCTTTGCAAAGGCTGTCCCTGAAGTGGTGGAGGTGGTGATAGTAAGAAGTGCAACAAGAAGGGTCGTCGAGAAAAGAAACAGTCGAATACGGTTCATGTTTTGTCCTCCTGAACGAAATTTTAGTAGGCGATATACAATGATATACAATCAAGAAGGAAACAGAAACGTCTCTGTTCCTCACATAGGTTAGTATAACTTTCCATTTATGTGATGTCATGACCCGAAAGTAGCATCGTATATTTTTCTCGTTCCTACATCTTTAGGGTATAATGTTTGTGGATAGAGACACTTTTAGCAGGATGAGAAGCATGTTTTATCCAGAGAACGCTGTTGTCCCTGAGATGCTCAGGACAGAAGAGATGTTGATACGACCACTGCAAGCAACTGATGTCGAGCTTGATTATGATGCAGTGGTGACGAGTCGTGCCGAACTGTTCCTCAGAAGTGATGGAGCATGGCCTCGCGAAGGCTTTACGCTAGCAGAGAATCTGGTAGACTTGATACGACACGAGCGAGAACATAGGGAGCGCGTTGCGTTCACCTACACGGTTATGAATCCCACAGAAACACTATGTTTAGGATGCCTGTATATAAATCCTCTGACGCAATTGTTCCAAACTGCAAATAGTGTCACAGAGCCTATTGTTAACGCGAGTGCCTATATTACTTTCTGGGTGCGTCAGAGTCATCTGCAAATTGACCTTGATCGGCGGCTACTGGAAGCACTGATTTCGTGGTTCCGCAATGAATGGAGTTTCTCACAGGTTACATTTGTCGCCAAAAAAGCTCAGGAACGGCAGATACAACTGTTTGAAGAACAGGGAATGCAACGTCTGTATGCACTACAACATTTGGTAGTGTTTGCCTAACAATATGGGGCAGTGACAACTATCTTTTGTACATTAGTTCGTCATCGCCTGACGAATTTCTGAGACGGTTGAATGTGTTAAGGCAACAGACAAGTGAAAAGGGAGCGTCTAAAACGAGATGAATGTGATACAGCGTACCAAAGCTTTTTTGCTCGATGGGCAATACGGTCATCCCACAGGCATTATCGGGTATCTGCTTGGCGAGCAGATGGTACTCCAGCATCGAGGAGAGACAGCATGGACGATTTCCTTGCTGGATATCAAGGCAGATGACCACATATTAGAGCTTGGTTTTGGAGCGGGCCGTGCTATTGAACTCGCCGCGACGCAAGCTGTCAACGGACATGTAGCAGGAATTGAGCACTCACAAACGATGGTGCGCTCCGCAAGCTATCGCAACGCGAAGGCCATCAAAGCGGGACGCGTCACCTTGTATCAAGGCGATCTGAACACTCTACTCTTTGCCGATAGTCAATTCGACAAAGTGTTCAGTATTCAGACCTTGTATTTTTGGTCGAATCCACAACACATACTTGCGGAAATATTCCGTGTCCTTAAAGATGGTGCAAGCTTCGTTGTGGTGCTCTCCACCGGAAAAGTAGATGCGATAGAACCAACGGGATTGGAGCAGTATCAGCAGCTTTTAGAGGAGCAGATTGTTCCAGATATGAAGCAACTTGGCTTTACTCAGGCGTACATCGCACAAGGGCCAATATTCAGACAGTTCAGAACAACGGCTGTCATTGGTGTGAAGTAGTTGCAAGCAAGAGGCTGAAACCGCCATTACAGGCGGTTTTCTTGTGCCATGTAGCCGCGTGTCTCATAGTGATGAGATGGCGTCGACATTTCCATAGTGCGAGGTTGCGTAGGCATCCCGGCTTCTTCTTTCGTAAGTAGTGCGTGTACCAGTTCGGCTAAACCAAGTGCGAGACCGTTTAGTACAAGGCGTGTGATATACCAAAGGCCGAGGCCAATTGGTACACCAATAAATGACCGTAAAAACATTGTGAGGTCGAATGTTTGATGTACCTCTATGAAGTACGGAACGAGTATCCCATGAGACTCGATGCCACTTCCCAAGAGAATAAGATTGACGAATAAGTTCAACAAGTATACTGCTGGAAGTAACGTCAGGGCTGCTGAGAGGATAGGCAACACAAGTGCGAGTGTAAAAGAGATGATACCTAAAGGGAGTTTGAAGAGCATATAGATGGTGCTGGTCCAAGTCAGCGGATCGTGTAATGTATTTTTCACATACTCTATAAACGTGTGTCGTGTCTCCTGCTGTCGGCGCTGTTCGCGGGGAAGTGGAAAGCGGAGCAGAGTAGTAACAAGCCGCCGTTCTACCGCCGCCATGCCGCGTATTGTCATAAACGTTCCAAAGAGAATTGGTAGGCCAACCCAGATCACCAAAGTACTTATACCAACACTTAATCCAACTACAGTGATAACAAAGTAGAGTATACCCAACGGCATCGAGAGGAGCAGGTATACGATACTGCTTACAGTCGTACTTTTGTATATTCGTTCAGCGTTCATCATTGTTCTTTCGCTTTCTTTTCGAGATGTACTTATGTATAGCTTGCTTTCTGCTATGTCCTGAGTATGCCTGATAAGTGTGTCAAAAGTATCTTCAATTTGTACCAGAACTTTTACGTTGTAGTAAAAAAACGACACAATTTTGGGACATATTTCCGCTATGCTCGATATAGAACACATGGATGAAGATATATGGGAACGACAAAAAGCGAGGACAAGGGCAACCACGATGAAGATGATATCGGCAACAAGC
>JBBQVS010000004.1:0-113087 GCA_038211295.1 Ktedonobacterales bacterium | reverse complement strand
TATCTACGACCAGAAAACGCAACCGCTTCCCACCATACTCGCGATCTTGTACGCCAACGAGACGTTTGAGCAGCGCTGTCGTCGCGTCTACGCCTTTGCCCGGCGCACCGGAGAGCGTTATCTGTTCGTCTTTAACAAAGAGGACAAACGCCGCCGTCAAGTGTTGGGACTTCCCTTACGCCCCTCTGCTCACTCCTACCCTGCCCACACAGGTGAAGAGAAAGTAGCCGTAGCAAAGGATGTCACATTATGACACACTCTCGTTTTTCTCAATATGAATACGACGCTTCGCGCAAGGAGGCAGTAGTGCGCGAGACTCAGCAGGAGCGGTTGCGTGACTCCGCCGAGTTTGAGCAGGGAAAGGCGTTTGGCTTTCACGTCTTTGAAAAAGTGTATCAGCATCCCGTGCTGACAGAGCAGCAGACGCGTGACATGCTCGCCCCCATGATGCTTGATACGACGCGTTCGAGCATGTGGAACGCGGGCTATGTTATCGGGTGGACAAAAGCCTATCACGGGCAAAAGCAGGTCGAGCCGTCCGTGCCGCCGCATCTCTACGCCGAGCTTTCGCGGCAACTCTACGTCGCGCACCTGCTCACCTTCGTGGTCGAGGGAACATTGACGCTGCGTGAGGCGGCGGACGCGCTCGATGCAATGGCCTTGCCCCGCGATGCGCGGGAGCGCGTGGGAGTATAAATATATTACTGCGAAGGGTCTAACGGCAAAAAGAAGCGTGGCCTTGCCACGCTCCCCGTGTATGGTAGTGGCGCGGCACACCCGCGCCATGCTCTTTCTCGCCCCGCGCGATATGCCTCTACTTTGTACGCAACTCTTGCAGGGTTGCGAGCCGTTCGCGGGCAATGTCACTGTTGGGTGCCACCTTCGCGAGGTTGCGATACACGCGACTCGCTTGCTCGTATTCGCCAACGGACTGGTAGGTTTGCCCAAGCAGGTCGTAGGCTTCGTGGTTGCTACGGTCAATTGTAATCAGTTGCTGCAAGGCCGCCACCGACTCTTTAACCTGATGAGTGTCGAAGTAGTGACGCGCGATAGTCACCTGATACTTCGCGGCATCCTGTGTATACGACGAGTCAACGGTACGTGAGAGTTGCAGGCAAAAGCTGACAATCTCGCGCAACAAATCCATCGAGTTGGGGTCGAGTTCGGCGGCGCGACGGAAGTTCGTCAGGGCATCTTCGCTCTTGCCAATTTCGGCGTAGATATTGCCAATACGTTGCAGAGACTGACCCGCCTCCTCAAGCTGGTTGCGCCTCAGGTAGATGTCGGCGAGCAGGCGCAACTCCGCGATGCCCTCGTCGAGATGTCCACGCGTGATATAGATATCCGCGAGGTCGGCATGGGCGCGTGGGTCTTGTGGCGCGAGACGTACCATTTCGTTAAGCACGCCAAGCGCGTTGTCGTTCTGACGATTGGAGCGGTAGTGTTTCACAAGGTCGGTATACTCGCGCAACGCTCCAGGTACATCACCTTGCCGTGCCGAAATCTCCGCGAGCGCGGGTGATACCTCGTCCTGTCCGGGACGCGCCTGCCGCACCTGACGGAGAATTGCCTCTTTCTGATCCGTGCGTCCCGTGCGCTCGTATGCCTTCGCCAGCATCAGCGATATTTCTACCTCCGGTGCCTGATGCTCCTCGCCAGCTTCGCGCGGACGTGCCGCCCAGATGCTGGGGTCTATCGCGTTTGGCGCACGGCGCACACTCTGCAAGGCTTGCTCAAGCTGCTGAATCGCGGCTTCAGGCTTGCCTTGCGCCAGAAAACACTGCGCGGCACTCGTTCGCGCCAATACTTCGACGACGCTATCACGCATGGCCTGATTATAGGCATCGATAGCCTTGTCATAGTTGCCTGCCTGCTGATGAATTTGCCCAAGCGAGTAGATAATATCCGCGTTGTTGGGATACATGTCCGCCGCCTGTGTATACTCACGCGCAACCGCGTCGTAATGCTTCTGCCCCTCACCGCGCAGCTGCCAACCTACACGTGAAAGCACTTCCAGAATGGTCGAGCGTGCCGTTCCCGGCGTAGTCGTCATAGAAACGTGCCAGCGTACAAGCGCGGTCAGGTTGCGCGGGTCAATCTGTAGGACGCGCTGATATTCCGTAACCGCTTGCTGCGAACGGCCCAGCTTTTGCAGTGCCAGCGCGTAGTTCAGGCGCGTGGGGACACTGGTCGGACTTTCCTGTAATGCTTGCTCCAGCTCGGTAAGCGCACGATCCATGTAGCCAAGTCGCAGGTAGGACTCCGCCGCGAGCGTGCGCTCACGTAGCAGGTCTTCCTTGTTGCCATGCGAGGACAGCAGGTTAATCAACCGCATCCGATACGTCAGGTTGTTTGGCTCTAGCTGTAGAATACGTCGATAAGTCGCGATGGCATCGTCGGTACGCCCATTGATGATGTATGTGTCCACAAGAATGGCGTACTTGGTGATGGCTTGTTCAACCTTGCCCTCGCGCACGTAAATCTCGCACAATACCTGATGCACATCGAGATACTGCGGTGCCATGTCGATGACGCGCAAACACTCTTCAGTTGCCGAGCTAAGCAGGCCATGATTGATGTACTTTTGGATATCTTGCATGGAACGCACAACCTGTAACCGAATGTTTTCCGGTAGCGAAGCTGTACTCGTGAGGACGGTTTCCGCGACATGGCGCAGTTCCTCATCCTGAGTCGCCCTGCCCGCCATCTGGCTCAACAAATCTTCCGCCCCACGGCGTGGTTGCGGTCTTGGCTCGGAAAACGACGCCTCGGTAAATGTTGGAATTGGCGAGGCTGGCGGCGGCTGCTGTGATGGTGGCGCAGGCGCGGGAACCACTGGCATCGGTGCTGAGATGCGAGCCGCGGGTGCCTCATACGCAATTGGTATCACCGACACAGAGGGCGCGGGAACAGGCGCGGCAATCTGCACTGGCGGCGCAGGGGCGACATATGGAGCCTGTACTTGTGGCTCTGGCATCTGTTGCTCTGGCAACGCACGGGTCGCGTTCGCGGCTGGCTTTATCTCATCCGTCAACCATGCTGGCGACGCTGGCGTGGGTGGCTCGACAGGCGCGATGGGACTGCTTGGTTGCTTCGGTGCCTCGGCCTGTTGCGGCACGCGTTGCTCCATCGTCGGCATATCCGTCACCGATGGTTTCGCGGGTGGTGCCGACTGCGGTCGTGGGGCCGGATTGGCGATTTGCGCTTTGTCGGCCTCGCTGAGAATGCCTGTGAGCCAATCGGGAAGCTCGCCAACCGAACTGGCTGGATTGGCAACAGGCGTCATTTGCGTCGGCGGCGCGGGTGGAACTGGCGGTGGCATCATAGCCTGGTTTGCCTGACCAGCAGGGCCGTTGATGGGTTGTCCACCGCCGATACCGTTACTTCCCATGTTGAAGGACATAGTGGCGGCATCCGAAAGCGGATTTGGTGCTGCCTGCTCCTGTCCATTGTACCCGCCCTGATTACCTTGTGGTTGAGGCGAACGTGGCGGTGCTGGCGGAGGCATGTTCTGCATCTGTTGCAACATGAACTCGACCTGGGCCACTTTTTCGTTCCAGCCTCGGCTCCGTAGAAACCCCAGTAACGCGTTATAAACGGTCAGTGCCTGCTCTTGCTCACCAAGCAAACGGTGTGCTTCCGCCGCCTCCTGGCACAACTGCACAAGCTGATCGGACTCTTCCACCGTCAGGGCGTCCAGGTTGACGCGGTCAACCGCTTCGTCGAAATGTACCGTCGCGGTTCGCAGGTCGCCCCGTGCGCGATAACACTGTCCGAGGGCATAGTAGCAGGAAAGCGCATAGTCGGGGTCATTCAGAAGCAACTGAAACTGCCGAATCGCGTCGTCCCAGCGTTGCTGCTCCTGATAGAGCCAGCCGAGGAAATAGCGTGCATCAGGGCGGTCAATTCCGCTCTCGATGATCTGCTCGCACAGATCGATAGCATCATTGAAACGGCCCTGGGCCTGAAATGTCTGCGCCTGTTTCAGTACGCCTGTAACTTGACTGGCAGTGATGCGTTTCCGTGTGTTAGGGTTTTGTCCCTGTCCCCCTGCGTTGCCATTCCCCCCGCCCATCGGAGGTGCTCCTGCGTAGTTCGCGCCGCCATAGTTGCCTGCGTTACCCATATTACCCATGATGCCAGTATTCCCTCCGCTAGTAGTTCCCGTTATAGATTGGTCAATCTGCGACTGACCTGTAGTATCGGTGAATGCCAATTGACCAGAAAACGGTGCCGTGTGTGTCGGAGACGGGAATCCTTGAGCCAGTGGGCCAGAGGAAATACCTTGTCTCCCTGTTATTTGCGCAAGGAGCTGTTGTGCTTGCATGTTGGTAGCATCCGCACGCAGTGCCTCTTCACATTGCGCCTGCGCGGGGCCGCGCTCGTTCCGCGCGAAATAGCCCTGCGCCGCCGCCAGACGCTCCTGTACCATGAGCGCGATATCTTTTTTCTCAAAATAATAACTCGCGAGTCGCTCGTGCGGCTCTGGCTCGCCTGGGGCAAGCTGCACCGTCTTTTGCCACGCTGCTTCCGCCCTTGCCCCCTGGCCCGCCTGCGAATACAGGTCTGCCAGCAAAAGATAGGCTTTATATGCATCGGTACGTCTATTGAGAATACCGTAGAGTTCCGCCGTCTTGCTTAATGCGATAACATTGCTGAGATCACGTTTGAGAATATACTCGTACTCGTTGAGTGCCTGCTGCCATTGCTTGGTCTGCATATAACAGAAGCCCAGACCACCACGCGCCGTTGGATCATCGGGAAACTCCACCAGTGCTCGCTGATACTCCTGTGCTGCCTCCATCCACTGACTATCCCAACGGAAACGGTCTGCGGCATTGATCGATGTACTAAAGGATTGCTGGTTCCCTGGCATGAAGGCATCACTTTCTCACATGGTGGCATAGCATCAAAACATGCTTTCGCGCTCCGCGCTTCAGCTATGCAGATGGTTACGTTTCCTGTATCGTTAGGGTACTACAATTCTTCTGCTTGAACACTTCTTTGGTACTAAAGTACCGCGCGTCAGCGTTTCCGTGAGGCAGATGAGCAACCCTGTAGTACCGTTCATCTGCCTTTCTCTTCACATTTAGTTGCGGTAGTTGATGTACTGCAATGCCACAGGATAATCTTTCTGCTTGAGGAGCGCGATTACGCCCTGCAATTCATCGCGACTCTTCGCGACAACGCGCACCGCGTCGCCCTGTATCTGTGGCTTTACCTTTGGGCTATTCTCACGCACAAATTTGCTCAGCTCTTTGGCCTGCTCCGTCGTCAATCCCTGCTGTAACTCGATTACCTGCCGCACCCGATTGCCAGCGGCATCTTCTTCTTTGCCCAACTTGAAGATCTTGAGCGATAGATTGCGCCGAACGGCCTTCGACTCAAGAATGTCACGCACGCCTTTCAGCGTCATCGTGCTTTCGGTGAGAATGGTGATATTCTCTTTGGTGTGTGCGATCTCCGTTTTGGTATCCTTCAGGTCGAAACGCGTTTGTACCTCACGGCGCGTCTGATCAATGGCGTTGAGCAACTCTTGCTCGTCGAACTGTGATACTATATCAAATGAACAGTCACTTGCCATAAAATCCTCTCAATCTTGTGTATCTAGTACAAAATGGCTACTGACACATTCCACAATATACGTCTGCTTGTAAGTCAGCGGGCGTCTATTACGGTTGGCTACACTGCCTATCTTTGGGCCATTGTAGCGCATTTTTTCACGCTTTGCCACTTTCCCCCCATGTGGTCATGCGTTTTCACAAGAAAAGAGGGTAGGAACACAACACATTGTTATGTTCCTACCCTGGACGATAGGACGGGGCAGGCCCTGGTCACGCTCCTAAACCACGCCGATACCGATTGGGACGATCTGCTCGACTCTGACGCCGAGCGGCTCCGTCACACGCACGACGGTTTTTGTGCAAGCTTCGACGAACGCGGTGAAAAGTCCTGCCCACGCTGGCACGGACGCGTAAATCTCTTCGGGATGGCACTGTGCGCCAAGCATAAAGCGATGTCCGGGAACCTCGATTAGCTCCACCACACCATCCTCGGCCCGACCCGTCACACGGACACCTTTGCCCGTAGCGTTTACGGCCTGATGATGCAAACTGTTGGCGCGTATCTCACGCGTGCCAAGTATCTGTTCCATGCGGCTATCAGCAGCAATGCGAACCGAGTGAACGATGGTATCGCGTGGCAAATCCCAGTTTTTGTGGCGTAAGCTGTCAGGATAGAGTGCGCCGAGGTCCTGATACAGAGTGCCGCCGAGCGCGACATTTACCATCTGCATCCCACGACAGATGCCAAGCGTTGGAACGTTTTTATCGAAGGCCCACTGTGCCATTGCTAACTCTAATGCGTCGAGTTGTGGGTTGATATCCATGAGCAGCGGGTGAGGCTCCTCACCATAATTGCTTGGATCAACGTCGATCCCACCTGAAAGTAACAGACCATCTAGTCGTGGGAGAAGGGTATGTAGCTCATCGAGATCATCGAAGATCGGAATGAGAATAGGTACGCCACCCGCACGCTCCACCGCGTGAATGTATGTCCTATTGTTATAATAAATGGGTCGCTCGGTCTCCGCACGTATCCCTGCATGGCAAGGTATTCCGATGAGTGGACGCATTACTAAACTCTCCTTCATAAGGTTCAGTCCTGTTTGACTGACCGACGTACTTTAGAATAGTTCTTGAGAATACAGTCTAATAAAAAAGCAGAACCTACAGGTATATTTCTGTACGTTCCGCTTGAAAAATGTATGTCTTGTCTACCCTACGAAACGCGCCCGTATAAGCTCTAACTCAAGAAGCTCCAAACATTGTTGGAGCCATGTAATCAGAGACCTGAACGATTTATGGACGCGTTTCTGTTGCATATGTTTACCTAATGTTATTAAATGTTTTTTTATTTTGCTTATTTATGTTATACATTCAGCATACCTGCACTGTCAAGCTTCATAAACTTTTGGCTACTACTACAAGTGTGTTCTACAACTTCTTCACAGATTGTTGTCAATTGCCAAAGAATGCATTCCACCAGTCTTGCCAGTAGTTATCAGAGTGCTGAACAGGTGTTTTGTGCGTACTCACCTGTTGCTGTGAGTCATTACTGCCAACCACCACTACGGGGTGTTCACCGGGTCGAGTATACCCCAGTTGCTGCCGTGCCTCATTTTCTATAACCGCCGGGTCCTGATAGTGGCCCGCGGCCTGTTTCAACGCCTTATCATGACTTTTGACGTTATCAAGTTGACGTTGCGCGACCTGAACCTGCTGCGCCAGTTGGCTATTAGACCATGCTTGCGCGAATGCTCCCAGCAAAAAGGCCATACAGACTAGGCCCGTCACCCAGATAACGGTCTGTGTGAATATTGAGCTGCGTCTGGCTCGCACCCGTCCCGCACTCTCGCCCATACCAATTGCCGACGTTACATGTGCGCCGCTTGATGCCGATGCCAGACCCGCTTGCGGCGAAAGCCGCGTTCTTCCTGATTTCTTTTGCACGCTCTTTCCTTACTTTATTACACGTACCAGATACAGCACTGGTTACATTTGTACAAAATCTCCTGTATCTTTACCTTGTAGAGAAAAATGTTGGCAGACGCTATAGTTCCAAATGTAGCAAGCGGGGAGACCGCTAGAGTCTCCCTGCCACTCTCTCCCACTCTCTCCTACCTCTATATGCTTTCGAGTACGACCCCGAACTACACTCCTGCGACAGGTTCGGTCATATCTTGCATAAGATACGCGTAGGCCATACTGTCGCTGTTCCACGAGAAGCCAACGTTGCCCTGTCGATCAACAATAATCAGGCCGCCTGTCCCTTCGGCCTTCGCGCTGAGCAGTGAAATGGTCGCTTCGGCGGCCTCGCGTGCGCTCATGCCGTGGGCAACGTTGTCGGCGGCGCGTTTCGCGATGAGTAGACGGGTAAAATCTTCGCCATTGCCGGTACAAGAAATGGCGGCATTTTCGTCGGCGTAGAAGCCACAGCCGACAAGCGGGGAGTCACCAACGCGGCCCGCCAACTTGTACGGAATACCGCCAGTGGAGGTGCCAGCGACGAGATTGCCCGCCTCGTCGAGCGCAACCGCGCCCACCGTGCCATGCTTGTCGTCCCGCTTTTTGTCATGCTCCGTCGTGTTATTCAAGCCATGAGTGTGCGCGTTTGCCTCATGGTCGTGCTCACGCGCGGCGATGCTGCCGACCTCGCGCCGATGAAACGTTGGCTCGCCCTGTCCCACCATTGCTAACTCTTCCTCACGCAAGCGTAGCCAACTCTGATATTGCCGCTCGGTTCGCAATTCTTGCTCCTCACAGAGCGCGATTCCCTGCTCTATCGCGAATAGCATCGCCCCCCGACTCACGAGCAGCACATGCGGGCTTGTCAGAACATGCCGCGCCAGCGAAATAGGGTTTTTGACGCGCTCGACACTTGCAATCGCGCCCACCTGCAACGTGTGGCCTTCCATCAGGCCCGCGTCCATCTCGATTGTGCCGTTGGCGGTCAGACAGGAACCTGTACCAGCATTATAATTGGGGTTATCTTCTAACGCGCGGACGGTAGCCTCCACTGCGTCAAGCGCACTCCCGCCCGCCTGTAGAATGTGCCAACCAATCAGCGCGGCCTCCTGACAGCCCGCTTTCGCGCTCTCGATACGATCAGCAGGAATGTCACCCGCCCCACCATGTACAACAATAGCAATAGGCATCTGCTTCTCTCCTTCGCTTCGTCTGTTTATCCAGATTGTACCATGCCCATACGTTCACTCATGAACCGTTTCGCTCTGCCACTGGCACGTTTCCGGTATAGCAGCCTTGAGAGCTTCCGCCAGCCCGTCCAGATCAGTCACATCATCGCGATAGACAGCCCACGCTTTCGCCTTCTGCTTTGGCTCCGTAACCTTGCGGTACACCGTAATGCTGATGCGTTTGCCGTTAGGGAAAAACTCTTCTTTGACGCGGGTCAATTCCGTCCAGTTCAGCGCGATCTCTTCACCGTTGCGACTACGCTTACTAAGCGTCTGCGGTTCAAGATTGATGGTAAAAGGAATGGGGGCGACGATGCGGAGGTACAGCACAAAGCCGAAAATAAATACAATCGCGGCAAACGTGCTGCCAATTGCTGACACACCCTGATGAATGGCGATCCACAACACAAGGGCGGTCACGGCGAGCACGCCCACGATAGTTACAACTTGCTTAAAACGACTCAAGCCGGGGCCAATAAAAACCTCTGCGGTTGTGGATGTTGCCATGCTCTTTTGCTCTCCGTGTCTACATTTTTCAACAATAACTCTCTCCTCCGACTATTGTAGCAAGAGGGCGGGGGCAATGCAACACCTCGCACGAAGAAATATGCTTGTTTCTTTGCTACTTCGATGCTATGATAGATGTGTCTCAACCCTACTTTCAGCATTCGCGCGGTTCTGTGCCGCATCTTGCATTAGGAGGATTGCCTTTTTATGGCCGCGCCAACACTACAACGCAGTAAGTCAGGGCCGCTCACGGCGTGGATTGTCACGCAGTTACGTAAAGTGGGAAACTCGATTGGGCGTCCTCTTTTCGCCGTCGTTCTGGCACTTATCGCGGGCGGCATCGTGATTATGTTCACATCGTCCGGCTCGCCCACAGACCGCTTTAACGCTGTCATCACCGCGTTTCAGGACTTATACCTCGGTTCATTTGGTAGCACACAGACGCTTTCCTACACGCTTGTGCGCGTCGGCCCCTTGATTCTCACGGGTCTTTCGGTGGCGATTGCTTTTCGCGCCGGCCTCTTTAATATTGGAGCGGAGGGGCAACTGGCAATGGGGGCGATGACGGCGGGTATTATTGCCCTGACGCTTCCCAATCTTCCCGCGTGGCTTCTTGTGCCGCTGATGATGCTTGGCAGTATGCTCGCGGGTGCCGTCTGGGGTGGTCTGGTTGGCCTACTCAAAGCATGGCGTGGCGCACACGAGGTCGTGACCACAATTATGCTGAACTGGATTGCCTTCTATTTCACAGACTACCTGATTACTGGCCCGTTCAAAGACCCGAAACAGGCAAACGTGACGCCTTCGCTGCCACTCAACGGAACCATCTCCACAGTCGCGGTCTTTTACAATCAGACGCTCGGCACCTTCCTGCCGAAAATCGATACGCCCGGTGCCTACCTTGTCGATATGAGCATTTTTGTCGCGCTGATCGCGTTGGTGGTCTACTGGTTCATCACGTCGCGCACCGCCTTTGGCTACGAAGTACGCGTGCTGGGTCAAAACCTCAAAGCGGCACGTTACGCTGGTATTCCGGTCAAGCGCAACCTCTTCGCGGTGATGGCGTTGGCGGGGGCATTCTCTGGTCTCGCGGGTGCCTTGAATATCATGGGCCAGTTCCCGCATCACTTGATCGCGAGTACGTTCTCCATCGACTCGACTGGCTTTGACGCTATCGGCGTCGCCCTACTTGGGCGCACAACCGCCATTGGTGTCTTCTTTGGTTCGCTCCTGTTCGGCGGACTGCGACAGGGCGGCACATTTATGCAGGTAGACGCGGGCGTCCCCGCGGACCTTGTGTACCTCATTCAGGCACTGGTGCTGTTCAGTATAGCCGCAGAATTTCTCCCGACCCTGCAACGCTCTCTTCCCAGTTGGGCGCGTCTCAGTCGCCGACCCGCGCTCGTCCCCAACATCGTCGGCTCAACCGAGGCAGCTTCCGCGCTGGTTGAGAACACATCTCCAACAAACGATGCTAGCCTACAGAAGGACAAGGGCGCGGTCATCGAGCGTACAGAACACGCTTCACTTGACGAATATCGGGAGCTTCCAGTACCGAGGAATGAGGAAAAGTAGCCATGTTTCTACAAGTATTTTTGCGTGTCATCACCTCCACGGACCTGTGGAGCGCGGCACTACAATTTAGCGCGTTGCTACTGCTGCCAGCACTTGGCGGTGTTATCTCGGAGCGCAGTGGCGTTGTCAATATCGCGATGGAGGGCATGACGCTGACCGGAGCATACGCGGGCGTGATGAGCGCACTCGCGACGCATAGTGTGCTGGGCGGCATCATCGGCGCGATAATTGCGGGGGGCCTGATGGCACTTATACATGCCATAGTCTCGATCAATTTCAAGGCCGATCAGGTCGTCAGTGGTATTGCCATCAATATCGCCGCGCTTGGCCTCACCGACTACCTGCTCACCATTCAGACGGGGGGACAAGGCATTTCCGCGCTGAACCAGTCGTTGCGTATTCCCGCAATCGCGCTCGGCCCGCTTGCCACCATTCCCTTTATCGGGCCAGTGCTTTTTCAGCAAAACATCATTTTCTATGTTGCGCTTGTCATTCTGCTTGGCATTCAGTTTCTGCTCTTCCGCACCAATATTGGTCTACGTATCCGCGCCGTTGGGGAGCAACCACAAGCTGCTGACACGGCGGGCGTGAATGTGCGTCTGGTGCGCTACCTGTGTGTGATTAGTAGTGGTCTGCTCTCTGGTCTCGCGGGTGCGTTTTTGTCGCTGGGTATCGCGGGCATCTTCAATCCAAACATGACGGCGGGCGTTGGCTTCATCGCCCTTGCCGCAATGATTTTCGGCAAGTATACGCCGTTGGGAACGGCGGGGGCGTGCCTGATTTTCGGTCTGGGCGAGGCACTCAGTCCGCGCTTGCAGGACACGGGCATCTCGCCCAACTTGCTCAGCACGCTGCCGTATATTCTTACACTGGTCGCGCTGGTTGGCCTCGTCGGGCGCACCACCGCGCCCGCCGCCGATGGCATTCCATACGAACCCGGCACAGAATAGCCGTCGGGCAGCCTGGATAGCAAGGAACAGAAAGATATGCAAGAAAGCACCCTGATAAAGCCTATAGAGGAACCCGCCGCTCCGCTCGCCGTTGAAATGCGCGATATCTGCAAGGCGTGGCCCGGTGTGATTGCCAGCGATCATGTTCATCTCGCGGTTCGCAAGGGCGAGATACACGCGCTTGTGGGCGAGAATGGCGCGGGTAAATCGACTCTTATGAACATTCTGTACGGTATGATTCGCCCTGATAGCGGCGAAATTCTCATCAATGGGCGGCCCGTGACTATCGCGGGGCCGCGCAACGCGATTCGTCTGGGCATCGGCATGGTACATCAACACTTCATGCTGATTCCGCCACTCACCGTCGCGGAAAACATTGTGCTGGGTCGCGAGCCGGGCGGACTTGGCGCACCCTTCAATTTTCGCAAGGCACGCACCGACATTCTGGCTTTGAGCAAGCAATACGGTCTACCGATTGAGCCAGATACGCGCATCGAACGGCTCTCTGTTGGTCTACAACAACGCGTCGAAATCCTCAAAGTGCTGTATCGGGGCGCGGACATTCTTATCATGGACGAGCCAACGGGCGTGTTGACCCCACAGGAAACGTTTGAACTCTTCGGAGTATTGCGCGGCCTCGTCGCGCAGGGCAAGACGATTATCTTTATCACGCACAAACTCCGCGAAGTGCTGGAACTTACCGATAACATTACAGTTCTCAGGCGCGGAAAGAACGCTGGAACGCTGGTGACACGCGCGACCAACCAGACCGAGATCGCGCGTATGATGGTTGGGCGCGAGGTGCTGTTGCGCGTTAACAAAACGGAGAGCAAGCCAGGGCCAGTTGTGCTACACGTTGAGAACTTGTACACTCAGGATGATCGCGGGCTTGAGGTTCTGCACGGCGTCAATCTCGATATACACGCGGGCGAAATTCTCGGTATCGCGGGCGTTGAGGGAAATGGGCAAACGGAGCTTGTCGAGGTGATGAGTGGAATGCGGAAAGCGACGGGGGGCAAGGTCACGATTACGCCCGCAGGCGCGGGACGAGTGAGCAAGGCCAGCGATATCACAGGCATGGATGCACGCGAGGTACGCCTGGCGGGTATGTCGCACATTCCAGAGGATAGGCGCGGCAGTGGGCTTGTACTGGCGGAGTCGATTGAAGATAACACTATTCTGGGTCGTCAGCGTTCGCGGCAATTTTCGTGGCGCGGCTTCGTGCTGATGCTCAAACATATCGCGACGTGGGCAAAACAGCTTGTGAGTGAGTTCGATATCCGCACACCCTCGATTGAGGTGCCGGCCCGTGCGCTCTCCGGTGGCAATCAGCAGAAAATCATTATCGCGCGTGAGTTTGCCAGCGACCCCGTCGCGCTCATCGCGGCGCAGCCAACACGCGGCGTCGATATCGGTGCCATCGAGTTTATTCACCGCCGCCTGATCGAGCAGCGCGACGCAGGCAAGGCCGTCCTGCTTGTCTCAGCCGAACTCGAAGAAATCCGCTCCCTCTCAGACCGCATTGCCGTCATGTACGAGGGCAAGGTTGTCGATATCGTTGGGCCGGAAGCAACCGAAGAGCAACTGGGCATCTTGATGACAGGTGGGCATTCAGGATAGTGCGCTTTCAAAGGAGGTATGAGGGTGGCATGAGTTGATATGTCAACTCATGCCACCCTCATACCTGTACATCCGCCCGCCAGGTCACTGTCCCCATCATGCCGATGTTCCTCGCCACGCTCACGTTCAAATGTTCTCTAACACAAAACAACCGTTATGGTCGAAACGTCCTACAAAAGTAGCCGTAACAGGGAGCCGTGGGTGGCGTGTATACACCGCCGTAACCGCCCATTGTTGGCAACGTGCCATCGATAAACCAGTCCGACACCGTGGCCTCACCAGGACGCGCCAGCAGGCCCGTTGTCGCGGAAACGGTGCCGCGATGCACGTTTGCAGGTACTGCGAAATCGTCCGCAGGATAGTTGTACGTGTGCGAAACAAGCTCCATCACGTCGTGCCAGATCGGGGCCGCACCAGTAATACCGATGGTGTTAGGCGTCATTTCCTTGTTGTTACTGTTGCCAGCCCAGACGCCAACCGTCGTGTACGGCGTGTAACCAACCGTCCAGTTGTCACGGAAGAGATTGGTTGTACCGGTCTTCGCGGCGGCAGGACGGTCTAGCTCCAACGGATTGCCGGGGAAAAACTCGTGATAACGGGCAGCCTTGTCTGAGAGCATATTGCTGACCAGAAATGATACGCCCTCACTGACCGCTCGTACTCCTTTGGGATGCTGCTCGTCGTACTTGTATATGGGTCGCCCCTGATTATCCGTAATCTCCAGAACGGAGGTCGGCGGCACACGAACTCCCTTGTTCGCAAAGGTGGCATACGCGCCCGTCATGTTAAGCGGCGATACCTCGTCCGCACCAAGTGCCATAGCTGGCCCCAGCTTTTCTTTTGGCAGGTTGGTGATTTCGCTTAGTCCCAGCCGACCTGCCATGTTGACCACATTTGGCACGCCCGCGTACTCGATGGTATCAACCGCAGGAATGTTGAACGAATTGCCGACGGCAGTGCGAATGGTCATGGGATACTGTGTATGAAAGGTGCCATCGTAGTTCTGTGGCGAGAAACACCCGGTTGGGGGAATACCAGCCGAACAATCGCTTGGGTAAACTGTTTTATGGTCAGGTACAATCATCGCCGGATACCAGCCCATTTCAAAGGCAGTAGCGTACACGATGGGCTTGAATGAAGAGCCGGGTTGACGTATTTCGAGTGCGGCGTTATCTTGCCCCTGCATAAATGCGTTGTTCTGATCGAACTTCGCGCTGCCATCCATCGCCAGAATCTCGCCATTATGCGGATTCATCACGACAACAGCCGCGTTATGCAGATTGTTGGTGATGTTCAATGGGCCATAGCCACCTTGATAGCTGTCCGCCTGATACTTGTACAACTTGTCGTAGACGAGTTGCTCAATCTTTTTCTCAAGATCAACGTCAATCGTCGTGTAGACATTCAAGCCACCATCGGCGAGGCGATTGCCAAGCATAGGAGCCAGCACATTATCAATGACGTAGTTGACAAAGTGTGGGGCTTGCATGTGATGCGTCACAGAATACGGTTGAAAGACCACCTTCGCGGTTTCGTCTTCGGCCTTTACCAGGTCATCGTGCGTAATCATACCCAATTCAAGCATAGATTGCAGCACAAGCTTCTGACGTTTGAGGGCCGCGGGCTTGTTGGTGGTGGGACTATAATACGAAGGACTTTGCGGTAGACCAGCCAGCAAGGACGCCTGCGCCAGATCAAGTTGATGCACGCCCGGCTTACAGTGTCCAAGCGTACATTTGGGTTGAAGCTGGAAAAAGTTCTCCGCCGCAGCCTCAACTCCGTAGTTGAGATCACCATAGTAGACCGTGTTCAGGTACATCTCCATGATTTTCCACTTGGGATACTGCTGCGTCATGCCCGTTGCCAGCACAATCTCCTCGCCCTTGACCTGAAGGTCGCCCTTCTTGTTATTAAAAAACTGGTTGTTGACAAGCTGTTCTGTGATGGTGCTGGCACCCTGCGCAATGCCGCCGTGCTGCAAATTCGCGACGCCCGCGCGTACCAGACCACCATAATCGACACCGTTATTTGTCCAGAAGGTATGGTCTTCAATCGCGGTGGTCGCCTTCACCAGAAGAGGCGAGATATCGCTGTAATTGACGTAAGTACGACGCCCCCGGTCTTGCTGATGATCGTAAAGTTCAAATAGCAGTTTGCCGTTACGGTCATAGATATGCGTTGTTTGGAACAGCGAGTGCTGCGCGATACCGTTAAGCAATGGCAGTTGCGCTTGATAATACGCATAGGCACTGCCAGTCCCGCCAGAGAGAAGCATCGCGAAGAGCACAAAGAGCACAGCTGTTGCAATCATCAGGCGTTGCGCGAAATTGTTACCCATCGTGTAGGCGCGGTTGATGTGACGTTTTCGCATCAGAATACGGTTGACGCGAGCACGGCGTTGCGCGACCTCATCAAGTTTTGGCGCAACTGGCACAAACGGCTTACGTCGAATCGCGACAAGTGAACGACTTATATAACGACCATCCTCATGCTCATTATTCTGCTCTTTAGTAGATGCTATATGTTCTTCACCGCCCAACCGATTTCGGTTCAGGCTTCCACTTCCCGCAGTCACCAGAGCGCGTTCTTCTGTTGTCTGCTTATCGTGTGTGTGCTCATCCATAGAAAAAATCCTTCCCCGCAGGTGTTTCCGAAGATATTCCAGCCACTCGCCTGATCTAGCATAGAAGAGTTGTACGGTGCTCATAGCACAGGTGCCTACAACGGTTCCCCAGTAGCTCTATAGCTAACAAAATGTATCGTAATAGTAAGAATGCACTAATTTTTTGATAGTATCACTTCAGTGTATAACGTAGCATTGCTCTCATTCGTTACATCAGTGGGACTATAGATAGACGCTTTATTTCCTCATTGACTTCAGCGAACCTCTTAGAGTCGCTCGATGAGTGGGCAAGCAGCTTGCGTGGCTCCACGCGTCGTATGATAGCAACAGCGGCTTGCTCCGCTCATGCTTGCCTTCGCCCCTCTCATACATCAGACTCAAAGATGCAACCCTTGTTTCGGGGGAACGTAGTTAGTAATGATGGTTCCGCGAACATAAGGAGAGCAAAAATGAGCCAACAAGAGTTTGAGCCGCGACAGAACGAGAGTCCTTCTCATACTATACAAAATTCTACTCAAGAAAGCGAAGCACGACCATACTATTGGTCTACCAGCAAGAACACTGGCAATATTCCGAAAACTGAGCATCCAGCGAATTTCGAGGACTCCGTCGCAGGTCTGCCGCCAATTCCGCCCTACAGCTATCAGGCACAAGACGGGCCAAAGTACAATACATCCGAACCACAACAGACCACGCCGCCTGTGCAACAGCAGCAGAGCAAACAACATCGGAAGTTTGGGTTTAGTCCCGATGGGGACGCGCTAGAACATGGCTATCAGCCCTATAATGCCTATAATATGCAGGCACCACCGTGGGCAAGGCCACAGCGCAACAACAAGTCGGGCCGCATCATTGCGCTTGTAGTTTTAGGCTTCTTACTCATCAATCCCCTGCTTCACCTGCTTGGCGGACTACTGGTGGCGGTCAGCGTGCTTGCTATCTCGCTGCTTGTCATTGTGACAGTCGGGGTAGTGGCTCTTGTTGCGCTCGTCCTGTTCTTTTCGCTTGTCTTCGGACGCCCGTTCTCGCTCAAACGCTTTCGTGGGCGGCGTCGCTGGGGCAACTAAGAGGCACGTGGATTCCAGAAATTGTAGCTGGTGGTACAGGTGAGGTAGAATAAGGTATAGAAAAAAATAGAGAAGAGATAGGGAAGTGCCAGGTGACGGAACGCATTCTACCGGAAATAGCAGAGACGGGAATAAGCAATATTGTCCCGTATAAAGATATCGATCTCACAAATATACGCGAGCTGCGTAATCTGCTTTACGCACACAACATGCGCCCAAACAAAGCGTTCGGGCAGAACTTTTTGATTGACCGCTCCGTTCTGCTAAAGATTGTGGCGGCGGCGGCGATTGACGCCGACGACGAAATTCTGGAAGTTGGCGCGGGTACAGGGGTACTGACGCGCGAACTGGCTCCGCGTGCGCGGCGAGTTGTCGCGGTTGAATTAGAGCGCGATATGCTGGCCCTGCTCGCGAAGACCACGAGCTTCTTTCCCAATGTTGAGCTGATCGCGCGGAACCTGCTATTTCTCGACTCTGTTGAGGTCTTTGGGCAAGCACCGTATAAACTCGTGGCGAACCTGCCATATTATATTACGGCTCCGACGTTTCGCCATTTTCTGGAAAGCGCGAATCCACCGCGTGTACTCGTCGTTATGGTACAACAAGAAGTGGCGCAACGCATTGTGGCGCAGCCGGGTGATTTGAGCGTGCTGGCGATCAGTATTCAATTCTATGGAGTGCCGCGCATTGTGGAACATGTACCCGCGTCGTCGTTCTATCCCGCGCCAAAGGTCGATTCGGCTATTTTGCGCGTGGATGTACATGCAGACGCACCACTGGCACCTACCGAGCGCGAGAGTTTTTTTCGGCTCGTACAGGCAGGCTTTGGCGAGCGACGCAAGCAGTTGCACAACTCATTGACACATGGACTACATTATAAGAACGAGATTATTCGCGCATGGCTCGCAGAAGCTGGCATCGAGGCGAGTCGACGCGCCGAAACGTTGAGTATCGCGGAATGGTTGCACCTCTGGCGTATGGGGCCACCACGCCAGTAAAAGATGAAATGGTAGGAATTGAATTTGTATGGCGGAACAGTTGTTTTGTGATAATTGTGGTTTTGCGAATCCAGAAACGGCCCGTTTTTGTCAACAATGTGCCGCCGAGCTTCCCTTCAGGCGTATCACGGGCGAGCTACCGGAGCAGACCCTGCTTGGGAGCCGCTATCAACTTGCTTCGCGCATCGGGCAGGGTGGCATGGGTGCCGTCTACAAGGCGTCGGATACACGCTTCAACAACCGCTCAGTCGCGATAAAAGAGATGAGCCGCGCCGGTTTGACGCCTAGCCGTGTTCAGGAAGCGGAGGATGCGTTCGAGCGTGAGTCGCGGCTTCTTGCTGATCTGGTGCATCCCAACCTGCCGCGCATCTATGACTACTTCACCGAGGAGGAGCGTTCGTACCTCGTGATGGACTTTATCGAGGGTGAGACGATTGAAGAGTATCTTGAACGCAAGGGTGGTGGCCCCGTTGCGCTGGAGCAAGCACTGGACTGGGGAATGCAGTTGTGTGATGTCCTCAACCATCTGCACACGCATCAGCCCCCGATTATCTTTCGCGACCTCAAGCCCTCGAATGTGATGATTAGCAGCAGCCACATCTACTTGATCGACTTTGGCATCGCGCGTATCTTCAAACCCGGTCAATCGCACGATACCATCGCGTTCGGCTCGCCCGGCTTCGCGGCCCCCGAACAGTATGGCAAGGCGCAGAGTACACCACGCTCGGATATCTATAGTCTCGGCGCGTTGCTGCATTGCCTATTGACGGGCATCGACCCCAGCGAACAGCCATTCTTCTTTCGTCCCCCCTCCGAATTGAACCGCGCCGTGCCGCCCGAACTGGACGAGTTGCTCATGCGAATGTTGGGCATGAAGGTCGAGAACAGACCCGCGAGCGCACAGGAGGTCGCGAAAACGTTGCGCCACGTTGAGGATCAGCGTATCAGTGGTACGCTTACTCATCTCGCAGTGCCACGCGCCGCGCCCGCGAAACAGCCAAACGTGACGGTGCCGCCATACAATCCCTACGCGCTCAAGCCGCCACCACAACCGCAAACTATGGACGCCCGTGCGTGGCAAGCCAGTGGCACGACGCATGGCATGAATGGACGCCATCAGGAGGCGTTGACCTCGTTCGAGCGTGCGCTACGTATGGATAGCAACCACGTCGCGGCATGGAATGGCAAGGGGACAGCCCTCAATATGCTGCGGCGCAACAAAGAGGCACTGGAAGCGTTCGAGCAAGCCCTGCGGCTCGAACCAGACAACGCGCTGGCCTGGAACGGCAAGGGAGCAGCCCAGAACGCGCTCGGTCAGGCAGAGCAAGCCCTGTTTTCGTTCGATACCGCCCTGCACTATCAGCCACGCCTCGCGCAAGCCCTTAATAACAAAGGTCTGGTCTATCGTCAGTTGCGTCGCTTCCCCGATGCGTTGCGAGCGTTCGAGCAGGCCCTCGCGCAGGAGCCGCGCAACTCTATCTTCTGGAATGGCAAAGGCAACACACTCTACGATCTGGGCCGTTTCGATGATGCGCTGAAGGCTTTTCAGGAAGCGAAAAGTTATAATCCAAACTACGCGCCCACTTATTATGGGATTGGCAACGTGTATTATGTTCAGCAACGACTGAAGAGCGCGATTGAGAGCTACGACAAAGCCATTCAGCTTGACCGTAGCTTTATCAAAGCGTATGATAAACGGGGCAACGTACTCGCAGACCTGCAACGCTTCGATGAGGCAATCGCGGCATACAACCAGGCGCTGGTGCTTGACCCACGCTACACACCGTCACTCAATGGCAAAGCCAATGCGCTCTGTGAACTTGGACAGTATGATGATGCGATCAAAGCCTATGAAACCGCGGTACGCCTCAACTCTAACGCGGCACTCTCCTGGAACGGGTTAGGGAACGCGCGGTATCATCTGAAAAACTATCAGAAATCGCTTGACGCATACGAGCAGGCACTCCGCATTAGCCCCCGTATGGCGTCGGCATGGCACAACAAGTCGCTCGTACTCAAACAGCTTAAACGAAACGAAGAGGCATTGGAGGCGGCAGAGGAAGCGGTTAAGCTCGCGCCCAACGATCCCGATAACTGGCGGCGTAAAGCTGAAGCCCTCAAGAAGCTCGCCCGTCGTAAGGATGCGCGTCAAGCCGAGGCCGAGGCGACACGCCTGACAGGCGGGGCATAACGAGGGCGCGGATGTGTGAAGGGGGAAGGGGCATGGCGGGTGAGGTAGAGCATGGCGGGGGCAAGCCCCGCCACTACTATATTTGGTGGAAGAGGAATATGCGCGGTGTAGTTAGCGCAAACGTTTCGCGGCGGTATCGGTAATCACAACGGTGTTTTCGTGATAGCTGCCGATGGCGTCCGCGCCAAATGTTTTGGTATGTTTGCCCGTGCCGTTTGTCATTTCGATGCCTACAATACGGAGCGTATTTGGAGTTTCGGTGCCAAGCAGAACCGCGTTTACCTGCCCGACATCGCTCCCGCCTTCGCTTTTAATCGCGGATACCGCGATATCGCTCACGAGCGGTAGAGGTGGCAGACGCGCAATTAACATCAGTGCGCTTGGAATAGCTACCCCTTCTGGGCCAATACTTCTGATACCTGTGACCGGAAGCGAACGCTCCCCCAGCAGAGGAAGTCGCACCTTCAATGCGTAGATTGCATTTGTATCAGGCTTGAAATAACAATCTATCAGCGTGCCAATAGTGACGCCCTCGCTGGGAATCGTAACGGGCAGGTTCTGTAACTCCGACCATTTCATCATGGCCTTTGGTGTACTCATCGCTACTATACCTCTAGTGTGAATATTTTATAGCTATTATAGGTCTCCCTGTACATACGCGCAAGCTTCTCTGTTCGTAACACAAAAGTAACTTGTGAAGAGAGACCGTTACGCTTGTGTTACGCTTTCTTTTTTTCGCCACCACCGCGCACAAGTGAACTGAAAACTCCAATAGCCGCGATGACCGCACAGACGAGCAGGGCGGTATGAAAACTTGTGACGAATGTTTCCTGTAAGGCACTGCTAGAGCCTTTGTGTGCTTGTAGCGCGACGCCGGCAGCAGACCCACCGAGGCTCACGAAGATCGCGCCAGCAAGGGCAACACTCAAACTCTGGCCCATCACGCGACCCGTCGCCAGAAAGCCAGAGGCACTGCCACGCTGTTGCGCTGGCGCGGCCCCCAGTAACGCGCTATTATTTGGGGACTGGAAGAGTGCCTGCCCGATGCCCGTCACAACGAGCCGCCAGATAATATCGAAGACCGAACTGTGCGCGTCAAGCTGACTTAATAAAATCAGTCCAACACAGGCTATGGCTAACCCACCAGACGCCAGCCAGCGTGTGCTGCCAAGACGATCCGCCAGCGACCCACTTATTGGCGCGAAAATGGCAATCATGATTGGAAGCGGCGTCAGCAGGAGGCCAACCGTTTCAGTTGGGAAGCCACGCAACTGTTCCAGATAGAAGGGCATCAGGAAACTTACAGCAAACAGGGCCAGAAAGCTCAAAATGAGACTGAGGTTCGCCGAGAGAAAGACGCGGTTACGTAACAGTTTTGTATCGATGATCGGGCTTGCGACATGATGCTCGACGTAGGGAAGTGCGCCCAGTGCGAGAACACCGACAACGATGCCCGCGACAAAAATTGGCGAACTCCAACCCAACTCCTGTCCAAAAGAGAGGGCGGCGGTCAGGCTCGCGAGGCCAACACCAAGCAGGATCGCACCCCACGGATCGAACTTGCCGGGGTTGCGGTGAAATTTCTCCGTCAGCACACGGAGCGTCAGTAGTACCCCAATGATACCAATTGGCACATTGACAAAGAAAATCCATCGCCACGACAGGTACGCCGTGATAATGCCGCCGAGTGGCGGGCCAGCACTCACGCCCAGCGCGACGATCACCGCGTTCAAGCCAAGCGCACGTCCACGCTCCTGCGCGGGAAACGCGTTTGTAATCATCGCGGGACTTGCCGCGAAGAGTAGCGCACCGCCAAGCCCCTGTATCGCGCGTGCCGCGACCAGAAAGCCCAGCGATGTTGCCGCGCCACACAGGGCCGAACCGCCCGTGAACACGAAAAGGCCAACCGCCCAGATCGCTTTACGCCCAATCATGTCGGAGAGACGACCAGCCGTAAGCAAAATAGCAGCCGTTACGACAAGATATGAGATAATGACCCATTCAATCGCGCCATTGAGCGGCGTACCAAAGTAACGCGCGATGCTGGGCAAGCTGATATTGACAATCGATGAGTCAAGTGTCGCCATGAAAACACCAATCGCTACAATCGCGAATATCGCCCATTTGCTTGCGTGCTCTTTTCCATCGTCTTGCGCGTTTTGCTGTGAGGAGAGAGTGATGTCATTCGCGGATGTTCGCGGCAGAGTAGCGTCTTTTTGTGATTGAATTTTTTGTTGTGTCATAGAGTAACTATCCGTTTTTCTGGCATACGACACGTTTCAAGAACGAGCGGGCCATAAGAGAAAAAAGTACGTTATGTTGTGTACGTGTTAGAAGCTTTCCCCGTTTCGTTATATTACCGTAAGGGGTAGCTCCTCTTATAAGAGATCGCACCCGTGAGGAATGGATAGAGCACTGTTTGTACAGACAAAAGTACCTTATTTAGCGACGGGCATAGACAGATGCAAAAACGAAACATTAAAATATTATGACACTATCAAAATACGCTGTAGAAAACCGCTTTTGATTTGTGTAACAATCTTACGTCCACAGTTGTAGTTCTGTGATCTTCTTCAGTGTGTCCTTTTGTTTGAGACGCGGCAGCAGCTAGCCCGGTTGTCTGTGTCGGCGAGGTGGGAGCGAATGTGGTGGAAGCAGCATCTATTAAGCATGATCGAGAGACACGCGACGTTATCCTCTCGCTCGCGAAAAGTATTCAGGAGCGCGATATTGTCACCTATGAGCATTCCCGTCGGGTGGCTACATATGTTCAACGTCTGGCGCGTTATATTGGTTGGACGCGCCGTGAGGCTCGCGATCTCGCGCTGGCGGCCCTTGTCCACGATCTGGGTAAAACATGGATCGCCAACGATATCCTGAATAAGTCGGGCGCACTCTCCGACGACGAGCGGCGCAAAATGGAGCGACACCCCGTGATTGGCGCACGCATTTTGATTGGGTGCGATGTTGACCCCTTCTATGTCGAGACGGTACTGCACCATCACGAGGCATGGGACGGGCGCGGCTATCCTTCAGGAAAGCAAGGCGAAGATATTCCTATTAGCTCACGCATCCTCACCATCGCTGATGTGTATGATGTGCTGACCTCATGGCGACCTTACAAAAACGCGCTCTCCACTACCGAAGCGCGGCAGCGTATTCTCGCGGATGCCGAGACATACTTTGACCCGATTATCGTTGATGCCTTTGTGCATCTGCTCGACATCATGCCCAACTTCACGGTGCCACAGCAAGACCTGCGCGAAAAGCAGACGCTCCATTATCCGCCACACCTGGACGACTTTTAAGCGGAATACCAGGTGATATAATGGCCTCGATACATAGCGGTATGCAAACTAGTACAACGAGGAGAGTGTATGACCGACTTGACCGACAGCGCAACAACCCGCACCGAACGCGACTCTATGGGCGAGATGCAGGTTCCAATACATGCTTACTATGGCGCGAGTACCCAACGCGCCGTACTCAACTTCCCTATCAGCGACTTGCGTTTCCCGCGCCCGTTCATTCGCGCACTTGGGCAGATCAAGCAGGCGGCGGCCCACGTCAACGAGACATTAGGAACCGTCAATGCCCGGACCGCCGAGGCGATTGTACGCGCGTCACAGGAAGTCATCGACGGGAAACTGGACGCGGCCTTTGTGCTCGATATTTTTCAAACCGGTTCTGGCACCTCGACGAATATGAACGCGAACGAGGTAATCGCCAATCGTGCCAGCGAACTGCTCGGCGGCTCCCTCGGTTCCCGCGTGGTACATCCCAACGACCACGTAAATTTCGGGCAATCGTCGAACGATGTGATACCTACCGCGATACACCTGTCCGCGTTGCTGAGTATCGAGCAAGACCTGCTACCCGCGCTCGCGCTGCTCCAAAAAGCGTTGGCAGAGAAGGCGGAAGCGTTCATGCCGATTATCAAAACGGGCCGCACACACCTTCAAGACGCGACCCCCATTCGACTGGGGCAGGAATTTCTGGGATACGCCGGGCAGATTGAACGTGGCATCACACGGATGCGCTCCGCGCAGGGGGAGCTTGCCGAGGTCGCGCTGGGTGGAACCGCCGTTGGCACGGGCGTCAACACGCATCCAGAGTTCGCGGCCCGTGTCTGCCAACGCCTCTCCGAATTGAACGGTATCACCATTCACGAGACAAACAACCATTTTCAGGCGCAAAGCACGCTCGACAATATCGTCGCGACAAGTGGCGCACTCAACACGTTCGCGGTGAGCTTGATGAAGATCGCGAATGATGTACGCTGGCTTGGCTCCGGCCCACGCGCTGGCATTGGCGAGATTGACCTGCCCGCCGTACAACCAGGAAGTTCGATTATGCCGGGGAAAGTCAATCCGGTGATCGCGGAGTCGGTCTGTATGGTCTGCGCTCAGGTTATGGGCAACCACACAACCATTACTATCGCGGGCCAATCCGGCAACTTCGAGATTAACGTCATGATGCCCGTTGCCGCGTACAACCTGTTGCAGTCAATTGACCTGCTTGCCGCAGTCGCACGCAACTTCACCGAGCAGTGTATTCAGGGTATTCAGGCGACAACAAAGGGGCCAGAGATGGTCGAGCGCGGCCTTGCCATCTGCACCTCGCTCGCCCCTGTCATCGGTTACGATGCCGCCGCCGCCATCTCCAAACTTGCCTACAAGACCGACAAAACGGTACGCGAGGTCGCCCGCGAGAAAACGCAATTGACCGAAGCCGACCTTGACCGCATCCTCGACCCCGCCAGCATGACCCGGCCCGGCCTGGACAGCGGCCCATCCGCTGGGTAGGAATTGTGAGGGGCGTTGAGAAATAAAGGTAAGCCTTTTAAGGCGCTACTTTGATTTTGGCAATGTGGTTAAAATCAAAGTAGCGTCTCTTTTATTTGTTCATCTTCTCTAAAAATTTTTAAAAGGCACTCAAGGTTTTGCAAAGTATGAAAGCAAGCAGCCACTCAGACAATAGATATGTTATATATAAAGAGCGAATAGGATAATACTTGGCCTGCCATCTTACACAAGTAACTAAGTCTCTTACCTAATTTGGTAATACGCAAAGATACACGTACATATAAGAAGAAACAAAAAGAAACTTCTCTTGCTCACTAAGTTAGGAGGAATACTATGCCATTGTTCAAAGATATTGCTTTTAATGAAGACATTCCTGTAATCCACGCTCTCCGAAGAGATAAGGTTGTAGTTATCGCAACACGTGTACCTTTGAAAGATATGCTTCCAGAACATTGGGGATGGATTCTAACACTCGGAGGAAAAGGAGAAATTATTGATGCGAGTGACATCGAAGGCTTGCAAGATAACGCAGGGAGACGTTATCCTAAAGTATTTTTACGTTCTGACATGTATGGTTATATAGAGCGTTGGAGCTGTGCTGTATGGGAACCTGGTTACTCCGATGGTAGAGGCACCCTTCTCAAAGAGAGCGGTTTTCCTGATATGAAGCAGTTTAGAGAAGAACTACTTCATGAAATAATAATCATACATCATGGAAGTAAAGAAGAGCAAACACAAGCTCTACAAGCAAATTTAGAGACACAAGTACAACGCTTAATCAGCCACGAGCAACAAACATCCACAGCATCCTGCAATGCTGTACAGAACCAAATTGCTACAAATGATAGTGAGTTACTACGTCAAATGCTTTCCATTCAAGGTTCTAATCAACATCATTGGGAAGATTTAGAAGGAATAATTGTGGAAGAGGTTAAAAAAGGGCGGGATGGGGTTAGTGGAGAGGTTGAAAGCATGGCGTTAGAATGGCAAAGTGCAGAACAAAAGTTTGATTTCGTAATAGAGGAAATTAAAAGAAGTAAAGATGAGATTAGTAGTGAGATCAAAGATGCACAACAGCAGCCGCAAGTAAAGCAGAAGATTAGTGAAATAGCTGAGGAGGTTAAAAAGAGCAGAGACGAACTTAGTAGCGAGTTCAAAAATATAATAGTAGAACAGCAGAGAATAGAGCAAAAGCTTGATACAGTAGCTACACATATTCAAACAACTATTCTTGAGAGGGTCGAAAGTCAAAATGCTGTTCTTGAAAGAATTGAGCAACTGCCACATCTTTCTGAACAGCACTTGGAAGAACGCCCTGAAATGTTGAACCAAAAGCAAGTGGTGCGTTTAGATGCTTTAGCAATGGTTATACAAGATTTGCAAAAATCCATATCCGAAGTCAAAGACATATTCACACCCCTAGATGAAAGTGAAGAGGCTCTAAGTGATGGCACTACAAGTAGTGAAGAGATTAAAAAATTATCAAAAAACGTAAAAACGCTTTCAGATCGGTACATGACAGGTATTGTTGCTATGAATAACAGATATCACGCTACAGTTGACCAACAGGTAAAGAAAAACTCTGAATTAACCAGTCGTATTATTAATGTTGCTCTTGTTCTTCTTGTGATAAGCGTTATATCTTTTGTGGTAGCATTTTTCTTTCACTTGACGGCAATAGCACTAATAACGAATGGTGTGGTAGCTATACTGTCGGCTGGAGCAACATGGTTTGGAGCTTGGAGTAAAATACAAGATAATGCAGCCAACCGTCAACTACAAGCATTAGCTAATCTAAGTAACTTGGTAAAAACAGCACATGCTCAGTTTATCATTGAGCATATACCAGACGAAATTTGGCAGAAAACACAATACGAGCATCTATTGCGTAGCTTTATTACTGATAACACACAGAAGTAAAATACCACTTTCATAAATTGTGAATACACTGTTCACATGCTACAACAGCACGCGCAACGGGGCGAGGATGCGCTCGCCCAGCATGGCGTACCAGGGGCGTGCGAGCCAGTCGGTGAGTGTGAGGGCGCGTGCGTCGGTGGTGTCGCTGAGAAATACCTGCTCCATCTGGTGCGCGAGCGTGTCGTTATAGACCTCGACGTTGATTTCATAGTTGCCAACCGCACTCAAGCGGTCAAGGTTCGCGGTGCCGATGGTTGACCACTGCCCGTCAATTGTACACGTTTTCGCGTGCAGCATGTGGCGATACCCGAACACCCGAATGCCCGCCCGCAGACACGTTGTGAAGTAGCCGCGTGCGAGCCAATCGACGACGAGATGGTTCGATATCCAGGGAACGATAATCTGCACATCGACACCGCGTTGTGCGGCGGCGACGAGCGCGTCGAGCAACACACCATCCGGCACAAAATAGGCGTTCGTGAGACGTATCGTCTTTTCCGCACGGTCAATCGCGCGAATATACATATCGCGAATGGGGAACATCAATTGGAGAGCGTTCGTGCCGGCGATGGTGATTAGCGAGTCGAAGTGGCGCAGATAGTGGCGCGTGATGGGTGGACACCCCACACAATGCTGATTCCAGAATTCCACGAACGAGTGGGCAAGGTCGGCAGAGGCAGGGCCGTGAATACGCAAGTGCGTATCGCGCCATGTGTCAGCGTACAGGCTCCCGATATTGTAGCCACCAATAAAGCTAGTATAGCCATCGACAATCAACAATTTACGATGGTCGAGGGCATAACGGCGCGGGTCGAAAAGGTGCCAGGGACGGCGAATCGCCTGATACTTGAGTGTGTGAAGCGAAGAGGGAAATTCCTTGAAATGTTTTGGCACAACCATGTTACCAAAGCCATCAAAAACCACGTACACTTCGACTCCTTGCTCCGCCTTCTTGATGAGACACTCCTTGAACGTCTGTCCAACCTTATCGTCTTTCCAGATAAACGTCTCAAGATAAATGCTGATTTGCGCGTTCTCAATCGCATTCAGCATGGCATCGTACAGATACTGCCCGTAGTCGTAGAGCTGCACCACGTTCTCACCAACCGCAATATCGTTCAGGTCGGGATGTGGAAAACCGCCCACCTCTTGCCGCTTACGTCGCAACTTTGAGGCGAGGTGCAATACTGCGATTGTGAGAATCTGAAGACCAAACAGCGTACCGATGGCCCGTAGCACAATCTGTGTCACTGACGGGCCGCGCTTCTGCCCCAAAAGTGTAAGAATATGTGTGCGTAATTGTTTCATTTGCATAATCATGTTCCATTTTTTCAGCTATGATACTACAGAGCTGAACATGGTACAAGAGTCTTGTATTTTCACGCCGCCTTCTCCTTTCGCAACCATGTTTGCAGGTCGGGGGCGGAGACGGGACGCGACATATAATAGCCTTGCGCGATATCGCACTTGAAATTGGTAAGTAGCTGCCACGTCTTCGCGTCCTCGACCCCTTCCGCGACGACTTTCAGGCCCAGACTGTGGGCCATTGCGACGGTGGATTCGACGATGGTCGCGTCAACCTCCGTGTTCGCCATGTGCATTACGAACGAGCGGTCTATCTTGAGTTCGGTGATGGGCATACGTTTGAGATAGGCCAGCGACGAGTAGCCGGTGCCGAAGTCATCAACCGATATCTGAATACCCAGATTCGAGAGGCGCGTCAGAATGTCCAGTGTACGCTCGACATCGTTCATCACCACGCTTTCCGTCAATTCGACGCGCAGCAGGCGGGCAGGCAACTTGTAGCGTTCGAGTAGCGCACCAATAGTATTGGGCAGCGTCAACTCGCGCAGGTCCCACATCGAGAGGTTGACCGCGATACTGAGTTCTAGACCGCTACGCAACCATTCGCTACACTGATGGGCCGCCGTCTCCAGCACCCAAAGCGTCAACGGAACAATCAGGCCCGTCTGTTCCGCGAGCGGAATAAACTGATCGGGTGGGATGAAGCCGAATTCGGGATGTTGCCAGCGCACGAGTGCCTCAACGCTATGCACCGCGCCCGACTCTATCTCGACTTTAGGTTGATAGTACAACTTCAGCTCGTTGTTGCTGATAGCTTTTCGTAGCGCACCCATGAGCGCGAGCCGACGCGGACTATAGGTATCGTGCGCCGCGTCATACACGACGTATTCCAGATGGCCCTGTTTCGCGGCATACATGGCGACGTCGGCGCGACGCAGCAGCGTCAACGCGTCCTCCCCGTGCGTCGGATAGCACGCGACGCCGATACTTGCCTGCACCTGCAATGGCAGGTCTTCGATAACGAATGGCTCTTCAAGCAACGCCGCAATCGCCGCGATGGTTTGTTGTACACGTCCTTCGTCGGCGTTCGGTAACAACAGCGCGAACTCGTCGCCGCCGAGCCGCGCTACGGTTGCGTTCTCGTTTACCATCCCGCGCAATCGACTCCCCAACTGCTGTAACAGCACATCCCCATGATGATGTCCAAAGGTATCGTTGATCTCTTTGAAGCGGTCAAGGTCCATTGTGAGCAGAGCGACCTGACTCGCGGCATTCTCTTGCACAACCGCACTCACCGCTATTGCTTGCTGTAGATGCTCCAACAGTGTGGCGCGGTTCGGCAGATCGGTCAAGATATCGTGCGAGGCTTGATAACGCAACATCTTTTCCATCGCGTTACGCTCGGTCACATCGTGAGCATTGATGACAAAGCCCTCGATTGCTGAATCATCGAAGCAGCTTTGCCCGACATACTCGACGGTTATCAGCGAGCCATTGGCGTGACGAAGCCGACATTTACGGCGGCTCATTTCGTTGGTTTCGATTGATTTGGTAAACGAAGTGAGGGCAATGCCTAAATCTTCCGCCGAAAACAGGTTAAAAATACTTGTACCAAGTAATTCCTCTGCGCTATACCCAAGAATACGCTGATGCGAGGGACTCGCGTAGCGATAGATACCCGTCGCGTCAAGAACAAGCACGAGATCGGACGCATTCTCGGTGAGTGCACGAAAACGACGCTCACGCATGAGCACTGCGTTTTCAGCTTTTACACGCGCGGAGATATCGGTTGCAAGCCCAATGACGCCGTTTGGTTGCCCTGCTTTATCAAAAAGGGGGGTGAGTTGCGTTTCATAGATAAGATGCCCCATATCGTTGGTAAAGGTCACGGCCTCGCCCGCCAGCGCACTCCGTATGGGTGGCAGAACCTGTGGCTCGCTACTGTATACATCGAAGACCGAAAGGCCAACAACTTGCCCCGATTGTAGGCCAAGTGCCTGTAAGCCACGTCCATCGGAAAGAATAAAGATGCCCTCACGATCAAGCGCGAAAAGCACCGTTGGAATATTGGAGATTACCATACGCAGACGTTGCTCGCTCTCATGCAGCGTCTGCTCCGTTTTTTTAAGCTCAGAGGTATCGCGAATTAAGCACAAAAACTCGTCTTCTCCGTTCACGATGATGCGTGAGTCGCGCGCATGTTCCGTCTCGCCAATGCGTAACTGATATTCCCACGTCTGTACCTCGCCCGTCTGCCGCGCACGTTCCAGTACCGCTCGCAACTGGTTCGCTAGCTGAGGGGGGAAAAGCTCAAACAGGTTGCGCCCAACTACTGTACTCCCGTCTGTCATGCCTCTGCTATCTTTATAGCCAAGCAAAATACCCTCGTTGCTGACGCGACTTAACGAATCGGGAATGAGTTTCAGTAGTGTGTGCGTCTCTATCTCGTTCATGAAATGTGTATCATATGTCATGACCATGTGCGTGTCTCCCCTTGTCCACAATGCGTACCAACGCTTCATTAGTACCGTCCCTCTTTTCTATCGACATGGAGAAAGAAAAGTGTAGAGATAAGTGCTGATACGTCCCTGTGAGCGGTAGAGCATATTTTCGTTAGACGAGTGGGCATAAGTATACTTGTTTTCCGCTTGACTTCTCGTAACACCTCATGTATAGTTGAGTGGAGAACAAAAAATAGCACAGCGATGACAGGGAACATGTCGGGACTGCACCAGAACTACAGAGAGCGACGTACTTGCTGCAAGCGTCGTGACTGGTTCGCCGCGATGACGCCCTTGAGCCAAAAGGTGAACATGCTTCTTTGTAAAGAGGGGCAAGTAGCTACATTTCGGAGTGTACCCGTTACAGTACAACGGTTTTCCCTCTCGCACGGGAGGTTGAACTGATAAAGGTCGCTTGTTGTCACACAAGGGACAAATGGTGGTGGCACCACGATAGGCATAGTAATACACATGCCCTCGTCCTCCAGATGGGAAGGATGAGGGTTTTTTGTTGCCTGTTTTACGGCATGTTCAGGGTGTCATATACGACGAAAGGGAATGGTTCAGATGAAACGGTTACGCACGGTAGAGGTATCCGCGCACGTTGGCGAACGAGTGCGTGTGCAGGGATGGTTACACTCGCATCGACAATTGGGCGGTGTGAGTTTTCTGGTTGTACGCGATGGATGGAGTCTGGTGCAATGCGTCACGGAGCGTTTGGCGGAACTCGCGGCACTTGACGCGGTTGGCGTCGAGAGCGTGCTAGCGGTTGAAGGAGTAGTTGTTGCCGAAGCGCAGGCACCCGGCGGCGTTGAGCTACACGATCTGCGCGTCGAGGTACTTACGCCTGTAACCGAGGTGCCACCGATAGCTTTGAATAAGCGCAAAATCACCGCGCACGTCAACACGCAGCTCGACCATGCGGTTGTCACAAACCGTCACCCGACGCGACGGGCTATTCTGCGCCTGAGCGCAGGTGTGATGGCAGGCTTTCGCGCAGTGCTTACCGAACAGCATTTCACAGAGATACAAACGCCGAAGATCGTCGCGTCCGCGACTGAAAGCGGGGCTAACGTCTATAAGCTGGGCTACTTTGGGCGCGACGCCTACCTCGCGCAAAGCCCACAGTTCTATAAGCAGATAATGGTTGGTGTGTTTGAGCGCGTCTTCGAGGTCGGCCCCGTTTTTCGCGCGGAACCCCACGACACAACGCGCCACATCAACGAATATGTGAGCCTCGACGCGGAATTTGGCTTTATCGAGAACCACTTCACAGTTATGGCCCTGTTGCGCGATGTGCTCGCGGGTATCCTCACGAGCCTCACAGAACAGTATCCCGCCGAGTTGGAACTACTCAAAGTGCAGATGCCCGAAGTGCTAGCAGAGATACCCCATATCCACTTCGCGGACGCGCAAGAACATATCTTCACGCGTTACAAAACGGACGTGCGCGGCGAACCTGACCTGTCGCCACAGGACGAGCGATGGCTTGGCGAGTGGGCAAGGCAGGAGTTCGGCAGCGATTTTCTGTTTGTTACAGGCTATCCAACCCGCAAACGCCCATTTTATACTCACCCCGACCCTGAACGGCCCGCCTTCACGAACTCGTTCGACTTGCTTTTTCGGGGAACCGAGTTGGTCACGGGTGGGCAGCGTCTACATCGCTATGCGGAGTATCGCGCGGCTCTAGAGAAAGCGCATTTGCCACTGGAGCCTTTTGTGTCGTATCTTGAAGCGTTCAAATACGGAATGCCCCCGCACGGCGGTTTCGCGATTGGTCTGGAACGGCTCCTGATGCAGCTGACAGGTGTGCCAAACATCAAGCTCGCGACAACTTTTCCGAGGGATATCAATCGGTTGGAACCGTAAGACGCGATACATCACGCCTCGCGTTCACTCAATCAGCATCGCGTCCCCGAAGCTGAAAAACCTGTAGCATGCGCGGATGGCCTCTTGATAGGCTTGCGTCATCAGGTCTTTTCCCATGAAGGCACTGACAAGCAGGAGCAGGGTCGAGCGAGGCAGGTGGAAATTGGTAATCATGGCGTCAACCGCGAGGAAGCGCGAGCCGGGTGTGAGAAACAGGCGCGTACTACCTTTGTAGGGTTCGATGCGCCCGTCATGCAAGTTGGCGACGCTTTCCAGCACGCGCACCGAGGTTGTGCCAACCGCGATAACACGTCCACCGCGTGCGCGTGTCTCATTGATGAGGTGCGCGGTTGCAGCGTCTAACTCGATATCTTCGCTGTGTATCATATGTTCGCGGTAGTCTTCGACCTCGACGGGCCGAAACGTATCGAGGCCAACATGCAGCGTGACGAAGCCCACTTGCACTCCCTGTAGCCGCAACTGGTCGAGCAACTGTGGCGTGAAGTGAAGTCCGGCGGTGGGCGCGGCGGCGGAGCCTGTGATGCGCGAATACACGGTCTGATAGCGTTCGGGGTCGTCCAGCTTCTCGTGAATGTAAGGGGGCAACGGCATCCGTCCCAGCTCGTCAATCATCTGGCGCACCGTGACCAGCGCGTGAACGCCATATGGGTCTTTCTCCGCGGCGCGTTCCTGCCCCACAACCGAGAGCCGCACAACACGTCCGCCCGCGTCAGTACGCGCCGTAATCTCGGCCTGCAACCACGCGCTTTTACCTGTGCCGTTGTCGAAGATAATGTAGTCGCCAATATGCAGACGCCGACCCGGACGCACCAGAGCTTCCCAGTAGTCCGCGCCGAGATCGGGCCGTTCCGAGAGCAAAAGCACCTCAACGGCTCCTCCGGTCTTGGCCTTGTGACCAAGCAGACGCGCGGGAATCACGCGGCTCTGATTGGCGATGAGCAGATCGCCAGGACGCACGTATTCCCCCACATCGCGAAAGTGGCGATGTGTCAGCGTTCCCGTTGCCCGCTCCACGACCAGCAGACGCGAGGCATCACGCGGCTCAAGCGGCGTTTGCGCGATTAGCTCCGGGGGGAGCGCGTAATCGAAATCGCTCATTTTCAGGAAGGAGTTGTCCATAGGTTCGTCCCACTCTCTCCGTCTGGTGCCATCAGTCCGAGGTGCTGATAGGCCGCTCGCATGGCAACACGTCCGCGTGGTGTGCGAGAGATAAAGCCCAATTGCAGCAGGTACGGCTCGTATACATCCTCAATGGTGTTCGAGTCTTCGCTGGTACTCGCGGCAAGCGTGTCGAGACCAACGGGGCCGCCATTGAATTTCTGAATGATGGTAAGCAGCATGTTGCGGTCAGTCTGGTCAAGGCCGATTTCATCAACCTCCATCGCGTCAAGTGCTGCCTGCGCGACCTCTTTAGTAATCACACCATTGGCTCGCACTTGCGCGTAGTCACGTACACGTTTGAGCAAACGGTTGACAATACGGGGAGTGCCGCGAGCGCGACCTGCAATCTCTTCGATGCCGTCCGCGTCAGCAGGAACTTTCAGGATACGCGCCGAACGGGTGACGATCTCGCGCAACGCCTCTTTGTCGTAATATTCCATACGATAGATCGCCCCGAAGCGGTCACGCAGGGGAGCGGTAAGCGCACCCACACGGGTTGTCGCGCCAACAACGGTAAAGTTGGGGAGAGGCAGACGCAGAGCTTTCGCGCTCGGCCCCTTGCCAATCATCACATCAAGCGCGAAATCCTCCATCGCGGAATACAGACGTTCCTCAACAGCACGCGCGAGACGATGTATCTCGTCGATGAAAAGCACCTCGCCGGGTTGGAGCGCGGTAAGAATAGAGGCAAGGTCGCCGGCGTGTTCAATCGCGGGGCCAGAGGTCGTCTTCATCGTCACGCCCATCTCTACCGCGATAATATTACATAACGTCGTCTTGCCCAGTCCCGGTGGTCCATAGAGCAACACATGATCGACGGACTCTTTACGCCGCCGTGCCGCCTCTAACAAAATGCTCAGGTTCTCTTTAATCTTTTCTTGTCCAATATATTCCGCCAATCGATGGGGGCGCAGACTACCCTCAATGATTGCTTCCTCTTCACTCACGTTTGGCGAGATGAGGCGATCCTTCATGGCTCACTCCAACATTGAAACTAGCGTTCTATTTCTTGGTAGTTTTATTATACCAGAGTCAAGCGCGGTTGCCAAATAGAGGATATGTGACATATGTGTAAAGGCATAGCGTGGCGCAACCGCGCGGGAGGGAGTATTGACTTGGCGGCAAGCCGCCGCTATATCAATACTTATCATATATATATATTATAGTAATATATGTATATATATAATTTTTAGTAACGTTGGCCCCTCAACCCGCCTGTAGAGCCACTTCAGGGCGTTACTCGAACGTTACTAACGCCCTCTTATTTTAGTAACGTTGTAACGTTCACCCCTTTTTGAGCTTTCAACGTTACAACGTTACTGAAATGTACAGGCATCAGTAACGTTAGTTATACCCCCTCAACCCGCTCTACAGGCGGGTTCACGCGATGAACGTTACAACGTTACCACTTTTTCTAGCTCTTCACAACGTGAACGGTGCTTACACATTCGCGGAACAGTATGCGGGCAAAGCACCTGTGAACATATCAGGGTGTACCAGTTGCGCGACACATTGCAGACCTTCGACGATACGCGGCCCTGGTCGCTGAATGATATCCACATTGATATGGTACACATTGTGGTTCTTTACGGCGGCGATATTGCCCCAGTTGGGACGTTTGTAGACCGCGCTGGCGACACCACCATACGCGGGGTCTTCCGTCAGCAGAACATACTGCGGGTTAGCGGTGATGATCGCCTCGTCCGTCACCTGTGGGAAGCCGCCGTTGCTACTGTTGCTATGAAAAATGTTGATCGCGTTGGCATCCCGCGCCAGCTCGTCGCCAAAAGAGCTACCCCCGAACACGTAGGGTTTCCCCGGCGCACTGTCATCGACCTCAAGCAGCACACTGGGCGCGGTTGTGCCTTTGACCGCTGCCGCAACCTGATCGATCTGCTTTTGCATCTGCGACACAAGCGTATGCGCCGCGCCCTGTGCGAAGGTGAGGCGACCCACAACCGTAATCTCCTCAAGTGTCTGGGTCAGGTTCGAGAGTTGCAGATCGACAACATTGATGCCAAGCTGTTTCAGTTGTGTGTCGGTCTGCTTCGTCGCGCCACCATAGCTTAACACAAGGTCGGGTCTCAGCGCGATAATCTGCTCGTTGTTGTACGTGCCGTTCGCGTTCGAGACTTTCGGTAGCGTGGTCAGGCTCGCAGGATAATTGGTGTTGTAGTCGATACCCACAACGCGCTTTTCAAGGTGTAACGCGCCAAGAATTTCGCTCGTGCTGGGAACCAGCGAGACGATACGCTGTGGCGCGGTTGACGGAAAGACAATTGGTGTACCGTACACGTCAGTCGCGGGTGTCACCGCGACAATCGTGCTTTTCGTCGTGGTTGTGTTCTGTGCACCACAGGCCGCGAGCAGGAAAAGCAGGACGAAGAGGAACAGGGTGTCGAGTGCGTGATGTGTGTGGCGCGGGTTGCTACGGTTCGGTGTAGCATTGGGGATGATGATACGAGTGTCCATCTAGCATTACCTCCTGGAATTGTCGTAATGCTCGTTGTCACTTGCGTGTGATGCGTGTTGACCGAGACACGGGTAGACGCGGCAATAGTAGGTGAAGCGTGGATGTACCTGCCTGTAGCGCGTTCCGGTACACGTTCCTCATGCGCGAAGGATCGTGAGCAAGCCTCACAGGGCAGGTCTCCTGGCTCCTGGTTACAAGCGCGGCGTGTCCAGTCTTCCCATCTCGCAAGAGACAGTGACATACAAGAGACACGCTGCTCACCAGTCACAGTAGCGCGACTGCGGCGGATTCGCACCGCCTTCCCTATTATGCCTTAGCACAGTGCTAAGGCCACCTTGTGAGGATAACAGTATAGAGTGTTGTGTGTGCAGTATACTCGCCATGGCTTCGAGTTGTCAAACACCGACACGGCGGCACCTGTACGTACAGATGCCGCCGTGTCGGTTGTGGGGATGTTTCTTCAGAGGTGCTTATGCTGCAACCGCAAAGACGTAGTTGCTCCAGTTCACATACTTGGTGCCATTGCCAGCAATGTACTGTGTGGCGAACCAGATCGCTTTACCAGAGGCGTCGAGTTGGCCCGCAGAGTAATCGCCCCAACGGTTCTTAATACCGATTACACCAGTGAACCCGTTGTCAGGAGCCGCACCCGCCGCAGCAACGACCAGGCCACCAAAGCTCTTCGCGTTCTTAGAACGTACAACGTAGCCCGCGCTTGGGTACGTCTGAGGGCCAGTAAACGAGAACGCAATCGCGGTAGTGCCAGTTGAAGCATGTTCGATATGCGGATAGAGCAGGTACAGGCCCTGTGCCACCACATACCCTTGCTTTGAGACGGCGGTCTTTGTCGAAATCACACCGTTGCTAATCTTGGGTGTAATATCGAACCACGCAATGCCATCACGCGCCACCGTATCGCCCGCAACATTCGCGGCGGTATCCAGTGTAGCGTACAGGTGTCCGTCGATGTATTGCAGGTTTTGCAACGCGTCGTCGTCAGGGTTCAAAAAGCCAGCCGTTGGTGATTGTAAGCCAGCATTGAAGCCAACAGGCGTCTGAGCATCAACAGGAGGCGCGAAGGCTTCGGTGTTGACAACCGTCGCGGTAAGCGTTGGCATCACACCGCTTGCAATATGTTCGCGGTTCGTGAGCGCCCACACCCCAAGCGAGTTACCGTAGATGTTGTTGATATCAATCGAGTTCGCGAAGTATTCCGCCTTCGCAGAACCATAGGTCGCGGCAGGTTGCAAGTGATAGGCCAGTGCGCCGCCAATGCTCAGGTCGGAGAACTTCGCGACATTTGGGGTCGCAGTCCCATTGATCAGATCGGACTTGGCGACCGCATAGATTACCGAGCCATTGAAGGCTCCATTACCATTGTTCTGGAATTCATTTGGCACAAAGTAAATGTTGTACGCGTCGGTTCCCAGAATGGTGAAGTCTGGTAAACAAGGGCAACCAGCGTGCGTTGCATCGGTCACGTCGAAACGATACTCCGTCCATGGTGTGGTAGGATTGCCAGCGTTGACCGCGATATCAACATGTGACGTTCCCGAATTAAGCGTCACCCAGATCAGCGCAATCCAGAGGTGGCTAGAAGCATCATAGTACGCGCGGGGGTCACTGACAATATTGTTCAAGTCTTCGTTGAAAAAGCCACCATCACTGCCAACTGTGGCAAGCGGGAAAGGCCCGACAGCGATTGAACCATTCGCGTTGTAAATAGCACCAGTGAGGTTGACGAAGTTCACGGCGTAGCCATTGCTTGCCGCTAAACCTTCGTCGGGTGGCTCAAGATCGTAACCACCAGTTGCGTTACTATTATCAACGGCACTCACACCCTGAAAGCCATATTTCAAAGCCCCTGCCGCGAATGATGAACTACTCGCGGACGGACGCTGAGCGGCAACCCGCAGTTTAGTGTTTGCGACAGGGCGTGAATGATAGGGCATCACAACTCTTTTCGCTACACCGTTACCAGTTGCTTTAGCCGAAACATTGGCAGCACCCACGAGTTTCGCGGATGTCATCTGCCCCTTAAAGTTGACGCCTGTCGATGCAGCGTGAACAGTAGTGCTTACGGCACCTGTAACAAGAAATGCGCTAAGCATAGCTGTTATAGCAGCCAGTGAGAAAAGAGCACTCATCTTTGAGTGTTTTTGAGAGAACGTCATGGAGGTTAGCCTCGCTTTCACAAAGAAAACAAAAGTCTAATAACTCTTTCAAGCACCAGAAAAGCACACATCCCCTAAACGCTACTCTTGTGCTCGAAAAAATGAGGAACGTATTTCTTTCAGCAACCAGAAATACCTCTCTAGAGTATACCCATATTTTTTCGATTATGGTAGTTGCATTTTCTCAACCGGGCTCTTGTTTTCTCTACCCAATTAACACCACAATCGCATCATTTTCTCTCTTTTACTATACTAAATTGCGGCTTCTCTATGCAGTTGCTTGATATCCACCGCCAGGCCCGCGACCAGTATGTACACGCGCTCCGCGTCACGCGCGATACGCTGGTTGACCCAGCCAAGCGTGTCGCGATAGGTGCGGCTCAGCGGATGCATGGGGACAATGCCCAGCCCGACCTCATTGCTCACGATCAGCACGGTCTTAGTAGAGGCAAGCGTTTTTACGCTTGCAAGTAGTGCCTCAACGGCCGCAAGTGCGCTCTCAGTGTACAAGTGGTTGCGCGTCACCTCATCTTCGCTTCCCGCTTCCCCCTGTATTTCACCTTGCGCTACACTCTGTTGTCCCAGCCAGTTCGCAAGCCAGAGCGTCATGCAATCCAGCAGTAGAACGTCCGCCACATTGCTTGCCTCTTGTATGGCCGCAACAAGCTCAAGCGGCTCTTCTATCGTGAGCCACTCGGCGGGGCGTGCCGCCCGGTGACGTGTGATGCGGTCTTGCATGTCCGCGTCGCTCGCGGTTGCTGTAGCGATAAACGCAACACGCTTATCGCTCGTCAACGCCAGTCGTTCGGCAAACGTACTTTTACCACTGCGTGCGCCACCAAGAATAAGCACTAAGCGCGGCGGAGGAATCATGGTCACAGCCTTTCTTTACACTCTATCACTACAAATATCCACGCAGGCAGACCAGCATCAGCAATAGCACCACCTCTGTCACCTCCGCTATCGCGCCGTAACTATCGCCCGTCAGACCACCGATCAGGCGTACCACCCACACGCCGACGAGCAATGCGGTAAGCGATGCCAGCACCCACAGGAACAACCCAACAAGATGGCCCAGACCAACCGCCAGCACAAGCGCGGTTGCGCCCGCGAACAGCAGTCGTGGTGGCGTAACGGTCTGGCGAAAGGTCGCGCCAAGCCCGGTGCGCCGCGCTGACGGGAAGACACGCAGGGCCAGTACCATCGCCCAGCGCGTACAGGGAAACACGATACAGAGGGCCGTTCCAAAGAGACGCGGTTCAAGACTGGCAAGAAACGCGAATTTGAGCAGCAACGCACAAACGCCGCCTAGCACTCCAAAGCTGCCAACGCGACTGTCGCGCATGATTTCCATACGTCGCTCTGGTGTTTGCCCTCCCAGCAGACCATCGGAGGAGTCCATCAAGCCGTCAAGGTGTAGCCCCCCGTTCAGCAAGACCGCCGTGACCACGAGTACCGCGGCAAGCGCGAGGTGTGGTAGCAATAAACCGAGGACGCGAGCGAGTAGCGTAAGCAGCAGCGCGAGCAGCAGGCCGACCAGTGGGAAGTACGCGCTGCCAAGCTTCATACGCGGCGGCTCTATCGTCTCACCCGTGCGACTCATCCCGTCGGTCTCGAAACGATGTGGTGGGCCGGGTACAGGAAGAATTGAGAGAAAACGGATAGCGGCTACCAGTTCCGTGTATTGCTCGAAAAGCCACACAAGCATAGTATCTAGCATCGCTATGACAATTCTAGTTCGCGCTTGAACTCTTGCAGGTAGGCACGCATAAACACGGTACGCTGACGGGCAAGAGTGCGTCCAGTCGCGGTAAGCATGTTGGCCTCTAATCGTAAGAGTTTCGAGGAGAAATGGTCAAGCATGTACCGTTGATCGTCGAGTGAATGTTGCTCCCCAAATGGATCGTATGGATGATATGAGCGCGTTTCAGGCGTTCGGCGTACCGCGCCTGTAATCGCCCAGCGCAGTACCCCAATCGCGCCCAATCCGTCCAAACGATCCGCGTCACGCACAATGCCAGCTTCCAGCGTGCGCGGTTCGACGCCGCGACTGAAGCTATGCGCGATGATCGCGTGTACAATCGCGTCCTGCTGTGCCTGTGGAACATGGTGCGCCTGTAGCAGAGTGGTCGCGAGTGTTACCGAAAGATCGGCATGGTGCTCCGTCTCCTTGCTCGGCGCGGTACGCCCCAGATCGTGGAGCAGGGCCGCCATGCCCACAATAAAGCGGTTCCCCTGCTCGTGTTCGGCGATATGTAACGCTAACGTATAGACACGGCCCACATGCTCCCAGCCGTGTGCGAGGTCGTCTATACCCGTGAAACACCGTTGCACCTCTGTATAAACGGCGGCTAGCACCCGCGCTTCATCGAATGCTGTGTTGCTCTGTTCCATTTGTAAACTTCTTCCTGATTGTGGTAGAGACTCTATTATACTAGATGTAGCGACGGTATGCGTAAACGAGGCCGCGAGGGGAGCATGGCGCGGCTTGCCCCTATCATCCATACTTACATTATTTCGCCTGCTTGCTATACTACAAATGGGCAGTATCCTATATCTACTTCTATCCAATATACATATTATTGCTACCTCTAAGAGGAGTACGTTCATGACGAAGACAGCACTCTCATATCTCTATACGTCACCCATTGAAGAAAACACCATCGATGATGAAGAGAACCAGCAGCAGCCTGTACGCGCCGCATGTACAGCCAGTATCAGCGTACTACTTGTGGACGACCACGCGTTAATTCGCGAGGGACTACGTCAGCTTTTTACCTTAGAGGAAGATATCCGTGTCGTGGGCGAAGCAGTGGATGGCGTTGAAGCACTACAGGCGGTACGCCGTTTGCGTCCTGATATAGTCTTGCTGGATGTGCATATTCCCGTTATTGATGGCATCGCGGTGACGCGCCAGATCACGCAGGACTTTCCCGAAACCGCCGTGATTATGCTCACAATGCACACAGATAAGCAACTCATGCTTCAAGCAATGAAGCATGGTGCGCGTGGCTATTTGCTCAAAAATACCTCTATTCGCGAGGTAGCGCAGGCAATGCGGATTGTTCACGCGGGTGGCACACTCATCGAACCAACACTAACAGGTGCTATCGTTAGCGAACTGCGCCGCCTCTCTGCCCACGCAAAAGGTGGGCAACACCTGCTTGACCTGCTGACGGAGAAAGAGCTTGAGATTGTGCGCTATGTGGCTACCGGAATGAGTAACAAGGAGATCGCGGACAGGCTAGCGTATTCTGAGAAAACGGTCAAAAATTATCTCTCGCTTATCTTCCAGAAGCTCAATATTCGAGACCGCACACAGGCCGCCATCCTCGCGCTACGACAGGGAATACTCCCCGAAGAGTGCGCGTGAACGGAGCATGGTAAATAAGGTTTAGCGATGAGGCAATGACTATTGTCTCATCTTTCTTTGCGCCTTCTACTGTACTATGATATACTGATGCCGCCGCTAGATGCGAGCAGAATATATAGCATGTATAACTATGTATCAATATTTTTGAGGGGGCATATGGCGGACACTGAAAGGCTCATTCATAAACGCTATCAACTACAACGTATGTTGACGCAGGGACAGGTATGCGCAATCTATCTGGCGTTCGATCAGGTGTTGCAGCGCCCTGTCGTTGTGAAGCTTGTTCCTGCTGAACAGATGAGTGCTTACAAGACTGCTCTCAGGTTGACCGCCTCATTCTCTCACCCCAACATCATCGGCACATATGATTTTATTTCAGAGTCAGATATGTTTTATCTTGTGCAAGAGTATGTCGAAGGCGATAACTTCGGCGTGCTGCTACAAACACAGCTCGCGCCACATACTGTCGCGGACATAGGCGTGCAGATATGCCAGGCTCTGCTCTACTCAGGCGGGAACACCCGCAACGTGTGTCATGGTGATCTCACCCCTTCCGCGATTATCCGCGACCATCGCGGCCTGATACGGATAAATGGCTTCGCGTTGCCGAGCAATATACAGTATTTTACCTCGTGGAGTCGGGTTGGTGGCGATAGTAACGCGCTAACAAATCCAGAGTTGCCCTGGGGCCGCCTGAGCGAGGGACGCAGAGCTGATGATACCCGCGCGGTTGGCCTCTTGCTCTATCAACTGCTCTCTGGTCGGCAAGCTGGCGCAACCAGCGTCGAGGCACCAATGGATGGTCGCCTGCGCTTCTTACGCAACGTGCCAGTTGAACTCTGCGAAATTATCGCTCGCACCGTTGTGCGCCAACACCCACACTATATCAGCACGCCAGAGGCACTCTTTGAGGAGCTACGTAAGCAGGTAGATATTCTTGAACCGACGGTAGAACTTTCACCAAATACGACGTATCAAGCAGAAGACAATTTCAGGCCGCACTCGTTCCTACCCAAAAATAATCCTCCCGGTAAGCTCGTAAGTACATTGCCCCTGCGAGAAAGTAGTCAGCCGGGAACAAGCCTTTCGACTTTTCAGGCCGAGACAAACGTCCCAATGAGTGGATTGGAACAGCAATCGATGCAATCGCCTTTTCCGCAAACTCTCGCGGACAACTACCCTTCTACGCGCTCCTATAATGGCTATGCCGTCCCTACTACTCAACCCGCCCATCGCCTCAGCGTTCCAGTGCTGGTAATTCTTTGTCTGCTGGCGTTTGTTCTCTGCTTCTTCATCGGCCTATTTATCGCCCACGCGGTATTTCCAGCATAAGAGAAAAAGCCAGACCATATTCCCACCACTCTCTTTCATAATGCTCGCTCCAGCAGGCTCAACTCTAACGCGCACAAAGAATGAGAATGCCCATAAGGTCGAAGCCAAGCAGAGCCAGGGTCAGGCCATAGCAGCTCAAGAGAACGGCACGCGCAAACGCTCCACGCTGCGCGTTTCTCTGTTTCAACACCCCTTTTACAGGAGGAAGCCGCTCCATCTTATAACGTCGGCTAGATGGTAGAGGGCCGCTAATGCGATTCATACGTTCGCGCATCGCAAGAAGACGACCACTGATCGCGGCCTCGAATGCTGTGTGGATGTCTTCCTCACTCTCGTTTGTGAGTTTTACTGCCATCATGGGAGTCGTTGCATAAGACTCTTTACGTGCTGATATCTCCATAGTAGTTGTATCGGACTCCAGCACGCACTCATTCAGTTCGGTGTCAAGTATCTTGTACAAAAAGCTGTTCATTATTGCAACCTCCTGACGTTCTCTCTGTATATCTATTCCCTACATATTCAATGATAACGGAAGTAGAACAGCGATACATGGGCCATTTGACACATTTTGCCCGTGTATAAAAAGCCTCAGCATACCCTAATTTAGGGACAAAAAGTAGAAGCATACACTGAGTAAAATGGGGCAAGAGGATATAGCCCAGGCAAGCCGCGCTATGCTCACCCAGACTCCCGCAAGCAGCTCTCGCATTGCCAGTACGGCATTTTTTTGTTATAATCAACATCATCATTAAAGGGAAAAGAGCAATAGTGTGGCGCGTACTCGAATCTATTTCATATTACGGATAGTGTTACCTGTAACTGTATGTCTATTGTTTATAGCACAAATGATGTCATACCTGTATGTACAGGCGGCACCATATCGGGTAGGACAGGCTACCGAGACTACGCCGCCGGTCATTCAACTTGATCGGCGTCTTCCCGCTCAGTCGGTGGCAGCGCAGGGCCACTTCACCAACATCAACGCGAAGTTTGGGTCGCGCTTCAACTTTTCCATCAACCCCGCCACGTCCTCTGTTGCGAGCGGCACAGATGGCACTTTTCATGATACGGTTGCGAGTTATATTGTCGGTATCGTGCCAGATAACCAACACAAAACATTTCTTTTTCATATGGGTACGCCCAATGCGGCACAAGGGGACTCGTACCTGTCAGGCGAGCAGTGGACTCAGGGGCTAGATACCACGCGCTGGGAAGGGTACGCGCCCACTGGAATGCATGTTACCGTTGATTTTATCGATACGTTTCGCGGTGAGCCAGGGTGCATCGCGATTGTACAGTGCGCCCGCGCCGTTCGTGATGATACGGTGCCGGTGCTACTCGTTGGTGTTCATCTGGAAAATACAAGCCAGGCAGCACTCAGTGGCGATTTCCTGTTCGGCAGTAATCGCAAGTTGCCGACCAGTAACGCGTGTATTGTTCCTACAACTCCTCAAGGAACGCCCGTCTCGCTACTCTCCTATGACACTAGCTCCGATGCGAGTGGGGGAACATTGTTTCTCGCAGGCGACCACCACCACTGGTCATGCTCCACTCAGAACAGTGATCGCGCTGGTCTCGCGTGGCCTTACACAGTGCAGGCCGGACGGAGTAGTACCGCGTATCTTGTGCTGGGCGGTTGGAATGCGAGTCAGCATCTCTTCGCGAATACAACGTTGCCGACAGGGTGCCAGAATGAGGGTCTGTATGCCGCGCATGAGTGGTCATCAGAGCAAGCGGTGGTGAATTTCGCTATCGACAATCTTTCAACACACGACAATCTGCTCGCACAGGCCCAGGCAATGGAAAACTATCTCATTGATAACGCGGTGCTTACATCCGCGCAACGGTGGCTAATTGGTGATACACTCCGCAGCTACAAGGCGAGTAGCTGGTTGGTGGCGCGGCAAGAGTGCGCGGGCGGCGGCTATGACGCGGCGATATATGAGGGGACATACGGATTTTTGAGTACGGTTGATGTGATGCACGAGTACGGCTATTTCGAGATCGCACGCGTCCCCTGGTTCTTCAAGTCCGCGCTAACAACGGTCTTCGCCAACGCGACAAATAACGCGTATGGCACCTACTTTCAGCACGATCAGGGCGGCGACGTGAACAGCGATGGACAATGTACGGCCCCCGGCAAAGGTATTCCCACGCTCCGTGCAACATGCTATACTGCACCCTATGTCAACTCTGGTACGCCCATGCCGACGGAAGAAAATGATAATGTAACACTACTACTGTCATATTACGAATTCGCAACCGATGACTCCGCGTTTCTCAAGCAGTCAATTACGCTAGTTGATGCTGCCATGCGCCACAATTCCGCCGTGGGAGACACCACGACAGGCATAGCCATCCACGACACAAATACAACGTTCGACGCCGCGAGCGATTGTCTGCACAATAGCGGGACAGGAGCGGGCAATCAATATTATCAGGGACTGAAAGAGGCGACGGGATACCGCGCCGCCGCGTACCTCGACGGTCTGGCGTCAGGCAATAATAATGCCTCTCTCTGGCGCGGCGAGGCGAATAAGATAGAGGGAGCAATGGTACAGGAATATGCAACTCATGGCTTTCTTCCTATCGCGAACAACACAACGTTTAGCAATTGCACCGGACGCACAATTGTGCTAGGCGAGGGCTTGTTTTACCTGCACCTAATCAAACAAGACAGTACCATGAATCAGACGCTGTTACAGGCTCTAGCCCATCAGTATCCCTCAGACCTGAGCGCGGCGACGCTTGCGCCATCCAACATAATCGCCCTTACCTCGACTGCCGCAAATGGGCCACAGTGCGGAACAGGTCACTGCTTACGCTACGAGTGGTTCAGTAAAGTTATGCTCTCCAGTCTTGTCGCTGACCTGGTGTATACAAAAAATGGATGTACGACCTGTTCACGTCTCGATGTAGCAGAGACTGCATACACCTATAACGTAGGCTTTTCCTATGGCTTTGGTGACGGCTTCCATGCCGATGGCAGCGACTGGGGAGGACACTTTTACCCGCGCGGTATTATTAGCTGGGCATATCTGGGCGCGTAGAGCATGATTTATCACATGTCGGTATACTAGACTCACAACCTATTCTTGTTATGCAAGGAGCATTATAATGCTAACATCTACTCCTACTCTATTACCTATTGAATTTTCTTCATCATGTAATAAAACACGCGATCTTCTTTTTTCTCTTACCTTTATCTGGCAACACTATTTCGCGGATGTGCCACATGCGAACATGGTCGAAATTGCCTATTGTCGGCCTTGGAAGAGTCGGCTCGGCCTTATACGGATGTCACTGGATAACACACGCTCATTTATTGGTGTTAACTCGCTCCTCCAACACAAAGCAGTACCAGACGCAGTGTTTCTAACAACCATTGCCCATGAGCTTGTTCACTACACACATGGTTTTGGCTCGCCTTTGCCCAGATTACACGAACATCCACACGCGAATAACGTTGTGGAGATCGAGCTAGAACAGCGCGGACTCGGCGCGGCACTTGCCCTGTGCGATACATGGATAGACGAACATTGGTACGAATTTTACGCGGCACAGCGCACGACGCCACGAAAAACGGAAAGCGTTGTATTGGAGGAGCAAAAAGCAAGCTAAATACCTTCCTCTATAATTCTCGTTGGCGCAGGAAAGTTTTCCACACCATCAGGATGATATATCGCGTTGATATATCAGTCCGATATATTGTTTTCCACAGGTTATCCACATTTTGGAGGCAATGTATCGCGTTGATATATCAGTCCGATATATTGTTTTCCACAGGTTATCCACAAAATCAGGATGATATATCGGGGCGATATATTGTTTCCACAAGTTTTGCACAAGTTTTGCACTTATCCCCAATTGGCGTTTTTCAATGGTGAGTTTTCCACAGTGGCAGTGGATAAGTTTTCCACATAGCCTCTATGTTACAGTGGAACTGTTACATCGCTACTGTCTTTTCCACATTTCGTGTGGATAAGTTTTCCACATTTTGGGGATGATGTATCGGGGCGATATATTGTTTCCACAAGTTTTGCACAAGTTTTGCACTTATCCCCAATCGACTTTTTTCAATGGTGAGTTTTCCACATTTCGTGTGGAAAACTTATCCACATTTTTTGCGGCTGGGGATAAGTTTTGGAGTTTTCCACAATCGCTGTGGATAAGTTTTCCACACAAAAATGGCTTTGGGGATAACTTAAAAACTTATCCACATTTCGTGTGGAAAACTTATCCACATTTTTTGCGGCTGGGGATAAGTTTAGAACAGATTTTATAATGGCTACAATATCATCACTCATGCATCGTATGCAAAAAGTGGATAAACTGCCTAAAAATGTGGACAACTGCTCGCGAATGTGGAAAAGTCCACAGACAGCTTTTTCATAAAAAACTTATCCACATTTTGTGTGGAGAACTTATCCACATTTTTTGCGGCTGGGGATAAGTTTTGGAGTTTTCCACAATCGCTGTGGATAAGTTTTCCACACAAAAATGGCTTTGGGGATAACTTAAAAACTTATCCCCAAAGAGTGTGGATAAGTTATCCCCAATTCGGATGAGACCGCTTTTTAGAACAAAAATTGGGGATAAGTTATCCCCAATCTATCCCCAATTTCGGTCACTTATCCACACTGGTTTTCGCCCACTTTACTCTGTGGATAACTTTTTGATGAAGCGTACAACGGCCTGTAGTGCGGGTTGAGCCTATGCGTAAAAATCCTCGTATGGTTTTTTTTACGAAGTTATCCACTTTTCCACATCCCCTACTACTACTACGATTCTTTATCTCTTTTTAAAAATAAATATAATAGTATATAGGGGATGTGGAAAAGTGGATAACTTTTGAAAAAAGAGCTTTTTGCGGCTGGCACTCATCTCTTACTCTCTCCCTACTCCGCCATCTCTTTTTATTTTTACCCCTGCTGTATGTCACACTAATTAAACCTATACGTCCTATGCCCTTTCCCTCATAAGCCGACAAGCGATACAATGTGCTTGCATGAATTTATACAAAGCGCGGAACTTGTATAACTTTTGTTTTCACGGAACGTTCTACCCTACATACTCATCGTATCTGAACTAGTGTACCGAGGAATGCTCATGACCTCTTCTGTTATCGAAATAATCAAAGCAAAAATAGATATCGCTGACGAGATCGGCCTTGTCGTGCATCTGCAAAAATCGGGCAAGACGCTCAAAGGGTTGTGTCCGTTCCATAGCGAACGCACGCCTTCGTTTTACGTGAACCGCGAAACACAGACCTTCCATTGCTTCGGTTGTAACGAGGGCGGCGATGTCTTCTCTTTTGTTCAGAAGCAGCAGGGGCTTGAGTTTCGCGACACGTTGCACTACCTCGCGGAAAAGACAGGTGTTGCCGTCGAGGATGTGTCTGGACGCGATCCGCAAGAGGAGCGCGAGCGGAGCGCGGTCAAAGAGCGGCTTCGCAAATTAAATGAGGACGCGTTACTCTGGTTTCACCAATCATTATTGCGTTCCAGAGAGGCGTCAGAGGCTCGTGCGTATGTGCAGAGTCGTGGAATATCATCCGAGACTGTCCTGGCTTTTAGTCTCGGCTATGCGCCAGAATCGTGGGATAGTCTTTCGCGTTATCTGCTCACACAAGGCTACACAGAGCGCGAGCTAGTAACGGGCGGCCTTGCGCGTGAACGCGAGGGGCCAATCACTACCGAGGGTGGAAACGGTATCTATGACTATTTCAGAAACCGTTTAATCTTTCCAATCCGCGACGCGCGTGGACGCGTGATTGGCTTCGGCGGGCGTGGACTGGGTGAGAGCAAGCCCAAGTACCTCAACTCACCACAGACATCGCTGTTTGAGAAAAATACCGTCCTCTACGCGATAGATGTGGCGCGTGATGCAATAAAACAGGCGGGTCAAGTTGTTATAGTAGAAGGCTACGTCGATGCCATCATCGCGCACCAATATGGGACGCATCAAACCGTAGCATGTATCGGTAGCGCGATTACTGAGAAGCACATTCAGCAACTCAAGAAGCTTACCAAGCAGGTTACGCTCGCGCTCGACCCCGACGCTGCCGGCAGTGCCGCAACCGAGCATGGTATTCAAGAGGCCCTCAAAGGCTTCGACAAAACCATTGTGCCGGTGCCAACGTCGGGCAATGCAACGCCGCGCTATAGTAAAAATGGGCCGGCGTCACGCGGCATGATTATGCTTGAAGAGCAGGTTGACGCCGAAATCAACGTCTTGCAACTGCCCCCTGGCGAGGATCCTGACGAAGTGATTCGTCGTGACTTCTCCCTGTGGCTGTATGCTGTCTCGCATCCTTTACCACTGATCGACTACTACTTTGTGGTAAAAACAGAGGACCTCAACCTGCGTGAACCACATGGTAAGACCGAGGCCGCCAAACGTTTGCTGCCTGTGATCGGCATGATGAGTGATCGTATCAAGCGCGATGCCTACATCCGCAAGCTCGCTACTATGATTAGCATTGACGAGCGTACACTGCATGAAGAATTGCAGCGCGTCCTGCGTGGCCAAAAAACACAGGGCGTCACGGCGGCATTCGCCGATCCAATGGGCCAGAAGCGGAGTAGAACAAGCAAAAGTGAAGTGGGTGAACCTGAGTGGCTGCACGACGGGAAACGCGAACGGAACGGAGAGAGCGAAGAGTCCCATACACAAAGTACTACTGTTACCAATTCCAATGCTTCATACGTTAGTATTGACAAGAGTAAGGCGAATAAGCTACAATGGGAGGACTACCTGATTGGACTCCTCTTGCAAAACCCTGGTTTAAGCCCCTATGTGTGTGGTATAATACACGATGGTGACTTTATCGGGACAGACACGCGAGAGTTGTACCGCATACTGAACTCTTTGTATCAACGTAGTTCTTCCCCCTCATACCAATCCATAGAGCAACTTGTGCCTTCGGAACTGCGAGCAGCAGTTGTAAGGGTGCAACAGTCCGTTGAGTCGAGGTCCCCGTTAGATGGGGTGGGACAGGTAAAGGCAGCCGTCCAATGCGCTACACGACTCAAACGCACGCGCTTGGTACAACTGAATACAGAGTTACAATATCTACTGCGTGAAGCAGTCGATTCCGGCGATAGAGTCGGAGTACAGCAGCTTCAGCAACGGCTGATAGAAGTACATCAGCAAGTACGAACAATCGACTCTGCGACTCACCTACAGGGGTGATTTTATACCGTTAGTCAATGAGTGCAATCATTTTACCAAGTCGGAATCGGAGAGCAGGGTTTTCTTCTTTTTCTCATTCTTATGCCTGTTTTCTGAAGGGGGATGCCAGAATGGTGAATCGGGAACAAGATGTGATGGATCGCGTAGAGGAAGAGCGTGGAAGTGCGGTTGCACAGGGGAGCTTGGAAAGCACGGAACCCCTACGGGATGTATTCTTATTGAATCGTTTTGATGAGTCTATGTTACATGATGTAGAAAATGTTTTTGGTGTTGGTGCTACAGGTCATTCTACTCAAGCGACGGGCGGTCTCGTGACCACCGAAGTTCCTGAGCCTTTTGACTTGTTCAAGCTACAGGACGAAGAGCCTATGGATGCCCTGGACCCCACAAAAGAGCCGCCAGCAGATTGGGAACCGGGACCTGAAGATGTCGAGGTAATCGCGGATGCAGAAGTGATGGTTGATCCCAAATGGGAAGAGCTACAAGATGGCTTCGGAATCGTGGTTGCCGATTTAGAAAGCAGCCTCGACGATCCCGTGCGTATGTACTTGCGCGAGATCGGGCGTGTTCCCCTGCTCAATGCAGAAGAAGAGGTACGCCTTGCACAGCGCATGGAGCGCGGCAAACTGGAGCGAGCTAAACCCGAACAAAACAAAACCACTCGCCGTTTTATCGATGATGGCGCAGAGGCACAGCGTCGCTTAACTGAAGCGAACCTGCGTCTCGTCGTCAGTGTGGCGAAAAAGTACATTGGACGTGGCATGAGCCTTCTAGACTTGATTCAGGAAGGCAATATTGGCTTGATTCGTGCCGTCGAGAAGTTCGACTACACTAAAGGTTACAAGTTCAGCACCTATGCGACATGGTGGATTCGCCAAGCAATTACCCGCGCTATCGCGGATCAGGCGCGAACAATTCGTATTCCTGTTCACATGGTAGAGACAATCAACCGCCTTATTCGTATCAGTCGTCGCTTGCTGCAAGACCTGGGACGTGAACCTACGTCCGAAGAGATCGCGGAGCAAATGGAGATTACGGCGGAGAAGGTGCGCGAGATCATCAAGGTCAGTCAGGAGCCGGTCAGCCTCGAAACGCCCATTGGCGAAGAGGACGACAGCCACCTGGGAGATTTCATTGAAGATCACACTGCCCTTGCACCCGCTGAGGCCGCAAGCCATCAGTTGCTCAAAGAGCAGGTCGAGGACGTGCTTGAGAGCTTGACCGAGCGTGAGCGCAAAGTTCTTCAGTTACGCTTTGGGCTTGATGATGGGCGCAGCCGCACCCTGGAAGAGGTTGGCAAAGAGTTTCATGTCACCCGTGAGCGCATTCGCCAGATTGAAGCAAAGGCTCTGCGTAAACTGCGTCACCCAAGCCGCAGCCGCAAGCTGAAAGACTATCTGGACTAGTCGCTATAAACGCAAGAGGACGGGCTAATGACACAGTAGTGTGTCACTAGCCCGTCCTCTTGCGTTTATAGTTGTGGTGTGTTGCGTAATTATTATGACTCACTCGCTATACTGAAGAAAAGATAACACTACGTTGTTTCTTTCTATCACAATAGTTGGTGAGGCAGTATTCTCCCATGCAAGCAAAGAAATATAGTATTCCTTCAGCACGAATAAGAACACTCATCAAACGCAACACGTTGCATACTTTAGAGCAACGCGAGAGCGCAGATGATACATGGCTCAACGATATGTCTTCCCGTCCGCTGACCACCGCCACACAGACACAAGCACATAGTGTCTTTTATGAGGACTTGCCAACTATGCCACTTTCTGTACTTAAACCTCTTACCATACCCTATGCCGTACCCGCTCACTCCGAAGAATTCGAGTCCGCGCCCGAAGAAGATAAGACGGTTAAATTTGAGAAGCGCAAAAAAGTCTCTGTTGCCAGCCCACTCGATGCCCTTTTGCAAGATGCAACCATTTCGGTAATTACCGCTCTTGGGCCACGCAACATCTGTATTGAGCGCGACGGGATTGTGCAACAAACGCCTCTGCGCTTCTCTGATGAGTCACATATGATGCAGGTGATTGAACAACTTCTCACTACCGCCAACTGCACGCTAGCAAGCCTTGCCGCGCTCCCTACGCAACGCGTGGTGACAGATGTTTGTTTGCCTGATGGAACATTGCTCACCGTTGCGCTGCCACCACATGCCCCACATGGGCCAGCTCTGACGCTACGTAAGCGGCGCAGAACTGCCCTCACGTTACCAGAACTGGTGCGGCATGGCTCGCTAGAGCAGGCAACGGCGAATATTCTCTACGCCCACGTACAAGCTTGTGCCAACATTCTTGTCTGTGGACATATCGGCTCTGGTCGCACAACACTGTTGAACGCGCTCTGTGCGGCTATTCCCATACACGAACGCATTATTACTATTGAGGATGTGGCGGAGTTGTGCCTACCTCAGGCGCAGGTGACAATGCTACAGGGGCGGTGTCTTTCTTCCGAACGGACGGAGCATACAACAATACCGGAGCTGATCGCGTATGCCGAACGGGTACGCGCCAATCGGCTTATTCTCGGCGAGTGCCGTAGCGATGCCGCGTTCGCGCTGCTACAGGCTATGTACGGGGGCTTGAATGGAGTTATGACCACTATGTACGCCCACAACGCGCAGGACTGCCTGACACGCTTTGAAACGCTCTGCTCGCTGGGAAGTAAAGAACATTCCTACACACATACCCGCCTAATAAAAGCCCAGATCGCCCAGTCAATACAGGTCATTGTGTTGCTTTCTCCCGAACACAAAGTACGCGAAATTGTGGAGTTGTGAGTATCCATTGCGTTTAACGCACTCATGAAATGGCTCGGCGAGTGGCTCCGCGCGTAGTATAGTAGTGGCGCGGCTTGCCCGCGCCATGCCTCCACCCCACTCGTGGGCTTGCCCGCGCCATGCCTCCACCCCACTCGTGCGCTATGCCCCCTAGCATCAGTATTTTTGGTCACGCCCCATGTCGTTCCCGTTTTCGTCATAAACCGATATAACTTTATGATGCTCTTTGTCATATGCCACAACGTTTCGCACCATGTCCACAAAGTCGCTTTTGATGCTTGCGCCACCGACGAGCGCACCGTCGATATCGGGATACGCTATAAAGTCGCAGATGTTTTCAGAGGTGACGCTTCCTCCGTACAAGAGGTTGACGCTATCGCTGGCAAACGGCTCATACATCTCTATCAAAAGAGCGCGTACATAGGTAATAGCCTTCGATGCGTCGTCCACCGTCGCTGCCCTGCCTGTACCAATTGCCCAGAGCGGTTCATATGCGACCATGATGTTCGGCAGTTGGTCTATTGAAAGGTTACGAAGGCATCCCGATACTTGCTCTTCAATAACCCGAAATATAGTCTCGTCACCCGCGTCATGCTGCTCTTGATTCTCGCCAACACAAACGATTGGTTGCAATCCGGCGGCGAGCGCGGCCTGCACCTTCTTATTGACCATGTAATTGGTTTCGCCAAAGTATTGGCGGCGTTCCGAATGACCAAGAATCACTGAACCACACAGTTCTCGCACCATCGATGGCGAAACCTCGCCCGTGAACGCTCCCTTGTTCTCGAAGTGCATATTCTGTGCGCCCAACCCTATATACTCCTGGAGCGACGTTGGTAGCGCATCGAGAACCTCGCGTACCGCCGCAAGTGAGATTGTTGGCGGGCAGAGAATGCAACGTATAACATCGGTATTACTACTATAGAGTATCTTACTCAATTCCGGCAAGTGTTCCTTCAAGAAGTTTTTGGCCTCCGTTGGGCCGAGGTTCATCTTCCAATTACTCACGATAACTGCGGGACGTATCCTATCCAGGTTGAAGTCGTCGTACATGTTTAAGTCCTCCTTAACAACAACTGCACACTATGCTTTGTCTTGTAGTGCCGCGACTCCCGGCAAGACACGCCCTTCGAGAAACTCAAGTGATGCGCCGCCACCAGTCGAGACGTGCGTCATCTTGTCCGCCGCGCCCGCATGTTCAACCGCCGCCGCAGAGTCGCCACCGCCGATAATCGTAATCGCTCCCTCTTGTGTACGCTCCACAAGTATTTGAATCATGCTATTCGTGCCTTCCGCGAACGCTGGCATTTCCGCGACACCCAGCGTACCATTCCATATAACGGTATTGGCATCCGCCAGGGTAGCCCGAAAGTTCGCGATGGTCGCTGGGCCTATATCGAGTATGCGCCATCCCTGCGGCGGCACCTGATAGCACGTCACGACCTTGTGTGTCGCGTCCGCGGCGAAGCGATCAGCGATTACGACATCTGAAGGCAGGTGCAGTTTGATGCCGCGCTGGTGAGCTTTGGAGATGAGCGAACGCGCGATATCCAGCTTGCTCTCCTCGAATAACGACTCGCCAATCTCGTAGTTCTCGGCGGCGAGAAACGTGTTTGCCATACCTCCGCCAATGAGCAGCACATCGGCAAGCTCTATTAAGCGTTCAAGTACCGCGATTTTATCGGAGACCTTCGCGCCACCAATGATCGCAGCGAAGGGCCGTTTGGGATTTTCGAGTGCCGAGCCGAGAAAGTTTAGCTCTTTCTCCATCAAAAAGCCCGCGACGCCGGGGAGAATGTGCGCGACTCCCTCCGTCGAGGCGTGGGCGCGGTGTGCTGTACCGAAGGCATCGTTTACGTAGATATTGCCTAGTTGTGCAAGTTGCTGTGCAAATGCTGAGTCGTTTTTTTCCTCTTCCTTGTGGAAGCGCAAATTTTCCAGTAACAACACTTCTCCCGCTTGTAGGGCGCGTGCCTGTGCCTCGACCTCTGGCCCAATGCTCTCGTTTGCCGTTTGCACTGGCTTATGCAAGAGTTCGCCCAGACGAAGCGCAATCGGCTTCATTCGCAACTTCTCCACGACCTGCCCATCAGGTCGCCCCAGATGTGACATAAGCACAACTGAGGCCCCACCATCAAGCAATGCATTGATGGTGGGAAGAGCTGCGACGATACGCGTATCATCGGTGATGTGTCCATTCGCGTCCAGAGGAACATTGAAGTCAACCCGCACAAGGGCGCGTTTATCCGCAATGTCGATATCGCGCAGTGTCTTTTTATTCATTATTAGAAACCTTTTTGCCCGATGAAGTGCGCGAGGTCAGCGACACGACTGGAATAGCCCCACTCATTGTCGTACCAGGCAATGACTTTGACCATGTTGTTGCCAAGTACCATTGTCGAAAGCCCGTCAACAATCGCCGAATGGGAGTCGCCGCGATAATCCGTCGAGACCAGTGGCTCCTCATTGATAGCGAGGATGCCCTTGAGTGGGCCGTCCGCCGCTTCCTTGAACGCGGCGTTGATGCTGTCGCGTGTTGCTTCTTTACGAACCGTCGCTACAAAGTCAACCACCGAAACGGTAACGGTTGGTACACGTAAGGACATACCATCGAAGCGGCCTTTAAGTTCTGGAATGACCAACGCGAGTGCACGTGCGGCTCCCGTCGATGTCGGAATGATGTTCGCGCCGGCGGTACGAGCGCGGCGCAGGTCTTTGTGTACCTGATCGAGAATGCGCTGATCGTTGGTATACGAGTGGATGGTATTCATCAGGCCATGCTCGATGCCGAACGTATCGTTCAGTATCTTCGCTGTGGGAGCGAGACAGTTAGTGGTACAGGACGCGTTAGAAATAATATTGTGTTTGGTGGCATCATAGGTATTCTCGTTCACACCAAGTACAATGGTGATATCTTCTCCCTTCGCGGGTGCTGAGATGATAACCTTCTTCGCGCCGCCGCGTAGATGTGCCGCCGCTTTATCGGCATCGGTGAAAAAGCCAGTGGACTCGATCACGAGTTGTACACCGAGGTCGCCCCAGGGAATTTGCGCGGGGTCGCGCTGCGAAATAACTTTGATCTTGTGTCCATTGACAACTAACGCCTCTGGCGTCGCCTCGACCTCTCCAGGGAAACGCCCATAGGTCGAGTCGTACTTGAGTAGGTGCGCGTTTGTCTGTGTGTCGGTCAAATCGTTGATGGCGACAACCTCGATATCGTTCGGATGACGTTCAAGAATTGCCTTCATCGACTGTCGTCCGATACGGCCAAAGCCATTGATGCCTACACGAATGGTCATATGATTGCTCCTATCCTATTGTGTTGAACCGCACTACCGAATGTTTCACATGAAACATTGATGATGTATCTCATGACCCTGAACAACAATGTTTCACATGAAACATTCCCGTCAGAGCATCTTGTCGAAGACACCCTAAGCGTATCATGTGGTCACGCAACTAGCAAGGTTGTGGGATAGGAATGACGCCAATCGAGAAACGAATGTACTCGTCGCTATAGCCAAAGCCGGAACCCGGAACACCTGCGATGCCGGTCTTTTCAAAGAGCGAGAATGCGTCCTCACCTGTTTGTAGCTGACTCCAGTTATAGACGGTGGCGTCGTCGTCGAGATAGATATTTTTAAAGAGGTGCTGTGCCGTATCGATACGGCGTAACTGCTCGATAAAACGGTGGCGGCGCAACCGATAAAACGCCCGCAGTTTTTCGGCGAGCCAGGGCCGTGTGTCGAACAAACGTAGGTATGCCATGAAACGCAACTGCCACTCTCCCGGCAACGACGCCATTGTGTTTGTCCAACAAGGAGCGAGAAGCGGCATAAGCGCGGGGTCGCCCATCGTCACCCATCCAAAACGTTCGCCTGTCAGACTGTGTGTCTTCGAGAAACTGCTGACAAAGATGGTATGGCGCGAAACTTCCAACGGTATAAATGTCGCCATGCGTGCGCGATCAGCAGCAGGATTGCCCGTGCCAATATACGCGAGATCCGCGAGTATGTAGACCTCGTGACCCATCTCTCTATGACTTGCTAAAACAGCGTGTAGCGCGTTCAGTTCATCCACCGTGTATGCGAACGCGGTAGGGTTGTTTGTCAGCGTAAGGTAAAACACAAAAATATCTCGTTGCTGATGCAGCAGTGTGTCAAGCTGGGACGCCGTGAGTTTGAAATTGTTTTCCCGCGATGTTGCGAAGTGGTGAAGACGGTAGCCATACGAGCGAGCCTGCCATTCGGGGACACCAAAACCAGGCGTGGGAAAAAGTATCCCAACTTCGGCAGTAGTCGCGTCCTTGCGGAGCATATGCAGACCACGTAGTACCTTATCGATGCCATCCATCGCGCCGAGACTTGCCGCCACATGCTCTTTGCCAATCGGCAAGCCCCATTGTTGCATCTCTTGCGCGAGCCGTTCACGCAAGAGTGCGTTGCCCACACCATAGATATCATACATACGGGGGTCAACCTGCCTACTCAACAACAAACGCTCGCATTCCATCATCTGCTCACGGAGCCAGAGATAGGTCGCACCAGTCACAGTGTCGCCGTTTACCTGTTCATTGGGAAGCGCGACTCCCAGTTCGTCCGCGAGCAAACGATAATCACCAGTGCCGCCCGCCTCGCCCTCGCACTCTGTGATTAGGCGTAAATTGATATCCCCTATTGTTCGATTGACAATTTCTGCCTGCATGATGCTTTCTGGAATATGCTGCTCACGACATACCGCCTCAAGTTCGGCAACCATGCGGGCCATTACACGAATTGGGCCAGGGCCTTCAAGAAGATGGGGACGATAGCGAACCAGAATAGTGTGCCGTAACTGTTGCAGTAGCGTATGATATTCAGCAGAGGTAGAGGGGGAAGAGGGTAAAGAGTCCTCATGGGTAATCACCGTGTATGCTCCCTTCGTATACGCGCGTCATGGCGTAAGCTCACTCAACGACAGCACATCGTTGAAACCGTCGCCTTTGCCAGTGTAGCACATTGAGAGGGCCGCGACAATATTTCTCTCGCAACGTTTCACGTGAAACATTTTCAAAAGGAGCTGCTATGTTCAAGAATAAGACGGTTGTTATAACAGGCGCGGGACGCGGTATCGGACGTACTCTCGCGCTTGGCTTCGCGGAACAGGGGGCGACGGTGCTTGTTCATTATGCCCACTCGCAACAAGGTGCCGAGGAGGTCGTCGCTGAGATAACCGCGTATGGAGGAAAAGCAACAATGTTACAGGCCAATTTGGGCGAACCTGAACAGGTGACTCGGTTCGTTGGCGCAGCCCATAGCATACTGGGAGGATTTGACATATGGATAAATAACGCCGGTGTGAGTGCAAATACAAAAGAGACACAAGGTATGAGCGCACTCGAACAGTTCGAGCGCATGATGGCAGTCGATGTGCGCGGCGCGTGGCAATGTTCGCGCCTTGCCGAAACGTTTATGCATGACAATGGGTGTATGCTTATGCTCGGTTGGGATGGTGCGCTCTCTGGTGGCATAGGTCTCACGAGCCAATTGTATGCGATGAGCAAGGGCGCGATTCTCTCCCTAACGCGTTGCCTCGCGCTTGAGTTCGCGCCCCGTATCCGTGTCAATTGTATAGCAGCAGGGTGGATCGAGAACGAGTGGTCGCGCCAGCTTTCGCCAGCCACTCAGCAAAAGCTTGTGCGCGACGTACCGATGCAACGCTGGGGAACCGCGCAGGACGTGCTGAATATCGCGCTTTTCCTCGCATCGCCCGCTGCCACCTATATCACTGGACAAGTTATCCCCGTAAATGGAGGTCAGGTGATGCGCTAATGTTTCACATGAAACATAGAAACAACTGATAGCAATGTTTCATGTGAAACATTGCTATCAGGCATCGACAAAAACGCCATCTTTAACCGCTTGCGCGAGCGTTGCCATATCGGTAGAGAGAACGCGATCCTCCTGTAGCGGTGTAACCAGTGTGCGTACATGCGTGTATGCATTATGTACGCCGATGCCAGGACGGAGCGGCTTGCGAAACTCTAGCATCTGAGCCGCGCAAAGTAGCTCAATCGCTACAACCTGTTGTGCCTGCTCAAGCACCTGCAAGAGTTTGTGGGCACTCGTCACGCCCATGCTGACAAAATCTTCCATACCCGCTGAGGTTGGAATAGAGTCAATGCTGGCAGGATGTGCCAATATTTTTATCTCATTGACGAGGGCCGCCGCCGTGTACTGCGTAATCATCAGACCAGAGTTGAGGCCAGGATTTGGAGTGAGGAAAAGAGGTGCGCCACCCTTATCCCACTCGCGTGGCCCCATCATGTCGTAGATGCGCCGCTCAGAAAAACTTGCTAGTTGCGCGAGCGCAATCGCCATCATATCGAGGGCTAGAGCTAGCGGTTGCCCGTGAAAATTCCCGCCACTAAGCACATCGTTCTCCTCTGGAAACACCAGTGGATTATCTGTGACCGCTCCCAACTCACGCTCGAATATGTTTTTACAATATTCAAGCGCGTCACGAATGGCACCGAAAACCTGCGGGGCGCAACGCAACGTGTACGGGTCTTGCACTCGCGGACAGTCGCGATGACTCTCACATATCTCGCTTTCACGTACCAGCGTGCGTAAATGGGCCGCGCTGACCTGTTGCCCGACCTGTCCGCGCCGCTCATGAATACGGGCGTCGAGCGGAACATGGCTACCCAGCAATGCCTCAATACTCATAGCGCACGCGACCTCAGCCGTCTCTACAAGACTACGCGCATCCTCAAGTGCCAGGATTGCGATTGCTTCCATAAGATGCGTGCCATTGATAAGCGCAAGCCCCTCTTTGGCCTGCAAACGTAAAGGAGCTAGCCCCATTTGCTGCAATATCTTTGCCCCCGAGGTGCGCCGACCATCCATAAAAGCTTCCCCTTCGCCAACCAGCAGGAGGCCGAGGTGTGCCAGTGGAGCAAGATCACCGCTTGCCCCTACAGAGCCGCGCGAGGGAATGTACGGATAGACGCGTGCGTTGAGGAGCGCGAGCAGTAACTGTACGACCTCGACGCGTACACCAGAGTGACCACGCGCAAGACTCGCGGCTAGTAGCAGCATCATCGCTCGCGTGATCTCTTCTTGCAGTGGCGCACCCACACCCGCCGCGTGACTACGTAGCAGATTGTGTTGCAGGTCTACTAGTTGCTCCTGTGGAATGCGTACACTACTCAAGTGTCCAAAACCCGTTGTCACTCCGTAGACTTTCTTTCCTTGCCCCGCGATTGTCTCGATAACAGCGCGTGCCGTTTGTATAAGTTGAACGGCCTCTGATCCAAGTGTTACGGGTGCGTAGTGCCGTGCAACCGCGAGAACGTCACCGCTTGTAAGCTCTTGACCATTAAGTATCGTATTTTGTGAAAACATAGCCTTCATCGTGAAGACTCCTTTCTGACCATCATTGCCCATATACTAACACATCCTTAACACAGAGACGGTGTACGCAACATCTTTCGATGTTTCATGTGAAACATCGAAATGCCAAAGAAACCATGAATGTTTCATGTGAAACATTGGAAGGCTCAATGCCTATCGCTGTGTTTTGCGAGTTGAGCAAGAGGCGCGACAAGCGTGAGTACAATCGTCAATATAAGAAACGGCATGTTTACAATCTGCGTTATACGTGCGAGTTGCGCGGGTGCCAGCAACACGAAAAAATACAAACATTGCGCCACGCCCGCGCCTTTTCCCCAGAGTGTCGAGCCAAAGCGAACGGGAGTAGCGAAGAGAAAATAACTTATAAGTGCCGCGAGCAGTGGTACAAAAAAGCGTGCCACTAGAATAAGTGCCAACCAGAGAGGAAGAATAGCATTCTGTACAAGAATTATGCTCAGCGCAAGGTACAGGCAAAAGTCGGCTTCTCCATCGATGATTTGACCAAGTTTGCTCTGCGTCTTCGTACTACGCGCTACCCACCCGTCCAGAATGTCTGTTAGCACTCCGACCACAAACACGAGTAGGGCTAGCCATACTGGAGTGCTTACTCCACCAACGAGTCTGCCTAGCAGAAATGCCGCGCCTAGACCACGTAATCCTGTAAGCGTATTCGCAAGTCCTATTGTTGGCAAAAGCTCGCCCGTATCGGTTCGACGGTGCAACCCAAGATGCCAGAAAAGATCACTCTGCTGCCATACCACACAGCAGATAAAACCAGGGAGCAAACGAAGCAGTGTGATAGGGCCTTCAAAAACGCTCGCGGTGCAACAAATGCCTGCCATAAGCATAATCATGAGTGTCGTTACTTGTTGCCAGGAGTGCGTGAGCGTAGAGTTAGCGGTGGCGGTTTTCTTCGCCATGTGCCACGAACGAACGAGAAAACGGCCCCAGGCAGGCAAGCTAAAGCGTTCCTTCTGTAGTGTTGTGAGAAGATCAACAACAAATTGTTGTTCCTGCATTTTTCGCTAATCCTCTATCACTGTTTCACGTGAAACATAGACTTCCAAAAGGAAGTAGTGGCTCGTCAATAACTAAAACCGATTGTATAAGATTGACGCCAAAGTGATAGCCAATTTCACGATAGTCACGAATAGACCAGAACGCGACTTCGCAGCGTTTACCAACTTCAAGACTTCCAACCTGCTCCTGTAACGCCAGAGCTTTCGCCCCGTTAATCGTCGCCGCGAGTAGTGCCTCTTCGAGTGTCATGCCCATTTCCGCCATCGCTAACCCAAGTATCATCTGCATGCTTTCGCAGTATGAGGTCCCCGGATTGAAGTCTGTTGCCAGCGCGACGGTCAGGCCATGATCGAGATAGCGACGTGCGACAGGATAGGGACTTCGCAAGGTATAAGAGCAACCCGGTAGCAGTGTCGCGACAACACCCGCATCGTGCAAAGCGTCGAGGTCGGCATCGGTTGCATAGTCAAGATGGTCGGCGGAGACCGCGTGTAGTTCTGCCGCAAGTCTCGCGCCACCAGATGGGCTTAACTGATCCGCGTGTACTTTCAAGGCATAACCCAATCCTTTAGCGCACGTGAGAACTCGTCGGCTCTCCTCTAATGTGAAGGCTTCACGTTCACAGAAAACATCACAGAAACGCGCCTGCTCTCTGAAGCGGGGCAGCATTTCCTCGACAAGTAAAGCTATATAGCTCTCCCTGCTGGCCTTGTATTCGGGCGGCACGCTATGAGCACCAAGAAACGTTGGCACAATACGTATCGTCGTCCGGGCTTGCAGTTCTTGAATAACACGCAGACACGTCGCCTCCGCCTCCATATTCAAACCATAGCCGGTTTTAATCTCGACGGTAGTTGTGCCAACGCCACGCATCGTCTCAAGCCTTGTTTGTGCCAACGCCAGCAACACGTTTATAGTAGCACTACGAGTAGCATTCATTGTCGTCAAAATGCCGCGCCCCTGTGCCAGAAGGCTTCCATAACTGACACCACTGCGTCGCAGATGAAACTCTTCCGCCCGATCTCCCGCGAAGACTAGATGTGTGTGCGAATCGACAAAGCCCGGTGTGAGCACCACGCCATGAGCGTCAATAACGGTAATGGTATTCGGATTTTGAAGAAATAGCTCGTCTACGGCGGTATCAGGGCCAAGCCAGACAATAGTTCCTTTGTCAACTGCAATCGCAGCATGTGTAAGCACTTGTAGCTGTCCACTCGCGCCGACTATCGGTTGTTGTGCCATTGTCACAAGCTGCCCGATGTTGCGAATAAGCGTACTCGCAGAAATACTGCGTGTCGGCGGTTGCGCGTCCTCATGCATACGTAATTCCCCTTTTTACTCTGGTGTCTCTGCCTCCGATTCTATCACACGAAGTTTCAGACAGAAGCCATAAGATGTTGTGCTATAATGGGGCAACGTAATAACGCCACTAAACACCAGGGGAAACACGAGGTAGACACATGCGAGCGGTTGATGATGGTAGCCCTAGATATGCTGCTATCCTTACTATTTTAGCGGACTGGAAGCAGTTGCCGGAGAGCGACCTCACCCGTATCCTTCGCACTCACTACCTCATTACTGCCGACTTCCGCGAAATGGAAGATCAAGGTTTCATTACAATGAACTTTGTAGGCGATGAATACATGATCGCCCCAACAATGTTGGGGCGCATCTGGTTGGAAGAATACACAAAGGCACAGAAAGCATAATGTGCAAGGAGAGATGGTAGACATGCTACATGACGATCTGGAAGAAGCCCTACCTTACATCACCATTGGCACCGATGAAGCCAAACGCATGATAGACTCTGGAACACGTGTCATAGATGTACGCACGTCGGAAGAATGGCATCGTGGGCATATCGCTGAGGCGGAACTGGTGACGATTGACGGCATTTACAGCTTTGGAAAAGCCCTCAAAAACCTGAAACTGCCACCTGATGAAGATGTTATCTTCGTCTGTGCCTCTGGACAGCGCAGCTCGAACGCTTCGGAGATCGCACTTGTATCTGGTCTCACCAAAGTATACAATCTCGCCAATGGTATGAATGGTTGGGTTGGGCGTCGCTATCCAATCGAACGCTAGACAGAGAAACTCGCGGAAATCACTTTGAAGGAGAAAATCTATGCCTTTATTAGAAGGTAAAAAAGCCCTTATTTTTGGAGTCGCTAATCATCGCTCTATCGGTTGGGCGATTGCTCAGGCACTCGCGGCAGAAGGTGCTCAAATCATTCTCGCATATCAGGATCGTATGGAAAAGTACGTGCGTGACCTCGCGGCGAAAATTCCCAATACGCCCGTTATTTCCTGTGACGTGCAGGACGATGCCCAGCTTGACGCTGCGTTCGCCGAGGCAAGCAAACTATTTGATGGCGAACTGGATATCTTGATTCACTCCGTCGCGTTCGCGCCACCGAGCGAACTAGAAAATCCTTTCACCGACACTACTCGTGCCGGCTTTCATACCGCCCTCGATATCAGCGCGTACTCGCTGGTCGCGATAGCGAAACGCGCCAAGCCACTCATGCAGGCAAGAGGTGGAAGCGTCCTCACACTCACTTATGTAGCAAGCGAGCGTGTCATGCCTAAATACAACGTGATGGCAGTCGCGAAAGCTGCGCTAGAGTGCAGCGTGCGTTACCTCGCATATGAACTGGGCGAACACAATATCCGCGTCAACGCGATTTCGGCGGGGCCGCTCAACACGCTCGCGGCGCGGGGCGTCTCTGGCTTTACCTCGTTCCGCGACCAGATGGGGCAGGTCGCACCCCTGCGCCGCAACATTGAGCAGAGCGAAGTCGGCGATGTCGCGCTCTTCCTGTGTGGCCCCCAGTCAAAAGCGATCACCGGCGAAATCATGTTCGTCGATGCTGGTTACAACATTATGGGTGCGTAACTCTCTGGCATATATTGTCTCAAAACAAAATACGCTGGGAAACCTCGAGGTTTCCCAGCGTATTTTGTTGTTATCCTATGCGTCCATACTTGTGCGTTCTGGTCGGAACGCTGGCAGGCACAGCGACCAGTATTCACATACCTGCTCCTGACTACAGTTGCTATAAATGACCCGCGTCCCCTTTTCAATTAGGCACGTTTCGCCGGATGCAATAGTCAGTTGTTCTTGCTCGGTCACAACCGCGAGCGTTCCCCGTAGCACAATCACAACCTCATCAAATGTGGCAACCTGTGCAGGTTCGCGCCACGCTGGCGGGGCGGTCATATGCGCGAGACTGAACGCGTCGCTTCTGGTGTTCAATACACCAAAGTGTTCATCAATGATTTTACCATCTTCACGTGGAAAGATCGTGCCGTGTGTTACTTTCTCTATCATCGCTCTCTTTCCCCTTACTACTGCTCAAAGTGACGGATAAATGTTGACGATGCCGATGGAGTCGGTGTAGGCTCACCACAAATGCTACAGAAACGCGCGGTTGAGCGGTTCAGATGTCCACAGGGCCAGGGGCGCAGAATGCCGGAGTTATCCATCGGTTGCTGCCGAACTGTTTGCTCATCGGCAGACGCCTGTGGCACAGATGCAATCTGTCCCATTGGAACTACAGGCGTCATCTGAGGTTGCTGATACACAGGTGCTTGCGTTGGATATGGTGAGACGGAAGGCGGCGTTGGGCCACCAAATGCCCCCACATTGTTGCCATATGGTGGTGCTCCGCCGTTAAAAAATGGCCCTTGATTTTGTGGTGCCTGAAGTCCCGACTGCATTGGCGTAACTTGACCTGGTTGCCCTGCATAGCCCTGTCCTTGCGAGGGAATGGTTGGCATTGCTACACTCTTTTTTCCCTTGCGCGTAAAGCCAAGCGCGATAACCACGAACACAAGTAACGCAATCAGCGTCACCGCGCCAATCGTCCAGGCTAACGCGGTTCCTGATGGCGCGGCACTAAAACTAAGCGGGTTACTCGTGGGCGCGGCCTCGTTCTTCGCCTGATCTTGTGCGTAGTTCAGGTACGGCGTTATCGCCTTGAAGCTGGGGTAACTGCTCTGTATCTGCGCGAAACCCGACGCCGCCTTGTGCCAGTGGCCCGCCTCGTTAGAGGCATAGTCCGCGAATGCCTGACTCCATGCCTTCTGAAACGCGCCCGGTGCCGTGTTCAGACCAATCGACTTAACCAAATCCTGAGCACTGCTACTTGCCTGTAGGAAGCTGGTGCTGCCCGGCGAGTTTGGGTTAGATGTGCCAAAGCTCACGATTCCAACAACCTGACCACTCTTGCTTAACGCGGGGCCACCACTATCGCCATGCTCGACGTTACCACCAACCTGAATGACGGGCGCGTTATTGTCAGTCGTCTTTAATGAACTCACAATGACTTTGTTGATTGACGAAGAAAGCACGCTGGTTGGGCTATTGCCAACATCTCCGTTGCCTGGAAAGCCAATAATGGTAAGCTCGTCTTGCTGTTGTACCGCCGTCGAGTTTCCAATCTGCACACTGGGCGTATCCGTCAACGGAACGTGAATAATTGCAGTATCTTTCTGGTCGCTGGGACTCTGCTTCTTGATGGTGTCTACAGTCGCGTAATACTGGTGCGGCAAGTCCCGAAAGGTCGCGGCGGTCAAGGGGCCTGTGTACGCAGTGCTGAAGTAGACGATGCTGACCGTTGTGCCGTACACAGGGTCAGACGCTATTCGCTTGCTCTGCAAAGCCTGCGAAACCTGGTCCTTCGTTACTTGCTGTGAGCCATGCTGGTTGATATAATCGGTGACGTCCTGTGCCGCGGAGTCGTCCAGGTACTGGCTAAGTGATGCATCGTGCGCGGGATTGACAACATGGTCGGCGGTCAAGATATCGCCGTTGCTACTGATAAACGAGCCACTACCAGAGAGTACCAGTGGATATGGGTCGCCTGTCTGCGGGAAAGTGACGCTGTTTGTTGCGGAAAAGTGTACGGTAAGTTTCCCTGGCACATCTGTGATGATGCGTACTACCGCAGGGTTTGCAACATCTACGGCACGCACTACCGGATCAGCGACGTTTCCCCCCGGCATACCATCCGCGTAGGCCACAGGTGTTTGTAGCGCGAAGAAGGCGCATAGTAGTCCTACTACTCCGAGCAGGTATGATATGTGACAGTTTGTATGTAACAGTCTGTGTGTAACGGTTTTTATCGATGTCGTGCTCATCCTACCCCCGACTACAGAATAAAGGACTCTTTAATAGCAGCATTATACTCTATCCTCTATAAAATACGTTTGATATAGAAGCGAGTTGTACAAAATGCCCAGGTAATAGAAGCCATTCATTCAATATTCTCTTGTGTCTATGTAACACTCTCACTGTCGTATAGACTTTTCTCTTTTTATTATGGCATCGCACGCCATTCAGTGGCGAGCATCCCGAATAACTTCAAGTCTACGTAATGGTCATAGAGCCACTCGCCCTGCCGCAGCACACCTTCAAAGGTAAAGCCGAGTCGTTGTGGTATCGCGCAACTGTGAGTGTTCTCGGTGGCGCAGAGTATCTCGACTTTGTTCAGGAGCAACTCATCGAAGGCATAAGCAATCATTGCTTTACACGCTTTTGTCATAAGCCCTTTTCCCTGAAATGACGCACCGAGCCAGTAGCCAATCTCGACGCGGTGATTTGACCAGTTAATCGGGTGATAATTGATCGTCCCTGCTATCTGCCCTTTGTAGCGAATAACACACCCGAAGCCCAGGTTGCTCGCACGCTGCAACTGCGAAGTACGAATGAAGGCCAGCGTGTCTTCAACCGAACGCGTGTTATCTACCCACGGAAGCCAACGACGCAGGTATCCACGGTTTGTATCCGTCAATGCGAACATTTCGGAAGCATCGTGTTCTTCTATCGTCCATAGTTCAGTGTCAGCATCGATGCTAATGCGTAGTGTTGGTAATGAAGTCATTATGTTCTTTCCTTCTTTTTGAATATTCCCTACAAAACCTTATTCAGCATTGACCACGAATAAAAAAGTATGCGTATAGGTCGTGAAAGAAATTTGCTACCTGAAATAGAAACATTATCTGTGTTTGACCCGTATTATAAGCAGAGACCTGCAAAGACACCGACATGACACCGCCATTTTTATAGAAGGAGTCTATGTATGCAAAAAAAACACACCATCCCGCTGTTCGCATTGCTGCTAACGACATTATTTGTGAGCGCATGTGGCTCGATAACAACAACCACAACCGGAAAACCAAGCTCGCTTACACCCGCGCAGATAGTGCAGAACAGCGCGAACACAATGAAGCAGCTCAAGTCTGCTCATATTGAACTACAAAACAGCACCATTCTTCAAGGGGTGGGCGGTACAAGTGGAACACCAGCAGCAGCAACCACGCCAACCGCGAATGGAACGCCAACCGCGAACAATCTGTCAGTCAAGGTGACAGGCAGTGGTGACGAGATGCTGCCCGATGAGGCACAGTTCAAGCTCACTCTAAGTCAAGGGACAACCATTTCACAAGTTCTGAAAGGCGACAAGGTATATCTTCAGAACGCGCAGGGCAAATGGTATGTGCTTGACAAAACTGCTCTGCAAAATACAGCAGGTGGCAGCACGTTCTCAGGCTTCAATATCGATCAAAGCACTGTGCTCGGTCTTGTGCAGCACGCGAAAATTACCGATCATGGTGATCAGCAATTGAATGGGGAGAGCTTGCGCCACATTACCGCAGATCTGGATAAAGAGGGTTTGAAGCAACTTATCAAAGACAATCCACAATTCAGTAGCAGTATCAGCTCGCAAAACCTTGACACCGTTCTTGCTAAGACCAAGACGTTCCAGTCTTCGGTTGATGTCTGGATTGACGAGACCAAGTTCTACGTGCATCGTACCGAAGTGAAGATCAGTCTCGGCATTGATACCAGTTCCGTGAGTGGTACGCCAACTGCCGCGGGAACCGTACCGAATACCGTCACGACAAATCAGGACTCGATTATCGACCTGAGCAAATTTGACCAACCCGTGACCATCACCCCACCAACCGATGCCACTCCAACGAACGATCCAACCGTCATTCTGGGCGGCGTCGGCAACGCCAAACCGTAGTTTTACCTAACCTGCATAGTATAGGTCTTGAAAATAAAATGCTTGTACATTTCGCGTAGCTATGGCGAGGGGTGCAAACATAGCGTGGCGAAGCCACGCGGTTCCGTATATAGTAGTGGCGCGGCTTGCCCGCGCCATGCTGTGCTTGTCCTGATCATGTTGCTCACCCACGCCATGTTATGCTTGCCCTGATCCCGTTGCTCACCCACGCCATGTTATGCTTGCCCCCTCGCCTTCGTTATGCTCTCCTCATACGTCCATACCATGCTCCCTTCGCTATTTTTGCGCGTGTTTAGCGTGTGGTATCATAACAACAAGGCAAGTGGTTGAGGTTCACAATACGAACCTCAACCATTTGTTTTAGCGTCTGTTTTGTCCTGTCCTGTTCTGTTCTCTCTGTTACTAGCCCCTTGCTGGAGGTTTCCCGTGCTGAAACGCGAATTTACAACCATCGATGAATACCGCTATAACCGCTCTACACCTGCACGTTGGATTGCTGCACATCTTCTACGTTACAAATCTATTTTACTGGTTGCCATCGTCATGTCCATTCTGGCGAATGTCTTCAATGCCGCCGTGCCTGCACTCACGGGGCTAGCGTTCGATGCGGTAAAAAGAAATAGTCAGGCGCAACTGCTGATGATCGTTGTGGCACTGCTGGTGGTTATCGCACTCACGGGCATCGTAGACCTCGCGGCACGGTTCGGCGCGGAGTTGCTGGGCAAGCGATTTGCCCGCGATGCCCGCGACGAACTCTATTTAAGCCTGTTGAGCAAGAGCCAGACCTTTCACAATCGGCAGCGCGTGGGCGATGTGATGGCCCGTGCCTCGAACGATATCACGCAACTCAGTGATATGGTTGTGCCGGGGTTCGATATCATTTTCGATTCGTTCTCCGCTCTTGTAATACCAATGTTCTTTATCGCCTTCATCAATCCACAGTTGTTGCTCTCGCCTCTGCTCTTCATCATGCTGTTCCTGATCGCGCTACGCCGCTACTCACGCCAGCTTACGCCTGTTTCCGATAGTATGCGTGAACAGTTCGGCACAATGAACGCGGTTCTCAACGAGGCGGTTTCTGGTGTTGAGGTGGTTAAGGCGACAGGTCAGGAAGCGCAGGAACAGCACAAGTTTCGCTTCAATGCCTCGCTGTACCGCGACTACTTTGTCAAAAACGGACAGATACAGGGCCGCTATCTACCAACACTGATCGCCGCAATCGCGCTCGCAGGTGCTTTTCTGCATGGCCTCTATCTTCTGTCACAACAGCAGCTCACAACGGGCGGCTTGGTCGCGTACATGGGCCTGATGGCGATTATTCGCTTTCCCGCCTTCATGTCGATCTGGAGCTTTAGCCTTGTGCAGCTAGGAGTCGCGGGTGCCGAACGCATTCTAACGCTGATGCGTGAAGAGACGGAACTGGACGAGAACGAGCGGGGCTTCCGCGAAGAGATGCATGGTGATATTGTTTTCGAGAACGTCACCTTCAGTTATGGCGACACGCCCATTTTGAAAAACGTCTCATTCCACGCGAAGGCGGGCCAGACAATCGCGATTGTGGGGCAGACGGGTTCAGGTAAAAGCACAATCACCAAGCTTGTCAATCGCATCTACGATGTTGACGCTGGGCGCGTGCTAGTCGATGGTGTCGATGTGCGCGAGTGGAATCTCGACTCGTTGCGTTCGCAAGTCTCGACAATCGAGCAGGACATCTTTCTCTTCTCGCGTTCGATTGCGGAAAACATCGGCTATGGTCTGGGGAACAAGGCAACACGCGAGGCTATTGAGGGGGCCGCAAGCGATGCACAGGCGCATGAGTTTGTAAGCAGCTTCAAAGAAGGTTATGATACAGAGATTGGCGAGCGCGGCGTCACGCTTTCCGGCGGACAACGCCAGCGCATCGCCATCGCTCGCGCACTGCTAACCGACCCACGCATCCTTATTCTGGACGACTCGACGAGCGCGATTGACAGCGCAACCGAGGACGAAATCCAGAAGGCGATTCGACGGCTCTTAGAAGGACGCACAACGCTGCTCATCACACATCGCCTTTCACAGATTCGCTGGGCCGACAACATTCTGGTTGTACGACGTGGCGAAATCGTCGATCAAGGCACACACGATGAACTGCTACAACACAGCGAAACGTACCGCCGCATCTTCGCGCCACGCGAGCGTGTCATGAAAAATAGCACATTCATGGCACCCATATCAGAAGCCACAGGCGTTGGTGGCGAATAAAGCAAATTATGTGAGTAGAAGAGATACATGTATGGACGGCTTCGGGAAGTCGTTCACGGGAAAGGAATACTAAGCACATGGGCTTTATCATGGATGGCCTTGATGCCGAAGCATATGATCGAACGTATAAAGATAGCGACCTTGTAAAGCGGATTGTGCACTACTTCCGCCCAAAAGCTGGCCTCATCGTCTTTCTGACGGTGTTGATTGTGCTCAACTCGCTGCTTGATACCGCGTTTCCCATTCTGGTCGCGCAAGGTATCGACGCGCTTACCTCCGCGAAAGCAACGCAGACCGCGCTTCTGCTTGTGCTATTTATCCTGCTCTCAGGCATACTTTCTTGGGTCTGCAATCTCTTTCGACAGTGGTATAGTGCCAGAGCTGTTGGCGATGTTGTGTTACAAATACAAACCGACTCCTTCGACGCGGTGATGGAACGCGATATGTCATTCTTCGACGAGTTCTCTTCGGGCAAAATCGTGAGTCGCGTCACGTCGGATACGGAGAAGTTCGCGACTGTTGTAACCCTGACACTTAACCTGGTCAGTCAGTTCTTGCTGTTCTTTCTGGTCGCGATAGTCCTGTTCTCAAGAAACGTCACGCTCGCGTTGCTGGCCTTCACCATCGCACCGGCTATTGTTTTGGTCGCGCTGAGTTTCCGACGTATCGCTCGTACCTCGACACAACGTTCGCAGCGTTCAAGCGGACGCGTCAATGCCAACGTGCAGGAGGTAATTAGCGGTATTACCGTTGCGAAAAACTTTCGGCAAGAACAGAATATGTATAACGAGTTTAGAAAAGTCAACGAGCAAGCGTATCAAGTCAACGTGCGTTCAGGCTTTATCTACAATGGCGTCTTTCCAATCCTGCTTATTATCGCCAATCTTGGCACAACGATTGTGGTGTACTTTGGTGGCGAGAGCGTGCTTGGACACCACATCTCGGCGGGCGAGTGGTTCTTATTTGTGCAGGCTATCGGTCTACTCTGGTTTCCATTGACAAGCATCGCGTCATTCTGGAGTCAGTTTCAGCTTGGGCTTGCCGCGAGCGAGCGTATCTTCGCGCTGCTGGACGCGGAGCCACGCGTGCATCAAACCGACAACCAACCCGTCGGAAAACTGGATGGCAGCATCGAATTCAAAGATGTCTTCTTTAGCTATGATGACCGCCAGACCGTGCTGCGAGACTTCAACCTGACGATTCAGGCGGGCGAAACCGTTGCGTTGGTTGGTCACACAGGCGCGGGCAAATCGAGTCTGGGACGGCTTGTGTCGCGCTTCTACGAGTTTCAAGGTGGGCAACTGCTAATCGACGGGCGCGACATTCGTAGCTTTGACCTGACCGCGTATCATCGCTTGCTTGGTATCGTGCCACAGGTGCCGTTTCTGTTCTCCGGTACTGTCGCGGACAATATCCGCTATGCGCGACCAGAGGCAAGCGACGCGGTGGTGCTAGAGGTCGCGCGGCGCATCGGCAATGGCGACTGGCTAGAGGCCTTGCCCGATGGTGTCGAGACGCTCGTAGGCGAGACCGGCAAAGCTCTTTCGATGGGGCAACGTCAACTCGTCGCGCTGGCGCGTGTGTTGCTGCAAAACCCCTCGATCATTATTCTCGATGAGGCAACCGCGAGCGTTGACCCACTCACCGAGGTGCAGATTCAGGAAGGACTGGATACCGTCCTCGCCCGTCGTACCTCAATCATTATCGCGCATCGCCTCTCGACCATCCGTTACGCTGATCGCATCATCGTCCTTGATCGTGGGCGTATCGTCGAAGAGGGTAGTCACGATGTGTTGATGAAACGTGGCGGACACTACGCGCAACTGTATAACATGTACTTTCGCCACCAATCGCCCGACTACCGTCCAGGTGAGGGCTTCGTTCCCGTGCTGCTGCCCGATAGAGCAGGATAGCGTGTCCCCGTCCCTGCTATGTTGGCAGACCAAACGCGAAGGGCAATAGGTCTGTGATTGTGAAGTCGCGCTCTATACCATCGATATAGAGCGTTGCGTGTGGGGCAAGATCGGCGATCCACTGGCGACACGCCCCACAGGGGGTACGCTCGTGCGCGGGCGCGTTGACGGGCGCGTCAAGACAGGCCACCGCGAGCTGTGTGATATCTGTGTCGCCATGAGAGAGTGCCGAGGCGAGGGCGGCCCGTTCCGCGCATAGCGTAAGGCCATAACTCGATATCTCGATATTGACGCCTACGTATACCTTGCCGTTCGCGACAAGCGCGGCCCCAACGCGAAAACGAGAATAAGGGCAATGGGCTTTTTGCGCTGCTTCCCGTGCATAGAATAACAAAGCTTCACGTCCTATGCCATTGTGTTGTGGTTTCATAAGCAAAAGTAATCTCCATTTCCGTTTACGCGTACTTGCTACTAGACTCTTGTCATGATTGCATCTTCATGCCTATGCAAAAACAATCCCTCTCAAGAAAAAAGCGCAAGAAGCCGATGTAGAGAGAGAAGAGGCCAGTAGATGCTGCGTGGCTATAGCCCAAATTGTATCATGATGTTACCTGCCTATGCTCATCGCGTTACTACAGATGAGAGTAGGATAGAGCAAAACACGCTTTGTCTTATTAGAATGGGTCCGCGTGGAAGTAGAAACATACATCGGTACATAGACCGACAATATATATTGTTAGTAATGCAGGCCCATAGGAGGAATGCTCGTGAAAATCATGGTGGCGGATGATGACCGTGACATGGTAGACATGTTGAGCTACTGGCTCAAAGGACACGGCTACGACGTGGTACGCGCCTTTGATGGCGAACAAGCTGTCAAGCGATGGCGCGAAACACTTCCAGACCTCGTGATTCTTGATGTGCAGATGCCCAAGCTTGACGGTTTCGAGGTGTGTCGTCAGATGCGAAGTGAAACAAATTCAATGGTTTTGATGCTCACTTCGCGGGATCGAGAAGACGACGAGGTACGCGGATTGGAGATGGGTGCGGACGACTATTTACGAAAACCTTTCAGTCCACGACAACTTTTAGCGCGTATCAAGGCCGTGATGCGACGTTCCAACAGCACACGTGGCACCTCAAACTCGTCATCAGTGACGGTTGGCCCCGTGTCGCTTGACGCGATGCGCCACGAAGTTACCAGAGAAGGCATCAAGGTGCGTTTGACGCCCACCGAGAGCCGTCTGCTGCACCTGCTCATCACTCACACGGGACAGGTGTTAACCACCGATATGATTGTCGAACGCGTCTGGGGCTACGATGAGGCCGGCGACTCTGGCCTTGTGAAAACTCATATTCGGCACCTGCGCCAGAAGGTTGAACCCGAACCTAACGCGCCACAATATATCATGACGGTTCCCGGTGTAGGCTACACCTTCACAACGACTGTTGCCGTCGATTAGTCGCAAAAGAAGGCGTTCGTGCTTGTCATCCATACACAAGAGAGCATGACCGCCTCTCAACCACATCAGATACTTCTTAACCATAACACAACTGCCTGCCTATCCCTTCTACACTCCCCGCACGGTATACTTCTAGGCATAAACCTTCTATCTGAAGGAATAATTGTACTGGTTTGACTGCGAACATGCGTTGTATGTCTCCTGTCACTTCCTATCTCGAACAGAGCTGAAAATGAGTGTAAGAAGAAAAAAAGGTATGCCGTCCCACATAGACTATGCCCTACTCGAAACGACGCTAGAGCCAATGTTACATATCTGCTCTTGTACGCCCGTTTCGCCTCTCTGCCGTCGTCTGATCGTGGAGCAGGAGGCTCTGTCCGATGACAGGGTGCAAGCGTGGGAAAACAAAGACGCAGTTGTGCCTGTTTCTTCTTCCTTAAACGACTCGCTACGCGCCCATCTGCATAGACTTTCCTCTCCTCCTGCAACGAGCATCTTGCTGCTGCATGTCGCACAACTGGCACACCCAGATTTTACGTCGGAGGTGAGTTTACATAAACGCCAGTCCTATCATCCAACTGACAGCATTGTCGAGCAAATTATGGTGAATGTTCGTCGGGCGATCCGCGCGGATGATAGCGTCTACCTTGACGCTGACAAGGGGGCCGCGCTTGTTCTCACAGGTGTCGATCAACAAGGGGCGCATAAAGTGCTTGAGCGTGTGTATGAGAGTATTAACTTGCTACAAGCTGAGACATTGATTCCCGCGCTAACGCATGAGACAGATATTGTGCTTGGACTGGGCAGCTATCCAGAGCAAGGACATTCATTGGAGCATGTACTTGCTTATGCTGGTTGTGTCCTGCATCGGATCACGCTACGGCCCGCGATTAGCACGCGTCTGTGGGATGCGATGCCAGTGGCCCCTGTCAACGTAAAACCCTCGTTCAGTTCCATGTTGCAGGAAGAGAGCGACCTGTATTGTGCGTCAACGCCTTCCGCGGCCCACGACCATTCAAATGACGCCGACACTTCGGCGGCCGCAACCGTTCCCTTTTTACGCTTGCCCACCGTTCTCCCCAAACGCTTGCTATGCCTCGTCTCCTATACCATCGCTTCACGCTATCGCTGTATTCCAGTGGGACGCGACCACTCCTATCTCACGGTGGCGATGGCAGACCCAAGCGATGGCAGTGCGATTTCTGCGCTGGAAGCGGCTACAGGCATGACTATTTTCCCTGTTTCTTGCGATATCGGCGCACTTGATGTATTACTAGATCAGCAATGGTGAAATCGTCGCCCGCAATAAACGTAATACATATTGAGATTGGTGGATATCCCACCACAAAAACTATAAATCTTAACCATATCGCAACGACTTCTCAACATGAAAACACATCATCATTGTGTATCATAGTATGTAATGAGATAGTAAAACGTATTGATTGATGAAGCACACACGCATCAATGTACTATCATTGCATTCATTTATTCGTATTCATTTTTATTCGTGTGTGAAATTATATATAGTAAATGTATTTGGCGTAGTACAATAAGGAGAAAAAGAAAATGGTTGTTCAAATGACTCAAGATGATGTTCTTATGACGTTTAAGGAAGCAATGAGCTATCTGCGCGTGAGTCGCTCCACCCTCTATCGCCTGATGTGGTCAGGTCAGCTCACAGGTCACAAAGTCGGTAGCACATGGCGTTTCTACCGCGAAGACCTCCGCGCCTGTGTCGCAACCGATATGCCACTCTCGACAATCTCAGCAATGCCCAAAGTATCCACACAAACGGGACAGTTCGCAAACTAGCTAAGCAGTATTGCTCTATCTACATGTATACCTTTATGTATAAACTCTTATAGTATGGCGGAATATGAGAGCATGGCGCGATTTACTCGCTCCATGCTCTCAACCAAGTTGAGAGACCAATAGCCTCTGGGACTATCGTTTTTTGCTCTGTAGTGTTGTACTCTGACCCGTTTTAGTCGGTATATCCCATATTTTTATTGCCTGCTCGGCAAGCAAGTATGCACGTTGCTCGATTGCGTCTTTATTCCAATGCTCGACATGCTTGAGACTCGCGTTGAGACGAAGCGGACTATCCAGAAAGCCGCCTTTCATGCTACATTTCTCCTGAAAGGGACAGTCACTTAATGAGGCATTGTAGCCAGTGAGCGTAAGGTTGCCGACTCTATGCAGGTAGGTGTTGTGAATTGTTTTCCAGTCAGGCCCCAATTCTTGTTGCCACTCCATCGGCAGTCTAGGGTTTTGAGGCATGATATGCTCTATTGTGCATGTTTCGATGTTCACCAGTTCTTTCTGATTGGCATTTTCGAGTTTCTGCAATAAATAGTTGCGCTGACGAAAGTTGTAAACATCCTTAACGAGAAATGCTGCCCGAAACTCATCATTGTCTGGAAAGCGGCGGTATGAGTCCTTTTGCAGCAAAGCCGCCTGTGTACTTTCGACATACTGCGCTTTGTCAACCTCTTTGATAAGCGTCGCGAACACTTTGTTCAGCGTATTTGTGGGGATACCACAGACAGAGCGGCGGAAAAGATAGCTTTCAATCAACTTGAGAATAGCGATAAAGCCCTGCCGCGAGAGTCGCTGCTGCGTGTAATCGTGGTGTACTTCGAGCAAGAATGGATAGGTAACATCGAATTTGAGCGCGTTAATGTCACTAAATATCTGCTTCATCTCACTATCTACATTATGGAAGAATACCATGTTGACATAATACTCCGCGTAACGGAAAATGTCCGCGACAAGTTCGTGAATTGACGTGTTCAATAAGCTGTGGTGGTAGGCTTTAAAGCTAGCATACACTTTATCTATGTTAGGAATAATTCCCTGTTTGAGCGTAAGGTAGTCGCGCATAAAGCGACCAAACGTATTTTCGTCGCTTATGTGTGAAAAGAGTTGCTCCATCGGATACCAGTAGGTCTTGTAGAGCCTGGACTGTTCTTCGTTACTCAATCCCATCAAGACGTAATTGCGAACCAGGTCGGCTTGTGATAGATCCATACCGGTTGAATTGAGGCTCTCAAAAATGAGCTGGGGGTTATCATGATCGCGGTCTAACGCTATGTCAACAATAATCAGTTTATTGATACCCTTATAGAGCGTTGCAAGATCAATGCCACTTTGCTGTATCTGCTCTCTGAAGAACCGATAGTTTGTGGCAAGGTGGCTCATTGTGTGGTTAATGCCATGTACTGGTTCAAAAATGGTCTGATTTCTGCCATCGAGCAAGTAGATCAGTTCATGTTTGTCATTTTGCGTGAGAAGCAGTTTATAGCGGTACTCGTCTTTGCCATGTTTATTTATAAGGTATGACTCGTAGATGTCTTCGTAAGTGATGCCGCTCTCGTCGGGCGCATCCTGAACTGCTCGTGCCAGCGCGAGCAGCAACAGTGAAAGCGTTGTCAGACGTTGCTGTCCATCGATAACTAGCAACTGAGGAATGGCGGCGACGCTAAAGATGCCATCATGGATATACACAATTGAGCCAATAAAGTGGCCTTTAATTGTGTCGCTAGTCGCAGCGTTTACGACGTCGCGCCATAGTTGCATACACTGCTCACGCGTCCAACTATAGGTGCGCTGGTAAATTGGAATAACGAATTGCTTTTTGCCGTCAAGAAAGGGCAAAAACTGAGTTTGTGCTGCTTTCATTTTCTCTAGTCCCCCTACTGTTCACGATATGTCCCGAAAATTTGTATACTTGCTCATATACTTCATACAGTATAGCAAAAGATTGTGGGTGCAGGAAGAGGAAAATACTATGTATTTTGTAGCAGAGGTATACTGGTAGAGATGGAGAATTTCAATATATCTTTGTTATGTGTATATCTCTGGGGGGTGGGGTTATGGGCGGAAAGTTTCGTCAATCGTCTTCGGTACATCATTTAAGGCTATTATGTGGTATTTTGCTGAGCCTACTTGCGCTGCTTACTATACTGGGCCAGTTACTGGTACAGAGCGCGTTACAACATATAACCAGCGATGCAGTTACTATCAATATCGCGGGCCGACAACGGATGTTGAGCCAGAAAATTAGTACATCCGCCCTCGCTATCCAGCACGCGGGTGTCCAGAAAGATACACTAACACGTCAGCACTACGCCGCAGAATTGCGTACCGCGTTGATTCAATGGCAACAGGCACATCGCGGTTTACAAGCGGGTACATTACCAACGGAGCAAACGAATAAGAAGAGTGCTGAAGTGGCGCGACTCTTCACCGCTCTTGACCCACACTATCTCGCCATCGCCAACGCTTCTTCCACGCTTATAACCTGCCTGAACGCTCCTCGTCCTCCCACCCGCGCGATGATCGCCATAGCTGTACAGAGTATTCTCGCGGAGGCACCGCGCTACCTGACTGCTATGAATATCATTGTTCTACATTATCAGCACGAGGTGAAGGATCGCATTGCGCAACTCAAGCGTATCGGGTGGTTGCTTCTTGCCATCACAATAGCCGTTCTGTGCGCCGAGAGCTTCTGCGTATTTCGTCCAGCAGTACGGTGTATCAAACAGACATTGAACCGTTGAATTTAATAAATGCATAAGGTGGCTCACTAAAAGGGCGCGACAGGCTACAAATGTACAAATTGAGTAAAATGGATGAATAGTATTATGAATCTGGTAGAACAACAGCGATTACATGAGGTGACAAAAGCTCTTGTAGAAGAGCGTACACGTATTGGACGTAATCTTCATGATGGGCCGATGCAAACAGTGGCATATATCGCACTCAAACTCGAATACATTCACGCTCTGCTAGAAAATAATGCTCTACATGATGCCCAAGCCGAACTACAACGTATCCGCGCTGATGTAGCAACGTGCGTCGATATGTTTCGACACGATATCACGACACTTTTGTCAGGTGAAACCGATACATTGTGCGGTAAAGAGCAACTACAGAACCTGCTGGCGGAATACAAGATGAGTGCGCCCGCGCTACAAGTATCCTGGGAGATTGGCGAACTGGACGGTTTACCATTACAATGCGAGGAGTCGCTTTTTCAGGTTGTGCGAGAGGCATTGAACAATGTACGCAAGCACGCACACGCGACGCATGTTGCTGTGCGCGTGTTTCTCGAAGCCACATCATGTATCGTCGAAATTTGTGACGACGGTGTTGGTCTACAATCGGGGTATGTTGAGTGGCTATGTAGCAAGCAAACAAGCCAACACCTGGGTATCCGTATTCTTCACGAGCGGGTTCACGCGGTGGGTGGCACAATAACATTTTTGGGTAACGCGGGTCATGGCACATGTATCAGGGCCATTTTTCCGTTTTCTGTTGTCTAATGATACTCTGATACGTTTATAAAGGAGAAGAAAAAGGTTAGTTACTATGCAGAATTGGGAAAGTTATGAAATATCTAAAAATTGGTATCTATGAGATATATGCCTTTGTTATAATCGCTTTTGCTGCTGTACTCCGTGTGGTTTTGCTATTCATGGGTTGGCCCCCAACGGATAGCGACGAAGGCACAATGGGTCTTATGGCCCGCCACATTGCCTACAATGGCGATCATCCCTATGTTTTCTATGGACAGAGCTATATGGGAACAATCGAGGCGTATACCGCGTCTGTCTTTTTCCATCTCTTCGGGTCTTCCCTATTCTCGCTACGCCTAGGCGTCGTTTTACTCTTTACACTCTTTTTAATAACTATGTATCTCTTTTCTAGCCTGCTCTACTCGAAAAAAGTGGCACTCGTCGTACTTGCTATCCTGAGTGTCGGCTCGATTTATACGCTCACTCGCGAGACCCTCGCGACGGGCGGCTCGACTCAGACCTTGCTCTTTGGCGCATTGGCTTTTTTGCTGTCCACCTGGTTCTCGTTCACCTATCAGCGTAACGCATCGCTACGTACCAAATTGTTCCGTTTCGGCGGCTATTTTTGCTGGGGTGTTGTGCTGGGACTCGGCTTCTGGAGCGATATGATTGTATTGCCCTTCTTTGGAGGAGCCGTGCTGCTGCTGATTATTTTCTGCTGGCGCGAGTTGCTGGTGAGTTGGGTCGGAGCAGTAGCTGGCTTTGTTCTCGGCGCGTACCCCGTTCTTAAATACAGTATCACGTCATCTGGCACTGTACAGGGAATACTCAATACGCTGTTTGGTCTGTTTCAAGGTAGTACAGTACAGGCTCCACATACTATTCATCAGGCGATACACGGCATCAAAGGGACGCTACTTATTAGCGTGCCTACGGCGACTGGATATCCTTTTTGCCCCGTGATGGAGCAAGCCGCTCTGAGCGATAATACTGTGCAAACACCGCTTTGCACGCTCGGACATGTGACCTGGGGACTTGGCTATTTCACGCTGTTCGCGCTCTCCGCGCTGTTCTCGTTGAGCGTGTTGTGGCGACTTCGACAGCAGGGTCGCCTCACTATGCGCGTTGTAGATACGCGTCAAGAGATTGTGCGTTCCGTCGCGCAACTCCTCTTGCTCGTGAGCGCGTTTCTGGCAATCGCGGCCTACTCGGTCAGTTATGCGCCCGTTGCCTGGCCTGGCTACCACGCACGTTATCTGATCGGGTTGCTCATAATCACGCCCGTGATTGTCGCCCCACTCTGGAATATAGCAAGCGGTGTGAAACGCCTCACGTTCCCCACTCCCTGGTTGAACTCGCTTGGCACAAATGGCAGTCGGGCCGTGCTGACGATAATCCTGCTGACCTCTGTTCTTGGAACCATTATGCTCTTCACTGAGGTCTCGTCCGTGCAGGCAACAAGTCAAAGACAGCATAACCTCATCAATCATCTTCTGGCTAATGGACACACACACTTTTACACGGAATACTGGACATGCAATAAGATTGCGTTCGTGAGCAACGAGCGTGTCATTTGTGGCGTGCTTGATGACAACCTGCAATCGTCGCACAACCGCACACCTGGCTACTGGGATAGTGTTCACGCTGACTCACGTGCGGCCTATGTCTTTCCGCTGGGAACTCCACAGGTCGCGCTACTGGACAAGCGGATGGCGACCTTGAAGCAAAAATATCGACGGAGTATGATGGATGGATACATTGTGTGGGAACCTATCTAGCTCGCCTGATTTGACAAGAACTCTTCATCAGGGCTATCATGCCAAGTACAGATGTTGTACCTGCCTGGGAGCAGGTAAGCCATGCCGTAAGCAGCCACTGGAGGAACAGTTACATGTCAGAAGCCACCACAGCCAATGAAACTGTGTTTTATACGCATCGTTTGAGCAATGGTTTGCAAATCGTTGGGCAGCCAATGCCCGATTTTGAGTCTGTTGCCGTCTCCTATCACGTTCGTACTGGTTCACGCGATGAGCAGGAGGCGAGTATTGCCGGCGTCTCGCACTTTCTGGAACATATGGTGTTCAAGGGGACACAGACGCTTGACTGGCAAGAAATCACGCTTGAGTTCAACAAGATTGGCGCGGAACTAAATGCGTTCACCTCACATGAGTCCACTGTCTACTATGCTCGTGTGCTTGGGGAATATCTGGATCGCGCCGTGGCTCTGCTGAGCGACATGATGTACCCGCGTCTGGCAGAGAGCGATTTCGAGATGGAGAAAGAGGTCATCGTCAACGAGATCGCGCGTTCCGAAGACCAGCCCTACAACATGACGTATCGCCGCCTCATGCAGACCTACTTTGGCGAACACGCGCTTGGTCACGATGTGCTCGGTTCTCGCGAGAGCATTCGCGCGATGCAAGTGCAGCAAATGCGGAGCTATTGGGAGCGTCGCTATGCCGCGAACAATCTGATTCTCGCTGTCGCGGGCAATTTCGACTGGGATCACATTATCGAACTCGCGGAGAAGCATTGTAGCGATTGGCGTACAGGGGACGCGGGCCGTGACTCCTCGCACTACGAGCCGACGAAGCCAATCAATAACGTGATGGTTGACAAGAAGCTCAAACAGCAGATTATGATTATCGCGATGCCAGCAGTCGATGTCAAAGACCCTGATTATTACGCCGCCATTCTCGCGGGTAGTATTCTTGGCGATGGTGATGGCTCCCGTCTCTTCTGGAATGTCTACCAGAAGGGCTTAGCGGAGTCGGCGAGCGCGGGAATCTGGGCAATGGAGGGAACGGGCATCATGCTTATGGAGGCCAATTCGACGCCCGAAGAAGCACCACGCGTCCTGCGACTGCTACGTGAGGAACTGGACAGCCTGCTCGATGATGGCGTCTATGAGGACGAACTGCGTCGTGCCAAAGACAAACTGATTAGCGGCATGGTACTCAGCAGCGAGTCCACATTTTCGCGGATGCGCTCCCTTGCCAGCGACTGGGTAACAGAAGGTCGCCTTGTCAGTGTCGAAGAAGAGATCGCACGCGTCGAGAAAGTTACCACTGACGACGTGATGCGTGCGTTGCATCGCTTTCCCATGCGCGAGAAGCAAGTTCTGACCTCGCTTGGCCCTCTGAGCGAAGCGGAATTGTTGGCCTAAGCGATTTTACAGAGACGGGCCAGAGTGGGCATAATGGGAGCAAGTGAAAACATGGCGGCGGTTCGCCCCTCTTGCTCCCGCTGTATTCTATTGTGCTACAGGGACAACCTCGATATAGGTGCTTTTGCGGCGACTAAGAAGGCCAATGACATCGAACATGCGGTACATAAGCTTATATTTGCTAAGCAAAATAGCACGCGCGTGTGCGTATTCCGCTACTGGCAGCTCGTGTGCCATGCCCTCAACTTCTTTCGCATCGGCTAGAATTCTGCCGCGCTGATCGCAAGGTGTAAGTGTCACGCGCCCGTTGTTGCGAATACGCTTCACTTTACCTGCTGTACTCGCTGTCGTGATGTACAGCTTGCCGTTGTTGTTCGCAAACCAGATAGGTGTTGGCATCGCTACACCCGTTTTGCGAAACGTCTTGAGCAATGCATACTGATGTGGATAAAGAGACGTGAATGAGTCGTCTGTGGAATTTTCTTGCTGTATATTGTCAACAGTCATAACTAGCTGTTCTCCTCTATCGTAGCTTCTATTGAAAGAAGCTTGTATCTTCCAAAACAGCACAACAATATGGGCGAACAAAATATTTCCGTTGTGGAAGTAAAGCGCGATTGGGGAAAGTATGTGAGGAAGCGATGACCGCGGTGGGGCTCGAACCCACGACCAATCGGTTAAAAGCCGAATGCTCTACCACTGAGCTACACGGTCAGACGTAACATGTATCTAATGCGAAGTGCTTTACACTCTTCTCAGTAAATACCATACGTATATTCATACTATAGCATAACCTGTCAAGTGGTTACGAGATGCCACTAGTACAATCAGGTACGCTTGTATCCTCCCCCCCCGTGCGAGATCGTACTACTTGAGAGTAGACAAAACTTATGCGAAAAGAGTCTTGTCTGATTGTATATGACGTGATACACTACGAACGCAACTCATGTGTTGTACTGTGCTGGTCGCATATTATTGTCAGCGAAGTTCTGCACTGTATGGCGACTCAAGGGAAAATAGGAGGCGGTGTTCCACGCTAGTTGTGCGAGCTTGTACGACTATACAAGGGAAAAAGCACCGATAGGGATGTGACAAAACGTATACTGGTTGTCGATGATAGAAACGATCTTTTGCATCTCATGCGTCGCGTATTGGAAGACGAAGAATATCAGGTCTCGCTTCTCCAAGAGGGTAAAGATGCTTTTGAGCGTGTGAAAACGACTCTGCCCGACCTGCTGATCCTTGACTTAAAACTGGGCGATACATCAGGGCAGGATATTCTCAATCAACTAAAGAATGACGAAGTTACCTCCGATATTCCCGTGATTATTTATACCGCCGCCATGATTGAAGCTGAAGAACTGAAACAAGCCATGCAAGAGCAACCATTATACTATCATGATGTATACCTGGTGCAAAAACCTTTCGAGCTTAATAACCTGCTCGCTACCGTCGAGCAACTATTGGACACAGCAGTACGGTAACTATGTACTTCTACCATCGGCCCACTCACATCTGTTTGTTCCATGATAGCGAAACGTATTGATATACATACTATTGTAAGGAGTTTTGAACAGTGGTTACATACATAGTCAAACGTGGTGCTATGTGTGCAACGCGAGGAGCTTTCACCACGAGGACAGATAGGTCGGGGACTCTCCTTGCACTATCCGCCCAAAGGCAGCAGAAATGCGCCACACCAGTTGAACACTGATTTCTGGAACATGACGCAGCAATGCGATTTCTTGCCCGACGAGGGCCATACATTCCTTCGAGAATGTCATGTATTGCAGGGAAGTATGAGTTGTAACGCTACTGAAGCGTATTCATACGGAAGTGCAAGAATAGGGTGTGTTACACATTTTGAAAGGCAGTCATAATTATGAAATTTCTCTTTGGCTTATTACTTGGTGTCGGTATTGGCGTAGCCGCCGGCTTGATCTTCGCCCCACAATCTGGCGAGGCCACACGCGCACAACTGGAAGAGCGCGGTATCATGCTTCGCTCCGGTACGCTCAATGATGACGTTCGCACACGCGCCAACGCCGCCTTAGAGCAGGGCCGAGAACTCTATAATCGCACAAAAATAGAACTGTCTGATCGCTATATCCAGACCAAAAACGGCAACCTCTAAGCAAAACGGGGAGGTCGCGCTTTTGTTTGAATAGCAAAAGCGCGACCTCCCCGTTTTTTCCTCTAATCGTACTGCTTGAGCATTTTTTCGACCAGATTCGCGACCTCATGAAACACATGATGCTGATAGTCAAGCATTCGCGACTGGTTCAAGTCGAAATCTCTGCTTGCTGCATCTTTTTTCGCGTTCTCCTCAAACTTCTTCGAGAGCGCGAGCGTTTTATCGCCCCGTCCATGTAGGTAGGTCGTTAATTCGCGCAAATCTTTCAACAACGCATCTAACTTTTCTTCGTTGCCAGGCATAATACTTTATTCTTTCTGCTTTTTCGTATGTGAATACAATTGTAATGCGTCCGCGAACCGATTGAAAAAGTTGAACAGGCCAATCACGGTAGAGAGTTCTACCAGTTCGCCATCATCAAAGTACGACTGTAACTCATCCCATAGCTCCTCGTCAACATCGCGTGCGCTCGTCGTCATGATTTCCGCATACCGCAATGCCGCGAGTTCACGCGCCGTAAACAGGTCGCTATGCTCGTCGATATGATAGAGCGCGTCCAGTAAGTCCTCACTCACGCCGATCTGCCTTGCCAAGGCAGTATGTGCCTCCATTCAATAGAAGCAGGCGTTGACCTGTGAGACCCGAATCGCGAGTAGCTCTTTGAGTTGCGGCTCAACCGTCCCCGTTCGCATCGCCGACTCCAGCAACTGAGCCGATTGCAGCATCAGGAGCGGACGATGCCCCATGATGCGAAAGAGTGTGGACATGTTGGCGACGCCCGTCAATTCTGCGTTCGTCGGTAAATGTACCGTGTCGTCGGGTGGAATACGAGGAAGTTGTTCAGGCATGGTAGCATGTTTCTCGTTATCTGCTAGCTAAAATACAGGGTGCATGTTGCGCCACGCACTTGGCGTGGTCGCGAGTACAGCGGCTTGCCAGCCTTGCTCACCATACAAAATCTTCTCGTTCCACTGCGGATTCTTGCGTAGAAAATGGTAACGCATCTGCCAGTGTGGGCCGATTTTCTGCTTCTCATGATAGGCCGTATCCAGTCCTAAGTGAGATGTGAGCAACTGCGCGTAGTAGGGTTGAAGACGATATTCCATCTCGTCAGTGTCTAACTCGTGTTCAGTGAACGCCGCCTGCATATCGAAGCTGTAGGAATAGCGTGTTACTTCCGGGTCTCGGTCATCTTCGTCAATATAATGCAGCAAAATAAGCAGGCCCAGCATCTCAAATTGACAATAGGACTCGTCGGAAAACGTTTGCTCTTTGAATTGGGGCAACGCGAAAAGCTCACGGATTTCTGTTGCGAGTTGCTGTAATGATTTTTCCGTCTTGATACATACTTGAAACGACATACAAACGGCTCCTTAGCGGACGCGGGGAGTGCGAATCTGATACTGCTCAACTTATCTTACGACTCTTCGTGAGTGCTGTCAAGATAAAACCCTTCTTGATACAGTATGGTAGCGGGATCCCAACGCTGTTTCAGTCGCTTCATTATCGTCAGTGCCTGTGGTCGATAACCCCAGCGATCAATGCCCCACACATCGCTCATATCTTTGGCAAGGCTCATCACAACTGCGTACCCATCATACGTGAGAGCAGGTTGACGTAGAGCAGCTATCCACGTCTGTAACTCAGGTTCTGTTGCTGTTACTTTGACAGCATAGAGACAACCACTACTCATATCGGCGACCAATTCATCGCTTGTGTGCAGCCCACCTTGAGCCTGTGTATCGAGCATATACGCCCCTGTATCCTTCGCGGGAACGCCCACGCGCACAATCGTGCCTGCCGTCGCCAGCACCTGCATCCACATGTCCGTGCCGGAAGTATCGGTCTCTCGTGTCATACTTGTACCAGCGTTGTGCAAAACTGCACGCACTTGCTCAAGTTCCGCCTCCACGTCCTCAACTAACCCTTCAGCAGTATACAAGAGCGTGTAGGGTGCGTGTACGGTTTTGTAAAGCAACACCGCCGACGCAGTAAGCGCGAGCGGAAGCACGAGTTTTGCCAGTTCGAGTGCATGTTGCACAATATCCGTACTAACAAGCAATGTACGCCGCATACGTGGGCGGGCGAAAAACTTGAACGTGACATCGGTAAGCAGTCCCAGCGTTCCGTGCGAACCGATAAACACCTTTGTGAGGTCGTATCCCGCAACGTTTTTAACGATTGGTCGTCCACTCCGAATAACGCGCCCGTCGGCCAATGCGACGGTTGCGTATAGCACAAGGTCGCGAATTGAGCCGTAGCGCATTCGCAGGGGAGCATTCACGTTCGTGGCGACCAGGCCGCCGATTGTTGTGTCGGAGTGTGGCGCGGCAAGTGGAAGGTACTTTCCCTCTCGCGCCAGAAAATTCTGCACCTCTACAAGCGGCGTCCCTGCCCCAACCGTGATATAGAGATCATCGGGCGCGTATACCATGATACCCTGTAACGCGCTTGTGGCAAGTTGTACCTTTGTACCTGTCTTGTTGCTATTGCTGATACAAACCTGACGTTGCGCGTGTGAGTAGGCGAGTAGACCCTGCGCCGCTTCGTGTGCCGTGGTAGGCGTAAACGTCGCGGAGAGCAAATCCTCTGCTGGTGGGAGATTTGAACGCGTGTATTCTGCGAACGGTGTGGTTGCATCCGTCCCGACGGGAAAGACTTTGCCTGGGTTGAGCAGGTTTTCGGGGTCGAAAGCGCACTTGATATCCCACATCGCCAGCAGTTCGGCGGGGTTGTGCATCAGCGACATATATTCGCGCTTTTCTATACCCACGCCATGCTCGCCCGTGAGACTTCCGCCCATCGCGACGCTGCACATGACCATCTCACGTCCGGCGGCATGAACGCGTGCCATGAGTTGCGGATCGCGCGGGTCCGGTATTAAAATCATGGGGTGCAGGTTGCCATCGCCAGCGTGCATCAGGTGTCCCACGCGCAACCCGTACTTCTCGCAAATAGGATCCACCTCCGCTAAAATCGCGCGTAAGCGGCTACGCGGCACAGTGATATCGACAGTATAGTACGCAGGTGTCAGGCGTGCAATCGCCCCCGCCACACTTTTGCGTGCGAGCCAGATTTTATATCGTTCCGCTTCGTTGCGAGCTATCCGTATCTCGCGCACGCCGCACTCCTGAATGATCTGCTCGATCTCGCGTATCTGGGCGTCAAGGCTCGCCGGGTAGCCATCGATATCAATAATTAGAATCGCCCCCGCATCGAGAGGTAGACCCGCGTGCGCGAACGGTTCAGCAATGTTGGTAATCTTGTTATCCATCATTTCCAATGTCGCGGGTAGCAAGCCTGCCGCGATAATCGCTGAAACCGCGTCCGCCGCCTGTTCCACGCTCTCGAAGATTGCCAGCAGCGTGGTGACGGCGGGTGGGTTACGCAATAGGCGTGCGTAAATCGTAGTGATAAGCGCGAGCATTCCTTCGCTACCCGTGATAAGACCGCACAGATCATATTCAGGGTAGTCTAGCGCACGCCCACCGACACGCACCCGTTGCCCGTTCGCGAGTACAACATCGAGACCCGTGACATAGTTCGTGGTAACGCCATATTTGAAGCAATGTGGCCCACCTGAATTTTCTGCGACATTGCCGCCAATCGTGCAGGCGCGTTGGCTCGCGGGGTCGGGTGGAAAGTACAGCCCATGCACCTTCGCGCGTTCATCGAGCAGCAGATTGATAACGGCGGGTTCGGCAACAATGCTGCGCCCTACCACATCGATATCGAGAATGGCATTCATTTTGGCGAACTCGACAATAATACCGCCACGATCAGCAACCGCGCCACCCGATAGCCCTGTACCCGCGCCACGCGCCACAAGCGAGACGGAATGGTATGCGGCCCAGCGCACAATTCGCACCACCTCTTCTGCTGTGCGTGGGAACACAATACCCTGTGGACTGCCCTTATCCATACCCGCGTCCGCCTCATACACAAGCAGGGCGGCGCGGTCAGTAAATACCTGTCCCTCTGGCAACAATGCTTTGAGCGAATGGAGCAGCATATCTTGCAACATTGGAGGTGGCCTTTCTATCCTACGCGCCCACTCGTCATCATACTCGCGGTATGTGCCTCTCCTCTGAAGAGTGTTGAGCCGTTATATCTCAAAAAACACACTAGCGTTTCGGGAGCGCGGCGGTAAATGTTCCCGCGACCTTGAGATCGCCATTCTGGTCAGTGGCCTGCACCTTGCCAGAGATGCGCGTCTCGCCTTCGACCTCGGTCTTCTCGGTGACGAAGCCCGTGCAGGTGATTATGTCGTCGAGATGCGTCATACCTTTGAAACGTACATTGAACTTGCGGAGCGCGGCGGGGCCGACATACTCACTCACTAACTGCCCCACAAAGCCCATGACAAGCATACCGTGGGCGATGACGCCCCCCGTGCCAATCATCTCGCCCACCTTTGGGTCCGTGTGCAGTGGGTTGAAATCACCCGACGCGCCAGAGTAGCGCACAAGCTGATTCAACGTGACGGGACTCTTGACCAGCTTTGGAAGCTTGTCGCCCACCTGCACCTCGTCAGCATAACGCACTTTTGGCGTTTGTGTTTCGGTCTGTGTCATGGCTCTCTCTGCCTTTCAAATAAGAATACATCACATCCTGTACTACGTTGTGTTATTCGCGCACGACAATAGTGGTGCGTGCGGTCAGGACGGGTTGGTTATTTTGATTGGTGTAGCGGGTCTCGGTGGTAACGATATCCATTGAAGAGCCGTCTTTTCCCTGCCGATTTTTGCCGTCAAGAATGATGGTTGTGCCTGTAATTGTATCACCGGCGTAGATTGGCGCGAGATATTCGTATTCTTCCTCGCCATGCAAGATACGCATGACATTGATACCAACGCTGGAAAGGTTGCTCCCACCGTAGCGATTGCCCCAGAAGTTGAAGAGTGTAGGGCCTGTGGGATAGAGGGGAATATCTTTGTGGCCTGCCGCCTGCGCTGCTTCACGGCTATGGTAAATAGGGTTTGTATCGCCAATCGCGAGGGCCAATTCGCGAATTTTCGCGCGTTCAACCTCGATGCTGAACGGGGCAAAACTCTGACCAACCTTGCTTTTATCAAACATGTCGGTTGCTCCTTTGCAGGTTTCAGTCCTAACAGGAAAGCGTGTTATATCTTCAGTATCCAATGTAGGGCCGCCCCTTGTCAAGAGAAGCATGACAGAGGCAAGCCGGAGCACGGGCATGACACGAGCAAGCAGGAACATGACAGGGGCAAGCATGGGCAGGACACGAGCATGACAGGGGCAAGCCTGTCACTACTATACTATGGGGTATCGCCACTACGTGGCTCGTGGTGCGGCGTGGCGAAGCCGCGCTCGTCCGTGTATAGTAGTGACAGGGCTTGCCCCTGTCCTGCTCGTGCTCCGCTCCTCTGTCCTGCTCGTGCTCCCCCCCGCTCGCTGTGTCCCCCTGCCCCATCATACTTCACTATCCTGTTACTTGCCTAACACTGCATACATTTATGTGCATGTTACTTCGAGCGTGCCAGCCGCCAGACCTGACGTAGGCCGGGCCGTTGCCCGTAGAGCAAGATGCCGAAGCGGTAGATGCGGGCGGCAAGCAACGCGCACAAGAAGATTGACACAAGCGTAATCGCGATGCTCAACGGAATTTCCCACCATTGCACTATGCCCGCGCCAATACGCATCAGCATCATCGTGGGCGACCAGAAGGGAATGAACGACATTATTTGCACCCAGAGCGCGTTAGGCGTAGAGATGCCGATAAAACTGGCGATATAGCCAACCATGAAGATCATTGTGAGCGGTTGAACCGCATTCTGTACCTCGTCTTGCCGCTTGACTAACGCGCCTAATGCCGCGAAAAGTGTCGCATAGAGCGAGAAGCCGAGAACAAAGTAGAGCAGCATTATGAGCAGTAACGTAACGGAAACGTTCGCGATATCGACGCCCAACCCACCATTTGACGCATGACCCAGCAATGCCGTTAACAGGGGGGCTTGCAGAAGGAACGCGCCGATGCCCACAATTACAAAGCACGTCATTTGCGTCAGGCCCGCTGCGCCGATGCCCACAATTTTTCCTACTAGTAGTTGGAAGGGAGTAGCTGCGTTGACGAGAATCTCCATGATGCGGCTACCCTTCTCTTCCGCGACACCCACCGCGACGCTCATACCATACACAAACACCGACATGAAAATCAGGACAATGCCCGCGAATGCCACAATGTAGCCCGCTAATCTTGTGCCTGTTGAACGCGTGTCTTGATTTTGCCCCACGTTCACTACCGCGAAGGTTGGCGCGACAAACAGGCTATTTGTCTGGGCAGCTGTCAGCCCAAGACGGGACGATTTATCGAGGAAGTTCAATTGTGCCGCGAGCGATTGCACCTGCGCGGCGTCCGTGTCGGTTATACTGGTCGAATTGCTGTAGTAGGTATAGCGCACGTTTTGGTCTACACCCCGATCAAGTACCAGCAGAATATTCACGGCACCATTCTTGACTTGTTGCTGTAAACTGTTGACCCTATCGGGCATGCTTGTCGTAATCGCGAAGCGTGGTGTGCCGGAAGTGCTTTGGCCTGATGTCACGCTTGCGTTCTGTGTTCCATTGAGGTTTGTCTGCATGTATTGTGTAAGCGCGTCGCCACTCAAACCAGCGATAGAGCCAGCGTTATTGACAATAGTTAGCTTTGTCTGCGAGTTCGACTTTGACGCGAAGTAGGTAAGAATGGTGGGGACACACGCTCCAATAATAATAAGTACAAGTATGACAATCGTGCCAATGATGAAACTGCGCTGCATCACACGGTTCTTGTATTCGCGCACGGTAATCAGACGGATGTTGCGGAGCGTGTTCTGGTTGGCGGCACTGCCCGATCTTGCGATGACAGTGCTTTGGTGTTGCTGCTCCGGAGCCTCTGGTATGACGGTGCTATCTTTGAGCATTCTCGTGCGTTCCTTTCTCTCAGCCTACGCTAAAACAGCGGCTGGCGCATCCGGTTGTGCGGTGCTCCCAACAGACGCAATAAATATATCGGTGAGCGATGGTTCAACCAACTCGAATAGGCTAATCTGTCCGTTGTGGCGCAGGGCGGTCTCGACAATAACGTTAGGGTTGAAGCCCGACTCCATATACATCTCGATATAGTCCTGTCGCCGCTTGTCCACTCGTATACCTTGCATCGTGTCGAGCCAACGTGCTTCAGGGTCGTTGTCGAGCTTGAGGCGAATAACATTGCGTCCGTGCCGCCGTTTGATCTCCTGCACATTACCCTGCACAACGCTTTGGCCTTTGTTGATAATCACTACGTCCTGACACAGCTCCTCAACCTGCTCTAGCTGGTGCGTGGAGAAGATGATGGTTTTGCCACGCCGATGCATCTCTAAGAATGCCTCTTTAAGCACGTTGGCGTTGACGGGATCGAGGCCACTGAACGGCTCGTCCATAATCAGAATTTCGGGGTCGTGCAGAATGGTCGCGAGAAATTGGACTTTTTGCTGATTGCCTTTCGAGAGTTCTTCTACCTTCTTTTTACGGTTCGCGTTGATCTGAAAACGGTCAAGCCACTCGTTCAATTCAGTCTTTGCTGCCTGCTTCGATAAACCGTTTAGTTGTGCGAGGAAGAGCAACTGGTCTTCTACCTCCATCTTGGGGTATAGGCCGCGCTCCTCTGGTAGATAGCCAAGCTTGTTACGCGGAATCTCGTTTACATTTTTATTGTTCCATGTGATCTGTCCGCTATCGGGCCGCAGGATATCGAGAATCATACGCATCGTGGTCGTTTTGCCTGCACCATTCGCGCCCAGAAAGCCAAAGATGGAGCCTTCTTTCACTTCCATTGAAAGGTCGGTCACAGCGTGAAATTGGGCAAACGATTTGCTGATGTGTTCCACTACAAGTCCCATTGTGTAGCACCTCATTCTATTTGCGGGGGTACAATGTTAGAGAAAAGGTTTATGATTGCCTCTGTATGTACGTTCTGCGATGTTATTACCTCACAGCATATAAAGTATAACACAATGTTTCTTCTTTATAGAACGTATAATAGGCACTGCTATCAAAATAGAGCTTCTCAAAAATGAGTGAAGAAGTTGGGCGCGGGCATGATGAGGAATAGAAGCCCTTCCCCTCTAGTGCAATATTACCGCTTGCGTTCTGTAACCTGAAAAGCGTATAATGGTTGAGGCTTACTACGTGCCAGCCCAGATATAGCGATTTTACGGAGCTTTTTGCCTTGAGCAATGAATATATACCAGAATCTAGGAGTGACGAGACCGCGAGCAATAATGGGAGTTCGTTTGGCTCACGACGCGAGATGCGAGCAAGCAATGTCACTGGTGCGTTGCCCGCGCTGGGGCCAACGTTAGCAGGAATAGAACGAACGCACACCAGTTCGCACGAGTTCGAGTATATGATACAGTCGTTGCGCGAACTCTTCGAGCTTGACCGCCAGACCGCGAGCCAGCCCGACGCCACACGTTGTGGCATCTGCTATCTCTACCATTCGGTCAAAGAACTTCAATACCGCGAGGAAGGTTTTTATGTGTGCGTCGGGTGCGCCCCCGCCCTCGGTAGACAACATATAACTATGCTCCGCAAACAACAAAAAATGTAATGTCTGAGTGTAGAATATCCTACCGAGATAGAGGAACACAAAAATACAGGGAGATACTTGCGGTCTCCCTGTATTTTTGTGTTCCTCTATCTCGGTAAGTCTACTCTATAATACCTACGGCTTCGTCCTCGGCCTCTTCGGCGGCGGTAACTTCGCGCAGGTCTTCGGCCCGTTCCAATCGATCAAGAAAAAGAATACCATCAAGATGGTCGATTTCGTGCTGAAGAATACGCGCGAACCAGCCCTGAGCATGTACGCGAATACCCTTGCCTTTGACATCTTGCCCCTTGACGAGTATCTTGGCGGAACGGCGGATGTTGTCGCCAACATAGCCGGGAATGCTCAGGCAACCCTCCGTCCCAAGTTCCTCGCCCTCGGTTTTGACAATCTCCGGGTTGAAGAGAGTGACCCTGTGATGTTCGCCCTCCTCTGGGTCTTCGTATTCCGCGACAAGAACACGGATTGACTGCGCTATCTGTGGCCCTGCCAGCCCGACGCCATTAGACGCGTGCATGGTCTCGAACATATCTTCGACCAGCCGTTGCAGCGAAGAGTCGAAGTGGTGAACCTTCTTTGCCTTCTTACGCAAAATTGGATTTTCTGTTGTGATTACTTTACGAAGTGCCATTTTCTACATCCCCGCACCATACCTCCACTGCTTGAACATCTAAGATTGTTACCACGATGGGAACGTCTATTCTCCAAAAGCGTCTCCCTGTAAAAAGACGAGGTATGGTGCTATAATTATGTTTATCGTATCATAAGAGACGTTGGGACGCAAACATGCGAGACAAAGTTATTGCCTTCATCCAGCAGCACTCCCTGCTACCAGCAAGTGGTCCTCTGATTGTTGCCTTTTCGGGGGGTGCTGACTCGCTGTGCCTGCTCCATATATTATACATGCTCTGCGGCCCCCAAAAACAGTATCCCACCACACACCTCCATGTCGCGCACCTTGACCATCAACTTCGCGGTACCGCAAGTGAACAGGACGCTCTCCATATTTCTCAACTCGCCTCAGCGTGGGGTCTCCCCTGTACTATTGGCGCAATCGACGTTCCCGCGCTGGCACAGCAGGAACACCGTTCGCTGGAAGACGCTGCGCGTACCGCTCGCTATCGTTTTTTGCGCGAGGTGGCACATGGACAACTCATTGCTGTCGCGCATCATCAGGACGATCAAGTGGAGACACTACTTCTGCACTGGATACGCGGCGGCGGCATCGCCAGTCAAGTAGGTTTACAGCCACGCCAGCAAGATATTATACGCCCATTGCTTGCTGTGACACATGGTGAGACGCTAGCATACTGTGAGCAGCATCGACTGATACCATTGCAGGACGCAAGCAATAGCGACACGCGCTTTTACCGTAACCGTATCCGCCATGAGCTTTTACCACTCATTGAAACGATGAACGCCGACTTTCGCGCCACCCTACTCCGCAACGCCGAGGTGCTACACGTTGACGTAAACTGGATCGAGGCGCAGGTTGATACCGCGTGGCAACAGGTGGTACTCGAAGCAGAAGCATCGCGCTGTACGCTCGCGCTCTCGCACCTTTGTACTCTCTCACAGAGTATCCAACGCCACCTGTTGCGTCGCGTCACAAGCAGACTTAGCGCGGGCCAATCGCCTTTAGAGTTGCGCCATTATCTGTTAATAGAAGAGCTTTTGCAACGCGAAACCACCATCAGAGACGTGTCGCTTGACTTGCCCGACAATCTCACCGTCACAAAAACGCGTGACACGCTTACTTTTCAGCGACAAAAGAAAGAAGATGCGCGAAACGATAGTGTGCCAACAATACCAGATATAGCAATGCTTGACGTTCCGGGGCGTGTCACACTACAGGGGACAGCATGGACTGCCATTGCTGAGCTACTGTCAGCAGAGACGACGCACAAAGTGAAACAACTGCTACAGGTAGACAACTGGCAGGGCGTGTGGCAAATATTGCCCGCGACCCCGGACCGTGTGTATCTCGATGCCGTGTGGGTGGGGTCACACCTCTCTCTTCGCGCACGACGCGCGGGCGACACGATGCAACCGCTTGGCATGAGGCGGCAAAAAAAAGTACAGAATATTCTGATTGATAAGCATATTCCACGTACACAGCGCGATACGTTGCCGCTTTTCTTTAACGCAATGGGGTATCCCGTCTGGCTTGGGGGCGTTTGCGTCGATGAACGCGCACGGCTCACCCGCGACACACAACACATCGTTTGTTTGCACCTAATGCAAACATGCTAAGCGTTCTTATAAAAACAGTAGCGAAATGAAACCGGGAGAACATACATGCACGAAGACATACTGGAAGTTCTGATTTCCGAGGAACAGTTACGCAGAAAGGTCGCGGAACTCGGCAGGCAGATTACAGAATATTATAGCAGGAAGAATCTATTGTTGCTGGGAACGCTCAAGGGGGCGGTTCCCTTTATCGCAGACCTTTCACGCGCGATTGAACTGCCGTTAGAAATTGACTACATGGCGGTGGCGAGCTATGGCGCGAGTACGCATTCGAGCGGCGTAGTGCGTATCGTTAAAGACCTTGAGGGGCCAATTAATCAGAAACATGTGCTTATCATCGAGGATATTATCGATAGCGGCCTCACACTTCATTATCTAATGGACTTACTCAACAGACGTAGACCACTCAGTCTCCGCATATGCACGCTGCTTGACAAAGAACGCGAGCGGCTCAAAGCGGTTGAGATCGATTATACTGGCTTCACTATCCCCGATAAATTCGTCGTTGGCTATGGTCTCGACTACGCACAACATTACCGTAATCTCCCCTATATCGGTGTGCTCAAGCCTTCAGTTTATGAAGACTCGTTGCAACCGGAAGCGCAACATCAGAGTGCCGCCGAAAAACTGTAACGCATCATAAAGAACACTGGGGGAGAGATGCTTGTACTCTCCTGCTTCAAAAGAGGGTCAGGGGTTCGTTACCCACAAAAAGTTTGTAGCGTTAGTACATACTAGAAGGGTGTGGGAATAGGAAGTCAAGAGAGACGTAATCATCTTGCTTGCCTGTTTAGAAAGAGGCGGAATAGATGCGTACAGATCAGCATTCAGCAGAACCACCGAAGCCAGCGCGTGCGGCAGGTGCTCAAAATTCTACAATGGGGAGCATAAGTGCTTCAGAGCAGGGACGACAGGCTCAGTTACCTGTGCATAGTCGTGCTGCGGCGGCTCAGCGGCTTAACGAGCAGCCTGAACGACCCGAACGAGGCGTGTACTACGCTGTTCCTCATCGTCAGCTCAAACCCGTAGGATGGCGTACCAAACGTCATATCAAGCGCAAAAACTTGCGCCAAAGCAACCTTCGTTACGCTGCTGTCGATGATATGAGTACGAAATGGGCGATGTTGCCGCTTGCATTTGGTGCGCTGATCGTGATTGTGGTACTCGCCTCTGTACTGGTGACACTTACCAGCGTGATCGGTGCTACACAACAGCGTTATGAGCAACAGGTCACGACACTCTATGATGTGTTGCCAAAAGACAGCATGAAAATGTATGACTTGCATGGCACAACACTCTACCAATCCACCGATCAGGGCTTACAGACGACGGTTCCACTTGCGAAAATTTCTCCATATCTCGCCCATGCGGAGATCGCTATTGAAGACCAATACTTTTACAGCAATCCCGGCTATGATATTACAGGCATTGTACGCGCCGCTCTCTCAGACCTGACGCGTGGACACGTTGTTTCGGGCGGGAGCACCATTACTCAGCAACTCATCAAGAATGCAATTGTTGGCAACCAAAGCACTATTATTCGCAAACTTCAAGAAATTATCCTCGCACCCGCTGTCACGCGGCAGTATACAAAAGAACAAATACTCGCGATGTACCTCAACACTACATATTATGGTCAACAGGCGTATGGAGCCAACGCCGCTGCTTTTACCTACTTCAACTTACAGGACACGCCAGACGCAACGGCGGCCGCGCAGCTTGATATCGCGCAGGCGGCGATGCTTGCTGGTATTCCAAGTGCGCCGATTGCGCGTGACCCGTTTCTGCATCCTCAGGCGGCGCAGGCACGCGTGCGGGAAGTCCTACAACAACTGCGGACACAAGGCTACATCACTCGTGCGGAGCAGGCGTCCGCGCTACTCGAAACGCAACAGCCGAACTTTTTACATCATGGACTCGTTCAAAACGGACTTGCCCCGCATTTTGTACGCTATGCCTTGAACGAGTTAGCGCAAGAGTTACACGTCAAAGTTTCCGATCTCTCGCGTGCTGGCCTGATCGTCTCGACCACACTTGACCTGCCATTACAAAACAAAGTATTGAAGATAGCGCAGCAGCATATCGCAGCCCTTGCACAAGCACATCATATGTCGAATGCCGCCGAGGTCTTGATTGACTACCACAACGGCGATATTCGTGTGCTACTGGGCAACATCAATCCGAATGATCCCAACACAGGCGCGTTCGACGTAGCTTCACAGGGTTTTCGTCAACCCGGTTCCTCGTTCAAGCCGTTCATCTACGCCACTGCGTTCGCGAACGGCATCGGCCCCGGTGAGGCGGTATACGACGGGCCATTGTCTGTTCCCATGTGTTGCGGCCTGCCCTCCTATGTTCCGCAGAACTACGACCTGCGCTATCACGGCCTGATTACCTATCGGTACGCGCTGCAAAACTCGTTCAACATTCCAGCAGTGAAGCTTGTAATGAAGACGGGCGTTGACGAGTCGCTTCACACAGCGCAGGCTATGGGTATCACCGAGTATCAAGGTACGCCAAACTACACGATTGTGCTTGGGAGTCTCGGCGTGCATCTGCTCGATGAAACTTCCGCGTATGGCGTCTTCGCGAGCGGTGGAGTACGCATCGCTCCTCATGCCATCGACACGATAACGGATGTACAGGGGCATATCATTCTGCACGTGCAGCCAACGGGGAAGCGCGTCCTCTCGAAACAAACGGCCTTTATGGTAACAAACGTCCTGAGCGACAACGCCTCGCGCACTTTCGAGTTCGGAAAATGTAGTGCGCTTGACCTGCACAGCAGCACCGAACAACAATGCTATCAAGGCAATCCCGGCACGATCCGACCTGCCGCCGCGAAGACGGGAACCTCTACCGATTTCCGCGACAACTGGACGGTGGGCTACACCAGCGACTACGTAATGGGCGTCTGGGCGGGCAACAACAACAACTCGCCAATGGTCAACGTAACCGGCGTCGATGGTGCCGCCCCCATCTGGCACGATAGCCTACTCCTAGCTGAACAGGGCAAACCCATCATTGGCTTCCCCACACCCGGCGGAGTCGTAAAAAAGACCGTCAGCTACGGCGGGATTACCACAACAGACTGGTATCTCGCGAAGTAAGATGCTGTGTATGGGAAACGCACTGAGGGCGAGGGCAAACCACGATAAAGGTAGCAGAACGTGGTACAATATCGCCAATATTGTCGTGCTTAGTAGGAACGCGAGAAAAATGCGTTGTGTCCAACAAGGAGGAATGCAGCATGAAGAAAAAATTCAGTTTTACTCCGCTTGTCGTACTGGTGGCACTCGTGCTTATGGCGGGGGGATTTGTGTTCTACAACAGTTCTCTGGTACAGGCGCACACAGAGCGTACCATTCATGTTGTCGAACACGCGATTACCGATACCGAGGTTCCCGCGAAGGATGCGCTGGGCAACCAGCTTGTCTTTCATAACCCTATTTTCGATGCCGCGAATAAGAAGCAGGTAGGTGAGGACAACGGAAACTGTGTACGCACCGTTGTAGGCAAGGTGTGGGAGTGCTTCTGGACAATCTTTCTGCCCGCAGGTCAGATCACCGTTGAAGGCCCATTTTACGATAGTGGTGCTGACTCTCTGCTCGCCATCACGGGTGGTACAGGCTCTTATCAAACGGCACGTGGGCAAATGAAGTTACACGCACGTGGCAATCCGCTCGGTTCCGAATACGATTTCATTTACATGCTCGCGGGTTAGTCTTACAAAAAAGAGCTTCAAGTGGTGAAATATGGTGTAAGGCGTATCCGCGAAGTTGATTAGAGGCATGGCGTGGGCAAGCCGCGCTAGCGGCTCCACACGTAGTATAGTAGTGACAGGGCTTGCCCCTGTCATGCTTCAGGTTGCCCGTCTCCACTAGTCTAAAAATAGCAAAAATATACCCTGTACAAAGTGGCTTGTAGCTTGGCTTTATATAGGGTAGAGGAGAAAGTGAGTGCCAAGAGACAGAGTAGACCTTGACCGTTTTTTACTATCCTCTATCAACTGTTTACGCTTATTTTCAAGCGCGTGCCACTGTCCCTGATTGCTATGTTCCGTTATCATTCGTGAGGGTTGCTACATTCATTGCTACAGTGTAGCAACCCTTCTCTATCTCTTCTGTCAAGGTGAAGGCGTTGTTTTAATCTATCTTTCAATCTTGTATTCGAGAGAGCCGTCTTTCCGATAGTGTTTATGCTGTTCGCAAGCAAACAGGACATAGCAGTTTCATCCCGCAAGCGAGAGGCCGTCATTCCGACCTCAAGGTGCGTATAAAGACATCCATTAAGGCAGCTAGATAAACAAACTCCCGCTGCAAGCGAATGTACGTCACATCGGCTATCCACACCTGATCTAGTCGCTTTACAACCAGGTGCTCGACCAGATTGGAAAAGCGTCCACAACCGTGCTGGCTGTTGATCATATGGTTAGCATGCCTGGTTAACCCCAAATGTGCCGTCAGCCTACGCATACCGTTGATATGGTAACTTCCCCAATGCAGGTGAACCGTCAAGCGACGATGGCTATACCTGGGTCACTGTGCGGCGAGTCGTTGCAAGACTGCCTCGAGCTGGTTGCGCTGTTGCGTGTCTGTCTCGGTCTGATAATAGTAACTACTTCGGGGTAGTTCTAAAACTCGACAGATTTGGCTCACCCGATAGTCTTGTCTTCTTCCAAGTTCACCGCCAGGACTCGCTTCTGCTCTGTAGCGAGCTCAAGAGACTTGAGGCTTTTTTTGCGATTTCCAATTCGACCGTGAGCTTGCCGATGGCCCGCTCAAGTTCGGCCACACGCTGCTGTTCTTGGTCGTTGTGATCAGAATGCTCAAAGATCACCGCCGCGTATTGGACAAATTTCTGCTTCCAGTAGCTCATGGTTTGCTCGCTCAGTTCATATTGCCGACAGGCTTCAGAAAACGTTTTGACCCGCTGATCACTTCCAACACCACTTGCGCTTTAAACTCCGCTGTAAATGTACGCTGTTTGCTCTTGGTCATGGTAGTGCTCCTCTCTTCTTCGGACAATCATACCTACTCACTTCGCTGATTGTCCAGTCACACGGTCACATTACATATGTCAAAGATTATTAGTTGTATTTTTAAGGTCAGTTCAGCTAGTATTGTAACAAAGTAAAAGTTTATCTTCTCTCCTTAAATTAAAAGGCTATTTGAGCACCCTTAACTTCTAAGGTTTGTCCAAATTGAAGTATCCTAGTTGCCGATTATCAACTTTTCCTACCACAACAGCCCTATCCAGAAAACGGTTGAACTCTTCGCAAGTGGTTTCTGGTACTAAAGAACAGTTGTGACAAGCTGCTAAGTTGCAAGACTCCGGCCCTTGCCCTCCTCGTACTCCCATTTCCATACAAACAGGATCAGAAGAACACCAACGTGCCTCAACTAGCGCCTTTTGTACCACGGGTTCAAGATTACCTGGCTTCCCCATACGGACTAGCCCGCCCATTGTTCCTTCGGAGTCACCTGCAGCAGTGTATATAAGGAGACCAGCCATTGGTGATTTCAAATCTTTGGATACGTATAGACGCTCTCTTAGGGCTGCTGAACTATATCCACATTCGAACGTCATGCGATTCATGATAAGGTGGGATAGCGTATGGAGGAGAATAAAACGAGGGCCAATACGCTTCTTTCGTATTTTTTTGCTCTGCTCTAGCTGCTCATAACGTTCTACAAGCGGTAACACTCTTTGGATTACGTCTTCACGTTGCTCCCATGTTTGCAACCATTGCTCGTTCAACTCAAGAAAAATTCCCTCTCCATAAACTACATATGCAGGTATCCAATTATCATCTCCTTTAGGCGGCGATAACCGTAACATTGCTTTGCGTTCCTCGAGAGAAAGTAGTTCATTTTCGGGAAGAACACGGGTAAAGCCAGCTAGAGCACGTGTTTCCCTGAGTTTACTGACAAGCATTATACGAGAGAAGTATTTGCTAAATGAAAGGTCATACTCGCATACATTTGAAGCTCTAATAACAAGAAGTTCCTCTTCACGAGGTTGAAGTAGTACGTCAAATTCTTCTCGCCTAAAAGCCGTTTCTTGATCGTCGCTCAATACCTTTGAGGTAGGCAAATCAGTACCTACTGCAGAACGAGACACAGTGATCTGAATAGCACCTCTAACTGCTGCATCTGAAAAGCGTTGCAATAATTGTGCTTGCTGGCTTCGCAGAATTTGTGGAGTGGTCTCTTTGCCCATACTAGAAAGCAGGTTAACTAAGCTAGAAAGTGGTGGCACCTCAAGAAGAGAGACAAGTTCTGATGGTACGCTACTGTTACCACGAGGGAGGTATATAGCACTTCTAACATCCGCATAATAGAGATTAGAGGCACTGCGTAGAGATCCTCGTAGCGAGCCACTGCATGAAGAACTTCTTTCTATACCAAGCCATGGCCTTTTTCCTTCGCAAGAGTATTCTCTACCATCTTTATCTAAATTCTTACTCAGTTGTTCAGCTTGGGTAATTTGAGCAAGAGATCTTTCCATACCGCATTTGCACTTTACCTTTTGATCTCCCAGAGAAGATCCACCAGTTGCAACTATACGCATTGTATCCTGGCATAATGGGTGAATTGACCGATGAACCCATTCTCTCCATGGAAAGTCTTGTATATGTCCCCTGTCACACATTGCCACGAAAGGTACTTGCGCTAAATATCTTTTTCTCTTCTTTTCCTCACATTCAAGGCATTTGATTTTTCCTCTCACTGTGAGAGGTTGCTGTGAGAGTATTTTGCAACTAGTGCAAAAGTGCCATTGGGGAAACCTCAAGAAAGGCACCTTAAGCCATTTATTGGGAACAGCTTCCCTCACATCTCTAAAGTCAGGAGGTAAGCGAAAATGATCGACATCGAGAAGTTGTTGCAGACGCCACTCCTCCACTCGAAACTCTTTGTCATTGATGCTCTGTGAGTCTTTTATGCCATCTTCGTGTTCATACCAGTGATCAAGTCCTCCAGATATCAATGAGGTTCCATCCTGAACAACCATCATTGCACCGACCCCAAAGGGAATAATTAGCTGCGCTCGTCTAATTGGATTACTCGTCACTTTCTATATCTCCTTGCATTGCATATAAACTTGTCACTATAGCTTCACATTGTGCATCTACATCTCTCATGGACGAAGGTGTTGCCCAAGATAATCGTGCCTTTTCAGGACTTGCATACGAGCCAGCATATCTCAGCAACGGCAAGTTATCCCCTGAACGGTCTTCCCATACATTACGCTGCCATGACCGCCATTCTTCTGCCCTTTTTTTAAAGACTCTTTCAAAATTCTGAAGCTCATTCTTGTCAACAGCCTCTACGCGTGGAAGTATGATCTTCCTCAACTGATCAATCAATTTATCAGGATAAGGATATGGACTCCGTGCAGTGTTGCGGTCTCCTAGCTGAAGCACATAGGAGACCATAATAGCATGGAGTGCTCTATCTAATACTGGTGGAGAAAATGGTGTAACACTGGTTGGTTCAACTTGAGCATAAAGACGTTCGTGATAACTGCGGAATTTTTCAAAGTGCGAACGATCTCTAGGTTTCGAGGCACCATATATTGTCACTACCATCCCAGGCCGCTCTGACCATCGCCGTCCAACACGGCCCGTTACCTGAATATATTGAGAAGTTGTCTTAGGCTGGCCTACAACTGCCATGAGGGAAAGACGATCAATATCAATACCTACCTCAATAATGTTAGAAGCAAGACACACATCAACCGCATATTCCTTTCGCTCCTCCTGCTGATAAACGACTTCTAGTTTAGAAATGGCTTCTGGCACTTCGTCGTTTCGCAGACGTCCGGTCAACTCCAAGACATTCCAAAAATTACGTCCTTGTTGCGAGTCAAGCCCGATTCTATTCCTAAGAACAAAGAAGTAGTCTGGAATGTCTGATTGCAACAATGAAAGTGTTGTACCCAACTCTCTAAGACTGTTAAAGAAAAGCAACAAAGTCCACCAAGGGTCGCGTTGAGTAACAGGAAGAGAAAGAGGAGCTTGAAGCAATGATGTGAAGGATCGTACCTGTGCTGTTTGTAATGAACCCAGACCGGGTGCATGTATACCAACATACATACGCCCTCGCTCTAACTTCCCTGCCCGGTCAGTTGCATAACGAGCAAAAAAAGAATCATCTGCACTTAGACCAGGAGGTGGGAATAGTGCTACCTTGTCACGTGCGTAAAGCTTTTTAATTTGATCGACATAGCGACGAATAGTCGCTGTAGAACTCACGATCTTGGGAGTGATTGGTTTTTCTTTTCGCCGATCAGTGCAAAGTTCTTCAACGATGGTTTCGTACAAGCCAACCATTGAGCCTAATGGACCAGAAATTAAATGTAGCTCATCCTGTATGATAAGGCTAGGCGGAGGACTCTGCCGTATTCCATCTCGATCAATACCGAAGATGCTTCTTACCTCTGGTTTCCATGCAAGTAGCGCAAATTTGTCTACGGTTCCTATAAGCATCGAAGGACGCTTATCATAGATGTCTTCATCGATTACATAAATCGGGAGTCCGTTTGTGAACTCGCAGTTGCTATCTGGACACTTAAAAACGACTGTATTGCCCTGCCTCTCATACCCGACAACTCTTAGATTTGAGTTTGAAAGCTTTTTCGAGTAGGGAATTGGCCCAAGTTGGGCGCGACACCAAGGGCACCTACTCAAAATGAACTTATTCTCGATAAAGCGATCGCCTTTAAGAAGTCCATTAAAAGTTTGTATTGCATCCTGCCGTGTATTTGGTGTCGTAGACGCTCCTAACCAGATGCCTATCGAGAACTCTTGTTGACCTAATTTGTTTATATTCCTTCGTCGCAAGTATTCCATAGCACATAGAAGGCCAGAAGCTCTTTGAAACTGCTGTGCAGTGAGTAGGCGTAATGTATAGCGCATGAGTACCTGGACTCCTGCATCATCTTTATTTTCGAGACGACGCATGAACATAGCAAAAGCTGCGAGGCCAAAGTACGCTTCTGTTTTCCCTCCGCCTGTAGGAAACCAGATAAGTTCTACTGTCTCTCGATTAGCATCTGTATGTTCTCCAGTTGACTGGACCGACATGAGTAAAAAGGCTATCTGGAACGCTCTCCATCTTCCACGTCCTTCTTTAGCTTGTAGAGGGTCTGGATTTGGATAACCCACCGAAAAATTGAATCTTGCAGTTTTAGCGTCATACAGAATTTTACGGGGGTCTCGTCCAGCACGCATTTGTTGAAGGAGAATAGCATAGTTAGCAAATTCGAAGGCTTGTAATGCTTTGGGATTTGCTCGTAGATATCTAAGTCCCTCCCACATACGTACAACACAATCTCTACATTCCCTCATATGTTTTTGTGCTGCTGTACGGTATCTAGGATCAAGAAAGACAATTTCTCGCGTCCTTTTCTCTATCCATTCTTCATATAAGGAAACGACTTCTGCTAATGCTGCAAAGCCATCGTTGTTTGGTACTAGACCTGCTAGCGGTGCCATTTCAACTTCGACTGTTGTACCATCTCTGCGCTTTACATCAGGCGTAATACTAGGTATCTCTATAGAAGGGAAACTTTCTGCGCTTATCCACCTGACCTTTTCAACCACTTCAGATACACCTTCTAATTTTCGACTCTCATCAATAAATTGACCTTGCCAAGTTCCTTCTACAGACTCCCAGTTAGCGGCACATCCGTGCCCAACAGCAAATGTTTTTGCTTTCCGGTATAAGAGTGCTAGTGATTGTTCTTCTTCCTCCGCTGGCAGTATCTTTTGCATATTGTCTTCGCTCCTAGCGTTTTCTGTTGGTCCTGGATAAGGGTAAATATGCCTTTTACCTTCTTGTGAAACAATAGATACCTTGAAAAATGACTGGAAGAGGCAGTATTGGTCGGTTTGGGAGGATGCTTCTTTACGATTAACGAGACACACAGTAATGAGACGCCTCTGCCTAGTCGGGTATGGGCGTGAAAATATTTCTATCCTTAACTGCAATTCATCAAGATTCTCTACTGCAACAGGGGAAGCTATAATTTTTGATTCACCATTTGAACAAATGGTATCTGCATCACATTCAGAACGTATTAAGACGCGAGAACGAAGCCACCAAACTCGTTCCTGTCCTTGAACTTGTATTTTATGTTTTCGATAGCGACCTCCTGTGACTTCGATGATCAACATTGCATCATCTGAAAACTCGGTAAGAAAACTAACACCCATACTACTCGGTCTAAAGGTATTTGCAAGTGAGAGATCAAAATCGTTGGTATCAAGTTCCCTTTTAACTTTACCCGCTCTCTGTTCTATTCTTTCTTCGATCTTCTCAATTGTCTGCTGTGAAGAACCAACAATAGAAGTTTCTAATGATGCAATTTCATTCTGTTCTTCGCTACTGTTTGTGAACGCCTTCACCATTGCATCTTGTAGAGTCTCCTCAGTAGATGTTTTTATAGGATAGAGAACTCCTACCCCATAACGTTTACAAGGTGAATCACGTAAAAGAATTTCTTCCCCCAATCCTCCTTGCTGACGCCAAGGCCCAAAAGATAGTTTTGTGTCATCAAAATATATCGGTTGAGTACAGTCTATTTCTTTACCTTGTGGCGATGGTCCAACAAGTTCTTCCTTGAGAGCTTTTAAAATACTATCTCTACCTTCAACATAATCAGGCACGTTTCTAACTCCTCTATCCATTTAGGTAGGCAAATTTAACAAATTGCCAATGTCTTTCTTCACATTCTCATGCATGAAAATTAAAAGTTTGTGAAGCGCACGTGTTACAGCAGTATAAAATAGTGCTATTGAAGTGTCGTCATCAATCTTGTCTATATCAGTAACAATGATGATGGGTGCCTCCATACCTTTAAAGGCATGAATGGAGCTATAACCTATTTGACCGCGACCAACAAAATCAATAGGTTTTAGCCTGTCTTTCCATGGAACATCACTCACGGTACCTGCTACACCTGTGTTCCCAGCTTTAGGAGAAAGAATGACTATTTCATGACCTGAATATCCATCAGCATACAGCTTTTCTAGAACATCTATTAGCAAGTGTTGTTGCTGCTCTTGGCTGGTATAATACTTCAACTCAGGTTCTATTCTGTTATCTGGACGCAAAATACTTGTGTAACGAGGTTGTAGACCTCCTAACAAGTGAACCAGTTCAGCTATTCTTGGAGTGTTTCTACAGTTAGTACGTAATAAGTAAATAGGAACTTGAGGAGCGTGCACTTTCTGAAACTGTTTAAGGGGAACGTTTGCTGAACTATAGATTGCCTGTTTCTCGAAATCACCGAAGAGCCTCCAGAGACCAGAAGAGAGACCTCCTTTAAGGCTGAGATCGAGGAAATCTAGATATGTATCTCGTAGTATATCTTGCGCTTCGTCAACAATAATCTCGTCAAAGATATATTTTTCTGATTCCATATCCAAAAGCTTGTCTGTCGCTATGAGTGGAAGTCTCTCTTGCCAAAAGTCCCTAATTTTATCATTAGCAGTTAGCTCAGAGACGATGAGCATATGACTATGTAGGGTTCTACAAGTAACAAGAGATCGTAGTTCTGCCGTTTGCTGTTCTAACCACTTACCTAGTAAGCGATTGTAACAGAGAAAAAGTATCTTACGCCCAGTTTCATAACCTCTTCTAGCTGTTTCAATGGCAAGCATCGTTTTTCCTGTACCAGCTGGGCCACTAAATAGAACGCGAGGATTTATTTCCATCGCATCGAGGGCTATAAACTGCTCTTTTGTGAAATGTTTGATTTCCATATTCTGCCGAAGCATTCGTGCTTTTGGACTTTCAAAAAACTCGAAATCAGGGCGTAGTGCATCTAAAATCACTAGGCACTGTGAATGGTCAGGTTCACCTTTTCCTAGGGCAAACCATGAGGTATTTGGCTTCGACCTAATAAAGGTACGGGCTTGCTCTAAAACGTTTTCAAGAAGCTTTCCTAGAGAGTGTACGGCAAACAATTTGCTATCAATAACCTGCCAAAGGTGCCATTCCTCCGATTGTGTATTGAAGGGAACATATGGGAAGATCACCGCCGACCAGAAGAGGACATGGGATAAGGAAGGATAACGTGCAGCAAGTTTCTGGCGGATATTATGCATAGCTTGAGATGCTTGTTTAAAAGGGCCTCGCGCATCAGGGCGGGCATTACTCCCATAATACCACTGACCGTCGTCTCTCCTTAATGTATGACAAGCCTTCACTTCGACACAAAGCACACCTTTAGAAGGGACAATCACGACAAAATCAATTTCCCCAGAAATTTGCTTCTTATGATTAGCGACATCTAATGAATGAAGAATAATCCAATCAAGAGTTACTGGATCATCGCGCAACTTAGAGAAGATTTCAAATTCACCTTCACTACTTGTGTTAATATGAGGCGATGGAGGAATCATTCTCGCCATTACTTATCCTTTATCTTAATTAGATGTCCTAAGCGTGATACTGGCACACTGAATACTTCAAGTGAGATATGTTCTATCCGAAGTGCTGTAAGACTTCCACCATCTCCACCACCTGACGCAGGCAGTTCAAAATCAAGAAATCCTTTTTTGTGGAGTTCTTGAATGTCTGCATCTACAACCCGTTTAAGTAGTTGATCTCGAATATAGAAACCAGCCTTTCTATGAGCACTTTCAATTTGCTCAGCTGCATTCAAATACTCCTGCTCTTTGTCTTGTAAACCGACCAATCCCAAGATCGCCCTAAAATCTTTGTCGTCTTGAGGGCGAATAGTCTTATTTGACATCCAATTTCGTACATTAATTTCGTTAGCTCGATTGGCGTCTTCATAAAGGAGTTCTATACTTACGTCAGTGATCCCACGTTTCAAAACAGCTTCCCTAAGAAGTATCTTCCAATGTTCTTGTTTTGCTCTTAATTGTACCGCTTTTTCCCCCAGTATTTTATCTGCAATCGGAATAATATATTCACCCCCGCCCTCTGTTCTAAGTATTAAGAACATGCCAGGTCGAACTTTAGAAAGCTCTATATGTTTGACCTGATGTAGTTCTTCATCTTCATCCTCATCTCCTTCCAAATCAAGGACATATCCCTTTGTGCTTCCGTTTGAGTCCAGAAAAACAGATTGTTCGTTCGCAAGAAGATACAATCTAGCCAGTATTTGTTCCTGATTGGTATCTTCTTGTACCTGTGTTACTATCTTTTTAGTAACATGATCCCAATTTATTTCAAAGAAAATATCAGTTTCTATATCTTTATATGAATGCAATTGCTGACCCTCGTATTGTGTGCGTACATCTTCTGCCACCTTATCATTAATGCCATTTGATTGCATGTAAAGCTGTAAAAATATAGACTTAGGTTTCCAAATGTCTGAAAGCCAACTATAGCGAATAAGATGAATGTCTATGGCTCGTGGGGAGTTCAGTACATACTCTGGATACAAACGACTATGACCAACAACAAATAAACTTTGGTAATGCTGTGCGCCTCTCAATTGATGTATATTTACTAGCTCTATGTGTCTAAGAGTTGGGTATTTTCCCAATTCTGTCTCGACAATAGGAAGTAATGAGGGTTCTTTTATAAGAAGTGCAGTATGACCCTGCTCAGATACAAGACCAATAATAGCTTCAAGAAGAGGATTGTCTTGTAAACCTGAAAGGATGAAAAGTTTGTTGAACACCTCTTGTACTAAATGAGAAGATTTAGGAAAAGAATAGTGACACTTTTTAAGACTGTCTTCCACGTATGAAAGTAAACTTGTTGTATATGAATTCAAAGGAAGCGGAGATGTATTAAGTAAAAAGCGATAGCGTTTTAATTCTCGTAGCAAGTTCTGCCAATAATCATCTTGAGTGTCTTCTTCTAAGACATGTTCCAGTTTATTTATCATAGTGCAAAATTCATTAAACGCTGTATGATAAACCTTGTGCTTATGGACAGAACCAGAAGTTGCACATGTGTAGAGTTTGTCTGCTACAGCCATCGAGATATGCTTCACTTTCGCCTCTCCTGATAAATCGAAATTGGAAGTTTTATAGGAACTTTTACTGGTTTATTAAGGTCTAAACCATCAAGACGATTTTTAGTAAAGCCTTCGTTGAATGCTTGGACTCCTGCATCAAATTCTGTTTCTGTTTGATCAAACAAAGCAATATGGTGAGAGTTCTGCCACATCTCGCGAGATTTTAAAAAACTTGTAGCCCCATCAAAAATAGCAACTAAGGGTGTTTCTTGATAGCTTCCTACATTTTCGTTGCTATGAACATGATAGATATCTGACCTATACGCTTCGTGTGAAGAAAACCTTCGTACTCTTATAACATCTTGAAAGGTTCCAGAAATAAATGTACCACTACTATCTTTTACCGCGAACTGCGTTTCATTTACTTCTTCTTTAAGGCGCCCGAGGGAGCCAATCATTACACAATCAATTTTGGATTGTAATGTGACGGCTTTTGCTACTTCTTTGCCAAGAAAAAGTGAAAGAAATGGCGATACTTCATTACTCGTCCGTCTATCGGATCGCTTAGGAGGTGATGTAAATTCTTTTGTTGGAATTTCCACTTGTAAAGCAAGTGATGGTGGTAGAATATAGCATTGACTTCCAGCACGTAATCGGATTCCTGAACATCCTTTATCTTCTTCGATACCCTCAAAAATACCTTTAACCACTTTATCTGGTTTACGATAAATGAGTGATGTACCAATTGTTAATGAGGCAAGCTGTTGAAAACGTGTAAGAACATCATTACTATTAATGAAAAGGGATAATCTTCCGGCTACTACGCCCATGGCTGTTAAAGATGCTGCATATGCCCGTGTTGGAAGTGCAATACCTACGACTATACAGTTTTCTGAACTATTTAAGCTTCCAAGAGAGTAGCCTAGGTCGAAAAGAAGCTGACCCCATAACGGTAAGGTTTTCCACTTCCCGTCGTTCATGTAAAAAACTCTATTGATTAGCACTACGTCTCCCTGTTTCACTTTATTTAAACAATGGAACTACACAAGAAAGACATTTATACAAATATTTGTTTGTATCTATAGTATTCAAAACCAATAGTACGAAATGTAGGTAGAGATAGTATAATCTATACTATCTCTACCTGTCAATGGCCTCGACACACTTGAACGTGTTTTTCACAAATATTAGTAACAGATATTCACTGTTCAGCAATTTCTATGAGTAAGCTACAAACTTTGCCAGTGCTTCTGCAATTGCGTGAGCTAATCTAACTGGTACACCATTCCCAATCATTTTAAATTTGTGTGATAGCGCAAGATTTTCAGGAAATATGTATGAGTCAGGAACCGTTTGTATTCTAAGAGCTTCTCGTACTGTAAGTCGTCGGGGTTCAGTAGGATGAAGATGAACTTCATTATTACCATAGGCTGCTGCGGGGCTGTAGCGCCAACGGTGAAGTCTCTTGAAACTTTTATGAGAGACATCACCCTCTAAAACTGTACTAAACTTGCAACTTCTAGGAGAAAAACCTTCAAGACCATTTGGTAGCATAGATAATTCATTTAAGTTTGACACAAAGGAACCAATCATCAGCTCTTCTGGAATTCCCTCTGGCTTCTCAAAATATTCACCAAATGGAGATTGCTTAGGCCAGGGAAAGTGTGTTTTCGCATCTTTATAAAGAGGAACAGGCCAAGAAAACCATTGTCTCTCCAGCATATTTATACTATTCCAATATTCTTGATTAGACGGTGAGAATATTTTCTGTTCGCAACATCCTGTGACAGGAGGAACGTCAATATTTTGTAAACCCCATTTTTTAAGGAAGCCAACAAGAAACAAACGTTTTCTATCTTGTGGAACTCCATATTCAAGAGCATTCAAGACTTGAAACTCAATAAAGTAATGCTCAGACAGCTGCATCATTAATTTATCTAAAAATTTTCTGTGCTTCTTGGTACGAAGTAGACCTGGTACATTTTCGAAAAGAAAAAAGGTTGGCTGTAAATCAATAATGAGGTCAACATATACCTGAGAAAGTTTTCCATGATTTCCCTCTCCGCCCAGATTTTTACCACCAATAGAAAAATCGGGACAAGGCGGACCACCTATCATACCAAATATTTCAGGCTTCGGAAGATTATGAAAAGCCTCTCGTGCTATCTGATCAGCACTCAAATTAACAACAGATTGTGTGTTCTGGACTTTGCCATTACTTTTGAAGTCTTGCATATGAGAGGTAGCAAACTCAAAACCTCTTATGAAAGATAAGTTGTATTCGTTACGCCAAATAACATCAAACCCTGCTTGTAAAAACCCAATATCAAGAAAGCCTGCACCAGCAAAAAAAGAAAGTATAGGGATATCCTTTTGATGCTTTATCATCCCTGTATGTTTAATGTTCTTATCCTTTTGTAGGCGGTTCGGATGATCTTCTAAACCTTCAAGTTGTTCTTGTGAAGCTAAATTAGGCACAATATGTTCCTACTTTCACGCCCAGATTTTTTGCTCATCTCTTTGGTGAGAAGTAAAGCCAACCGATTATATCATAAATTAATACATGCCGGTTATATGTACGTGTGAAGAATAGAAAAAGTCACTATATAGCCAAATAATCCTTCTCGTTGTGATTTTTTTGGGAGATAATAAGAGAATGTTAATGAAAATATATATTTTGTTAGTGTTTTGGTTCTCAACGGCTAAATACTGATTATTTATTAAGGCCAAAGATTTGTAGTATACAGGTAGTACTAGAAGATAGGCTGAGAAGAGCACATCTGATAATAATGAAAGCCTTTTTATGCTCATTTTCTTTCACTTTGTCTTCCTCGTATGATTAAGACGTACAAGATGATATTGTCTTTGCTATCAAAAATGAGGTAAAAGAAAGTCTGGAGCTATGACTGGTATGTGGCGTGATATCTTAAGTGTTGTTTAGAACTCCTCTAATGGCTTGCGATTGGAAGCTATAATTTGTCGAAGCTCTTCTAAGCTAAGAGGTTTCTCTGGGTTTCTATGGATCATTCGGTGGCAATTAGAGCAAAGAACGGCCATATCTTTTGATGGGCTTACATGTACCTCATTTTTATACTCTGAAACTGGGTAGAGATGGTGTACTTCGATAAAGGTTTCTCCGTGTATCCCATATATTTCAGCGAACGAAAAACCACAAGTTTGACAAATTGTACCATGTATTTTTACTGCGGCTGCTCTTATTTTAGGATTTCGTTCATGCTTATTAACAAGCACTGAATAAAGCTGACCTTCCTTATAGGACTCTTCAATTTTTGACACTTCCCCGCTTAGAAAGCAGGGGAATTCTTCTTTCCACCAGACCGCTTACGGGCTGTACCGACAGGTACAGTCGCAGAGGCGGGACTGTCCAGAAGCGTTTCACAGGCTGCATGTCCTGGAGGTTCCTGTCTGC
>JBBQVS010000003.1:0-125640 GCA_038211295.1 Ktedonobacterales bacterium | reverse complement strand
GAACGGCTTCTTTCAACATGCTGGTGTATCTTGAGATGGTGAGTGAGTGAGCGCGAGTCTCTGGTTCGACCCATGCCGACAGACAGGGCTGAAGTGGAAACAGGGCGTTCGGCAAAATTGAGGTCCTAGATAGTATTCTCTCTTCAGTAAAACAGATGCATAACAGGATAATGACAAAAGAGTTCGTTTATCATAAAATGGTACGAACTCTTTTTGTTTATCTTTTTGCAAGAAGGAAAAAACAGTAGTATGATTATCGATGTTCATACACATATTTTCCCCCCAGATATTTGTAATCAGCGCGAGCGTTACTGCGCCCGTGATGCGTGGTTTGCCAAACTCTATAGTAATCCACATGCACGACTGGCGACGGCAGAGGATTTGATTGCGGAGATGGACCGCTCAAATGTAGCCTTGTCGCTGACATGTTCTTTTGGTTGGACGCATCCAGACTTGATTGAGGAGACGAACAGTTATGTGCTTGATGCTGTACGTCGCTACCCTGAGCGTCTACGCGGGTTGGCGGCTATTCAACCAACGGCGGGTGTACGAGCGGCTCGTGAGCTAGAGCGATGCGCTCAACAGGGCATGATTGGCTTGGGCGAGCTGATGCCGCATGGACAGGACTACACACTGTCTGATACCGCGCTGCTCACTCCACTTATGGAGATTGTTCGACACCATCGCCTGCTTGTACTCTCACATTGTAGTGAGCCTATTGGTCATACATATGCAGGTAAGGGGAACGTTTCGCTACAGGACGTTGTGGCGTTTCTGACAGCTTTTCCCGATGTGTTGTTTATCGCGGCACACTGGGGCGGTGGCCTGCCTTTCTATAGCTTGATGCCAGAGATACAGCGCATCACTGCCAATGTATGGTATGATACGGCTGCAACACTATACCTCTACCGTGACACGATTTTTGCTGCCGCTAGCCACATGGTGGGAGCAGAGCGTATTTTGTTCGCGAGCGACTACGGGTTGCTGTCACAACAGCGTGTAATTACGCATATTCAGCAGTCGGGCATCGATGCGGAAACGCTGGCAATGGTGCTGGGTAAGAACGCACAGACGTTACTTCAACTACGGGAAACACAAGTATGCGAGTAGTATCATTAGGCAGTGGCAGTAGCGGGAACGCTCTACTTGTAGAGGCAGGCCCCCAGGGACGCACAAAGTTGTTAGTAGACGCAGGGTTGACGGGTCGGGTGCTGCTAGACCGCTTACGTAAAGTAGAGGTCGCGCCCACACAATTGCAAGGCGTACTCCTGACCCACGAGCACAGCGATCACACCATTGGTCTCGCGAGTCTAACAAAGAAGTACGGTGTACCCGTTATTGCTGATCCACGCACATTTGGAGCGGTACAAGCAAGCCTCTCATCCGGTTTGCGTCGCACCGATTCAATGCCCTTACCACTACAAATTTCCCCCGAAATCACACCACTTTTACCGCACAGTACAATGAATACGCATGTATTCCCTGTTGGTTCACAGATACAGCTTGGCGACATCAACATCACTTCATTTCCCATTTCGCATGATGCCATCGCCCCCTGTGGCTATCTGCTCACCGCGGGAGGATGCCGCGTCTGTATCGTGACTGATAGCGGAGAGGTGACACAGGCGATGCTCGATGTAATGCAACATGCCGACCTGCTCATTCTAGAGTCCAACCACGAGAAAGAGCGTTTGTTGCGCGGCCCCTATCCACAACATCTCAAACGGCGTATTCTCAGTACAACCGGACACCTTTCCAACGAGCAGGCCGCCGACGCGGTGCTACGTATCTGGCGGCCTGATGCCCTACGTTGGCTCTGGCTCGCGCATATCAGCAAAACCAATAACACGCCCGCGCTTGCGTTGAACGGGATGCGTGCACGTTTACAAGCTGCGAATGTCAACCTCGCGCAAATCCATATTTCTATATCTCCACCGGACATAGGCCATATCTGGGATTCCACGCAGCTCTGGCAAGCATCGTCACTATGGGAGATGAATCATTAACGCGCTATCCCTGTCACTTCGGCTATCATCGCTAACTGCACCCGCTCTATGCTGGGGAGCGCACCCATTGCCTGAAAGAAGCCAAGAGCTTGCTCAAAGTGGTAACGCGCACGCCCCAGATCGATGCTCTGTGTGTTGGGGAGGGGGCTATCAAAGGTCGCTGCGCGTTGCTTGTAGAGCATTCCAATATGGTACAGCGTGATGCCACGCTCCCAGGGGATATCGAGTGCTTCACAGCGTTGCAACGCCTGACAGAGGTCATCTATGGCCTGCGACCACTGTTGCCGCGCCGTATACATACGCCCTCTGGCCCGAAACGCAAGGGCGAGACTCTTGCACGCGCCCGACTCTTCCGCTATGGAGAGCGCACGGTTACAGATAGCCTCCTGCGTCTTGCTATCCTCGCCCGTAGTGATCATCAGTTCCGCGAGCCGCGTCAACACCTCCGGCGAAGGAAGCGGTTCACTACTTTTGAGCTTTTCTTTGTATTCGATGGTGGCACGCTCCCAGTCTTCGCGTGCAAGGTATACGTCACGCATCCGTGTCGACGAAGCCAGCAGTGACTCACCATGTATGCGCTCGATCTGCTGGTCAATGAGTCGCTTATACTGGCGCGAGTACAAGTCGCCCTGCTCCTGGTTGCCTAGTCGATACTCAATCATCGACAGCGTCTCCAATGCCCAGAGTTGGCGTTTCTCATCCTGTTGATACTGCTCAATCAAACGCAGAATATCGAGCGCGACCTGGTGCGCCTCCTGCCACCGATCCCATTGAAGCCATGTCCACATACGCCATGCCATACTTGTGAGCAACAAAGAGGGACTTTCCATCGTTTGCGCGTTGTTCCACGCCCGCCCGAACCACATGAGCGCGGTAGCGTACTCCGCGACCTCCGTATGGATTTTGCCGAGCGAGATGTAGAGGTCATACAGTTCTTCGCGGTCTGTAAGCTTGCCTTCTAATTGTTGCCGTCGAAGCTGAATTTGCTGCGCCTGAGTATATTTGTGGTATTCCGTGTAGATAAACCCAACTGCGTCAAGTGCGAGCGAGAGCGCACTGGGATTGTTCAGTTGCTCCGCGAGATGCAGGGCCTCGTGTCCACTTGCCAGAGCCTGCTCCGCCAGTTCCGCCTTCTGAGCATAGGTCGTGGTCTCCAACTGACGAATATACCAGAAGGCTTGATACGTGAGGAAGGCGACCCGCTCCGTACTTAATGCTTTTCCATCCAACAGTTGCAGACCTGCGTCGATATAGGTATGTGCTTCCCCTGCATCGGGAGGCGTATTAAAGCCACCCAACCAGCGCGTCGCCAATTCTGCCAGACGTTCGTACAGGTACAGGATGTCTACGGTGGTGGAGTCCACGCCGTCACCCAGCGCGAGCCGTAACGCTTTACGGTACGCCTGCCATGCCTCGTCCATTGCTCCGCGTTGTGAATAGGCATCGCCAAGTTTCTCGTACATGTTGACAAGCATTGGCACATCAGCATCGTGGTCAACAAGTAGTTCAAGCGCGTCATTATATGCCTGTAACGCGCGAAGAGTGTAGTAGCTATCGAACGCTTGATCGCCTGCCAGCGTCAGATACTCTATGGCGCGACTCCGCAACTCTGAACGCGTCAGTCGTACCGTTGCGGGTTTTTCAGTGGATGATACGGTTTGCCTGCTATTCACTTCAACTGTTACAACCGCCGCCGACCAAGTAAGTAATGCTTGTTGATAGTGATAGGCAAGCAGTTCAACAAAGCTTGCCTGATTGGTTGCCGTATGTTCTTCGAGCCAGAAGGCCAGACGCGCATGTTCCTGTGAACGCCGCACTCGCGGAATGTTGTTATACACGACATCGCGAATAAGAATGTGCTTGAAGCTAAAGACGCGATCACCCTCAATCGGGCTACGCGTTTGCGCGTCCGCATCCTCAATTACAAAGTCGCGTTGAATCAGCGATTCGAGCGCGTGAAGTGCCGTTTCCGCCGAGATATTGTGCGCCAGCTCAACTAGAGAGGAGAGCCAGAAGGTGCGCCCAATCACCGCCGCGTGTTGCAGAATGAGCTTTTCCAGTGGATGCAGGAGATCGACGCGAGCCGCGAGAACGCCCTGCACCGTGTCAGGAACACGTGGAAAGGGAAGCACATAATGCATGTTGAGCAGTGTATCATTTGGCGGCTCCGCGAGCGTGGTCAGGTCGCTGATGAGCGTCTCGTTGTGTTCGCCGATACGCCAGCACACGCACCCCTCCTCCTCTTCGCGCACGAGTAACCCTTGATCGATAAACATACGCACAATCTCTTCCACAAAGAAGGGGTTGCCCTCGGCTCGTGTCAGGATGGTGTGGCGCAAAACCTCTGGCAGGTCGTCAGTATTGAGTAGCGCATCTACAAGTTCGCTTGTCTCGTCTCTGGACAAAGCATCAAGTTCGATGGTCGTAAAGTTGCGCTGTCCGCCGCCCCAATCACGCCGCCGATCAAAAAAGTCGGGACGCGCGGGACATAGGAAGAGAATAGGTACTGTGGTGATGCGCTCGGCCAGGTATTCGAGTAGATCGAGCAGGGCCTCATCGGCCCATTGCAGGTCGTCTACCACAATGATGAGCGGTTGCTTCTGTGCCAGTGCTTCGAGCAGAACACGCCACGCGCGTAACAGGGCCGCCTGTGTTGTGGATTGTTTTACTCCAACTGCGTGTGTGCTACGCTGATACTCGCGCCTCGGACGCTCACGGACGCCCTGTCCTTCTTGCGTCTCAAGTGGTGTGGGGTTCGCGCTCAGTCCCGGCCCAATACTCCTGAGTATGGTGGTCGCGATCTCTTCGCTTCCCTCTGTGCGTCTCGCTTTCGTCAGAGTCTCGTTGACAAACTCGACAAAGCGCGTCTGCAACACCTCGTTGCTCTCGCCCTCCTGCACTTCCAGCAGCGAGCGGAGAATTTCGACGAGGGGCCAGTACGTGATACTTTCGCCGTAGGGGGGACAACGCCCCTGTAACACTCTGGGGCCATTCTCGTTGGGCGCAACGTTTTTCGCCGCTTCTTGCTCCTGTAGCACAAACTCGCGTACCAAACGCGACTTGCCAATACCGGGTACGCCCAGCAACGTGATAAGATGCGGATTGCGCTCCGCCACAACACGCGCATAGGTGGTATGCATCAGCGTCAGTTCCAGCGAGCGACCCACAAGCTGCCCCTGTAGCCCGTCGATGCCACGTGGATGTTGTGTAATCGTCGTTGTTCGGGTATGCAATCTCTGTACAACATAGGCGGGGAGAGGTTCGGTCTTGCCCTTGAGCTGTATGAGTGAGAGTGGACGAAAATCAAAGACGCCACGTGTGGCGAGATAGGTGCGTTCCCCCACCAGAATCGTGTCAGGCGCGGCGACCTGTTGCAGACGTGCCGCGACATTTACAGCGTCACCTGTAATCAAAAAATCGTGGCGTTGGTGCCGCTCATTGCTGGGCGCGGCAACCTCACCCGTATTGATGCCAATACGCATTTGCAGACGGATAGCGGTACTATCAAACATTTGCCTCTGCTCGTTAAAGGTCGCGAGGGCTACCTGCATATCCAGTGCGGCCCTGATTGCACGGTCAGGATCGTCCTCATGCGTAATTGGTGTGCCAAAGACTGCCATCACCGCGTCACCAATGTATTTCTCGACGGTGCCACCATGCTTGCGTAACTGTTGCGTCATCAGGTTGAAGTAGCCCGTAAGAATTGCCCGCATGTCTTCTGGATCGGTTCGTGCCGCCAGTGGGGTCGAGCCGATAATATCGGCGAACATGACTGTGACGACACGCCGCTCTTCAGGTGGAAACAGGACATCCGGTGTCGGGGGAACTGCCTGACTGTGTTGTGTTCGCTTCGTATGTCCATTGCTGATGGCGGGCAAGGCCGTATTGGTGTCGCCACGCAACTGTAGCGCGGTGCCACATTCGATGCAGAACTTCGCGACGGGCAAGTTGATTGTTCCGCAGTTTGAGCAGACAACGAAGCGATTGCCACACTCAAGGCAAAACTTCGCGTTTATTGGATTAAGCGTCTGGCAGTTGGAGCAACGCATACGTCTATCTCTTACCCTATCTTCTATGTGTGAATGTCCCTGTGTATGAAGCGTATATGTATTGTACAACATGCGTCCTCTTATGTGCTAAAATCTTTTTCATGCTGTACAACGGGGATTGATGGGACTATTTGTAGGAAAACTTGACGGTATCAATATGTTCTCGTACTATGGTTTTTAATGAAAGGGAGAGGGAATTATGCAGCAGCAATTTTTGGTGGAAAGCCGCAGTTATGACAATATGGCGCGTGGCGCGTGGCAGGCGTACCAACTCGATGCCCACACGCAACTTGACGCAAGGCCGCGTGACGAGCATGTGAACGGACGAGAAGAAGCTGTACAGCTCTGGCTTCCCGCAGGCACGCCCATGCGCTGGATCACCGGCACACGTCCATTACGCTCAAACGTCCTCCAATTCTTCTGGCCTCAACGCTGGTATATGCTCAGCGCATTTTACAATGACCGAACACTCATACATACCTATGCTAATATCATCCAACCTCCGCTAATTACGGTAGAGCGATTATCCTATGTAGAGCTTGATCTAAGCGTGCTGGTGAAGCCCGACACATCATACGAAGTGCTGACACAGGCGGAGTTTGACCAGACGGCGGACATGCTGCACTATGATGAGGAGACCCGCATTAGCGCGTTGATGGCGATGCGTGCCGTGACCAGTTCGATTCAGCGCAGTGTCGGCCTGTTCACGGTCGTTCCTCACGAGCTTAAACAAACGAACTTTCACCTTGCCCATTGTTCCTAACAACACTCGGTACGCGCGTCTAACACGAAGGAGTTTGCAATACATGCATAAACGTATCGACCATGTGGCGATTATTGTACGCAACATCGAGCAGGCACTGGTGTTTTATCGGGACACACTGGGCATAGAGCCGAGCGCAATTACAGACGTGCCAACCGAGCATGTCCGTGTCGCGTTCCTGCCAATGGGGGGGCCAGAGGGAAGCGAGATCGAGCTGGTTGAGCCAACAACGCCCAATTCGAGCCTTGCGAAATTCTTAGAGAAACACGGCGAAGGAATGCATCATATTTGCCTTGCAGTTGACGATATCGATGACGCGCTACAGGAGATGCTAGCCAAAGGTGTGACAGTCCTCGATACTCAACCACGCATCGCCGCCGAGGGACGCGCAATCTTCCTGCATCCCAGAGGCACCAATGGCGTGTTACTGGAATTACTGCAAAAATCTCACGTATAAAGCTCTTTGCTTTTCTCATCCCTGTAGAAACGAACAGGGAAAATATCAGGTCAATTGACTGGTTACACCCTCTGTCCCTAGTGTGTATTGTTATAGTGTTGGTCTGTGAGGTATAACTAAGCAGTCTATAACGGTATACAATAACGCAAGATATTTCATCTTAGAGAGAGGCAGAGGCACATGGCAAAACCAATTGTGTTTACGATAGACGACGATCCCGAAGTGTTACGCGCTATAGAGCATGACTTGCGACGACAGTACGGAACAGTGTATCGTGTTTTGCGTGCAAACTCTGGTCAGACCGCACTGGGTGCATTGAAACAAATAAAGCTACGGAACGAGGTTGTTGCGCTCTTTGTGGTCGATCAACGAATGCCGAATATGAGTGGGACACAGTTTTTAGAGGAAGCTATACAGCAATTCCCAGATGCCAAACGTGTTCTCCTCACCGCTTATGCGGACACTGACGCCGCCATTCAAGCCATCAATGGCGCGAAGGTTGACTATTACCTGATGAAGCCGTGGAACCCGCCAGAGCAACAACTGTATCCGGTACTCGATGGCCTATTGGATGATTGGCAGTCGTCGTATCGTCCACCATTCGAGGGCGTGCGTGTGGTCGGGCATCGCTGGTCTCCCCGTTCGCATGACGTGCGCGACTTTTTAGCACGCAATCTCATTCCCTATCAGTGGCTCGATGTTGAAGCAAAGGTCGAGCCATGCCAGTTGCTTGAATACGCTGGCATAGCGGATGAAGAAATGCCTGTGCTGTTCTTTTCGGATGGCTCACACCTGAAAAACCCCACAAACCTTGAAATCGCCGAGAAGATCATGCTTAATACACACGCTGGCATGGATTTCTACGATTTAATCATTGTTGGGTCTGGCCCTGCTGGTCTGGCGGCGGGCGTCTACGGTGCCTCCGAGGGGTTACGCACGCTGATGATTGAACGTGAGGCACCGGGCGGTCAGGCGGGTACAAGCTCCCGCATCGAGAACTATCTGGGCTTTCCCCAGGGCTTGAGTGGAAGTGACCTCTCGCATCGCGGCGTGATGCAGGTAAAGCGATTGGGTGCCGAGATTCTCTCGCCGCAGGAAGTGGTACGGGTGCGTGTCGAAGGCCCCTACCGTTTCGTAACACTCGTCGATGGCACGGAAATTGGATGTCATGCCCTGCTTGTGACGACGGGTGTCTCGTATCGCAAACTTGGTGTATCGGGAATTGAGCAGCTCACGGGTGCCGGTGTGTACTACGGTGCCGCGATGAGTGAGGCGATTTCGTGTCGCGACGCGGAGGTGTTTCTGGTTGGGGGCGCGAATTCGGTTGGGCAGGCGGCGATGTACTTCTCTAAATACGCGAAGCACGTTACTATTCTGGTGCGTGGCGACTCGCTCGCGAAAAACATGTCTCAGTATCTGATAGATCAGATTCATGCGACGAAGAACATTACGGTGCGCGTCTGCACGAATGTTGTCGCGGCCCAGGGAGACACGCACCTCGCCTCGATTACTATTGCGGATGCGAACACGGGCAAGCAAGAGACTATACCCGCGTCTTCGCTCTTCATCTTTATCGGGGCCATGCCGTATACTAACTGGCTCGATGGCATCGTTGAGCGTGACGCGCAGGGCTTTATTCTGGCGGGAAGCGACCTTTTGCATGACGGCAAACTCCCACGCACCTGGACGCTTGACCGCGAGCCATATCTGCTAGAGTCGAGCGTGCCGGGAATTTTTGTAGCGGGCGACGTGCGACATGGCTCGATCAAACGTGTCGCCGCCGGTGTGGGCGAAGGGTCGATGGCGGTGCAGTTTGTACATCGCTATCTGAGTGAGGTGTAGCCAATGCATGACCGCGATATCCTGCGAACATCAAGCCTCTTTACAGACGTGTCAGACGAAGAGATCGCGTCCATTCTCGCGCAAGGTGAGGTCATCCCATTACAACAGGGCGACATGCTTTTCGCGGAAGGTACTCCTGCCACAAACTTTTACATTTTGCTGGAAGGCGATTTACAGATTACGCACAACATGAATGGGCAAGATACTGTCATCGCGAACCATGCTGATGCAGGCTCATTCACGGGTGAGGTTCCTCTGTTGACGGGTACACCCTATGTCGCGACTGCACGCGCACTAAAGCAGACGCGCGTAGTGCGGTTCAGTGCCGAGGTATTTCAACATATGCTCGTCACTTGCTCGCCAGTGACAAAAGCGGTACTGCCCACGCTCGCCTCGCGCATTCGCAGTATGGAAGTCCTCACCATGCAGCAAGAGAAACTCGCGGCACTGGGCAAACTGTCGGCAGGTCTCGCGCACGAACTCAACAATCCTGCTGCGGCGGCCCAACGTAACGCGGCCCAGTTGCGCGAGACATTGCTGACACTGCAAAAACTAAATTTCTCCTTACAGAGCAGTGACCCGCTTGCCGAAGTTCTGACACGCTTTCAACATGACGCGATGCAACGCGCATCGCGGACGCTTCCGCTTGACCCACTCGCGCAGAGTGACCGCGAGGACGAGATCGCGTCGTGGTTAGAAGTACGCGAGATCGCGAATGGGTGGGAACTCGCGCCGACCTTCGTTGAGTCGGGCTTAGATCGCGAGTGGTTCGACGTACTGGCGCAAGAGGTGCAAGATGATACGTTGAAGTGTTTTCTGCCTATCCTAGAAAAAATTCTGCAAGTGTTTGGCCTGATTAGCTCACTAGAGCAAAGTACCGGACGTATCTCTACGCTGGTCAAAGCGGTCAAGGACTACTCCTATATGGATCAGGCTCCTCTACAAGAGATTGATATTCACGATGGATTGGAAAATACGCTGACTATACTGCATCACAAGCTGAAAGATATCACCGTCACGCGTGAGTATGACCGCACCATTCCGCGTATCTGCGCCTATGGAAGCGAACTCAATCAGGTATGGACGAACTTGTTGGATAACGCGAGTGACGCGGTACAGGAAAATGTAGAGCAAGCGGTGGGGCCTGGGCAAGAGGAGGTGCAGGAGGAAAAACACATCTGGCTACGCACACGTCATGAGGGTGATACGATTGTGGTGGAGATTGCGGATAACGGCGTGGGGATTCCGTCAGAGGTACAACTTCACATCTTTGAGCCGTTTTTTACGACGAAAGGTGTGGGGAAAGGGACGGGACTGGGGCTGGATATCGCATATCGAATAGTTGTAAACAGGCATCGTGGCGACCTGCACGTTACCTCTCACAGGGGCGATACACGTTTTCAGGTACGTCTGCCAATTGAACTGCCCACATAAGGGACGAGAGAAGGAGTTTTTCATGCCAACATGTACACACCTCAACCAGATTCAGCATGTGCATCCAAGCGCACAGGGTTGTGAAGAGTGTCTCAAAACTGGCGACACATGGGTACACCTGCGCGAGTGTCTGGTCTGCGGACATGTCGGGTGCTGCGATTCGTCAGAGAACACGCACGCGACCAAGCATTTTCACGCGACGCAGCACCCTATTATGCGCTCGTTCGAGAAGGGCGAGAACTGGCGATACTGTTACGTTGACGACATGATAGTGTAGTATCAACTTCTCCGGAGCATGGCGCGGCTTGCCGTGCCATGCTCCCGTCATACTCTCTTGCTAATCTTCTACAATCTCAGTTGCGCGTTGAATGCGCGGGTCGGTGAAGATATCAAACTCGTCGTGGCTGGGGCTGGAGAATTCCGACACAACAGCACCCTCGCTCCCAGCTTGAAACCAGTGCAGAGTGTTGGGCGGAATAGTGTACTGTTCGCCTGGATGCAGTTCAATCTCGTGTAGCACGGTATAATATGCTTCGCTGCCGATGGGAATACGCGCTTGAATAGTACCTATTTGTTCACCCTCGACATATAACCACACTTTTCCGGCGCGACACCGAAAGGTCTCCATCTTTCCCAATGTGTTGGCGAAGGGCGGGTGTTTATGTTCGGCACATGTCTGTCCGGCAAAGAGGATAAGTTCTTTAGCGCAATAACTCTCGTTGTTGACGTAGACCACGATTCCGAGGCCGGTACGTTCGACCTCATTCAAGCCAAATTCGACAATCTCGATCTGTTGTTGCTCCTGTGTCGTTAGAACGATACCATGCCGCGTAAGTTCTTGCAGCGTGCGGTGCTGTAGAGCACGAAACTGGCTGTGTTTCAACATTGGGGTCACTCCTTTGAAAATGCGGGTGCCGCCGTGGAACCACGCACCACTAATTCAATAGGCAGGACGATTGACGCGAACTGAGTAGTCTCTCGTGTGATGAGTGAAAGCAGACGCTGAGTGGCGATTTTGCCCATCTCGGCTGGAAACTGACGAATGGTCGTAAGCGGTGGATCGATTACAGAGGTCAAGGGGATATCGTCATAACCAACAACGGAGAGATCGCTGGGAACATGTAACCCTGCCTCGCGTGCCTTATCGATGGCCCCAAGTGCCATACGGTCATTCATTGCGAAGATTGCGGTTGGAGGTCGGTCTCTGTGGAGAAGCGGTGCGGTTGCGTGAAAGCCGCTTTCAATCGAGAAGTCGCCATAGGCGAGAAGGTTTGGGTCAAGTGTCAGACCATATTCTTCTAACGCTGCACAAGCCCCCTGTAAGCGTTCGTCTATTGCCTGGATAAAATTGGTGGGGCCACTGATAACACCAATGTGGCGGTGTCCTAGTTCTAAAAGGTGCTTCGTCACCTCATATGCTCCCTGCCAATCATTGCCGTTGACCGAGTTGATTGCCTGCCCATCTTCTCTATAGCCAACAGAGACGCGTGGCACACCACTTATAGTCAATTCGTGCTCATCAAGCTGTCCCTGTAATGTTTCAACCGTGATGACTCCATCGACATAGCCGGCACGGAGGAAGCGATCATAAGGTGTGTGCTGGGCGGATTTTTTGGACATAGAAAGCAAGACGCTGTAGTCATTCATGCTTGCCACGTTTTCGATGCCGCGAATGATTTCGAGAAAGAATGGTTCTCTAAACGAGTAGTCGGGGTCGTGTGGAATGATAATCCCTAACACATAAGTGTGATTGTTTGTGAGGCCACGCGCCGCTAGGTTTGGCGAATACTGAAGCTCGTGCATGGCATCCAGCACGCGTTGTCGCGTCTTCTCACTGACATAAGGTGTGTTGGAAAGCACCTTTGAAACAGTCGTTGTTGACACTCGTGCTAAACGAGCCACGTCATAAATGTTTGCCACGTCTCTTATCCCCCGAAACTCGTCATGGCTCTCTACATACGCTAACTAGGGAAGCGTTCCCCTAGTTATACCTCGACAATCGACTTGTGTCAAGTCATCTTTTATAAAAGGCCGTCAAAAGCATTGACAAGTTGCTATTCATCGGTTATAACTACAATAGTGAACCGCTTCCCTACGATTTAGTTGTAGAAAAAGTTACCGAGAAACTTTTAGCGCGAACAAGATTTAATAGTAACACCTCTTACTGAAATGCAAAATCTTGTGTGAGAAACACCTAAAGCAGTACGTATACCTAGTGGCACCACATTCATCTTTCTGTAGGGAAGCGTTTCCCTATAAGCTTCTAGAGAGGAGTCATCTACCAGCATTCAAGGTTGTACCTGCTGTGAAGAGGGACATCGCGTCCTATTTTTCGGGTGAAGCGAAGAACATTGTCTATCTCTTGAACAACGTAAAGTGGGGCATTCATGGCTCCGTCGTTAGTGGTATGATGCATTGTTGCATCAGAGACAGGGAGAAATCATTCATGGACAACGAGTATCAGCGAATAATCGAGCAGTTGACAAGTGCGGGTTTTCAGTTGCCCAGACGCGAGTTTATGCGTCTGGCAGCCCTTGGTGCTGGTAGTGCTGCATTTCTGGCGGCATGTGGAAGTGGTGGGAGTACCAGTGGTGGTGGCGGTGGTAGCGTTGCCTTGACACAATGGTATCACCAGTATGGTGAGGCGGGTACGCAACAGGCCGTTCTCCGTTACGCCAAAGAGTACACTAAGGCCAATGTCAAGGTGAGCTGGGTGGCAGGTACGGGCAATGAGTATCCAAACAAGGTTAATGCTGCCCTGCTTGGTTCCGGTGCGCCTGATGTATTTGAACTGCAAAATCCCTCGCTCGATCAGGTAAAGGCTGGTCTAATTGCTCCGCTTGACGACATTATTGCCGATGCAAAAAGCGATTTTAGTCCCGCCGCCCTCAAGCCTCTCACCATCAATAACAAGATTTATGCTATCAAGATGATTAACGACATGGGACTGCTGTACTATCGCAAGAGTCTGCTCCAAAAAGCTGGTGTACAACCTCCGACGACAATGGACGAACTCATCACAGCAGCTAAGAAGTTAAACAAAGGCAGCGTCAAAGGTCTCTACGTTGGTCAGGACGGTGGCGTTGATGCTCTGTACCTGGTCGCGCCCTGGGGAGCGGGAGCCGATTTCATCAAGGACGATAAGATCACTTTCGATGTAGATGGCACGGCAAACGCGTACTCGAAACTAGTTGAGCTAAACAATAGCGGTGCATTGCTCATCGACGCTCCAACGTTCTGGTGGGATCCCTCGGCGTTCACGCAGGGACTCGCGGCTATGCAGTGGACGGGACTGTGGGCCATGCCGGGTATCGCGAAGGCACTGGGCGACGACTTCGGCGTTGTGCCGTGGCCTGCCCTCAATGCATCAGTACAACCATCTACCTTCTTTGGTGGCTGGTCGCAGATGGTTTATGGCAAGGGCAAAAACATCGATGCCGCCAAACAGTACGTCAAGTATCTCTGGATCGACAATACTGCCGTTCAGAGCGACTGGTGCGTTGGGTATGGCTTCCACGTTCCCCCACGCGCCAGCACTACCGCGAAAACAACGAAACTTCAGAGCGGGCCTGCCGCGCAAGCTGTAGAGTACCTGAACAAGTATGGACACGCTTTACCCCCAACATGGGACACGTTGATGGATAACGCGCTCCGTGATGCATGTAGCAATATTCTCAAGAATAAAGCGAATGCTAAGAGCGAAATTCACAATGCGGCCCAGAAGTGTCAGGCCGAATTGACCAGACTCCTGAGCTAAACCATGATCTGGCATGTAGACACAGAAAAACATCACTAGTACATCTGGACATTCGCTCATAGTATATAATGAGTGGATGTCCATTTGTGCTTTAGCAGGAAGGATTGAATTGGCCTATGAAGTCCTCAAGTGTTGTCTCATCAGCAAAGACGCTGACCTCGGCAGCAGAAAAGCAGCAGGCGGTAAGCAGAGTACGCCAGAAGACGCTTCGCACCACTCTGACATTCTGGAGTTTTGTCGGGCCGCTCATGCTCGGTCTACTCTTATTTGTGTATGTCCCCATCGTGTGGAGTATTATTCTAAGCTTCTTCAATGCACGTGCGACGATCACGCCCAGCGAATTTGTTGGCTTGCAAAACTATCAAGCGATGTTGCAAGACCAGTCGTTCATCAAATCACTACTCACCTTTGCTATCTTCACGCTCTTCATTGTCCCGACAACTCTGGGAGGAGCACTGGGCCTGGCGTTGCTGGTGAACAATGCCCGCGTCGCACGCGGTTTCTTCCGCTCTGTTTTCTTTCTACCAACAGCCTGTTCCTACGTCGTGGCCTCGCTGGTGTGGAAGATGAGCGTTTTTGCGGGCCTGCCCTACGGTCTGGTGAATTCCGTAACCGCCCTCTTTGGTGCTGCCCCTATCTCATGGGTCTCTAGCACAAGCCCGCCCTGGTACTGGCTGGTGCTTGTAACGGTTCGCCTCTGGCTACAGCTTGGTGTGTTTATGATTATCTATATCGCTGGCTTGCAGGAGATTCCGCGTGAGCTGTACGAGGCGTCCTTTGTCGATGGTGCAAAAAAGGGTTGGACGACGTTCCGCTATATCACATTGCCGCTCTTACGCAATACCTCTATCGCGGTCTTGCTGTTATGTATCATCTACGGCTTTCAGGCGTTCGATGAGTTTTTTAACATTATGACCGGAGGCAATCAGATCCTGGCCCGTCCGCCGCTCGTCTATCTTTACAATGTTGCGCTGAGCGATCAGGACTATGGGCGTGGTAGTGCCGGTGCCATGATTCTCGCACTGATTATTGTGGTTATTTCTCTGGTTCAAGGCCGCATCTTCGGCTTTGGCAAAGCGGATTAGGAGAGGTTTGATGGCATCAATTGTTTCACAGCAGGCTCCCACGCGCCGTAAAAAAAACATTTCGGCGGGTGGCCTCATTGGTACAATCCTCCAATATATATTGCTCATCGTTCTGGCGATTCTCTTTTTGCTTCCGTTTTACCTGATACTGAGAAATGGCCTCGCGACAGATAAAGAGATCACCGCGTTGCACTGGACATTTTTCCCCAGCACTCTGCACTTCGAGAATATTCAGGAGCTATTCGATGATATCAGCGTGACCTTCGCGCAGGGGTTGCTCAATTCCGCGATTGTCGCGATTCTGCAAACGGTGGGGCAACTCTTCTTCTGTTGTCTGGCGGGCTATGGCCTGGCCCGTATCCCGTATCGCTGGTCAAATATCGTTTTCTACGCGATCATTGTCACTTTGATGATTCCTAGTACCGTCACCTTTGTACCGACCTACGTGCTTATCTCGTACCTGGGTTGGGTGAGTTCTTTGCAGGGTATCATTGTGCCATTCCTGTTCAGTGGGTTCACGACGTTTCTGTTTCGCCAATTCTTCCTGAGCTTTCCACATGAGTTGGAAGAGGCGGGACGTGTCGATGGTCTGGGCGAATGGGGTGTTTTCTGGCGCATCGTACTTCCAAACTCGTACTCGATTCTGGCCTCGCTTGGTGTGCTGGCCTTCATCCAGAGTTGGAACTCCTTCCTGTGGCCTCTGGTGGTGGGACAAGACCCCTCGGTCTACACGGTGCAGGTGGTACTCTCGAACTTCCTGAACGCGCAGGTACTCAATCTACACGAGCTGTTTATCGGCTCGGCTATCGCTATTCTACCCCTTGTGATTGTGTTCTTTTTCCTCCAACGGTACATCGCCGAAGGCTTCAAACAAACTGGTCTGAAGGGCTAGCTTATGAGCGTAGCGAAGCCGCGCGGTTACACGTATAATAGTGGTTGGGTTTGCCCCCGCCACTATTATACCAAACTCCCGCCATTACACACCTCTTAACGTTGTCTCATCTCACAATGGAATGTTCCCGTGCTTTTTGGGTGGATTGGTGTCACGTTTGTTCTTGAGCATTTCGAGCGCGTTGATGAGCTTGACGCGTGTCTGGCGTGGCTCGATGATCTCGTCGATGTAGCCTCGTCCGGCAGCGATATAGGGATTGGCGAACCTCTCGACATATTCGGCGATTAGCTCTCCGCGGCGTTGCTCCGGGTTGGTGGCTCGCTCAATCTCGTCTTTAAAAAGAATGTTGACCGCGCCCTCTGGCCCCATGACGGCGATTTCGGCGGTGGGCCATGCGTAGTTAATATCGCCGCGCACATGTTTGCTACTCATCACGTCATACGCGCCACCGTAGGCTTTGCGCGTAATCACGGTGATCTTGGGAACAGTGGCCTCGCAGTAGGCGTACAGCAACTTCGCGCCGTGCCGAATGATGCCGCTATGCTCCTGACTGACGCCCGGCAGGAACCCTGGTACATCGACGAATGTAATCAAGGGAATGTTGAAGCAATCGCAGAAGCGCACAAAACGCGCCGCTTTATCCGAGGCGTTGATGTCCAGCACGCCGGCAAGGGCGCGTGGCTGTTGCGCGACAATGCCGACAGAGCGACCATTGAGCCGCGCGAAACCAATGAGGATATTTTTCGCGAAGTGTTCCTGTACCTCGAAAAAACCGCTATCATCGACAATATGCTTGATGACGCTGGTCATGTCGTAGGGCTTGTTGGGGTTATCGGGAATGATGCTATCGAGGGCGATATCTGCGCGTTTGGGCGAGTCGGTTGGCACGAAACGTGGGGCGTCGTCCACATTGTTTGAGGGCAGGTAGCTCATAAGCTGGCGTATCTGGTGCAGACATTCCGCCTCGCCAGGGGCGGCAAAGTGCGCGACACCACTTTTGCTATTGTGTATCTGTGCTCCACCAAGCCCCTCGAAGGTCACATCTTCGTGTGTGACTGATTTCACCACGTTGGGGCCGGTTACAAACATGTAACTGGTCTCCTCAACCATAAAAATAAAATCGGTGATCGCGGGTGAGTAGACGCCGCCGCCCGCGCATGGCCCCATAATCGCGGAGAGTTGAGGGACAACGCCGGAGGCCAGCGTATTACGTAAGAAAATATCGGCATACGCGCCCAAGCTGACGACGCCATCCTGAATACGCGCCCCGCCGCCGTCGTTGAGACCAATGATGGGTGCGCCGTTTTTCATCGCCATGTCCATCACTTTGCAAATTTTTTCCGCGTGTGCCTCGGAGAGGGAGCCGCCAAAGACGGTGAAATCTTGCGCGAAAACATACACGAGGCGTCCGTCAATCTGCCCATAGCCTGTGACAACACCATCGCCCGGAATTTTCTGTGTCTCCAGACCGAAATCGGTGGAGCGATGTGTAACAAACATGTCCAACTCGTTGAAGCTGTCGGCGTCCAGTAGCAGGTCGAGGCGTTCACGCGCGGTCAACTTGCCCTTTTTATGTTGCTGCTCGATACGTCGTTCGCCTCCTCCAAGCATCGCGTTGGCTTTAAGGCTGTGGAGTTCCGCCGCTTTGGCCTGCGCGACTGTCGTATCGGGTGATGTCTGTGAGCTACGCTGTTCACTTGTGGTCATTGGCACTCTCTCCGTCTAAAACATGTAGTCAAGGTGAGTATTTAAGCAGTATAGCATACGGGAATAGAGAAACGTTGGAGGAGTGAACGAACAGGTACGATAAAGGCAAGGGCAATTGTGAGTGAGAGCAGTGGCTTTCCCATGCTCAAATGCTTGTCTCGGCAGATTTCTCATGCTATAGTAGAAGTGCTTTGAAGTACAACAGGGACTCAGTAGTCAGAGCAGAAGGACGTTATTTTATGGTAAATACTCAGCAACCATCTCCTACTCTGACGAATGAGGAACGTAGGGTTATCTCCTACTCTGGTACGGAAAATGGTACACTTCCTGCTGATATAACAACAGAAACTCCTCTTTCCAGTCTCTACTTGAATTGGACAGAAAAAGAACTCCCTGAACGAGAAAGAACGAAGCACGTTCATAGATTACACCCATATTTAGGTAAGTACATTCCACAACTCGTTGAAATTTTTCTTAGAAAGTATTTCGTTTCGGGACAGACGATTTTAGACCCTTTTGCAGGATCAGGTACAACGTTAGTGCAGGCCAACGAGCTTGGTATAAATGCCATTGGCTACGATGTTTCAGCATTTAACGTCATTCTTATGAAGGCGAAAACCGACCATTACATGCTGGAAAAAGCTGAAAGAGAAATTAAAGACATCCTCTCAAAAGTGAAGCAGCTCACGCAAACTAGCCTCTACCAACGTGAGCTATTCGAGACCGTACCCTACCTACAACAAGGCGATACACACAATGCATATCTCGAAACATGGTTTGCGCCGCAAGCGTTGCAAGAATTGGTGGCTTTTAGGTCTCTTATACAAAACTATGAATACCAGGATTTGCTAAAGGTGATTCTTTCCCGTTCAGCGAGATCGGCAAGATTGACAACGCATTTTGATTTAGACATCCCCAAAAAACCACAGATCGAGCCTTACCAGTGCTATAAACACAAGCGTATATGTAAACCTACAACGACTTCATTCCAGTTTATTGCTAGGTATAGTCTGGATACCGTTGCTAGAATCAAAGCCTTTGCTCCTCTACAAACTACTGCAAACGTGAGTATTTATCATCAAGATAGTTCAAAAGCCGAAATTCCTTTTGTCGATGGAGTTGTCACAAGTCCCCCCTATGTTGGCTTGATTGATTACCATGAACAGCATCGTTATGCCTACGAATTGCTAGGACTAGAAGATCGTCGGTCAGAAGAAATCGGGCAAGCAAAGGGAGGGACTAGTCAGAAGGCTAAGAAGGCATATCAAGAAGGAATTACTCATGTTTTTAGCAATATTAGCAAATCGATGCCTTCGGGGGCATATTTCATTATTGTTGCTGGTGATAAGCATAACCTTTACGAGGAAATCGCGAAAGCGTTAGACGTGACTGTTGAGGCCACTGTCAACAGACATGTAAATAGAAGAACTGGAAGACGTGCAACAGAGTTCTACGAGTCCGTGTTTATCTGGAGGAAAAAATAAATGGGCGAGAACCTTCGCATCAAGCAAGCGATTCAATCTGTCATTAAAACAATGATGGATAAAGTTATGGATAATGTGTTAATTAAAGACCCATTTCTTAGTGACAGACACAGAGCCATGAAACCACTTTATGCTGCGTTGGTTCCTGATGAAATCTTCAAAGGTTCACACTTTGAAAGACGGTTTGTTACGCCGTTTGGAGGTGCTTGGGAAAAATTAGCTGTCATCGCAGCAAAAGAAGGCTTGGGACGCGGAGAAACCTCTTATACAATTAACGGACAGGTTCCCCAGGAACGCTTAAGACGCATTGCTGAGGTGTTGAACAGACTCGAACATCAAGATATTATAGCAAGAACCAGTGGTGAAAAGCGTGTCCGACCTGATTGGAACGCAGAGCTTACCTATATTTTAAAAGGGGGCGGGGAGCTGATACCTACACCCATAGTATGTGATGTTTATGCTGAAGATACAGAAAAGAAACTGCGTTATGCTTTTGAGTTAAAAGCACCACTGCCAAACAGCGACCAGACGAAAGTTAGTAAAGAAAAAATGTTGAAGTTGTATGCAATGCATCCTAAGCTTGTTGATGGTGCTTATTACGCGCTGCCGTATAATCCCTACGGCAGACGTGAAAATTATACCTGGAGTTTTCCTGCTCGCTGGTTCGATATGCGAAATGATGAAGTAGTGTTAATTGGTGATGAGTTTTGGGAAAAAATTGGTGGCGCAGGTACATACCAAGCATTTATAAATGCCGTAAACGAAATTGGTGTTGGTTACAAAGAAAGAATTTATCGAGAGTTTCTTGGTATAGAGCCACCAATTGATATGGGTGGTAATCTTTAGCTTTTGCCCATGCTCATCTTCTTCACCGCTTCTACGATCAGGCGGTGCTCCACTTGTTTTATGCGCTCGTGTAGCGTCTCTTCGGTATCACTATTCTCAATAGGGACTTCGGCGCGGCAAATCATAGGGCCGGCATCCACCTCTGGTGTAACGTAATGGACGGTGCTACCTGTTGTATGCATATTCGCTTTGAGGGCGCGTCCGACAACGTGCAGACCGCGCAGAACGGGGACGACCTCGCCCGTGCTGGTGGTAAACGTGGTGCCTTGTCCGTCATCAGGGAGGAGGGCGGGATGCAGGTTTATGATGCGGTTCGGGTACTGCGCGATAAAGTCAGGAGTAAATATACGCATCCAACCGGCAAGCACAATCAGATCAATCTGGAAAAGTGGCAAGACGCCCGCCAGCTTCGCCTCGACCTCCTGTCTCGTCATACTCCACGGCAGATACAAAGTGGGCAGCTTGTGTGTGAGGGCGCGTTGAAGCCCAACCGCGTTGGCCCTATTGCTCACAACCAGCGCGATCTCAACACTTGATAGCTCATGTCTCTCAATTGCGTCAATTAGGGCTTGCAGGTTGCTCCCATTTCCCGAAACAAGGACGGCGATACGCCGTGTGCTGGCTATTCTCTCTCCATTGTGTTCTGCGCTCACCGTTTGTGTACCTCTCATCCCATTTGTGCTACTCTAAGCCCCGATGCCCGATGTCTTTTCGATACTGCATCCCCTCGAAGCGTATGTATTGTGCCGCCTCATATGCTTTCGCCGCGGCCTCTTGCAGAGTCGCGCCGTGTGCTGTGACGCTCAAGACGCGACCACCTGCCGTTACCAGTTGTCCGTTCTGAAGCGCGGTTCCGGCGTGGAAGACCTGTACACCTTCGACGCGGTTGGCGTCCTCTATCCCGGTAATGGGGATGCCCGAACGGTACACGTCGGGGTAGCCGCCCGATGCGAGCGTGAGGCAGATAGCGGAACCCGAATGCCACAGCGTGTCGCGCTTCATGGGTAACACGTCCGCGAAGTTCAGCACGTTGAGCAGGTCTTCACGTAACAGCAACATCAGTGCCTGCGTCTCAGGATCACCAAACCGCGCGTTGTGTTCCAGCACCATTGGCCCGTTTTTCGTGAGCATGATATTCGCGTACAGCACACCCGTGAAGTGAATGCCGCGTGTCTGCAATGCCTGTAGTGTTCCCGCGACGATGGTACGCCAGATGAAATCTTCTTGCGTCTTTGTCACAAAAGCAAGCGGCGCGAACGCACCCATGCCGCCGGTATTTAGCCCTTTATCGTTGTCGAGGGCGCGTTTGTGGTCTTGCGTCAGAGTCAGGGGTAGGTAGTGTGTGCCATTGCAGATCGCCGTTGCCCCGATTTCGTCGCCCTCCAGATAGTCCTCGATGACGACGCTATCGCCCGCGACACCGAACACGCGGTCAACCATCATCTGTTGTAGGGCGTTGTGCGCGGTTGGCATATCGAGCGCGACAATTGCCCCTTTGCCCGCCGCGTTGCCATCGGCCTTGATGACGACGGGTACGTCGTGTTGCGCGAGATAGGCGAACGCGTCGCCGGCGTTGGTGAAGGTGCGATGGTGCGCGGTTGGAATACCCGCCATTGTGAGCAGCTCTTTCGTGAAAGCTTTGCTGCCCTCAAGTGCTGCTGCGGCCCTGTCTGGCCCAAAGATGTGTAGCCCACGCTCGCGAAAGAGATCGACAATCCCTTCTACAAGCGGCACCTCTGGCCCCACAATCGTCAGGTCAACCGCGTGCTTTTCCGCGAAGTTCGCCAACGCTGACAGGTGTGAGACCGTGAACGGCACAAGCTCGGCAACGTCTAACATGCCGGGATTGCCGGGCGCGGCGTAGATGTGTGAGACTCGCGGACTACGCGCCAATCGCCAGACTAGCGCGTGTTCTCGTCCACCAGAGCCAAGTACCAGAACGCGCATGAAATCCCCCTCTATGCCCCTACGGAATGCTCTATTTTGGTGCGTTTGCTGGCAACGGTGATCTGAATTTTCTCGTTCGGGTCATAGGGCCACCCCTGTTTCTCCATGCATCCGTAGCAAAATTCGCTGTGTAACATATTCTCCGCCGTCGCGTTATCGGGTATCGCTATGGCCTGCGCCGACGCGGACTGAATCGCGCGGCTCAAACCTGCGGTACTCAGGTAGCCGAGACTATCAACGCCGATGTAGTCCGCGACCTCCTGCACCGTGCGTCCTGCCGCGATGAGTTCGGCTTCCTGTGGAATATCGACGCCAAAGTAGCAGGGGTGGCGCATGGGGGGCGCACTTGAGCGTAGATGAATCTCTTTCGCCCCCTGCCGTCGCAATGCCGCCGCCAGTCGCTTCATCGTGTTGCCACGCACAATCGAATCGTCAACAATAACCAGTCGCTTCCCCTCAATCAGTGGCTTGACGAAGTTGAATTTCAGGTCAATCTCCATCTGACGCAAACGCTGGTCGGGCTTGATAAAGGTGCGATCAGCGTAGCGATTTTTGATGATCGCCATGCTATAGGGTGTGCCGCAAGCTTCGGCATAGCCGAGCGCGGCAGGAACGGACGAGTCGGGGACGGGAACAATCAGATCGGCCTCGACGGGATGTTCGTGAGCGAGTTCACGCCCCAGTGCCTCGCGCACGGTGTACACATAGCGTCGATTCAACTGACTGGTCGCGTCCGAAAAGTAGATATACTCGAACACGCAGAGCGCGTGACGGGGTGACTGCACAAGAATTTCCGAATGCATTCCCTGCTTGTCAATCGTAATCAGTTCGCCCGGCTCAACCTTGCGTATAAATTCGCCGCCCACACGGTCAATCGCGCACGACTCGGAGGCCACAATCCAGTTTTCGCCGATGCGCCCAATGCACAGGGGACGCATTCCCCAGGGGTCGCGCATGGCGTATAGCTTGCCCTCGGCGAGCAACACGAGACTATAGGAGCCGCGCAACTGGGGGAAGGTCACAATCATACGTTCGCGCAGGGTTTGCCCTTCGGAACGCATGAGCAGCAGGGCGATGGCCTCGCTATCGGTTGTCGAGTGGAGCGTTTCCTGTGGAAACTGAGCGCGGAGTTCGTCGCCATTAACAAGGTTGCCGTTGTGAGCCACCGCGATAGCCTCGTAGACGCCGCGCCTTGCTCCGACAACGAATGGGCCAGCGTTTTCTACGCAGCTCGAACCCGTCGTAGAGTAGCGGACATGCCCGATGCCGCAATACGAATCGGGTAAGCTTGTGCCAGAGTCGCTGAATACGTCGCGGACTTTGCCCATACCGACGCGATGAGCGATCTGTCCGTTGCTATCGTATACTGCCATGCCCGCGCTCTCCTGACCACGATGTTGCAACGCAGTGAGTGCGAGCGTGATATACCGCCGCACATCAATGTTACTCTCGCCTTTTGTATAAATACCTACAACGCCACAAGCATCATGTAGTCGCTCCATGCTCATTTCCTCTCAAAATCATTTTGTATAGAACGCTTATAAAACGCTACAAATTTCTATAAAATCTTTTACAAGATACGCAATTTCTCCGTCAAATCCGCCACCAGCGCGTAGCGATCCGCCACCCCCTGTAGCTGTTCAGGGGTGACATCGCGCATGTTTCGATAGACCTGCTTGTCGAGCATCCGTGTTTTGTCGCCATCGGGCCACAATCGCCAGCTATCATTGTCAATTACATCCGCGACCAGCAGCTCGCCCTGTGTATCGCGCCCGAACTCGATTTTGAGATCGACCAGCGTGATGCCAAGCCTTGCCCATGCGCTTTCAAGAGTCGCGAACACGTCCCGTCCCACGTTCGCCAGCACCGCGATCTCTGCCTGTGTGACCAGACCCAGCGCGAGTATCTCCACCTCCCCTATCTGCGGGTCGTGACGCGCATCATCTTTGAGAAATGTTTCAATCAGCACAGGCGCGAAACGTGTCCCCTCGCTTACCTCTGGATGGCGTTTGAGATAGGAACCGGTAGCGAGTCGCCGCTGCACCTGCTCAACGGGCAACATGGTACACCGTTTCACCAGTAGGGTTGTGTCATCGACCCGCCGCGCAAAATGGGTCGCGATACCCGCCTCGTTCAAGAGACGGTAGACATTGGCGGTTGTGCGCGTACTCCACTGTGCTTTGCCGACAAGTTCATTGCGGCGCACACCATCACCCGCGGTAATCTGATTCTTGTTGACCATATAGGCCAGCGTGCCATCCTGTGGGTGAGCAAAGAGACATTTCGTTTTACCTTCTACCAATAACGGCCCGAAGAGAAAGTTTTCTGGCATTTTTCCTATCTTTTCAATATAAAAATGGGTATGTCCCTATAAAACAACGACGCCCTCGCCTTCGCGAACATAGCCGACGGTCAGTAGTTCGGGTAAGATGCACCGCGCCTCTAACGCGCCTTTGGGCGAGAGCGCGACCACCATCCCGACGCCCATATTGAAGGCGCGGTACTGTTCCGCTTTGGCGACATTGCCGAGCTTTGCGAGCAGGGCGAAAAGTGGTGGCACCGACCATTTATCCGTCTCGATCACCGCCTGTGTACCAGATGGCAGGATGCGCGAGACATTGCCCTCGAAGCCCCCGCCGGTAATGTGCGCGAGACCTTTAATAGAACGCCCTCTATCCGCGAGATAGTCATGCAGCACCGTCACCTCGCGCAGGTAGCAGCGATGTGGACGCAACAATGCGTCAATCAACGGCTCGCCCAGTTCTGGAAAAACCGTATTCAGATCATGGGCCGCGAAGACGCGTCGTGCCAGTGAATAGCCGTTAGTGTGGAGACCGCTTGAGGGCAAGCCGAGCAGGACATCGCCCGCCGTGATGGTCGCCCCGGTGATTGCGTCCTCTTGCTCAAGTGTGCCGACGATTGTACCCGCGAGATCGAACGCGCCAGGTAGGTAGACATCGGGCATCTCGGCGGTCTCGCCACCCAGTAGCGCACACCCTACCTCCTGACAGGCTTTAGCGACGCCGCGTACAATCGTCGCGGCCTGTATCGGGTCAAGCTTGCTCATCGCGAGATAGTCCATGAAGAAGAGCGGTTTCGCTCCTTGCGTCAACATATCGTTGACGGAATGGTTGACGATATCATAGCCAACCGTGTCGAAGCGTTGTGCCTGTGCCGCCAGCACCGTTTTTGTGCCAACGCCATCGGTTGACGCGACGAGCGCGGGTTGCTGCATCTGTTTGACCCGTTGCGCGTTGAAGATACCCGCGAACGCGCCCATACCCGCCAGCACATCATGTCCCTGCGTCGCGCGTACAGCGTCCTTCATGAGTCGTTTGGCCTCATCCGACGCCGCGAGATTGACGCCACTCGCGGCATACGAGAGAGACGCGGGTTGTACTTCCGCGTCGAGTTCGCCATTCGTGACATAGGTATAGGCGTTCAGAAACAAGAGCAAACCATCCCCCTGCCCGTCTTTGCCACCCCTGTGCAAGGGATGTTGCCGCGCGTGAACATAGCGTTCGGGATGTGGCATCAACCCCAGCACGTTGCCGCGCTCGTTACACACGCCCGCGACATTGCCTGCCGAGCCGTTGGGATTGGCGGGATAGGTCGTGGCGTCGAGCCGTTCCGTGACATAGACAAGCGGGACTTGATGCGTAGCCTGTAGATACGCGATGTTACCACGCAGGACAAATTGGCCCTCACCGTGCGCGACGGGTAGCTCTAACGGGCGTTCGATGCCGCGTGTAAAGATGCAACGGCCCGTCTGTGGCGCGAGCGTCACCCAGCGACACTCGAACTGGGCCGACTCGTTATCGGTCAGCGTCGCCATCGCGCGCGTCCCGTCCCTCTCCTCCTCGTTTCCGGGCAGCAGGCCAGCTTTTACCAGCACCTGAAAGCCGTTGCAGATGCCCAGCACAGGACGGCCTTCAGCTACGAATTGATGAAGTTGCGTTCCCAGGTGAATGGTCAGATTTTTCGCCAGCAGGGTTCCCGCCCCTAAATCATCACCATACGAGAAGCCCCCCGGAATAACCAGAAAAGCATACTCAAGGAGCGTATCAGGAGCTTTAAGCAATTGATTGATGTGAACAAGATCGGTTGCGAAACCCGCGAGCCGACAGGCGTGCGCGGCCTCTTTGTCACAATTGATACCAGGGGCGCGTAACACAAGGGCGCGTGGCGTCTTGGAAGCGATCATGCGCGAACTCCTCCGAATGCTTGCTGTAAGTCTGCTATCTTCAAATCGAGTACCTGTTCATCGCCATCGTGAACCCCAAACCGCCCTGTGTTGGTGACGGTGCCGATATAGGTGACATCCGTGACACTCCTAAAGCGCATATGTTTCTCGAACGCTCCCCACTGCTCCGGCGCGATTTCAACGACGAAGCGGGACGCCGACTCGCTGAAGAGGCGCAACACATTTCTGTGCGCGGGTGGCGCGTCCTGTACGGGAATGTGCGAGAGGTCGAGCGCGACGCCGAGCCGACTCGCAATCGCCATTTCCGCGATGGCGACGGCAAGACCACCCTCGGACAGGTCATGGCAGGCGTGCACCAGGCCACGTTGAATCGCTTCGCCCAATGCCAGCATAATGGTATACGCGTGTTCGATATCGACATGCGGTACGCTCGTCTCGAATGGTGTTTCGCGTGTGACTTCTACATAATGCGAACCTGCGAGTTCGTTGCGCGTTGTGCCAACGAGGTAAAGCAGGTTGTCAGGTGTTTTGAGCGACATGTCAACCGTTTGCGCCACGTCGTCAATTATGCCAACCGCCGAAATTACCAGCGTGGGAATGACGGGCAGACGTCGCCCGTTGGCGCGATACTCGTTGTTCAGGCTATCCTTGCCCGAAATGAAGGGGGTTTTGAAACCAACGGCGGCATCGTAACATCCCTTGACTGCGCGTACCAACATCCCTAGTTGCAGTGGGTCAGTAGGATTGCCCCAGCAAAAATTGTCGAGAATGGAGACGCGGGTAATATCGCCACCTACTGCGGTCAGGTTTCGCAATGCCTCATCAACGGCGTTGACCGCCATGTGATATGGGTCAATCGTGCCATAGAGCGGGTTGACACCATTGGAAAGCACGATACCCGCCCGTGACTGTGGACTATCTTCAAGCAGAGGGTGTAGCACGGCGGCGTCGCCCGGCCCCTGTCCCGTTTTGCCCACGAGCGGTTTTAGAACAGTCGCCCCCTGTACCTCGTGGTCGTAGCGGCGTATAACCGCCTCCTTCGAGGCAATCGAGGGATGTTGCAACAGGTTCAGTAGTATCGTCGCGGGTGTCGGTGGCACGATGAAGCGCGATGCTGTGTTTTCTTGCTGATAGGGCGCGGAAGCTGGTCGCCAGACCGCCTCTAATGTGCGATTGGGGCGACCATCGTGGAGAAAGGCCATGTCGATGTTCGCCACGGTTTCGTTGTGATAGGTGACAGTCAGGCGGTGGTCATCGGTGAAGGTGCCAATAATGCTCATTTCGACCTCTTCAATCGCGCATATCTCGCGCAACGCGTCCAGGTTGGCAGAGGGAACCGCTAAGACCATACGTTCCTGCGCCTCGGAGAGCCAGATTTCCCAGGGGGCCAGGCCCTGATATTTGAGTGGCGCATCCGCCAGTTCGACCCGCACGCCCGTCTCCGCGCCCATCTCGCCCACTGCTGAAGAGAAACCGCCCGCGCCACAGTCGGTGATGGCGTGATACAACTGACGGTCTCGTGCCTGAACGATTACGTCCGCGACCTTCTTTTCCGTGATTGGCGCACCAATCTGTACGGCGGCACCCGCCTGCGCGTTGATTTCGCGGCTCATCTCGCCTGACGAAAAGGTCGCGCCATGTACGCCATCGCGTCCCGTGCGTCCACCAAGCGCGACCACGCTATCGCCTGCTTCGATCTTGTTTGGGTGGCTTCCATGTGGCAAAATGCCCAGACATCCGCAGAAGACAAGCGGATTATAGACGTAGCCCGCATGGTAGAGAATCGCCCCATTGACGGTGGGAATGCCCATCTTGTTACCATAGTCGCGCACACCATCAACCACACCAGTCGCGATACGGCGCGGGGCAAGCACGCCAACGGGCAACGTTTCGGCGGGTGTGTCCAGTGGGCCAAAGCAGAGGATATCAGTACAGGCAATCGGTTGAGCCGAGACTCCCAGCACGTCGCGAATGACGCCGCCAACGCCCGTGTTCGCGCCGCCAAATGGCTCAATCGCGGACGGGTGATTGTGCGTCTCTACCTTGAAGGCGATGTCATGCGTCTCCGTAAAGCGCACAATCCCCGCGTTATCGCTGAACGCCGAGACGAGCCACTCTTGCCGCACCTCTTCCGTCGCACGCATGATGTAGCGTTTGAGCAAACCTGAAATAGTTTCTTGCGTCACAAGCGTGTTGTGTACGTCGAACTCCCGATACTCAACGGTGGCTTTGAATGTTTTATGTGAGCAGTGCTCCGACCACGTTTGCGCCAATGTTTCCAGTTCGACATCCGTCGGTTCGCGCCCCTGCTCTTTGTAGTGCTGCTGAATGACGCGCATCTCATCGAGATTGAGCGCAAGCAACCCTGCTTTGCTGAACGCCAACAGGTGTTCATCGTTCATCGTCAGGAGCGACTGCTTCACCTGTGGACGCGCTGACGTGTCGGCATTCGAGCTAGTAGGAGCATGGTCACGCTGTCCTGTGAAGGTGTAGTGCTGAATGACTGGATTGTACAGCAACGACTCGGCGATAACACGGGCGTCTTGCGTACTCAGGCGACCATCGAGAAAATAGCGTCTGCCAGTTTCGGCGTGTTCAAGCGTGGAAATATTGAGCATCCGTGCGCCCGTCAACACGCTTTCCGCGAGCGTATCGGTAACGCCTGCATGAAAAAATACGTCGATAACATGCTGTCCAGCATGAGATTGCTCGCCAATTGTAGCTTCCTGAATAACCGCGTCCACGAGCAACTGTGTGAGAAGTGAGTCGAGTTGCGCGGGTTCAAGAGTGCCGTAGAGGGAGTAGAGCGAGGCGGTGCGAACCTGTAGTGGTGTAGCGGTGATAGTTGCAAGCGACGGAAGCCGATGCGGTGAGAGCTGTAATATTTCGCGGGCGAGTCGATGAGCCTGCACGTCGTGCTGCTCCGAAAGTGCTCGTACCTCAATATGATGTAATGTCACGTTCCTATTCCTGAGTTAGCTATGGCAAAATAGCAAGCTGAATGCTACTGTTTGACAGTGGTATCTACTGGGACGAGTCCATTGTAACACCTGTACACGGGATGTAGCAAATTCCCATGCGCCACAGATATGCTATATTTATAATATGCAGACACAACCAGACAGTAGAGAAACCGCGCAAAACATCCAACCTGTGCGCCAGGAAGCAACAGAATTACTACGGGGTAATCCTGACCTCGCGGTACTCTATGCCATCGCGGGCTATCTCAATCATCAGATTGATGTGCGCGAGGCGTTGCAGGAGGTACTGGCGCGTGTAACGGAATTGCTTCACCTGCAAACGGGGTGGGTCTGGTTGCTCGATGAGCAAGGGGTGCCGTATCTCGCTGCCTCGCGTTCATTACCCCCCTACCTTGCGCATCATCACGAGCGTATGAGCGGTGATTGTCTGTGCCTCGATACGTTTCTCAACGGAACGCTGGAAGGGGCCGCGAATATCGATGTGTTGCGCTGTAGCCGACTCAAAAACGCCGAACGTGACAGCGACCCCTCGTCGCTCGGCCTGCGGTTTCATGCCAGCATTCCCATTTACGCGGGAAATACGCCGCTCGGTGTGTTGAATGTTGCTAGCGAAGATTGGCGTGGCCTGCAACCTCAGGAACTTCAATTGTTGCACATCATTAGCGACCAGATCGGGCTAGCGATACAGCGCGCGCGACTCTCCTCAGACCACACACGAGCGGCTACACGGCTCGCGACCATAGAGGAGCGCAACCGCTTGGCGCGTGACATTCACGATACGCTGGCCCAGGGACTCGCCGCGATCACTCTGCAACTGGAGGCAGCGGACGCGCTGGCGGAGTCGCGTCCGCAACGCGCACATGAGGCGATACAGCGTGCGCTTTCGCTTGCCCGCGCCAACCTCGACGAGGCACGCCGCTCTGTGATGGACTTGCGGGCGGCTCCCCTGCAAGAACACACACTCCCAGAAGCACTCGCGCTACTGGTCGCGAGCTATACAACGCCAATGCTCCCATTGCGATATAAGTGTGTTCCTGAAGAAGATTTTCCGGTATTGCCTGCCCGTCTCGAAGCTGGCCTGTATCGCGTGGCGCAGGAGGCTCTGACAAACATTCGCAAGCACGCCGCCGCCCGTCATGGCGAGGTCACGCTGCGCTTTATCGAAGCGGCGGGGAACGCGCTACTGCAACTGGTTATTCAAGACGATGGCGGTGGCTTTGATCCGAACGCGGTGTCGCGCAATCATTTCGGTCTGCTGGGCATGAGCGAACGCGTGAATCTGCTTGGTGGGTGGATGCTGATTGAGAGTACCGCCGGCTCTGGTACACGCATCGAAGTCTCTCTTCCTGTCGGCGAAAGGCGAGGGCATACATCATGATACGAATTGTGCTAGCGGACGACCATCCGATTGTGCGCGAGGGCTTACGCGCTGTGTTGGAAACGCAAAGCGATTTTGTGGTGGTCGCGGAAGCTGCGAACGGGGATGAAGCGATTCGCTTTGTCGCGCAATGGACGCCGCACATTCTGCTGCTCGACCTTGAAATGCCCCTGCTTGATGGAGTAGAAGTTACGCGCTTGCTCCGCAACGGGGCCGCAAGCGATACCCTGGTACTGCCACGCATCATTGTGTTTACGGCCTTTGACAACGACGAGCGCATCATCCACGCCCTGCGAATGGGCGCGAATGGCTACCTCTTGAAAGGTGCGCCGCGCGAGGCTATTTTCGCGGCGGTTCGCACAACGTTTGAGGGCGGTTCGCTCCTGCAACCGCTTGTGGCATCAAAACTATCGCGCCACGCCGAGACGCAAGCCACCTTGCCCGTCGAGGTGCTGACCGAACGTGAGCTAGAAGTACTGCGCCTGCTCGCACAGGGAATGCCCAACAAAGAGATCGCGAGTACCCTGGTCATCAGTGAGCGAACCGCGAAATTTCATGTCAGTTCAATTATGGGGAAGTTGGGTGCTACGAATAGGACTGAAGCCGTCTCACTCGCCGCCCAAAAAGGTATAATTACGCTCCATGCTTGACTTCTAAGCCGATATTGCGTATTCTTCCCGAAAGACAACTTACAGATTTTGATGGGGGAACGCGATGAGAGACAGTACACAAGAGAGCGCACGTGCTGCTGTTCTGGAACAGGTGCTGCATCATCACTTTACACACGCACAACGCGGGCTGCTACAGCCGACCATTCTGCCTAACAAGCTCAAGCAAGTGCTTGACTTGAATTGCCGCGTCGGTGCGTGGGCGATGGATATGGCGTTATCGTACCCCAACCTGAGCGTAACGGGGTTGGATAGCGACGCGCTATTTATCAATATCGCGCGGCGTAACGCGGAGGTTTGCGGGCTAAAGCGTGTGCGTTTTTACGAAGCGCGTTCACTGAAACGCCTGTCACTTGGGGATGCGACCTTTGATTTTGTCCATTCCTTGCAACTCGCGCCGATGTTTCGGCCTGACGAGTGGCCTCTCTTTTTGAAGGAATGCAGGCGCGTGATGAAGTCCGGGGCGGCGATCACAATTACAAGTCTCTCGATTGGCCCAACGTCAAGCGAGGCATATCAGCGTTTACTTCTGCTGTTTGACAGTCTACAAAGTAAGCTGGGCTATAGTTTTTCTGAGCGACCCGGAACAGCCACCTCTGGCGTTCACCTGTTTCGCCTCTTGCGTGACGCTGGCTTTGCAAACGTCTCCTACACAATGTACCCTGTGGATTTTGGCGGGGCGAATAATCCTGGTGGACGCGCCAGTTGTCAGTTGCTTGCGGGCATCGCGGAAAAAAATAAAGCTGTCTTTCTTGAATACAACTTGATTGGAAGCGAAGAATTTGATGCTTTGCTTCTACAAAAACAACAAGATGCTGCTTGTGAAGATTATTGCACAACTGGAGCGTTGCTTTCAGTAACCGCGTATGCCCCGTAGTGCGTCGTCAATCAGACAAACTCAAAGGATTTCTTATGAGCCATCCACCATATGTACCCCAAACATTGCCTGTTACAAGCTCTATTCAAGCTGGGCGCGGCAATGCAATAAATCTTAACGCGTTGCTGCACCAGTATTTACTTCAGGTACAGGGTGGGCTTTTGTATCCAGAACACATTCCCGTAAACACAATGGAGAGCGTGTTAGACGTGGGATGTGGAGCGGGCGCGTGGATTTTCGATCTCGCGAAACGCAACCCTAAACTTCGCGTTTATGGCATCGATGCCAGTGAAGAGGCGTTACAACACGCGAAGAGACGCCGCAACACCAGTAGTCTGCGTCAGATCGAACTACGCCACATGGAGTTTTTACAGAGTCTGCCCGTTCCTGACTCGTGTATCGATTTTATCCATATGCAACATTTCGCTCGACATCTCTCACCGCAGGCGTGGCCCACTATGATTGATGAGTGTGTACGAGTGCTACGACCCAACGGTTGGCTGAACGTTGTGGAGTTGGAGTTATGCGAGATATCCAGTCCAGCGATACTGACTATTCACAGAGCGGTACTACAGGCACGCGCGAAACTGGGTCGCACGCTTGATAGGACGGGTCACACACTTGGAGTCATACAGAAACTGTATGCGCTGCTTCAGAATGTCGGACTGTATGAGGTCAACTACGATCTGTTCACGATAGACCTGGGAGTTCTTGGCGGAAGTACCGCGCATCTCTTTTTAACAGAAATTGTGCGTCACGCGTTTATTGTCAAGCCGCTCATTGTGCAGCAGGGGGTGCTTGCGAGCGCGGAATTTGACCAACTGGTCAAAGAGGCCGATGTCGAATTGCAGTCGCCGACCCTCTGCGGTTGGGCTTTGCTCGTGTCCGCGTATGGGCGTTATGGTGGGGGGAGCGACTGATGGCGACTGGCGAGGCCGAGAGTCTGCGTTTTCAACATCGACTCTTTTTTCGTGAGCTAGGGGCACTTTTTCCTGATACGCTACCACCCGAAGCAATCTCACGCGTCCTCGATCTTTCGTGTGGGCCTGGCTCATGGCTCATTGAGGTCGCTCAAGCCTATCCACATATATGCTGTGTTGGCGTAGACCTGAAACCAGAACTGATACGGATTGCACGCGAAGATGCTCACCTTTCACACGCGACCAGCGTTGTCTTTGAGGGACTGCAACACTACGAGCAGTTGCCCTATGGTGCTAACAGCTTTGACTTTGTGCATATTCAACGGCCAAGTGCGGCAATCACGCCACAAAAGTGGCCGCGTGTCTTGCGGGAAATCACGCGTGTACTACGGCCTGATGGTTGGATACACTTTCTTGACTTTGAGCTTGGCCCCACATCGAGCGTGGCACTCAATACCTTTATGCGGTATTTGCACGAAGCACATGTCAAGACACAACGCGTTTTTTCGTCCGAGAGCACCGCTTTGACTTCAGCTTTATTGTTCCCGCGCTTCCTCAAAGAGGCCGGCTACGCCGAAGTCGCGTATACATTACACGCCGTAGATGTGGGCAACCAGAGTGGAAGTGCCGGCAAAGACTATATTCTGGCGGTTCTGGCAGAGGACAAGCGCATCGGAACGTACCTTGTCGAGTCAGGGGTAGTATCACAGGAGGAGATCGAGCGTGTCGTCATGACCATACGGCAGGACGTGGTTCGACTCAAGTATTGCGCGACAGGAATGCTTGTCTCCGTCGTGGGCAGGAAAGTAGAGGAAAGGTAGTAGTTATGATAAACGAGCAGGAACGCTTGCAGGAAGAAAGAAACGAGAAGAACCCATGCTCTCGTATCGCATCGCATCGGTACTTTACCGCGATTCAGGGGGGACTTGTTCCCAATACAGTGAGTATGCAAGAGGTGCAGCGTGTACTGGATGTCGGGTGCAGCGAGGGGGGGTGGGTGCTAGACCTTGCCCGCAAATATCCGCGTATTCACATCACGGGCATCGACGCAGATGAGCATATTGTGAATGAGGCGACACGCTACGCACGCTTTCACGGAATGAGTAACGTAGCCTTTCTGTATCATGACGCGACGACTTCCCTGCCTTTCAAAACGCGTACATTCGACTTTATTCACGCCCGAAGTGCGAGATTTCTCTATATGCCGCAACGGGCAGAGGCTCTCACGGAACTACTACGTACTCTTCGTCCCGGTGGGTGGCTCAATCTTGTGGAGTTCGAGCAGAGCGCGACCTCTAGCCTGGCCTTTGATCGCGTAATTCGGCTCTTTTTACAGATGGTACAGAGTGCTTACCCATCTTCTGTAGGCATCGCTACGCGCCTCTACGAGCTGCTACTGAACGAGTACCTGCTTGATGTTTCCTACACCGTTCATGCTGTTGATTTTGGCAGCTATAACACACTTGGGGCAAAAGCGTTTCTTGACGAGGTATTTCTTGCCCTGCGAAATGTCAAGCCGATTGTTTGTTGTAAGAATGCCCTGGCATCCGCCACGTATGACGCGTTGCTGGAGGAAGCGGCGGAAGACTTGCAACGCCCGGATGCTTGCTGTTTTGGCTATTTACTCTCAGCGACGGGACGCAAGGATGGTTGAATATGTGTGTAACCTATGATATGCTGTAGTGTATACAACTGTCGTGATAATAGGAATACTACAAAGAAATTCGCAACCAGCGATCTGATCGCGCTTCCTGGTACTTTCGGCTAGAAATGTAAGGAGCGACCCATGTCTGCCTCTACCTGGGATGGTCCCCAGTTTTATATAGATGACGCGTATCCCACCGCATTGCTCAAATATTTACTAAAACACATGATGACACAATTTACTGCACAGGGGGCGTGTATCGCGCTCTTCGATGAAGCGAGCCAGCAGATGCGCGTGCGTTTGCATGTGCGCGTGCGTTCAGCTTCAAACATGGTCACTACCCACACAACAGGTGCTCCACATACGCATAAAGGATTGGGCGGTCTTCGCTCACGACGCACCGTGCATCTGGGTGACGACACACCCGCTCCCACTACTGGCCCTTTATCTCAGCCTATTCATCAGATGTCGCCTCTCTTAGCGCAGCCTCTGCCGTCCCTGACCCCACCGGAAGAATTAGACGAGATAGCCGCAGAGCAAAGCGGACTTTTCGCGGTTGGCACAACCTACACCATGGGAAACGATCTGATTGGGAGCGCATGGGCCACAAACGAGGCGTCAATCATCCGTCAGGATGAATACGTCGCGCGTTTCTTCTACGGTGGCCCGTTTCCCTTCATCACCGATATCCTGCCGACCTCTTACCTGGTCGTACCCATTCAAGAGTCAACGCTGGTCGAGGACATGCGAAATCGCGGACGTCATCCACTCACACTGGGCGTAATCGTACTGTATCAGATTATTTCTGGTGTGGTTACACCCTTTCAACTCAAACAGCGCTCGGAGGCGTTGCAGTATACCGAACGCATCGCGCTGTACCTGCAAAACGACAAGTTACAACGAGCGCAGAGGCGTACAAGCGAATACCTGAAACGCATTCAGGAACTCAGCACCGTTTTTCCTTCGGATGTGCGACCCTCGAAGCTTGCCATCACCCTCTACACGTATGCATCACAAATTGTAAATATCTCGTCGCTCCTCTTTACGCTGTATGACCGCGATACCAACAAAATTTACGATGTGCTCGCGCTAAAAAACGGCGAACAGCTCGATGGTCTCGCCGACGAAGCCAGTATTTCTACGCCTGACAAACGTCCTGTATGGTGGGACGTGACCTTTGCTCGCGGACATACTCTTATCTTTTCGCCCGCGAGCGACCCAGAATACGCCGCTGACTATAAAGAACTTTTGACGGGCTTGTGGGGCGATCAGCGAAACGCGCAATCGTTTTTGCTCTTGCCCATGAAAATGTCAGGACGGGCCATCGGTGCTTTTTGCCTGACTAGCAAACGTCCGCACGCGTACCGACCAGAAGAGGTACAGGTGCTGGAAACTATGGTACAGATCACCACCGTAGGTATCGAGAACACAAAATTGTACGAACGTGACCGTGTATTGCTCTCGGAAGCCGGCCAGCGCGAATCACAACTGGCGGGCCTGAATAGCGCGTTGCAGTCGATTAGCTCCGGCCTGAATCTCATCGAACTCCTCGACAATCTTGTCAGGGCGGTAGGGGCTATTCTCGATGTGGAGATATGCGTTTTCTTTCAACCCTCGCCCGACAAAACGCGACTCGTCGCCAAAGCGTTGTTCACACCCACGAGCGCGAATAGCAGCTATGATGACGGTAGCGACACGCTTTCACTTATAGGCGAAAATAAAAACGCCCACGCGGAACTTATCGAGCAGATCTCGCTGCCATTCGAGCGGTTGCTGACCGAACAACTCACAAGTGGCTCATTTTGTACGCTCGATCAAGAGATGGTAGAAGAATTAGCGCAAGACAGTAGCGAGGGTGGCGCGATCTTTTTGCGCGAGACGAACATTCTGCAATTGCTGATGGTGCCGCTGTATTACGAGGACGAACTCATCGGCGTAATTGCCGTTTCGACGCCAAACGAGGTGCGCCGCTTCAAGCCAAAAGAGATCGCCACGCTGCTCGCGATGAGTTCACAGGCGATCAATGTGATTCGGAACGCGCAGCTTTTCAACGAGCGTGGACAGGCGTATGCGGAACTGCAACATCTCGATAAGATGAAAGACGAGTTTATGATGACCGCCTCGCACGAGCTACGCACGCCACTTAGCGCGATCACTGGCTACTCGACGCTTCTGCGAAAACAAACGTCCCGCGCCGCGCCACTCACGCCACTGCAGGTCACACGGTACGCCACAAAAATCGCGAGTGCCGCGCAACAGCTCAATGACATCATGGCGAACATGACCGAGGCCACCAAGATTGGCACCGTCGATAGCAAACTAGAGTTGCAGACGGGGCCGGTGCAGGTGAAAAAAGCTATCGAGGTCGCCGCGAGCATGTTGAGCATCAACATAGAGCAACGTATTGTCGCCGATATTCAAGACGATCTTTACATGGTGGGCGACCCGCTCCGCATTCGGCAGGTCGTCACAAACCTGCTCGACAACGCCGCAAAATATTCGTTGCCAGAGACCAGTATTCGGGTAACGGCCTCCGCGCTGCTCTACAAAGAAGTACGAGAGCTACTTTCAGAGGGGCAGGCGACGGGCGACGAGCAGGAGAACCAACGGGTTATTCTTGTGCGCGTCATCGATCAGGGGCAGGGTATCGTTCCACAGGAGCAGCGCAAAATCTTTGAAAAGTTTGTACGTGCATTGAGTTCATTGACGACTCCTGTACGCGGTTCTGGTCTGGGCCTCTTTATCTGCCGCCGTTATATCGAAGCGATGAATGGCAAGTTATGGCTTGAGAGCAGCGTCATTAACGAAGGGTCAATATTTAGCTTCTATCTTCCACAGACAGAGGCACCGATTGCAGCAGAGGAACCGGATGAACGCGAATTCTCGACCCGCTAAAATACTTGTCGTAGACGACGACCCGTTAATACGTGACATGATGGTAGACTTGCTTGAAGGCTACACCGTCACTACCGCTCGCAATGGACGCGATGCGTTTACACTCTTGAATGGTAACGAGAGCTATCTTGTCTTTCTAGACCTGATGATGCCCGTCATGACCGGCGAGGAACTGTGCGAGCAACTCAACGCCCAACCGCAGGTACGCGCCCGTCACCGCATCGTGATTATGTCCGCCGCCGAACGATTGGGGCAGGCAAAAGCTCTGAAAGCGGACGGCACCATGAGCAAACCCTTCTCCTACGAAGATGTAATGGAAATGGCGGAAAGGTATGTGAGTTGACATAGGATAGAGAGGGCAAGCGAGAGAGCACGGCGGGGGCGAGAGAAACATGGCAAGGACGAGAGAGCATGACGGAGGCAAGCCGCGCCACTACTATACTACGCGGGGAGCCGCACAAGCGGCTCTTGTACTGCGTGACGAAGCCGCGCGGCTCCGTGTATCGTTGGGGCGCGGCTTGCCCGCGCCATGTTTCTCTCGCCCACGCTATCTCCCTTTGTCCTCATTCCCAAACTCCCCCTCCAGACAAGTACCCTTAGTCTAACGCTTGTGCCTCTTCGACCATGTAGCCATCGGAGCGCAGTCTTCGTAACAGGTCCTCACATTGTGCATGGTCGCGTGTCTCAAGAGTGATGGTTTCCTCTCGTTGCATAATGGGGAGGCGGCTAGAGATACGTTGGTGGCGCACGTCGATAACGTTGATCCGCATTTCCGCGATGATGTTGAGCATTCGCATTAGCTCGCCGGGACGATCCGTCAGGCGCGTGTGAATCACAAAGTAGCGTCCGGCAGAGGCAAGACCATGTTCGATGAAGCGGCTCACAAGATTGATATCGATATTGCCGCCCGTCAGGGGAACCAGAACCTTTTTGCCTTTGAGCTGAATCGCGCCGCTCAGCAGAGCCGCCAACCCTGCCGCGCCCGCACCCTCTACCAGCATCTTACAGCGTTCCATCAAGAGCAGTACCGCGTTGATGATGGCTTCATCGTTGACCAGCACAATATCGTCTACCAGTTTTTCGATGATCGAAAAGGTCAAGGCACCGGGGCGTTTCACCGCGATACCATCGGCGATAGTCGTGATGGCGGGGAGTGTTTGCAGACCGCCGGCGTCAAGGGAGGCGCGACAACTGGCGGCACCCGCGGCCTCTACGCCGATAATGGTGATATCGGGCTTGAGGGCGCGTGCCGCAATCGCGATACCGGAGATGAGGCCCCCTCCCCCGATAGGTACGACAATCGCGTCGGCATCCGGCAGGTCGGTCAGCATCTCAAGGCCAAGCGTTCCCTGACCCGCGATAACATCGGGATCATCGAAGGCGTGAACGTAGGTCGCGCCCAACTCTTGTTGCAACTCAAGACAGCGTTGATAGGCATCGTCATAGTTCGCGCCGTAGAGTACAACCTGAGCACCATAGCCTTGCGTCGCCGTGACCTTCGCCAGTGGTGCGTTCTCTGGCATCACGATTGTGCAGGGAATGCCACGACTCAGCGCGGCAATCGCGACCCCCTGCGCGTGGTTGCCTGCCGAGGCCGCGATAACGCCGACGGCCCGTTGCGCGTCGGTGAGTCGGGAGATTTTGTACGAGGCACCGCGCACTTTGAAAGAGCCGCCGCGCTGCATGTGCTCGGCTTTAAGGTAAATGTCCGCTCCCGTCATGTCTTGCAACGTGCGTGAAGGTGCCTGTGTCGTATGATGAATAAGTGGTTTGAGAAATTTGTGCGCCTGCCAGATGTCGGCGATACTCACGGGGGGGCGTCCCTCGTTCATCTCTTGAGCATCACGCGTGTTGAGTGGGTCACGGGTAGTTTCTACCGTTGCATCATGTTTCAGTAAACGCATTGCGTCACGACTCCTTTCAGTCCTGCCTCGGACGCGACCACAGTCGTCGTGGTTCCAAACCTATGCGACGTTGCCAGGTGGTATGTTCAGAATTATAACGTATGCAGCACAGAGTAGCAATACAGAAGAAATATTACTTGACAACCCCTTTTTTATGTGCTATATTGCCTGTAGCCTTAGAGATGCATTGTGCGCTATCCCATCGCCTATCCTGTTCCAATAATTCCACAGTCGCTATAGGCCAGGTGCTGATACTCTCTCCGGTACGTTCATTTGTCGATACCTCTTACATGCATTAAGGTAATTCACTGCCATGCCGATAGAGATATGGTAAGACGAGTTACATCGTCCCATGTGATGCCACCTATGATTTTCCCAGGATGTTTTCCAGAAACTACTTGCTATGTACCTTTCCCAAAAACGTCACTGGTTCTACTCAGAAAGGAGAGTGGACGTGTTCTTCCTCAAGAATGTGTCCCTACCCCATACAACGTGAATATTGCTGAATTAGAAACAAAAACAATCGCAGAGTTGCGCGACATCTCGCGTGACCTCGAACTTTCCGGTTACACCGCCCTCAAAAAACAAGACCTCGTGTTCCGACTCCTTCAAGCCAATACAGAGCAGCAAGGAAACATCTTCAGTGCCGGTGTGCTGGAAATCGTGGAGGATGGCTTCGGGTTCCTCCGCCAGGAACGTTTCCTCCCAGGAAACATGGATGTGTACGTCTCACAATCCCAGATTCGCCGCTTCGGACTCCGTACAGGTGATATGGTTTCTGGACAGGTGCGACCCCCAAAGGATAACGAGAAGTATTATGGCCTGCTACGGGTCGAGGCGATCAACGGCATTGACCCCGAAATCGCGAAACGCCGCCCCCACTTCGATGTTCTGACACCCATCTTCCCCCGCGAAATGTTCAATCTGGAAACCGGTGCCGCCAACATCTCTGGTCGCATCGTGAACCTCGTCTCCCCAATTGGGCGCGGACAGCGCGGCCTCATCGTCTCACCGCCAAAAGCTGGTAAAACAATGCTGCTCAAGTCTATCGCCAACTCAATCACCGAGAACTATACCGACGCCCACCTGATGATCGCGCTAATTGGCGAGCGACCAGAAGAAGTGACGGACATGAAACGCTCGGTGCGTGCTGAGGTGATTAGCTCGACATTCGATGAGCCAACCGAGGCACATACACGCGTCGCCGAGATGGTGCTGGAACGCGCCAAGCGGCTCGTCGAAAGTGGACGCGACGTTGTGATTCTTCTCGATAGCATCACACGTTTGAGCCGCGCCTATAACCTCGCGGTGCAACCAAGCGGGCGCACGCTCTCCGGCGGTCTTGACCCAAGCGCACTCTTCCCCCCCAAACGCTTCTTTGGGGCCGCACGCAAAATCGAGGAAGGCGGCAGCTTGACCATTATCGCAACGGCACTGGTGGATACCGGCAGCCGTATGGATGATGTGATCTACGAAGAGTTTAAGGGAACGGGCAACATGGAACTTGTGCTGAACCGCAAGCTCGCCGAGCGTCGTGTCTATCCCGCCATTGACATCTCTCTCTCAAGCACCCGTCGCGAAGAGTTGCTCCTCGACGACAAGACGCTGCGGGCCGTTGTGGTTATGCGCCGTATGTTCTCAACCCTCGCCGATCAACGCGGCCTAGAGGCGATGGAAGCACTACTGCAACACATGTCAAAGACGAGCAACAATATGGAATTTCTGGCAACGCTCAATAAAAGCGTACTCTAATCTCCGACCCAGCTAGAAGCGTCGTGAAGGCAAGAGAACATGGCGCGGGCAAGAGATGAGCATGACACAGGTAAGCGCAGGACGTGGCGCGGGCAAGCCGCGCCACTACTATACTAACCATTACGCCGCTTGCACGGCTTCCGCATGGCATGGCAAAGCCACGCGAAATCGTGTATAGTAGTGACAGGGCTTGCCCCTGTCATGCCCCCCCCCGTCATGCCCCCCCTGCTGTCATGTCCCCTCCTGCTGTCATGCTATTACTTTCCTCTCCTACTCCTGTAATACCCCTGTTTTGGGCAAAAAAACTCGTCGTATTCATACTCTATCATCTCTCATCGCACTCTCCAAACATGCATCGCAAAAACGTTTCCTCATGAATTCCAACGTGACACCACCACCCAAATATTGAACATTACCAATTAGTACCACGTGTCATGGTGTTTCATTGTAATCCATTAGGAGTAATGCTATTATATGCGAGTCCTCACATCTTCACACGTCACAGCGTGTCGCTGTATTGTGTGTTAGTGCCGATGACGGGGACAAATCAGCATGGCAAGGGGTCTGCAAGTTGTATATCGAAAGAGGATACATTGCATACACATCAGTACATCAACAAGTTAGTACAACAGTACAACGTAAAGAGTTTTGTAGTAAAGATCAGTATAGTAGCAGTGATGGCACTGCTTTTTCTGGGGGCAACGTTGGGTGTGAATGTCGCGGGAGCACATGCACAGTCGTTTAACGCCTGCCCTGGAGCCGACAGAACATACAGTGTGGTGAGTGGTGATACATTGGGAAAGATCGCATATCGCTATGGTACGACTTGGGCGACGCTTGCATCCCACAATGGTATTGCCAATCCCAACGTGATATACATCAACCAGCGAATCTGTATTCCAGCGAACGGAGCAGTGAGTGGTGGATACGTTGCGAAGAGTGGTGGTGCGCCCACCTATGCAGCATCGGTGACGCATACTGCGCCTATTGCTGTGACTCAGCCCTCATCGGCGGTTGGACGTGGGAATGTGTTCTCATATCCATCTTGCACCTGGTGGGCAAACCAGCGCTACGCCCAGTTTCACGGGTATTATGTTCCCTGGACAACAAATTCAATGGCATGGCAGTGGACGGCGCGCGCGTACAACTTCGGGTGGCATGTGTCCAGTCGTCCAACCGTAGGGTCGATTATCGACCTTCAGCCCTGGGTACAAGGGGCCTATGGTGGCGGACATGTCGCGGTGGTTGAGCAGGTGCTTGGCAATGGTCGCGTAGTCGCTAGCTCCACGAGTTGGGGTGCGAATCCATACGCTGTGACCTACTGGCAATTCACGCCAGGCCCAGGTGTAACGTTTATCAGCCGTTAAGCGTTCGTGCTTGCCCACAAGTGAGCATGTTTGAAACGAACAAACGGCACTGGTAAACATACGAAAAAAGTTATAGACCCCATGCGTTTCTTGAAGAAGGATAGTTGCCTCGATAGGTAGCTATCCTTCTTCGCGTTTATTTGATGTTTGGGGAGAGGATGAACTGGGGCTACCTCGTAGTATCCGCGCATGGTACAATTCAAAGAAAAAATTCCGTCACTCGTTGAGAGCGTAACAAAGGAGCAGCTCCATATGGCCCTTTCTCAAACATCTATCGCGCTAGACACAGAGCGACAGCAGCAGGCGCGTGAATTTGCGCGTATCCGTCGTCGCCTCTCGTTTTTCAGTGGTGGTCTCTCGGTTGTCAGCGTGATACTCATTTTTCTGTTTGGCCTTGACGTATGGCTACGCGATATCCTGCAACCCCTGAGCTGGCAGCCGCTCGCGGGATGGTTTCCGCTTATTGTCGCCTGCTATCTCGCGCTGCTCACTATCGGGTACACGTTGCTGGCGTCCCCGTTCTCCTATTATAGCGGCTTTACCCTTTCGCATCGGTATGGGCTTTCGACCATGACACGGCGCGGGTGGCTTGCCGATCAACTTAAAGGCTTTGTGTTGGGACTCGTATTTGAAATTCTTGTAGTCGAGCTGATTTACTTTTTGCTTGCGACACAGCCCCAGTTGTGGTGGCTCTGGGTCGCGCTGACTCTCCTCTTCTTCTCGGTTATCATGGCGAACCTCGCACCTGTACTTCTCCTGCCACTCTTCTATAAATTCAGCCCGTTGCCCGATGGAGACCTGAAACAACGACTTGTCGCGCTTGCTGACCGCGCCCATACCCATATTCAAGGCGTGTTCACCATGCACATGAGCAATAAGACAACGGCAGCGAACGCCGCGTTGATGGGGCTTGGCAACACACGTCGCATTGTGCTGGGTGACACAATGCTTGACAGGTACACGCCCGACGAGATAGAGGTTGTACTAGCACACGAACTGGGCCATCACGTTCACCGCGATATCTGGAAGTTGCTCGTCAGCCAATCGCTGTTGACGCTTGTCGGCTTGTTTCTCTTCAACGCGTGCCTGCACTGGAGCGTAGAGCACCTGAGCCGCTATCACGGCATCGCAGACCCCGCGACGCTCCCCCTGCTCTTCGTGCTGACGGGCGTCTTTGGTTTTCTCATCGCGCCACTCACAAATGGCTATAGTCGCGCGATTGAGTATCAGGCCGATGAGTATGCGCTTACGGCGACCCGAATGGTCGAACCATTCAAGAGTGCTATGACGCGTCTTGCCAACCAGAATCTTGCCGAAATCGAGCCATCGCCACTCATCGAGTTCTTTTTTTACGACCATCCCTCAATCGGAAAACGCCTCACACACGCCGAAAAATTCGCGGGAGAATAACGAGAGCATCGCGAGGGCAAGCCGCGCTCTCGCGCTCCCTCTCCAAATCAGCTTTTCAACGCCTCCATGAGCGTTGAGAGTTGCGCCCCCGCCTCATCGATGGTGCCGCCGGGCATTCCCAATAATGGCTCATCCACGCCATCAGCGGCCCACAGATCAAGCTTCGCCACAACCTCTTTCGCTGTTCCAATGATCGCGGTTGCGTCAAGCATACGAGGACTGACCGCCGAAACCGCGCTCTTCAAGCTGCGCTTGGCTTTATCAGCCTCAAGCACGGCCTGCACATCCTCACCGAAACCCTGCCGTGTCAGCATGTCGGCGTAATAGACGCCCATCCGTGCGATATAATAGGCCAGTGGTTCCGCCGCCTTCATCGTCGCCATCTGGCGCGTCTGCTCATCGACGTCATCGGGCAAAAGCACACTGGTAACATAAGGAGCGAGCACGGTACTGTGCGCGGGTCGTCCTGCCTTTGCGGAGCCTGCGTCAAGCTGGGCGCGTAACTCGCCCCATTTGTTGCCAGGCCAGTAGACGGGTAGAATACCGTCCGCGATTTCGCCGGATTGCTCGACATTCTTAGGCCCCATCGCCGCGACATAAATAGGCAGGTCGGCACGGAGCGGTTTGAAACGCAGCGTAAAGCCGCGCTCCAGATGAAAGAACTCACCGTTATACACAAGCTTCTCGCCACGCAAAATCATGCGAATAATCTCGACATACTCACGTGTGCGCTTGATCGGTTTCTCGAATTTGAGGCCATGCCAGTGTTCAATCACATTCGCGCCCGATGGCCCAAGCCCCAGCATAATGCGTCCACCCGAACGCTCGTCGAGTGTCGCAACCGTACTGGCGATAAGAGCCGGTGTGCGCGAAAAAATATTGGCAATGCCTGCCCCAATCTTGATGCGCTTCGTCTCGCGTACAAGATCGCTCATCGACGTAAACAACTCGTAGCCCCATGACTCACCCAGCCATACAGAGTCGAAGCCTAGCTCGTCGGCAAGTTTCACCTTCTCAACAACCGCCTTCCACTCACCGGGAAAATTGGGCGAGTCCGCCACAAACCCGATGCGACTGCGGTACGCCTTCGTCGCGTCTGAACCTACACCTGCGTCGGGTTCACTATTTGTCGTCATGCGCTCATCCGTCCTTCCGCTACTAGGAATTTTTCAACAGTTCCATTATACGCTATCCATTCGCGGCCCGGTCCCACCATTCACGCATGTGATAGTGAACCTTTGAATTGCCCTCTGTATTCTGTATTTCCTCTTGTAATCCCTTCTCCATATAGCTATACTAGGTGCGTATCGAAGAACGTCAACTACGCGTAAAGACAGATGAGGAGAGATATTCTGATGAACAATGACCCGAATCAGCAACCATCCCAACCTGCATACGAAGAATATACCGCACACTATTCACAAGTACCACCAATCGGGCAACCCTCTCAAAGCTATGGGCCACCCCCACAACAGCCCCCATATGGGCCACCACAACCGCCCTATGGACAACCCCCGTATGGGCCACCTCCTATGCAGGGGTACGCTCAGCCAGTGCAAAAGCCTGCATCGTTACGCTGGCTCTGGATTACGCTTAGCATTGTTGGAGGCGTGCTTGTGCTCGCGTGTGTCGGGTGCGGAGTTGCTGGCGTGCTTGGCGCGAATTTTTTTTCAAAGGTTGTCGGGCCTGCCGTTGTTTCCTCGCAATATTATGTCGCGGTGAGTCAGCAGGAGTACAGCACTGCTTATAGCTACATGGATGCAGGCACAATATCGGTGCAGGGTCAGCCATTGACGCAACAAGATTTCGTCATGGCAGGGCAGAGTCTTGATGCATCAATGGGCAAAGTGACAACATCGAGTTCAACCAGCTTTAATGTCACGAACGATACCGCAGCTGTGACCATGAGAGTGGCACGTAGTGGAAGCGCAACTCCCTACTATGCACATCTGAAATTGAAAAAGATTGGCAACGACTGGAAGATTATTAGCATTGATAGATTGTAATTTCCAATGAACACGTATGACATAATCGCGCCCTTTTATGATAGTGAACACGCCGCCTTTCGCGATGATCTGGACATGTACCAGAACTTCGCGGAGGCGAGCGGTGGCCCACTGCTCGAACTTGCCTGTGGAAGCGGACGTGTTTTGCTTCCCCTTGCTACAGCAGGCTTTGAAATTGTCGGTGTGGATACGTCCGCACCAATGTTGGAGCTTGCGCGACAACGCGTCCAGGAGGAACGCCTTACAATACGCTATACGCTTGTGCAGCAGAATGTAACAACACTGTATCTGGAACGGAAGTTTCGCATGGCCTTTATCGCGCTCGGCTCATTTGGACATATCATCACCCGTAAAGAGCAGCAGCAGGCCCTCGCGCACATTCGCGCACATTTGAGTACGGGCGGCCTCTTCGTGCTGGATATCAGCAACGCCGACGCGCGTTATATGGAAGACCTGCCCTCACAGATGTTGCATCAGGGAACATGGCATCGTCCCGATGGCACTCTGCTGACCCATTTTGTAAGCCCCGCTCCCGCAAGTGAGCGGCATCTGTTAGAATTGACTCATTTCTACGATCAGCATATACAAGGCGAGGCCGTGCGACGTACTACCGCCACAACCTATCTGTATTTGTTTGAGCGCAACGAAATGGAGTTGCTACTAGAGCAGGCAGGGTTTAGCATCAAAGATGTATACGGCGATTATGAGTTAGGCACATACACTTTAGAGAGTCCACGCATGATTTTTGTCGCGGAAGCACACTAAAGGGTATAAACGTCAAAGGTACGCTAAAGAGTAGGGTAGAAAAATATGATACAGCCGTTGCACGAATGGAACTTGAGCCAGGAAGAAGCCAGGGCATTACAGCTTGATCTGATGAAACGCATCATTCGCGAAGACCACTTCGAGGAAGTACACTATATCGCGGGTGTAGACATGGCAATCAACGAAAATAATGGTATGGCACGCGCGGCAGTCGTGCTTTTGAGCTTTCCCGCGTTAGAAGTGGTCGAGCAGCATATTTACGAGGAGCCGCTTAGGATGCCGTACATCCCCGGCCTACTCTCCTTTCGCGAAGCTCCCAGCGTAATTGGCGCGTTCCAACAGTTACGCCAGAAGCCGCAACTCGTGATGGTAGACGGAGCCGGCATCGCGCATCCACGTCGCCTCGGTATCGCGGCACACCTCGGCCTCTGGCTCGACCTACCCACAATAGGATGCGCGAAATCATGGCTCCTCGGCAAGCATGGAGAAGTCGGCGAAGAGGCCGGCGCGTGGGAACCCCTGATTGATAAGGGCGAGACTATCGGGGCGGTTGTGCGAACCCGCACACGCGTCAAGCCACTATTCATCTCCCTGGGCCACCGCATTAGCCTGACCAGTAGCATCAAGTATGTGCTACAGTGTTGTCGCGGCTACCGTTTACCGGAGACCACCCGCCAGGCGGACAAACTCTCGAAAGATAATGACTGGCAGGAGCCAGGACAAACGCAACAGCAGACGCTCCTGTAACAGCGCAATCACTCCCACATCCTACGCTTTTGTTTTGTCAAAAATGGGGATCGTGAAGTAAAAAGTCGTTCCTTCATTCGGCACAGTGTCAAAGCCAATTGTGCCGCCGTGCTGCTCAACAATCAGTTTGGCGATAGAGAGGCCGAGGCCATAGCCGCCCATTTTTGATTGTTCCAGGTGGTTCGACTGATAAAAACGCTCGAAAACGTGCTGTTGGTCATCGTAGGGAATGCCGAAACCAGTGTCCTCAACAGAAACCATAACGGACGTTGCGTTATAGTTCCGTGCCAGTACCGTAACAAGGCCACCCGGTGGGGTAAATTTGATTGCGTTAGTAATCAGGTTATTCAAGACTTGAACAATGCGTTGTGGATCAATATAGAGCAAGGGCAGTGTGGTGGCGATATCCTGGATGATTCCAACCTCCGCCTTTTTTGCCTGTGGTTGCAGGCTCCCCACAACCTGCCGTACCAGGGCGCGAAGTGGTACTTCTTGCTGCTTGATCTCGAATTGTCCCAGGTCTGAACGTGTCATAAAAAGAATGTCCTCGACAATCGAAATAAGTTGCTGTACGCCTTCTTGACTGTAGCCAAGATAAGTATGTTGCTCTGGTGACAGTGGCCCCATATGGTCATGCAGAAGAAGATCGATGAACCCATGTACGGAGTTGAGCGGCGTGCGTAGCTCATGGGAAACCATTGACACAAAGTTAGAACGCACCTGATTGGCGACCTTGAGGGCGGAGACATCGCGTGCGGTAAAGACAACATATTGTTTGTCTCGGACGCTAACAGGAGTCACGTTCGCGGAAACTTCGCAGATGTGGCCCGAACGTGTGCCAAGAATTAGATCACCATTAGCCAGTGCTTTCTTCTTGTGTAGAACTCGTATCAAGGGACAACTTGACGTACCACACAACTCCATGCGGTTGAGATTCTGACAGCGCAGCACCTCCGCACACCCGTGACCTACCGCTTCTTGCTCCGACCATCCCAACGCTTTTTCTGCCGCAGGATTAAGGTCGAGTACGCGGTAATTGTCGTCAAGCGCGATGACCGCGTCGGACGTAACCGCGATCATCGCTTCCAGATAGTTGTGTTTGTCCCGCTCAGGAACAAATGACGGAAGCACAACCTCTTCCTGAGAAATTGGCGTACCCCGTTCTGGTGCTGCAAGCTCCTGTACTGGCGGGAGCTGTTTTTGCGCTCGTTTTGGCATAAACTTTCTCTACTTCCCAACGAACTTATAGCCTGTACCCCGAATAGTGAGAATATACTGCGGCTTATACGGATTGTCTTCAATTTTCAAACGCAAACGGCGTATATAGACATCGACAACATTGCTATTATTTTCTTCGTCCCGCCAGACCTCCTCAAGCAATGTGTCCCGACTTACCACCTGGCCCGCGCTTTGCATCAGCACGCGCAGAACCTGCATCTCTGTATGCGTCAGGGGCATTGGCTCTTTCCCGTTTACCACGACTTTTAAGTCAGACGGAAACAACTCGACATGTCCACCGAGTAGGCTTTGTCCCCCCAGCTTGCTTCTATTTTTGATACGCCTCATGACTGCGTGAACGCGTGCAACCAACTCCTCATGAATGAAAGGTTTACAAATATAGTCGTCCGCCCCAATTTTGAAACCTTTTAGCTTTGCTTCAATACTGTCTTGTGCTGTTACAAAAATAAGAGGTGTATTATAGCCGTCAGACCGCAGCATTTTCGAGAACTCGAAACCATCCTGATACGGCATGGTGACATCAAGTAAGAGTAAGTCAGGCTCACGCCTCTGAATACTCTGGATAGCTCCGCGTGGGTTGTCCGCCGTCTCTACTTCGTACCCCTCTTTATCGAGTACAAACTTGACAAGCATGTTCTCGAATGCATGGTCATTAACAACCAGAATATACATAATTTATCCCCTCTTCTTTGTAAGAATAAATGCTCGTTCTGTGGCACAGCATTTTTGTGTACACAGAGTACGTATAGAAAGCGAGCCGAACTGCTCATATATATAGGGGGGAACATCTATGAACAGTTCTAGCCAAACGAGAAATGTGTTATTGAATGTGTGCATATGGCACTGCACGTTACTTATGGTACAGGTTTTGTTTCTTTTCTGTCAAGTTTTGACCGTGTTACCCGTACTTTTTCCAGGTAGATCATCAGAATGGCAACGTCGGCAGGTGTCACGCCTTCGACGCGTGCCGCCTGCCCAACGGTACGCGGTTGAGTGCGAAGTAGTTTCTGCCGCGCCTCTGTCCGCAAGTGTTGCACCTCGTGATAGTCCACGAACTCAGGAATACGCATCTCTTCAAGCCGTTGTGCGCGATGTACCATCTGCTCTTGCTTCCGCACATAGTTTTCGTATTTGACCTGTAGCTCAACCTCTTCCGCTATCGGCTCTTCCAGGCTTGGCAGAGAGGCGACAGGCGCATGTACCGCGTCTTGTTCCAGTTCTTCCGCGACATGCTCCGTCATGTGTCGCGCGACACCCTGCGACAGGTGCGCGACCTGAGCATAGTGAACCTCTGGACGCCGCAATAGGTCGCGTGCTGACAGCAACTGCCCGATTGGAGCAATCCCTGCCTCTTGCGCGTATGCTTCGATGATGCGCGATGAGGTAAACATGGTCGTCTCCAGTTGTGTTAGCGTCTGCTGAATACTGGCACGTTTTTGTAACACTTCTGTATAGCGTGCCTCATCGATGAGACCAAGACGGTAGGCGTGATCGCTCAAGCGCAGGTCGGCACTATCCGGGCGCAGGAGGAGACGATGTTCCGCACGCGAGGTATGCAAACGGTACGGTTCGCTCAACGGACGCGTCACCAGGTCGTCAATCAGCACTCCAATATAGGCTTCGTGGCGTCCAAGCACAAACGCCTCCTCTGCTCGTGCGTGCAGGGCCGCGTTGATACCCGCGATAATGCCCTGTGCCGCCGCCTCTTCATAGCCCGATGTGCCGTTGATCTGGCCCGCGAGAAAAAGGCCCGCGACGGGTTTCGTTTCAAGTGTCCTTGTCAGCTGATGCGGTGGCACGTAATCGTACTCGACGGCGTACCCGACGCGCATCATCTCGGCGTGTGCCAGCGCGGGAATACTACGCAGCATCGCAAGTTGCACATCTTCGGGCAGACTTGTATTCATACCCTGAACATAGACCTCGCTTGTGCGCCAGCCCTCCGGCTCAAGGAAAATCTGGTGTGTTGCTTTATCCGCGAACCGCACAATTTTATCCTCAATCGAAGGACAATAGCGTGGGCCAACGCCTTCAATGATGCCTGTGTATAGTGGTGAACGATGCAGGTTATCGCGAATAACTTGATGCGTCTGTTCCGTTGTACGTACAAGATAGCAGGGAAGCTGTGGTCGCCAGCCATGCAGGTCTTCGTCTGTCGTGGGAAAAATCGGATTTGGGCGTCCACCGGGAAGTTGTACATCTTCGCGGGCGGTCTTATCCTGCGAAAAATAGAGTGGAACACGGCTCCCCGGTTGCACCTCCACCTGGCTAAAATCAATTGAGCGTGCGTCTATACGGGGCGGTGTGCCGGTTTTGAAGCGGCGCACATCTAGCCCGAACGCACGCAGCGACTCGGAGATACCGAGCGCAGGCCCTTCGCCCGTTCTGCCCCCAGGTTGTGTCTTATCACCAACCACAATCCGCCCATTGATAAACGTACCCGTTGTCAGAATGACTGCGTTTGCCTCGTACTGCCACCCGTTAGTTGTCGCGACGCCAAAGATTTCGTATCGCCCATCTTCCCGCGTGCGACTGAGCAATCGTGAGATATTGGCCTGTTTCACTTCCAGATTTTGCTGACCCTCCAACACAAATTTCATGGCAAGCCGATACGCCTGCTTATCACACTGTGCGCGAAGGGCTTGCACTGCTGGCCCCTTGCTGGTGTTGAGCAAGCGGATCTGAATGAACGTGCGGTCAGTATTGCGCCCAAGTTCGCCGCCAAGCGCGTCGATCTCTTTGATGAGATGCCCTTTGGCGGGGCCGCCCATTGAGGGATTGCACGGCATCAACGCGATGCTGTCCAGATTCATTGTCAAAAGCAGCGTTTTGCGCCCCATGCGTGCGCTCGCCAGGGCGGCCTCGCAACCTGCGTGACCCGCGCCTACGATGATGACCTCATATTTTCCCTGCACCTGGGGGAGATTGTGCGTGTTTTCGTTATCCATTGTGCCTTACCTTATGCCAGGAAGTGCTTTTGTATGAAGCATTATTCATTTTATCATAGTTCTTGCAGTCGTATTATGCCGCAGATGCCGCTACTCGTCAATACATAGAGGATTATATAGTATTTTTTTCTTTTTCTCTCTATAAAACAGCGTTTAATTCCTGATTATTAAAAGGAAATACGTCTATTCAACAGGTGCCACCCGTTTTTCTATTGAGAGCGGAGGATGTATTAAGCAAGATGTGGAAGAAAGAATAAAAGTAGTTGACGAAATGGCTAATGGCATGATACTATCATGGCACCACACACGGGGCGGTGGTGAAATGGTAGACACGAGGGACTTAAAATCCCTTGACTGAAAGGTCGTGAGGGTTCGAGTCCCTCTCGCCCCACCCAAGCCTAAAGCTGCTTGACAAGCCACTTTACAAAGGTCTCTACAAACAGCAGTACACCAAGAGACATTATTTTTTGCAGTTTTTTCTAAAGTCCCTTGACCCAAAAAAAGGCCGCTAGGCCAAGAGACATGTGAGTCTCTTGACTTAGCGGCTTAATTTCTAATAGCTTGCTGTTCCTATTCTTCTTCTACAAGTTCTTCTTGTGTGTCTCCAGGCTTGCGTCTCTTTCGCGCATGACTATTATAAGCTCCTCAGAATCAATAGTATGTATTGCAAGCAAGCAGTAAATAAGCGGTTTCCCCTCTTTCTCAAGCATTGCAAAAGGTAGATAAATGTTGTATATTTTGCTTTAGAAGGTGATGCATCTTAGTGCTTGTTCAATTCAGAACTTCGTCTCCTCGTAGTGTTTTTTCTCCAAAACTGGATGTTTTAGCCAGCGTAGTACCAGAAAGTCCGAGAATACCCTATGGCTGCCCCGAAAGAAGTAACCTGGCCTATCAAGGAACATACACGAGCAAAGCATGCAATTCTTAGTAAATATCTCCAGGCTTGGTTGCCAATTATGACAACATATAATGACAGAGTCATCTTTATTGATGGTTTTGCAGGCCCAGGAGAATACAAAGAAGGCGATATAGGCTCACCTATGATTGCAATAGATGCTTTTTTAAACCACTCGCTCTCACAAATACATAATAAAGAAGTAACATTTCTCTTCATTGAGCAAGACAAAAAACGCTGTGAACACCTCAACCAACTCTTATCTGATCGCATAAAAAATCACCAGTTCCCGTTCAAGGGAACGTATCAAGTATTTCATGGTAACTTCGACGAGACAATGGATGGCCTATTAACAAAAATAGAAGCACAGAACTTAAAGCTCGCCCCGACTTTTGCATTCGTTGATCCTTTTGGATTTTCTCATACTCCTATGAAGACGATAAAAAGATTAATGAGCCATTCAAGGTGTGAGGTACTCATTACATTTATGTATGAGGAGATTAACCGTTTTTTGTTTACTAACTATACGAACAAAATTTCACAGTATGATGCGTTGTTTGGAACATCAGACTGGAGCAAAATAGCTCAATCTGCTTTGACCACAACCGCTTCTGAACGTATGATTGAGCTGCATGATTTATACCAGCAGCAGCTAAATTCTGCTGCTGGTGCAAAGTATGTTCGTTCGTTCTGCATGAAGAACAAACAAAATTCTACAGACTACTTCCTCTTCTTTGCTACAAATAGTCTAACAGGTATGGACAAGATGAAACAATCAATGTGGGTAGTGGACTCCTCCGGTTCCTACAACTTTTCAGATTACACCAATCCTTACCAACAAGTTCTTTTCCATCTTGGGCCTGACTATTCACAAATGCGAAAGATGCTTCAACAAAAATTTCAAGGCAAGAGTGTTAGTATTGAAAAAATAGAAGAGTATCTCATAGTAGATACTCCTTTTCACACATCGGGGTACAAAACTAATGCCCTCAAACTAATGGAAAAAGCACAACCTGCGCAAATACATGTTACTAATTGTCCCTCAAACCGCCGCGTTGGTACATATCCTTCTAAGGATGTATTGATCCACTTTTTGTAAATATTGGCGTGACTACTGCCTAAATTTATCAGATATAGGTACTAAAGAATAAATTTTCAGTACATTACTTCATTTTTTCGCCGATTTGTGGCATAATATAGAAAGCATTATAAGAACATATGTTTTAATATTATTAAAATGTCACAAAGTTAGGACAAAGAAATGGCAGACAAATCAGCAATTGAGTGGACAAATGCAACGTGGAATCCAGTAACAGGATGTACACAGGTTAGTCCGGGTTGTGACCACTGCTATGCACTGGCATTCGCTGAACGTTTTCGTGGCGTTCCTGAACATCCTTATCAGCAAGGCTTCGATCTCAAACTCTGGCCCGACAGATTGAACTTGCCTTCAAAATGGAAAAAGCCCCGACTTATTTTTGTGAACTCGATGAGTGACCTTTTCCACAAAGATGTACCAGATAGTTTTATACTTGATGTATTTAAGGTAATGGTATTAGCCGACCAGCACGTTTATCAAGTTCTTACAAAACGCCCTTCACGTTTGAACAATACTGACTTGACTGACAAGATTTCTGAGATGATACTGTATTTAACAGGAAGTTTAATATGGCCTTCTCACATCTGGCTTGGTGTGTCTGTTGAAACTTCAGCTTACATGTGGCGTGTTGATGCTTTACGTAAAGTTCCTGCTGCTATTCGCTTTATTAGTGCCGAGCCTCTGTTAGGGTCGCTTGATACTATAAAGCTAAACGACATTCATTGGCTAATTTCAGGTGGTGAAAGCGGTTATGGGCATCGGGAGTGTGACCCGGATTGGGTACGAGGTTTACGAGACATTTGTGTAAGAGAGGGTGTGGCCTTTTTCCATAAACAATGGGGAGGTCGCACACCAAAAGTCGGGGGTCGTCTTCTTGATGGACGAACGTGGAGTGAATATCCACAAACCGATTTAGTTGCTACACTAGTATGAAAAGATAGTGCTTTTGCAACCACAAAAACGGGAAGGCTTTTCTTGATGACGATGAATACTCCATCGGTGCGACTAACAGAGCTGGCGAGTTGCGCGGGGTGCGCGGCGAAGATTGGCGCTGACATACTGGCTCAGGTGCTGCGTCCTTTGCGACAGCGCAATGTGCCACCACAATTGCTGGTCGGGTTGGGCGCGATTGACGACGCCGCCGTTTACCGCGTGAACGCACAACAGGCGATTATCAGCACCGCCGACTTTTTCCCGCCTGTGGTGGATGACCCCTACACGTTCGGCGCGATTGCCGCGACCAACGCCTTGAGCGATGTCTACGCGATGGGGGGGCAGGTGCTGATGGCGATCAATCTGGTGGCATGGCCCGAAAATCTCGATACGAGCATTCTTAGCGAGGTGCTGCGCGGCGGAATGGATGTTGTTGAGCAAGCGGGGAGCGTGATTGCCGGGGGCCACTCTATCTCGGACGCCGAACCCAAGTATGGGCTTGCCGTGACTGGCATGGTTCATCCCGATCATATCCTCACAAAGGGCGGCGCGAAGCCGGGCGATATACTGATCTTGAGTAAACCACTTGGGACGGGCCTGCTCACAACGGCACAGAAGCGCAATGAGGTTGCGGAAGAAGACATGGCGGCGGCGGTACGCTCGATGACGACGCTGAACCGTCGGGCAAGCGAGTTACTGGTTCAAGCTGGTTCGGGAGTTCACGCGGTTACGGACATCACCGGCTTTAGCCTGCTGGGGCATTCATGGGAAATGGCCTCACAAAGCCTTGCAAGGTTCCGCTTTGACTTCGCCTCGCTTCCTCTGCTCCCCAACGTTCTGCATTACGCGGAACTTGGATGTATTCCGGGCGGCACGCGTCGCAACGAACGTGCTCTTCACACGCATGTATGCTTCGATGCGGGCATAGACGCCCTTCAACAGGCATTGCTTTTTGATCCACAAACGTCGGGCGGACTCTTCGCCGCTCTGGAACCGAGCGTGTGGGAGAGCCTATCACAGCAGCAAGAGGTGCCGTTTCGCCGCATCGGTGAGGTCCTCGATAGCGTAAGTACACAGGAAGAGGTTACGCTGGAGGTGCGCTAAACACATATCCCTGTACACGTTTCTGCCGCGCCTTGCGTACTTTTATATATACAGACAGATGCACACTACAAAAATGAGTATTCAGTATGAAGGAGAAGAAGCTATGGCAGAGCAGGAACAGACTCCCAAACAGGAGCAACCGCAGAGTCCCACATTACAGGAACTGTACGGCAGTCAGGGCAACGAAGGCCAGTATGGGCAGGGACAATATGATAGCGAAGGCAAGCCCGACCTGAGTGGCCCACAGGCACAACGCATCATTCCAGAATTGCAGGAGAAACTAGAGAAACAAAATCCCCTGGCCGACCAGAACGGACAAGAAAAAATATAAGCCGTTGTGAATGAAGGCGCGACGTAGGAAAAGCAGCAAGAAGTTCACGCGTCGCGCCTTCATTCACAACGGCTTCTTCTCGAATCACCCTTGACTTCTTGCATACCTCGTGGTACTCTTGACCTATATTCTACAGCGAAAGGAGATAGATACAGATGGCGACCTTCATGGTTTTACAGGTCTCTGAGCATATCAACACCACCGCTACCGCAACGAGGTTTTTTCTGGCGTAGACTAAGCGCGCGGCCCTGTCCCGCTTTCACGTCATATTCTACCTTCCTGCTGCTAGCCACGCGTTCCTCCATATGAGCGTGGTCTTTTTATGCTCCGAGTATCCTTATCCACATATCCCACGTAACTACATTTTGTAAGGATGGTGCCTTATTGTACTCTCACTACAAAGACTTGAAACAGTGAGAAGCACATCCTACATCTCCACATAAAAGGATACGGTATGAGCCGCTACGAAAATATCGAACTTGACGAGTTGGAAGAACAACGATACCGCAAACCAAAGCCAAAACGCATTGCGCCCGTGCTACCTAAACCTTCGCAAAAAGAGAGCTACGAGAGTAACGCCGACGTGCAACGCTGGCTGCAATCGCAAACGCTTAAAGAAGATGAACTAAGCAAGGCCGCGTTCAACCCCACATTTCTGACGAACAAACGTGATGCCTCGTGGATACTCTCGTCACTCACGGATTTCTATGAGCAAGACCTGATTGTTGACGTGCTACACGTCGTGAAAAGCGGGAAGGAAGCGACAGTATACTGCTGTAGTGCAGACCCCAAAACGGGATTAACCTATGTCGCAGCGAAAATTTATCGTCCTCGTATGTTTCGGAGCCTGAAAAATGACGCCATTTATCGCGAGGGACGCACACAGCGCGATCTCGATGGCAACGTTGCGCGTGGAAGCCATCACCAGCGCGGAGCCTTTAGAAGCGAGCGCGGACGTGCTGCCCAGGTTTCCTCGTGGATTGATTTCGAGTTTCAGACGCACACTCTGCTCTTTGATGCAGGAGCAGACGTACCCAAACCATTGGCGCACGTCGGTAACGCCGTGCTGATGGAGTATATTGGCATCGAGGGTGAGCCAGCTGCGTTGTTGCGTGATGTCAAGCTCGAACGCGAAGAAGCGCAACCTCTTTTTGACTGTATACTCTACAATATCGAGCTTTGCCTACAACAGAACCGTATTCATGGCGATCTGTCGGAGTACAACATTCTCTACTGGCAAGGTCGTGTGTTGCTCATCGACTTCGCACAAGCGGTTGACCCGCGTCAAAATACTGATGTGTTTCCTCTGCTGGAGCGCGATATCGCCCGCGTCTGTCGTTACTTTGCCCGTTATGATGTTCCCACGGATGCAACCGCACTTGCTACAGCTATGTGGAAAAAGTATCAGGGCTAACAGGGTACGGGCAAAGCCTATGAAACGTTGCTGCTTTCTGTAGCGTATAAGCAGAAAGCAGCAACGTTTTTTCAGCAAGTGGAAGGCGGATAACACGCAAATGCACGTATACAAATACATTCATTCGTGCCTCGTCGTAGAAGAGGGCGCGGACAAGATTCTGTTTGACCCCGGCGTCTTCTCTTTCGTCGAGGGAAAAGTGCGACCCGAAACGTTCAGTGATGTCACCACAATAATTATCACGCACCAGCATCCAGACCATGTAGACATGGCGATGTTAAAAGAAATTATTGCGAAGAGTGGGGCAACTGTGCTAACAAATAGCGAGGGCAAAACCACGTTCGCAATGCAAGGCATCGAAGCAATGCTGCTCGAAGAGGGCAGTCATCACACAAAAAATTGCACCATTCGCGCTTTACCTGCGGCTCACGAAAAGATTTTATCTTCGACTTTGCCACAAAACACCGCATACGTGATAAACGACACGTTTTTGAACCCCGGCGACTCGTTTGACGCGCTACTCACTCCGTTGAAGGGTATGAAGGCGATGGCTGTGCCGTCGATGGCACCGTGGACGACGGAGATCGCCATTGCACAATTTGTCGAGACCATGCGCCCTCAGATGATACTCCCTGTTCACGATGGCTATGCTAAAGACTTTTTTCTCAAACAACGCTACGAGAATTACGAAAAAGTCTTCTCACCTCTCGGCGTCACCTTCCACTCAATGAGAAATGTCGGCGACATGGTAACTATTGACGCATAAACAAGAATATGTTTTCATGACAACAGGCCCATACAATCTTGTACAGGCCTGTTGTCATGAAAACATATTCTTATGAAATCTTCAGCACGATGCGTCCGCGCCCGTGTCCGCTCTCGCTGAGTTCGTGCGCTGCTCTGGCATTGCTGAGCGCGAAGGTGTCGGCAACCGTCACCTTGACTTTACCTTCCTCGATTAGCTGCGCGAAGGTTGCCAGCAGTTTGTCGGAGATTTGCGCTGAGAAGCGAGCGGTGTGAGTATCACGCTCTTTGGCTTTCGCCTCGTCCGGCTGACCCGCGATAGTGACCAACGTGCCGCCACGTTTGAGTGTGGGCCAGACTGTAGCGAGTGCCGCCCCGCCAACGGTGTCGAGTACCAGGTCTACGTCATGAATTACGTCTTCAACCTTTGTCGTGGTGTAGTCGATAACTGTTTCGGCACCAAGCGAACGCACAAACTCCACGTTTTTTGTTGAGGCGGTAGCGATGACGTGCGCCCCCTTCCAATGAGCAAACTGTACGGCGAAAAGTCCGACACCGCCAGCACCACCAAGAATGAGGACGCGTTGCCCCGCTTGCAGGTTGCCATACTCGAAAAGGCCCTGCCATGCGGTTGTCGCGCCAACGGGAATTGCCGCCGCCTCCTCAAAGCTCATTGATTTTGGCTTCAGGGCAAGACTGGTCGCGGGAGCGATGCCATATTCGGTGTAGGAACCTTGAGAACTGCGACCAAACACCTCTTGTCCCGGCTGAAACGCGGTCACGCCGGGGCCAACGCGCTCGACTACGCCCGCGAGATCGGCACCAGGCACGTAGGGGAAGGTAGCCGGCATAAACTCTTTTAAATAACCTGCGCGAATTTTCCAATCGATTGGGTTGACTCCGGCTGCGTATACACGAACAAGCACTTCGTCTGCCTGTGGCTCTGGTTGCGCTATCTGTTCAAATTTAAGCTGGCTGGCATCGCCATAACTGTGTACTTGTATCGCGTTAATCGTTTGTTTTGCCATATCCGTGTGCATCCTTTTTCTGTTCTACATGAGAGCATCGCATCTCTACCACCTAAAACAACGTATCCATAGTAGGTAACATACCTAGAGTAAGAAACATACTTATGACGCCAAATATTCCAGAAGAATATCCAAGTGGCTCATTTTCGTCAGAAAAATTCATTGACAAAAGCAGTCCATTCGAGTATGCTTGAAGAACGATAGTTTGTGCATAGAAATTCTGGCCTTGCCAGTGGAAGAGGTGTCTATATGGGAAAGCACGCAATACCAACTGTGCTTGTATGCACCTTGTCTACCCTGTTGAAGAGCTAGAGGGAAACGCGTTTAGCTATTCGTATACTTCCACTCTCTTCGTTTGTTTCCCCGCGCGACACGGTAGGCATCAATCAAAACATTGAATGAACCGTGTTTTTTTATTCCTCTGGAGGGGAAAACATTGACAAACGAAACCGAGACCGTGATCGGCGTCGTGCTTAACGGCGCACATGGCATCTACGACGTTCACACCGACACCGGTATCCTGCGCTGCACGTTGCGCGGCAAGCTCAAAAAAGCCTTCGCCCAGGCGCAATCCGCGAAAACTGTAAGCAACATGCGTGTATGGCGCGATAAAGCATTGCTTGACCCCAACTATGAGAAGCGCATGGAGCGTATGCAGAGCCATGATAGCGGCGAAAACCCGCCCCCCACGCGCCTTTCCGTTGGAGATTATGTCAAACTCCGCCGTCTGGACGAAGAAACGGGCCTAATTGAAGAGATTTTACCGCGTCAAAGTGCGCTTTCGCGACGAGATGCTGGCTCGACCTCCAAAAAAGTTATTCAGCAAACCATGCTTGCCAACCTCAACCAGGTCGTTCTCGTCTTTGCTATCGCGCAACCTGATCCTCACTTCGGCATGGTTGACCGCTTCCTGACCATCTGCGAGTCGGCAAATTTGCGTGCCATTCTCTGCCTGAACAAGTCCGACCTACCACACGGGGCGCAGGTGGAGGGCGCGAGCGAGCTATATAGCAAGATTGGCTACACGGTAGTCTGGACAAGTACACACACGGGACAGGGTATCGATCATCTGCGCTCACTGCTCAAAGCCCAAACGACCCTTTTTACTGGCCCTTCGGGTGTTGGGAAATCATCTCTGGTCAACGCGATAGAGCCGGGAATGGCACTCAAGACGGGGCTGGTGAGCGACGTGACGGGCAAGGGCAAGCATACTACTACAGGCTCCCAGCTCTACCCTCTATCTATTGGTGGCTGGCTCGCCGACTCTGCTGGTATTCGTGCGCTCGCGACGTGGAATGTCGAGCCGGGGGAACTAGCCTCTTGCTTTATCGAGTTCCGCCCCTATCTTGGCGACTGCGAATACGTTGACTGCTCACATGTTGACGAGGACGGGTGCGCCGTTCGCAAAGCGGTAGACGCAGGTGCCATTGATGAGCACCGCTACAGAAGTTACGTGCGAATGTATAGCGGGGAGGAGAGATAAGCGTAGGCTCTCTCGCTACACATTTTCGCGCTTTTTTACTGGTACTTTGGAGAAAGCCCACCAGCAGAAGCCCGTGACAAAGAGCAGTACAAATGGCTCGATTAGCGCATGGAAGCGGGAACTTCCGTAAAAGTACAGGCTTTGTATAATCGTCAACGCTACGACGGAATACACAAAAAGGAAATCTCGCCATTTGTGCTGTGTCGCCCGCAGACCAAATAACGCAAGGAGAAAGAGCTAGTCATAACGACTAGCTCTTAATACTCTTAACATAAAATTCACTGTTTTAAGACTTTATACTTCTTTTAAGAAAATAGTATCATTCGCCCTTTTCAGCTACCTGCATACCAATACTCGACGTATAAATGTCCACCATTATGAGACAGACAAATGCAAGTTTTTTTGCGTTATTAGCAAAGACAATTGAAGTTCCTAGGTTGGTAGAAAACTATGCTTGATCGCATTATGACATCATTTATTATGTTTTGATGTACAATTGATTAGTGCGAGAGTTAGATATAATTGGAGCAAAGCCATATATTACTCTATACGGGCTTGTTCGCGTCGCGTTATAATGGAGGTGTCCAACCGCAAGGAACAATAAGCACAAGTAGAAAGCTGACAACCATGCCTTATATGTCCATACGCGAAGCTGCCGAAGAGATTCATTCAGGGCTTATTACACCGACTGAACTTGTTCTGGAGACACTCGACCAGATCGATGAGCGCGACGGGGAGGTTCAAGCATACATCACGGTCATACGTGAGCAGGCTCTGGAAGAGGCCGAACGATTGGAGCGCGAACTGCGTACCGGGCTTTATCGCAGTCAACTGCACGGTATCCCTATTGCTATCAAGGATTTGATAGCGGTCAAAGGTGTTCGCACCACCGCCGGCTCGAAGGTACTGGCTGACCATCTTTCGCAGGAGGATGCTATGGTAGTCGAGCAGTTACGCAAAAACGGCGCGATTATCATAGGCAAGACCAATACGTTCGAGTTCGCGTATGGCCCTTATGCCCCACCAACGCGTAATCCGTGGAACTCCACTCATATAACTGGTGGTTCCAGTGGTGGCTCTGCTGCGTCAATCGCGGCGAGCATGACGCTGGGCGCGATTGGAACCGACACCGGCGGCTCCATCCGTATTCCCGCGTCCTGCTGTGGCATCACTGGCCTCAAACCGACGTATGGACGTGTCAGTTGTTACGGCGTTATTCCGCTTAGCTGGTCTCTTGACCACGTTGGCCCGATGGGGCGGAGCGCGGAGGATTGCGCCATTCTGTTCGACGCCATCGCCAGATATGATCCGCGTGACCCCAATAGCGTCACGGGACTACCTGGCCGTCCAACCGCGACCTTGATTGAGGGAGCGGAGGGACGCGGCCCCATGTCGCTGCAAGGTATCAGGCTTGGTGTGCCGCAAGAGTCGTTTTACGCGCCACTCGACCCGGAAGTACGCTCGTCATGGCGGGCCGCACTCCACGTTCTGGAGGAAGAGGGGGCCGAGTTACTGGATGTAGAGTTGCCACATCCCACCATGGACCTGTACCGCACCATTCAGATGCCGGAGGCGACTCTTTCGCATCGCCAAAAAGGCTGGTTGACGGAACATCCCGATCGCTATAGCGAAACTGTGCGTTCACGGCTTGTGCAAGGCCAAACGGTCTCGGCGGTTGACTACCTGCACGCCCAATATGAGCGGCGCATCTTCTCCAGCAGTCTACGTGCCGTGATGCAACGTGTGGACGCTTTCGTCTTGCCTACCCTGCCCGTTCCTGCTATACTTGCTGCACATGCTGGACAGGACATCAAGATCGACGGTATCACTGAGAACGCCACCGTCGCACTGCTCCGTCTGACCATGCCGTTCAATCTCGCCGGCCTACCAGCAATCACGTTTCCTTGTGGCTTCTCAAGTGCTGGCCTGCCGTTTGGCTTGCAGGTCGCGGGCAAACCCTTTGAAGAGGCAACCGTCCTGCGTATCGCGCACGCCTATCAGCAACTAACAGACTGGCATCACCGTGAAGCCATGCCATCTTCCACGCTTGAATAAACAAACAGTCGTTTTGATAAATACAAAGTTTTCCTATATTCATACTGGTGCTGTACATGCAAGATATGCAAGGAAGTAGCGTACAAACAACGTCCATGCTTCACAAAAACCTCATCGATCAGGTGAAGGCAAGGGGCCATATTGTCTCATCACAGGTTGAGGCAGCTTTTCGCGCGGTGCCGCGTCACCTCTTTTTGCCTGACTTACCATATGAAGAGGTGTATCAAGATAAAGCGATTGCGACCAAACTGGTGAATGGGCATGTCGTGAGTTCCTCGTCGCAACCCACAATTATGGCGATTATGCTGGAACAACTTGACCTGCATCAGGGGCAACGCGTCCTTGAGATTGGCGCGGGTACTGGCTATAATGCCGCGCTGATGGCGCAGATTGTGGGCGAGACGGGGCGAGTGGTCACGGTTGATATTGACGAAGACATTGTAGAGCAGGCACGGAAAAATCTTGCCTCGGCAGGCTTCACGCATGTGCAGGTTGTGTGCGCGGACGGTGGTCTGGGCTTTCCAGAGGCGGCACCGTATGATTGTATCATTCTCACCGTCAATTCTGGCGATATCACTGTGGCATGGCATGAGCAACTTGCGCCAGAGGGCCGTTTGCTTTTGCCCTTTAGTGTACGTGGCCCACAGATAGCCGTTGCTTTTGAACAGGTGGGGGATCACCTGGAGAGTGTTTCAGTTCGTTCCTGTGGCTTTGTCGGCCTGCGGGGCGCGTTCGCGGAACAGGGGTTACAACTACAACTCGACGCGGAACCAGGGCTACTCTACCTCACGCTCGGCGAACAACGACCCGTTGATGTACAGGATGTGACGCGATGGTTGCACACTGCTCCACAGGAACAGGTAAGCGCACGCTATGTCACTACGCAGGAGCTATTTAGCGGTCTGAGCCTGTGGCTCGCGCTACACGAACCCCGCTTTTGCTCGTTGACCGCGCAACGTTCGGCGATAGAGCGAGGCATTGTGCCAAACATTTTTCCCATGCTTGCAAATATTCCCTCCTATACAACGCTGGGAGTTCTTGGCGACCACGCGCTAAGCGTCTTCGTCTATGCAGCACAACCAGCTGCGAAAGGTTCCCAGAAGCAAGACGCATCACTGCCGCTCAGCATACGAACCTTCGGGGACGACACAGAGGTTGTGCGGACGCTGAATATGCTGCTTACAGCATGGGATGCGGCAGGGCGGCCCGATGAGCGAAAACTTCACATCTCTGCGTACAGGAATGCGCCTCCTCCTCTTCCGCAGGGAATTCTTATAAAAAAAATCGCAACCCAATTTCTCTTTCGTTGGCGAGATTGAGTGTATATAGTACAAAGAAAGAAGTTAGCGTATGCAACAGAACATAGAGCAGGCAAAGAACAAAGAATTTCTCCGTACCATCGCGGAGCATGACTACGAACTGCCTGAAGGCATTGACCATTATGCTTTCGCGCTCGCGTTATTAGAAAATCTTGGCTCACCTGATGGTGAACTACGTGACGAACTTAGCTACATGATTCTCGGAGGTGGCATCATCGATAAAGGGACGCTCACGCCACCCCAACTTGAAAATCTGTTAACGCTTGTGCTTGACGAAAATCACCTTTTCGCGGCTATTGGCGAGGTCAATTCCGACTCCGTGTTTATTCGTAGCTTCTCTAACCTTGTCATTGCCGCTATTCTTTATGCCGATGCACGCAGTTCCACCTTGTCTGAGCAAAAGGTTCAGCAGGTTAAGAATGCTCTTTTACGCTACGCGCGGGAAGAAAAAGATTGGCGTGGCTACGTCGAGGGCAAAGGATGGGCGCACGCAATGGCTCATCTGGCCGACGCCCTCGACGAGTGCGCCCAGAATGCTACCATGACCGTGCAGAACCGACAAGACATTCTGCAAACAATTCGTCGGCTCGCGCAATTACCGGAACCCCTCTACCATGAGGAAGATATGCGACTCGCCACAAGCGCACAGCATATCATTGTAGGTCGTCAGGTTGATGATGCCTTCCTCAGCAACTGGTTGGCATCGTGCTTTGTGCAACGCGGCTCGGATGTCGCGGGGTGGATGAGCGCGACCAACGTCAAAAACTTTCTGCGAAGCCTCTATTTCCTGTTGCAATGGGACAACATGCTGCCCCCTGTTTCTAAGGAAATATCGGATATTCTTAAACAACTTGACGATGTGTATATTCAGATCTCGGATGGGCGATAAAGAAGGAGCAACCATGACCTTACTCAATGCTGACCGTTTGAAGTCAGAAATAGACGAGCGCGTCCCCGATCTCATCGCGATGCGCCGCGACCTGCATGAACATCCCGAACTTGCATTCGAGGAGGTACGCACCTCTGGCATTGTGGCCCAGCGTTTGCAAGCGTTGGGGCTAGAGGTACAGACAGGCGTGGCGAAAACGGGTGTAGTCGGCTTACTGCGGGCGAACGTGGCGAACGCCAAAACGCTCGCGCTACGCGCCGATATGGACGCTTTACCCATTCATGAGCTAAACAAACTCGACTATGTGTCGCGGGTCGAAGGCAAGATGCACGCCTGTGGACACGACGGGCATACCTCAATCCTGCTTACCGTCGCTGACATTCTTACGCGCCGCCGTACAGAGTTGACGAGCAACATAAAATTCATCTTCCAACCCGCCGAAGAGGTCATTGGTGGAGCCGAGCCAATGGTCAAAGATGGCGCGTTGGATGGCGTGGATGGCATCATCGGACTACACCTGATTAGCAATCACCCGCTTGGGTTTGTCGGTGTGCGCTCCGGCACAGTCTTCGCCAGCGCGGATAGGTTCGTCCTGACGGTGCGTGGCAAGGGCGGACACGCTGCGATGCCCGATGGCGCGATAGACCCCATTGTTGCGGCAGCATATATCATCACGGCACTACAGACCCTGATTAGCCGCGAAACATCGCCGTTCAGTCCGGCGGTTATCACGATTGGCACAATTAACGCCGGCACCGCGTTCAATATTATTCCTGAAACGGCAACCTTGCAGGGAACAATGCGCTCGTATAGCGTCGAACATCGCGCGAAACTGTTGAAACGTATCAACGACGTTACAACGGGCGTGGCGGCCTCGCTGGGTGCGACCTGCGAGATCGAGCATTTCGACGGTTGTCCACCCTGCATCAACGACTCTACAATGACCGAGCTGGTCTATCATGCCGCCGTCGCGACTGTTGGTGAAGAGAACGTTGATACCAGCGAACGAGTATTGACGGCAGGTAGTGATGATATGGGCGTCTTTCTGAATGCTGTTCCCGGTTGCTATTTTATTGTGGGGTCAGGTAATACAGAGAAGGAGACCGATTTCCCGCATCATCATCCACGCTTTAATCTTGACGAGGACGCCCTACCTACCGCCGTTGAGGTGCTGGCGCGTGCGGCATTGAGCTTCACAGGAAAATAAAGAGCATCTTGTTGCCCTAAGAGCGAGAGGCTCGAAGTATACCTCTCGCCCCGCTTACACGAGCACCTGTTACAGTGTCGTGACTTGAGGCCATGACCGCCGCTAAAAAGCAAAACCGTCACGGGTGTGAGTGGTAAACGGAGGATACGAGTGGAGGTTCTGAGAGAGTATACAAAATCAGAAACGCTCGCTTCACGCACTTCTACGTTCGCCTGTTGTGAAAATGTGCTTATCTGTAGTGTAAACCCGGCATGTTAAGTCTGCGTTATTGCGAGGTTAAACTTTTGTGATACGGAAAAAAGCATAGTCTGAAAGATATTTTTTCAGACTATGCTCTTCCATTAAACCATCAAACTATACTCGCACCTGAGCCTGTGGCATAGCTGTGAGAGTTGGTTGAACTGGTTGCTTCTCGCTCTGCGGAGCAGTGGGCGGTGTAAGTGTGTTATTCTTACGTATCTTGCCCGTTACAAACAAGAAGAAGGCGAGCATAAGGATAGACTCGACAATGTATACGAGCAGGAAGGACGAGAACGCGAACGCGCCACTGCCAACCACGCCGTTAGCGAGATAGGGGCCGATTGGCGCGGGAAGTAATTGTAGACCAAACGAACCATTCCAGATGGCGTGTTGCAATACCGCGTATAGCATACATCCGAAGCCCAGTAGAAAGCGGTGATTGCTTGCCTTTGGATGTGTCAGGTAGTACCAACCCAGAGAAACCATCGCGGCACCCAGGCCGTGTAACAGGCCGGCGGTGCTGCGTTGAAGCGCGATATCGAGCCAGTTTTGGTAGCCCGAACTGATATAACCAGATGTCTCGATCAAGTTAAAACCAATGCCACACCCCAGACCCAGCACAAACGCCTCCGCCGCGCTCTCGATACGCCCAATCATCGCGATAACCGCGAGCGGCTTTACCGCTTCCTCGACAAGCGGCGCGATCACAGAGACAAGCACAAACAGAAAGCCGATTGCACATGGGTCAGACGGTAGTGCCTGACTGGGGTTGTCCAGCGAAAAGCCTGAATTTGTTTTGAGTAGACCTGCCGCGACCACCGTAAGAATACTCTCGAAAATCAGAGCCAGTACAATGGAAAGCGTTGCGCCACTCGCGAGAGCCAGCGTGAAACGCCTCCAACTTGTGGGCCAGCGCGCGTTACGCGGGAAGTGTAGACGCCGCACGCCAAGCGCGAGAATCGTCAGCGCGGGGAGCAGGCCCGCCAGCGCGATCAAAAAGATCGAGAGCGGTAGGTTCGTAACCGCCAGACCATTCGCGCGAAGAATCGCTGCGATAACAATAACGACAATATACGCGACCAGGAAAATCCACCAAGCGGGCAACTTGAATGACGCGGACGGCTTCCTAATAAGCGAACGAATACTGTGAAAAATGCCAAAACTTCCACCAAGCCCGCCGGCGAGTGTAAACGCGACGAGAAGCACCACACCCCCGAACAACTGGCCTTGCTGTTGACTCAACCTGTCCGCCGGAAGCAACGATAAGCCTACCAGAAAAAGTGCGCTTAACCCACCACCAATGGCGACGAGCGACGAACAGACAAGCGAGATAATTGCCATTGCGAACAGATACCCGTCACGCTTTGGACGCGCGGGCGCGTACATAGGATAGCCATAGTAGGGGTAAGCATGTCCATTTCCATAGGCGGGATAGCCTGAAAGGGGCGCACTATAGCCATTGGGGGCATAGTATGCTGGTTGCTGGTATTGCTGCGGTTGTCTATATTCATTGTTCAGGTACTGCTGTTGCTGACCAGGGTACTGAGCGTAGCCAGGAGGATAATAGGGTTGTCCCTGTTGACCTCGTGGGGACTGCTGCTGTTGTGGATAGGGCAACGGGGCAGGTTGTGGCGCAGACAGACCGCTGAGTGGCTGCGTGACATGCTCACGATAACTCGGCTCCTGCTGCTGATAATGGCCTCCACTTGGGCTACCTGCGGAAAATGCCTGCTGCTTATCGGGGTCTGATAATGGCCCCATGTATTCGGAACCCACGATTATTTTAGCCTTTTCTTTATAAAAGAAGGTCACATATTTCATAGGGAGACTATAAGAGCCTCCCAATACATAGTGAATATACGAATAACAGAGAATAAAGGTTTCTTTAGCTTCCCATGGGAAACATCAGCGTGGTATGACCTGCACCTCAATCGCGTCACGCCCTAGTAAGCCTTCTAGTCTCGCATGAAGTTCTTTTGTGTAGTGCATTGTGTTATTCTCTGGTACAAGTCGTGTCTTCCACTCGCCGTTGATAACGAACACATCATAGTGATCGCGTCCGGGACGTTCCGAGATGAAGCGGTGCATGTCTTGTACTTTCATGATATCGTTAGAAACTGCTCTATCGCTATCGCCGCTTAGTTGGAGCGTAAGCCAGACGTGATATTGTACACGATCCATCTCTTCATCAACGGCTTTAAGTCGCTCGGCGCGGCTACAGAGAATGTTTGGCTCGTCGCGGCGTATTTGCACCTCACCATAGACAATCACCACCGAATCCTCGACCCATAACTCTGCCGTCCGCTCATAGTCTTTGGGGAAAATGGTCACGCCAATGCTGCCAAACATATCTTCTAGCGTAACCACACACATGGTCTCGCCCTTTTTTGTGGTGATGCGCTTGGCTTCGGTAATCATGCCACCCAGTACCACCTTTTGTTTGTCGTGCTCTTCGGTAATCATGCCTGTATTGTGCTTGACTATATCCTTCATCACGTCAGAGAGATAGGCGAGTGGATGCTTTGAGACGTACACACCAATTAACTCTTTTTCCCAGTTCAGCAACTGCTTCCGGGGAATCTCCTGCGTCTTCGCGTTCAGCGAAAACTCGATGCCATTGCTTACCTCTTCTGCATCCCCGAAGAGGCTCACCATGCCGTGTGCTTTCGCTGCGCGTTCGGATTTGCCAAAGCTTATGGCGCGGTCAACCGCGTTAAGCAACATGTGCCGTACACCCTCGCCATCTTCAAGCGAGTCGAAGGCACCCGCCTTGATAAGCGTTTCAATCGCGCCCTTGCCCACACTCTTGGGGTCAACGCGCGTGCAGAAGTCCGCGAGATTGCGGAATGGGCCGCTTTCCTCGCGCACACGGCAAACTTCCTCAATTGGCCCTTCACCGATGCCCTTGATTGCTAACAGACCAAAGCGCACTCCCCCGTATTGCACGGTGAAGCCACGATCACTCATGTTAACATCAGGCCCCAGCACCTCGACACCCATACGCTTACATTCGGCGATGGCCCCAGCAATCTTCTTAGCATCCGCCGCCTCGGTGGTCATCGTCGCCGCCATAAACTCTGCGGTATAGTTCGCCTTGAGATACGCCGTGTAGAATGAGACAACCGCGTAACTTGCGGCGTGCGCTTTGTTGAAACCATAGCCACCAAATGGCATGACCAATGTAAAAAGTTCTTCGGCGTCCTTCTGCTTCATGCCGTTCGTGACACACCCTTTGACAAAATCAACTTTGTAGCCCTCGACCTCGACCATCAACTTCTTGCTCAGAGCTTTACGGAACTTATTGACCTTGCCCCACGAGAAGCCTGCCATGTTGACCGCGATAAACAACACTTGATCTTGATACACAATGATACCGTATGACTCTTCAAGCCACTCTGACAGGCGCGGGTCCAGATAGGTGATTTTCTTGCGTCCATGCTTCGCGGCGATGAAATCGGGAATACTCTCCATCGGGCCGGGACGGTAGAGCGCAATCATTGCCATGATGTCTTCGACGCGCTGCGGCTTGAGTTGCTTGATATACTCGCGCATCTTGGGACCTTCCAACTGAAAGATACCCGTTGTTTCACCACTTGCCAGCAGTTCAAACGACTTTTCGCGCTTCCTATCCTGCTCCTCTTCGCCTATCGGGTCAAGCGGTATCTTCTCTAGAATAATGTCTTCGTTGCGCGAAGCTTTGATGAAATTGACCGCGTTATCGAGAATGGTCAAGTTAGAGAGGCCAAGAAAGTCGAACTTGATAAGGCCCAGTTCTTCGAGGTGTGCCTGCTCATACTGTGTGATGCGCCCCTTCTTAGGGTCTTTTGAATCACGCAACTGCAACGGCACAAAATGCTCAAGCGATTCGTTCGCGACGATAACGCCTGCCGCGTGAACGCCCGTCGAGCGCACGGAGCCTTCCAACTTGAGTGCCTGCTCAATGATCTCTTTCACTGGCGTACTCTCGTGATAGAGCGCGTTTAGTTCGCGCACGGAGTCCAGCGAGCCTTGCAGTGTTACCTTTGGGCCGGTGGGAATGAGCCGCGTGATGCGATCACCCACATCTTGCTGTCCCATGACGCGTGCTACGTCCTTAACCGCCGCCTTTGCCGCCATTGTGTTGAATGTCACCATCTGGGCAACACAATCATTGCCGTACTTGTTTGTCACGTATTCGATAACTTCTTCACGGCGGTTGTCTGGGAAGTCCATATCGATATCGGGCATGTCCGCGCGTTCGGTATTGAAGAAACGTTCAAACGGCAACTGATAGCGTATCGGGTCAACATTGGTGATGCCAAGCGTGTAGGCCAGCACGCTACCCGCCGCCGAACCTCTGGCGGAGCAGCGAATACCGCGCGAACGTGCATAGTTGACGAAATCCCACTCGATCAGAAAATAGGGGATAAAGCCCTTTTGCGCTATCATGTTGAATTCATAGTCAAGCTGATACTTAATCTTGTCGTTCATACCACCAAAACGCTCATCGACACCCGCAAGACAGAGCGAATACAGGTACTCATCCTGCGTGTTATAGCCTGCGGGAATGGTGTAATTTGGGAGTTTTGCCTTGTACGCGAGCGGGTTTACATCGCACTGCTCCGCGATACGCACGCTATTGGTCAGCGCGTCGGGCAATTCCGGGAAAAGCAGGCCCATTTCTGCGGGACTTTTGAGAAAATATTCGTTGCTATCGAAGCGCATACGCTTGGGCGCGTCAAGCTGTTTGCCCGTTTGTACGCATAGCAAAACATCGTGCGACTCGTGATCGTGAGCTTCGACATAGTGCAGGTCGTTGGTTGCGACCATTGGGATTTGCAACTTTTTGTGCATCTCGTACAGAAGCTGGTTGAGTCGTGCCTGCGGCGAAGGTTGTCCGTCATCAAAAATACCATGATGTTCTTGCAGTTCGATATAGAAATTTTCTCGCCCAAATACGTCCTGATACCATTCTGCCGTCTTATATGCCTTTTCGATCTCGTCCTTGAGCAGTAACTTAGGAATTTCGCCGGAGAGGCAGGACGTGGTAACGATAATGCCTTCGGCGTGTTTTTCGAGTGCTTTCTTGTCCATACGTGGGCGCAAGTGCCACCCTTCGGTGTGGGCGATGGTTGTCAGGCGCATCAGGTTGTTATAGCCCGTATTGTTTTTCGCTACCATCAGCAGGTGGTGATAGTCGTCACTGAACCGCTTCGAGTGGTCTTTCATATCCTCTGTAAGATAGGCTTCAATGCCAATCACAGGATTGACGCCACCCGCCTTGCACGCTTTGTAAAACTCGATAGCTCCATACATCGCGCCGTGATCGGTAATTGCCAGATGGTTCATGCCCTGCGCTTTTGTCTGTTGCACCAGTTTTTTGATACGACTAAAACCGTCAAGTAGCGAATATTCGCTGTGGACGTGCAGATGCGCGAAATCGGTAGCCATAACTTGCCCTCCGTAGCCAGAATATAGTAGTGTTATATAAAGAATAAGAATATGTGTTCTATCTGTCAAGTGGTAGAGAATCTTTATGATACCATGAAACTGAATCTTTGTTTCACCATTCTGCATGAGGAACAGCATGTGAGGCAAATTTTGGGGACTTTTGGGTGTGGCCGCAAAATGCACGGGCCTGATACTCAGACCCGCACAGGATACTTATTGTAGGTGAAAAGCTGTGCCATCATTCACGTAGACGATTTGCTGGTCGCCAATGTGAACGATCAATTCGGGTTTACCATTCTTGCCGACATCTTTGAATTCACCAGTGACGGGTGTCATGTCTTGTCCATCGCCATAGAGTACGGGGCCTGCATAAATATGAGTGTGGGCCGCGTCTCCGCCAGAGATTTCAATGATTTGGATATGTCGATGCAGATTGAGAAAGATAAAATGGCTTGGGTGCGCGGCACTATCGCCGTGTCCCACGACTGCATCCAGCTGTGAGGTACGTGGGCGTCCGTAGTTTAAATCGTCTTGATAGGCGTGCCACCAGGAGCCGAGTGCGCTTAGCATCATCACCAGTACAATCGTGACGACAGAACCGATCAGAACTGGCACAAGCGGAAACTTTTTCTGGACGGGCAAGCGTTCTGTAATGGATGTCGCGATATCGTCAGAGGTGATGTCCTGCACCACGCCCGGGGAGACAGGAGAGGCGGGGAGTAACGCTGTTCTCGCTGTGTTTTGCTGTGTATCAAGACTGGAGCGGCGGCGCAATACTGGATTACCCTGCGTGATCGGGTCCTGCTGTTGCGCTCTGGTTGTCGGGTCGTCGGTGACGCGAACGGGTGCGTTGTGCTCTGGCAGGGGAGCGGACGCGAGTTTTGGTGGCACTTGTACCGCAGGAGTGACGCGCGTTGCCCGTGTAATCAGCTTTGTCGCTGGCGCGGCCTGTTCAGCAGGGGGCGGCGTCGATTTGTAGCGTCGCGCACTCGTGGGCATACGCGTCACGTACAGGGAGTCATCATCCTCAACATCACTTGCGACTGCCTGTGATTGCTTCTTGATCTGTGCGGTTCCCATCGCGATATCCTCCATTCAGTGTAGCGGGCCTGTCCATGTTCTAAAAATTAGAACATATTTTCTTATTTGTAAGTATACCAGATATAACTCAGTCGTCAAGAGGAATTCGCATGAATGTCAGGACTTTTGGGCGAGAAGAAGAAATGTCGGGGAACTGACAGGGGGCTATACTAACATGATACAATAGTTCCATCGTCAGACAGCACTACTAGCGCAGTACATGCGAGTTTTTGAGTCGGTGCGACCCCCTGACTCGGACAGCGACCAGTACACCAAATGATAACGAAGCGGACACACATATTTTATCATGCTAGATATAATTCTTACGCTGGCACAAGCTTTTCATGCTCAGCAGAAACAACTCTATATAGTGGGTGGGACGGTGCGCGACGTGCTCTTGCATCGCGAACAATCCGCCGATGCCGACCTCGCCACAGACGCCCATCCCGATGAGATAAAACGTCTGGTTGCGCCAACACGTCCCACGGCGGTTGTGCTGGTGGGTGAGCGTTTCGGGACGGTGCGCCTGCACTACGATAGCACGATTGTAGAGATTACCACCTTTCGGAGCGAACGCTACAATCCAGAGTCGCGTAAACCAGAGGTGTGCTTTGGCACAGACCTCGCGGAAGACCTGCGCCGCCGCGATTTCACAATCAACGCGCTGGCACGCGATCCCCTCAACGGTCATATCATTGACCTCTTCAATGGGCAGCGAGACCTCGACGCCCATATTCTACGCGCTGTTGGAGAGGAACCGGACAAACGCTTCGACGAGGACCCCCTACGCCTCTTGCGGGCCGTTCGTTTCGCCGCGCAACTGGACTTCGCGATTGAGGTAGAGACGCAACGCTCCATCGAACGCCAGGCCGCGAAGTTGCAGAAGATCAGTCGCGAACGCATCCGTGATGAGATGAACAAGCTATTGCTCTCCGCGCACCCAGATAAAGGGCTACATCTGCTGGTAGAATTGGGCCTGATGGCGTGGATTATACCGGAGATATTAGAGTTGCGCGGCGTCAGCCAGCAATCCACTCAGCTACGCGCACCGCATACAAAGGACGTATACGCACATGTGCTGCGGGTGGTCGAGCGTTCCGCGCCGCGCTTGAAAACACGATGGAGCGCGCTGCTGCACGATATCGCGAAGCCACGCACCCGCACCGTCAAAGAGAACGAGGTGCATTTCTTCGGGCATGAGGACATTGGGTCATATATGGCCCATGATATCCTCAAACGGCTCCACTTTGACCGCGATTTTATCGAGAGCGTCGCGCGTCTGGTACGTCTGCACATGCGGGCCAACGCCTATAGTTCTGAGTGGACGGATGGCGCGATTCGCCGCCTGATGCTTGATAGCGGCGAGGACTTTACCGACCTGCTTGAACTCTCGCGTGCTGACATCACAAGTTATCGTACCGATAAAGTCAATCGTGCTGAGGCACGCGTCTCAGAACTTGGCGAACGTGGGCAACAGCTCAAAGAAGATGCTGAACGCGTCCCCATCAAGAGTCCACTCGATGGCAATGAACTCATGGCAATGTTTCAGCTTGGCCCCGGCCCCTGGCTCCGCCCCATCAAAGAGCAATTACTGAGCCTGGTCATCGATGGTGCGCTGTCGCCGGAGGACAAGGATGGAGCGGCAAAGATTGCCAGAGAACTGCTGAATTCACAACAACAGTAATTATAGTAGTTTTTATACGACACAAAGAAACTCAGTCCAGTATATGTTTTGACACAAGAAAGGGAAAACGCAGAATGGCGAACGAGAAAACGCAACAGCCAGGAGCCGACGCTCCCGGCCTGAATGGAACAAGCAAGCAGGTGCAGGCAAGAGTTGTACCCGCTGCCGCTCCAACCAATAAACCAGACATGGCAACCAAAAAGCGGCGCGACAAGGCGAAGAACAACATGCCACGTATTGGCGGAACCGCCGTACCAGGGGCGAAGTCAACGCAACCTAAACAGGTCACGCCCACCAATAATCCCAATCAGCAGCAGAGCGAGAGTTCCAACCGCACCATGCGCCGCCGTATGGAGCAAATGGGGACGGGGCCAGAGAGCGAAAACGAGCGCGGTAAGACCATACAAGAACGTCGTAAGAAGCAGATTGATCGGCGCAAAGAGCGGCTCGAAGAGAAACGCGCCGAGTTACGAAAATCGTTACCAGGGGGCAAGCTTACGCTTGGACGCACAAACACCTACTTCGTGATTGCGGTTAGCGTGCTTATTGTGCTACTTATCATAACGTTCGCTCTACTTCGGTATTATTTCCACGTCATCTAAGCACATGGTGGGGGCGAAAGGGCATGGCGGGAACGAGTCGCCACTACCTACACAGACTCGTGTGGCGGAGCCACGTTGTGCCATACCGCCCCAGTACCCTACAACCATTACGCGCCGTTTTACGTAGTATATGTGGAGGTGCGATACTATGATGCAACAACAAGCGACACAGGCGCAACCAAAACGGTTGGACATTTTCTTTCATATATTCAAGACGTTCAGACTCGTTGGGGCGTTGCTGTTTGATCGTCGCGTTCCTTTGATACGCAAGTTTGCGTTCCTGGGCGCGATTGTTTTTCTACTGGTCTTGCTATTCTTTCCTGATCTGTTAGGCGAAGTCGTTTTAAGCACGGTTCTTCCCGTCGTTGGTACTGTGCTGGGAGTCCCGATTGATGCGGGCATGGATTGGATAGCGTTCGCGCTACTCATAGTGAACTTCTTGCACTTCTTTCCGGACGATGTTGTCTCCGAACACTATCAGCAGATTTTTGGCTAAACAGAGACACTCAGAGCACAGCTAACGCCCTCGCTATTCTTAATAGCGAGGGCGTTAGCTGTGCTCAAGACCGACTCACATCGTGATCTTATCAGTCGCCAGAGGCGGACGAAACTTGGCCCCATCATTGACAAAGACAAAGGTCTGATCCTGTGTATGTAGGTGAATGTGAATAATCAAGTCTGGTTTGTGGTCGCCGGTGACATCGCGTAACTCGACAGTGACAGGCGTCAATTCGCTGTTGTCACCCACGATGTAGTAGGGGACGACGTAGACAACCGATTTCGCTGGCTCGCCACCCATCCACTCCGTCACAATTGCTTGCCGATTGTAATTGATGGCAATGAAATGGCTCTTGTGGGCGGGACTATCATTGTGACCAACTATGGCATCGGTCTGCGATGTGCGCGGCCTACCATAGGTGATATCTTCGTACCGTTGCTGACCCCACACCACGAGGAGCGAACCAAAAATCCAGAGTACCAGCATCGCCACCATGCCCACACCGAGCGGTAAGAGCCAGTGTACATTTGAGTTGCGCTTCTTTTGCTTGGTTGGAGTGGCTCCCGTAGATGGATTGTACTGTGACGTTGTGGGACGTGGTGCCTGACGCGGAGTGGAAGGAAGAGGTAATTCACGCGTTCCCGCCCCCGATGGACGACGCGTTGCTATTGGCGTTGTGGGAGGGTTGGGGTTGGGAAGACGTTGCGACGTGCCATAGCGTACTATACTGGTGTTAGTATGCCCGGTTTCATCTAAAATACTGTCATCTTCGTCGGCAGGGTGAATGTTCGTTTGCGATTCGCCCACTACTCTTGCTTTCTGATTTGTCAATGGAAGAGCGTTGGGACCTATATTCGTACTCCTGCGCCTCGGTTGAGAATCTCCACCTTGCGACATGGCTCTCACTTTCTCTCTGCGTTTCTTATGACGCCTATTTGCACGACTTTCTCTTCAGATTGCCAAAGAACTTCGTTTAGAAAGGTAGCACTACCTGGCTTACCACAAGAAGCCCCATACAGTTATGCATCATACCCGTCTTTGAGCTAAGTGTCAACGCTTGGCCGTCGCTGTTCCATTATGTATCTTGTTGTTTTTTAGTATACCACCAGCAGCTGCGTATACCGTAAATTTTATCTCAAAAAAATTGGGTGAAGATACTTCAACGCAAAAGAAGAGACCAGGACACAGGTATTGGTCTCTTCTTTTGCTTGAAACAAGAGTCGTAAAGTTATTTGGACAGTTTCCGCGACTCTTCGAGTACGGGGACAGGCTCGGTTACGGGTTTTTCATGCTGTTCCTCTTCCGCATCAGGAGAAGTCAGAACGATGCCCTGTTTGCGTGCCAGAAACTCCAGTTTACTGACAAGGTTTTCGATAACCTGATTCCACAGAAACTGTTTCGCGGTCTGCATTCCCGCGTGACGAATACGTTTCTGTTCCTCGGGGTGACGCTGCAAGTAGAGCAGGTAGCCAACGATTTCATCTGGGTCTTCAGTTTCAGTAACGAGTGCGTTCTCAAGCGAGATCGCGTAATCCTCGCCTGTGCTGCCTGTTACCGCGATGCCCTGTGCCGCCATGACTTCGAGGGCGACGAGGCCAAACGGTTCGTGACCGCTATTGGCGAGTGTCGCGTCCGCCGCCGCGTAGGTCGTGCGAACAAACGATTCGGGCAAGAAGAAGCGCAAGTTATAGATGTCCGCCGTACCCGCATGTTCGATTGCGTCGAAGCACTCGTGCAGATTGGGGCGTTTCGCCACCACATCCTGAATGCTCAGGCCAAGCTGGTAGGCGCGATGCAGTACTTCAGCACCGTGTGGCTCGATACCCCCCCGTATAAAGAGGGTGACTGGATGTCCACTATGCTTGAGACGCGCAACCGCCTCAATCGCCATAAGCCAGCGTTTATCGGGATCGAAGCGTCCAATTTTGAAGAGAAACAGACGGCTGGGATCGCCATGTTGCGCGATACTGCGAAGCTGCCGCACATCAGCCTGCTCAACGGGTGTCAGGTGCCGTGTGGGAATACCATTTGGCACGACGAGGGGATTGACCCCCAGTTCCCACATCTTATGCTTCATATACTTGCTCACTGTACATAGCGTCGTCACGAAATTGAGACGACCCCAGTTGACGCGATGAAGAGACATAAGACTATTCAAATTCCAGAGTAACAGTGCTTTTTGACGAATACCATACCAGTGTAGCAAATCAGAAATACGACACATTACTTCGGCGGTGTGCCAGTCCTCGCCCATAATCACAACCGTTTTGCCCTCGGCAATGGCGGGACGCATAATAGTAGTATAGATGTGATTGGGGATACTCTCATTATAATCATAAAGTTTGGCTTCTTCGCCATCATATACGCCATTGGGGTATTGCTTGCTGAGCCATTGTGACCAGCGTTGCAGGATGAGACGACCATTCGCGCGGACTTCCGTTGCGGGTTTGTAGGGATCACCGATAAAAATTAAATGCGTGGTGTACCCCTGTGTCGCAAGTGCTTCGCTTAGTTCAGTAACGCGTGTTCCCAGCCCACCTGCGGTAGAATACACATCTGGCCCCTCGAAACACAATAGTACAAATTGTGTGTTTTCGGGCGTTATTGCGCCTTCTAGTGTTATCGCCATTAGCATATCGTCCTTGTTTATTTTCTCGGTTGACAGCACTATGAAATTTTCTCGCCTACCTTGTTTACGTGTTATGGGGTGCTATCGTATATGTCCTGCCTACAGTATAACATGCTACCAAAGAGAGAGTGGGCGTGAGTTCTCACGCCCACTCTCTCTTTGGTACTAGCTTGCTGTTATCGTTACATCGTCTACATAGAAGTCAGAGGTCTGGTTCTGTCCATTTGCGTTCGTGCCTCTAAACATAACCATTGCTGGCTTTCCTTTATAAGATGTGATAATGTTGGTGATATCGTAGGTTTCCTGTATCCAGGTGCTTGTCGCGTCGGTGTTGCAGCTTTTCTGTAGGGTGACAACCTGCCCACCCTGGGCTGTTTCTATTTTCGACGTAAAGACATCTTGACACTGCTGTGTTGTCTTGGCGGTGTCCGCGTAAAACCAGTAGGTGAGAGTGATTTTTGTATACGGAGTTGTAGGAGCAGTAAACGTTTGTGAGATACGGTCATCGCACCCTGCGTAACCACACAGGTATGCACTATACTGGCCCACATGTGGGTTGGTAGAGTCAACAATCTCACTACCTTGACCCGCCTGCTCTTGCCAGGGTGTTGCGCCGTTCTCAAACCCACCATTTATCAACAATGATGGTGGCGCAATGGGTGTTGGCACAACAACGGGTATCGCCGTCGAAACTGCCGTTGGAGCTGTTGTGGGAACCACCGTTGGGGCAATCGTTGGAACTTCGGTAGGTACAGTCGTTGGGGCCGTTGTTGGGACTTCGGTAGGTACAGTCGTTGGGGCCGTTGTTGGGACTACAGTAGGTACAGTTGTTGGAGCCATCGTCGGGACTACAGTAGGTACAATTGTTGGAGCCATCGTCGGGACTACGGTAGGTACAATCGTTGGAGCCGTCGTTGGGACTTCGGTAGGTACAGTTGTTGGAGCCGTTGTTGGGACTACAGTAGGTACAGTTGTTGGAGCCGTTGTCGGGACTACGGTAGGTACAGTTGTTGGAGCCGTTGTCGGGACTACGGTAGGCACAGTCGTTGGGGACGTAACTGGCGTTACAACAATTGCGACCTGACCCGCGAGGTCACGCGCTATATTGTATACGTCGGGTGAGCCAATGCCACTTGCCATATTGTAGCCCGATGTCGCGGGATAATAGAGGTTATTGCCGATTGTTACATTGTGAAACGCTGGAAATTGTTGCTGCGAGTTGAAGAGCTTATAGAGCATAGGGTTGACATGCCCAATCACAGTCATATTGTGTGCCACCAGATACTGATTCACCAAGACGAGGCTAGCAGCCCATAGAGGTGCGCCCAGACTGGTGCCACCTGCTGTTCTCCAGCCTGTCGCGGCACATCCGGTAACGATAGGAGTACAGTAGACGTTGTATCCCGGTTGAGTGTCGCCTGCTGCTGTAACGTCCGGCACTTGCCGATAGCCATTGCTGTACTTGCTTTGAACACCAGGGCCGGTCTGCCAGGAGGGAAGTTTGAAGAGCGTGCTGAGTCCGCCACCACTGCCCCAACCTTTCTCACCATGAACAATCAGCGAGTTTGACCAGACGGACTCACTGACGTATGTACCATTATTGATTTGCAGGTGTGTTGCGCCAACTCCCGTTACATAGGGATCATTCGCGGGTGAGTCAACGGCGAGATCACTGGTGTTACAATCATAGGCTCCACTATCGCCAGAAGCAGCGATAAACGAGATACCTTGTGCTGAACCTTGCTTGAAGATATTGTCCAGTGTCTGCATCTCTGGTATGCCGGCAGTTGCCTCGCACTGACCCCAGCTAATTGAGACAATCTGTGTTTTATTATCTGTTACTATTTTATTGTAGACATTATTCCAACCAGGAGGTGTATTAGCACCTTCATAGATAATTTGATTAGCACGTGGTGCGACACTGCCCGCGATCTCGATGTCAAATTCAACCTCGGCCGCATTTGAACCCACGCTTCCGTCGAAACCACCCACAAGCACATTTGCAATGTTTGGGGGGGTAATACCATAGGTTTGGAAGTATTGATTTACGTCACTGCTAAGATAGCCATCGAAGGCAACGATAGCGAGCGTCTGATTGTTGCCAAGATAGCCTGCGCTCCGAAGAGGTGTGACATCGTAGCCATTGAGGAAGTCTTGAGGTGCAAGACCACCGAGCGGCCCAGCGTTCCCTGTATGCACTGCGTGAGACGTTTGTTTCTGCAGCCCGCTTTTATGCAATGGTTGAGCAGGTGTACTATCATCCATTCCTGTGATTGAAGAGATCAATGCGCCAATAGCAGTTGGAACACTGGGTGGTGAGTCATTCGCATGAAACACACGGCTGTTCACTTTATACGTGTTAATATGTGTGCGAAAGCTTTGCTGTACTTTTTGTACAGAGCCGATGGCATTGATTAAGAGATTATTGGGTGTAATACTTGTAATTGTGAGACCTTGACTTTGTAGATAATTTGTTACTTCTTGCACCTGATCGGACGTCGGAGAGAACATCTGTGTAAATTGATCGGGTGTTAGATAATGATGATATTGTGGCGATTGAGGGTCGTTGAGCGCACTCAGGAAGCTATCGACATTGGTTCCACTGCGTAAATTTAGGCCAACCGAAATATTCAAGGGCGCGTTACTATCCATTGGTTTGAGCAATTGAGCGTGCTTTAATAATGGCACTGTTTGAGTAGTAAATGTGATGCGACTTGTGTCGGCGTGTACCATCATGGTATGAATGGCGACCATACTTGTCCCCACAAGCACAAGTGCAATTAGGATGACTAAGAGACTGCGTACACTATTTCTTTGCATGTTCTGCACCTTCCCCAGACAAGCGGTGTATTTCTTCTTATCGTATGTACCCCTACACGCTTTGTCTATGCATGTTGCGATGACCCCCTGTAGCTCTCGCAAGCTATAGTGATACCAATAACGTATCTATACTCTGCAAAACGAAGCATAACACTTTCAGCAGTAAGAAAGCGTAGTAAATAGTACTTTTAGGATGGTATATTTCGATATGCTAAGTCTACAGAAGACGGGTTACTATACCGCCGGTGTCGGCGGTATAGCGGTGGGGTCTGGTGTGATTGTTGGTGCCGTTGTTGGGTCTGGTGCGATGGTTGGCGCGGCAGTGGGGTCTGGCTTTGGTGTTGGTGGCGCGGCAGTGGGGTCTGGCGTAGTGGTTGGCACCGTCGTCGGTATTACTCCCTTTGTTGGGGTTATGCCAGGGTCGGTCACAACGGGCGAGCCTACCGCGCATACGTCTGTACCGCAATCATATACCAGGATCGAGATAGATGTGCCTGTTGAAACTAACGCACTGGTAGCAGCAGGTTCTGTGAATGCTACGACGGTTTGTGTCCCATTGGGATTGGGGCCGGCATTAATCAGCTTATAGGTCATAAAGCCTTTGCCTTGAAGCGTTTTTATGGCGTTTGTAACCGTCATGCCAGCAACACTGGGTACTGCGACCATGGACGCAACAGGAGTCAGGTTCGATATCATCGTTATGCTAATCGTGCTTCCTTTTGGCGCACTATCGCCCGCATTTGGCTTTTGGACGCTCACAATGCCTTCCTCTGTTGGAGACGTGATGGTGAAGCCGGCAGCTTCTGCCTTCGTCTTAGCATCTTTCCAGCTTGCACCTCGCAAGTCGGGCACGACGACGCCTTGCGGCGCGGGCGTCCCTTGATTTGCCATAGTATCGCCACCAGAGAAGAGTGAGGGGAAGACGCGGCTTGCGAGAAAAATGCTGAAGCCAAGCAGAATAAGGGTCGAAAGTACGATAAGTATGGTTGTGATGGTGGCGAAGCGTGACTCTTTTTTCTCCTGCTTCCCCGCTCCGGGGCGTAGTTCCCCGCGCTGAAATGGACGGGTCGCGCCTGCCTCGGCGGGTGGATAGTATTGTTGCGGTGCTTGATTGAAGCCGATTTGGGCCGGGCCTCCGTCGTTCGCGCCCTGCATGTACGTCTGTTGATCGGGAATTGATGCGACTCCCGCGAAGTTGTTGGCTATCGTCGCGCCATTTGCGATATCTTCCTGTTGGGCCGCTCCATGCTGTCCACTCTGGCCCGTCTGAGTATAAGATGAGGGTGTGAAGCCGTTATTAGCCGCGGAGGCCGCACCTTGCGCGGCTTGTGTCGGTGGTATCTGCCCATTGTTGACGCGTGAGCCATTGCCTGAAGGACGTTGCGGAATAACAGTGTTAAAAGCGGCGGCACCCGTAGGCGTTTTCAGTCCGCCAGAACTGAGCTTCGCGGGTATTCCCTCGCCCATCTCCTCGGCACCAAGCACCTCTAGCGCACGCGCGAGCGCACTACCGTCGCGGTAACGCATCTCCGGCACTTTTTCTAGACAGCGCATAATGATATCTTCGAGTACCTGCGGAATATTCGGGTTGTACTGCGTCGGCGCGATTGGTATATCTTGAATGTGTTGCATCGCGACGGCAACAGGAGTATCGCCATCGAAGGGAGTACGGCCCGCAAGCATCTCATACATCACAATGCCCAGGGCATAGACGTCGGCGGCAGGACTCACAATCTCACCCTGCGCTTGCTCCGGCGCGTAGTATTGGACAGTGCCGAGCGTCATGCCGGTGGTCGTCAGGCGTTCCGCATTGATGTCTTTGTAGACACTTGCAATGCCAAAATCGGTGAGTTTGATGGAGCCGTCGCGCCCGACAAGCACGTTTTGCGGCTTCACATCTCGGTGAACAATGCCGCGCCGATGTGCCGCACCGAGGCCGAGCGCGACATCGTGGGCAATAATGATCGCGCGGTCAATCGCGAGCATTCCATGTGCGCGTGAGCGTAAATAGCGGCGCAGGTCGGCTCCCTCAACTAGCTCCATCACGATGTAGTAGTTTCCATCGCTCTGTCCGTAATCGTAGACCTGCACGATGTTAGGATGCTGTAATGCTGATGCCGCTTTCGCTTCGCGCTGGAAGCGCGTCACAAACTTAGGGTCAGTGCTGTAGACTTCGCGCAGCATTTTGATGGCAACAACACGATCCATACGTGTGTCACGTCCACGATGGATTGTCGCCATACCTCCACGCCCGATGGCTTCTTGTACCTGGTAGCGATCACCTAAAACTTCGATTTGCATAGCTCTCCGCACTGTACCAATGCCTACATCTTGCTCACACTGAGATGTAAGTCATCCTGCTACGAACACAAGGCGTAGGTCGATGGCACGCTGTCGTCGATTACGTCCTTCCTGACAAAGGGTTCTGTAAATTTGTTCTCTTTCGCGTCACTATTTTACCTTATTCCGCGCTATATTGGAACACCTTTACCCAAATTGGCAGGGGTTATACTTTTGTTGACGAATGTAACGTCGCTGGTTCCAATATCCGCACGTCTCCTGCTCGCCTGGTTATATGTAATGCATCCATATGTTCTAAAAGTGGCAGAATGTATTTTCGACTTGCGCCCAGTAGGTCGCGGGCCTCCGCAACGGCGATTGTCGTGTGTACCTGCAAATATGCCGTCACCGTCTGTATTGCCTGCATATACGTTGCCTGCAAAAAAAGAATGTCCTCGCCCACCTTCACCAGCTGCCCTTGCTCTATCAACGCCGCCAGCACATCCACACCTGCCATTGTTTCCGCCTCACTTCGTGTCGGCGGTGTGAAGGGACTCCGCGCGAATGCTTGTAGCACGCGCTCGACCCGTCGCTCTTGCTCTGCGGAAAAGCGCGGTACGAAATCAGGTAAGCAGATCAAGCCACCACTATTTCCAGTGCGTGTTACCCCTGTGCCAGCAACCGTGTCCAGCATGTGTACGGCTTGCAGACGTGCGAATACCTCAGTTGCTCCTCTAGAGGGAAGATTCAAGCGTGACCGCCATTCCTCTTTCGAGAGTCCACGCCGTAATGGATACTGTTGATGATGGTCACGCACCAGACGAATAGCTTCCGCTTCTAGCAGCTCCCAGATATGTTGAGCAAACCAGAATGTTCCAACGTGTACCACTCTTCCTGCTGATAACAACGTCTCTAGTATATGTAACGTCACATTGTCCTCTAAGGTACTTTGTCTGGCAATGTCTTGTAGCTCATAGCCCAGAAGTCCCTGTACCGTATATCCATGAGGGGTTGTCTGCGTTCCTTTTGAGGTTGGCGTATTCCCAGCCGCGCTCTTCCGAAACACGCGTCTATCGAGAGCCGCGAGGACAAGTTCCTCCGGTACGCCATGTGCCAAGCACTCTAACGCATCTACGAGCAGGGGTTGAAAGCGTTTGTGATAGCGTGGCGATACGTCTACGATCTCTCCGCCACCGATGGTGGTGCTGGGTGAGGGAATACGGAGAATGAAACGATCACGACGTGTTACTACGGCAGGTCGCGCAAGTCGTAGTTGTACCCACGCATGTTGTCCGGGACGTACCTCTTCTACGTCGAGCAACCGCACTTTTGCGGGTATTTCTTGTGATTCTATATAGAGGTCAACCTGCGCGTTGTGAACAAGTGGACGGGGGGCGGTGGCTAAAAGCTCAATACGAGCGTCAACAAGCTGTGTCGCGGAAACCTGTCCCGGTAGGGTAACAACGTTGCCGCGCACAAGATCGGAGCGTGATACATTGACGAGATTGAGCGCGACACGGTTGCCAGGCGACGCTTGCTCAACCTGCCGTTTATGCGTTTGCAGTGCGCGAATGCGGGTACGCAGGCCCTGTGGCAGTATCTCGACTTCTTGTCCAACCTTGAAGCCCCCATCTATCAACGTGCCTGTGACAATGGTGCCAAAGCCGGTGATACTAAAAACGCGATCAACTGGCAGGCGTGGACGCGCGATGTTTTTGTGCTGCTCTGTGTCTGCAAGAGTACGGTCAAGTTCCGCCAGTAGCATGGGGATACCCTGTTTTGTGTGGGCCGAGACGGGAACTATAGTAGCATCAGCAAGCGTGGTGCGCTTGAGACTCTCTGCGATTTCTTCACGTACCAGTTCGAGCCATTCCTCATCGACAAGATCAGCTTTTGTGAGCGCGACAACTCCACGTCGAACGTGTAGCAGGTCGAGAATAGCCAGATGTTCGCGTGTTTGTGGCATCACGCCCTCGTCGGCGGCGATCACCAGCAGAGCGGCGTCGATGCCGCCAACACCTGCTAACATGTTTTTGATAAAGCTTTCGTGGCCCGGCACATCAACAATGCTTACCTCGCGTCCACTTGGCAACGTGAGCCACGCGAAGCCCAGATCAATCGTCATGCCGCGCGTCTTCTCCTCGGCTAAACGATCCGGATCAATCCCCGTCAAGACTTCTACTAGCGTTGATTTACCATGATCGACATGTCCTGCTGTCCCAATACAACTCATCTCTTCGCTCTCTCACTCGCAAAACATTTGCACTGCCTTGATTCTATCACACACCATCACTTGTGGTCTCTCAGTGCTTTCTTGCGTTCCAATGGCTTGGCAAATCTCTCAGAGAATGAAGCCACCAATCCCGAAAGCAGGATTGACAAAATCACATGTTTACTACTATAATCGACTAGCCGTAAATAATAATATTATTTTTATTGACAGACATCTAGTATTTCTACATAACCAATTCAGGTCATATAATCAATAAGTAGGGCAGGAAAATCGCCAGTTCTTTTAGAAAAAGGGGATTCATGAGTACACAAATACGGCGTGTGGGGAGATATGAGCTACAAAAACGTCTAGCGCATACGCAGACATCAGAGTTATGGCAGGGCTATGATCCACGTTCACGTAAGTATGTCGCGCTAAAAGTGCTGGCGACCCAGACACGAGGTGACGCGGAATATGCCATGCGGTTCGCTCGTGAAATTACGACCCTTATTCCTTTGCATCATCCAAATATAGTGCCTCTCTATGATGCACGCATCTTCTCACCACCAAACGCGGAAACCACTCTGAGCTATATCACCTCTGAGTATATCCAGGGCCAAACGCTCGCGGACTACATGCGCGGAGCACATCATTCGGGGCGAACACCGCACTGGGAGGAGATAGTGCGCCTCTTTGCCGCGATCTGCACGACCATCGATTATGCTCATAACAATGGTGTCGTTCACGGCGATATAAAACCAACTAACGTGCTGCTTCGCACGACGCAAAATCAGACGCTTGAGCCTGTTATCACAGATTTCGCGCTACCTCGAATTATGGGAAGTGCCACCAATGCTCATACGCGCCGCTCTCTCGACGCTATTTTATACATCTCGCCCGAACAGGCCAAAGGTGAGATGCCTGACGCACAAAGCGACATTTATTCTCTTGCGGTCATGCTCTACGAGATGTGTACGGGTATGGTGCCTTTTCAAGGTTCGCGTCCAATCTCAATCTTGATGCAACACACACAGGCCATACCACAATCGCCCACCCTGATTAGCCCGACAATTCCCCCCGGTCTCACGCAGGTTATTATGCGTGGTCTGGCGAAAAAACCGCAGGAGCGTTTCGCGAGTGCTGCGGTGATGACACTCGCGCTTGAGAATGCACTACATAGCACGACTATGATGACTGTACATGAAGGTACTCCAGCCGTTCAGACACGAAACGCACTACTCATACAACACGAGCAACAAGAACTTGCACTAAAAGAGGGGACGCAGTTCACAAAACCAATGGTGTTTGAACGTGTGAAGCGGCGTAGGCGGCAACGTGTGTTTATCGGTCTCAGTCTAATCGTTGTCATGGCGATTCTTGTGACGGGACTTGCGACCTTTCTCTCACCGCGAGGTGTGGCCTCGACAACGGGAATGACAGGTCATGCATCCTTTATCAGCACGGGCAAGGCGAATATAAGTGATGGTTCACAGGGCTTCAATGACCAGTTGCAGGTAGATATAACAGGTATTCCCGCTCCCAATGCTGATGAGAGTTATTACGGTTGGCTGTTGCCAGATAAGGCTCTGAGTGAGTCGTCGCCAATCGCGCTTGGGAAACTTCCCCTCACGAATGGCACTATTCATACTCTTTACGCAGGGACACAAACTCACAGCAACCTGCTGGCAACGACCAGTCGCTTTCTGATAACGGAAGAGAGCGCGACGACACAACCAACGATTCCCTCTGTCGATACGAAGCGGTGGCAGTATTACGCGGAAGTGCCGCAGTCACTGGGGCCTGCTGGCGGCTTTACGATGCTCAGTCATTTTCGCCATCTGCTGGTCGATTTGCCCGAACTTCAGACGCTCAACCTGCGTGGCGGTCTAACAACATGGCTATTACAGAACTCACACACGGTTGCGACTCTTTCAGCGAACGCGAAGGCGGCCTTGCTCGCGCACAACTACGCGCAGGCACGTCAGGACAGCATCCTCGTTTTGGATTATCTCGATGGAAGATCGTTTGTACAGACTGATCTACCCGTTGGTACAAGCCTCCCAACAGGCACTATGAACGATGAAATTCCGCTCCTTGACATAAATCCACAGAGCGCGGACGCCACGGGGTATGTGCGCCTCGTTGGTCTGCATCTCACGGGAATGCTTTCTTTACCGCCTGCGACCCAGGCGCAGCGTCAACGTGGTTCACAGATTATCGCCGCGCTTGACACGGTGCGGGAGGCATTACAGCATGTGCGTGCTGATGCCAGAATGTTGGCATCACTCAACGATGCACAGTTTGCCCAGCCTTCTTCGCTTCCACTTGCAGACGATATGATGCTACAGTCGCAAAATGCTTATGCAGGCAAGAACGGGCAAAACAATCAGCAGAAGAGTGCGTTAGATGGAACACAGGGCATTTATAGCGCGGTTCAGCACCTGGTCGATTTTACGGTAGTGCAGTACAAGTCCTGAGTACAGTTGCGTTCTTCGATTGAGCCGTTCTCTATACTACAAGTGGATGAGGAATGCACGAGATGAACATATTTCTGACTACGTTGCGAAGCTCATTCATCGGTAAAGTAGTAGTGAATAGCCATACACAAAGGAGCAGCGAAAATGGGACAAATTCATGTAAATACAGACCTTATGCGAAACCTTGGCAATGTCTTTATCAGCCTCAACGAGCAGATCGCAAATCAGCTTGAGCCACAGATTGCTCATGCCGCCGCGCAACTTGAGAGCGATTGGGTCGGCGTCAGCTATCATCACTTCAACGAAGTCCTGATTCAATGGCGTGCCACCGTTGCCCAGCTGACCACTCACGGTGAGGAGCTAGGCCTCCATTTGCAGCATACCGCGCAGCTTTTTGAGCAAGCGGATAATAGCCTCTAATATGCTCTAAATTACCATAAAGATATGTCAATAATGTGCAGGGGAGCATGGCACAGCTTGCCCACGCTATGCTCCCCTGCTCTTTCCCCGCCCATGCTCTTTTCAGCAACATAAATTAGCTTACAGACACAACTCGATGCATCATCTCCTCTTTTCGTGTATAATACAAAGACAAATATGAACAATCAATGAGCCGTGAACTCATTATGTCCCTCTACAGGCGGTTCCAATAAATACATGAACGAAAAAATACAATCCGTCCTCAACTCGCTTCCTCACAAGCCGGGCATCTATTTAATGAAGGATGTCGATGGCGTTATTTTGTATGTCGGGAAGGCGATCTCGCTACATAGTCGGGTACGTTCCTATTTTCAAGAGTCAACCGATCTCAGTCCGAAAAACCGCAGTATGGTCTCGAAGATCGACGATATTGAGTTTATCGTGGTCAAGAACGAGGTCGAGGCTCTGGTGTTGGAAAGCAATTTCATCAAACAACACCGTCCCAAATACAATGTACTGTTGCGCGACGACAAAAGCTATCCCTACATTAAAGTGTCGCTGACCGAAGACTTCCCTCGTGTCTATCGCGTGCGGAGCTTTCAGCGCGATGGCAACCGCTATTTTGGGCCGTACACAAATTCGGGGGCGGTTGATGCGACGCTTGACCTGCTCAATAAGCTCTTTTCGTTCCGCACCTGTCGCTATGATGCCAGCGTGTGGGCCGCGCCAGCGAAGGGGACGGCCCCAGCAGGGTGGAAGCTAAAGCTGTTGCCGCGCCCCTGTACTCAATACTACATTCATCGCTGCACCGCTCCCTGCGTCGCATACACAACGCCCGAAGAATACAATGTTATCATTCAGCAGGTTATTCTCTTTCTGGAAGGCAAACATGACGAGGTTATCAAAAGCCTCGGAGGAAAGATGGAGCAGGCGGCGGAAGCCTTGAACTTCGAGGAGGCCGCACGCGTGCGTGACCGCATTAAGGCGGTTGAGCGTGTGCTGGAAAAGCAACGCATCATCAATACCGAGGGACAGGACGATCAGGATGTTGTTGCGCTGGCAAGTGGCGACGATGAGACGTGCGCCCAAGTCTTTTTCTTTCGCAATGGCAAATTGGTTGGGCGCGAATATTTTATCCTGCAAGGCACACGCGATAGTAGCCCTGGCGAAATCATGACCTCGTTTTTGCAACAATTTTACGAAACCTCGCCCCACGTGCCAACCGAAATTATCGTCGAGGCGGAGCCGGACGATGTGAGCGTGCTACAAGCATGGCTCAAAGAGAAACGCAAGAGTACGGTGGGCGTGAGAAATTCTACCGTGACGATCAGCGCACCCAAACGTGGCGACAAGGTGCGCCTGGTAGAGATGGTCAAGAACAATGCGAAAGAAGTGTTGGAGCAGCAACGCATTAAATGGCTCACCGATACACAAAAAACGCAATTCGCGCTGGAAGAGTTGCAGGAAGCCCTCAACCTTTCTTCCCCACCGCAGCGCATTGAGTGTTACGATATCTCGAACACACAGGGAACCAACTCTGTTGGTGCAATGGTGGTCTTTGTTGGTGGACGGCCCAAAAATAGCGAGTATCGACGTTTCAAAATCAAAACGGTGGAAGGCTCCAACGACTTCGCGAGCCTTCAAGAAGTGATACGGCGTCGCTTCCGCAAAGCCGCCTCCATGCAGGGGTCAGACGATGAAGAGACGCTTGTGGCTGAGGAAATCGAGGGCGGTTTGCACCCTGAGCAGGGCGAGAACGCGGGTCATATCGAGAATACGGACGATGGCCCCAACGGGAAAGCGCAGTTTCAGCACGAGTGGGCTTTGCCCGACCTGGTGATTCTCGATGGTGGAAAAGGGCAACTCAGTTCAGTGATGGAAGTCATGAATGAGCTACACCTGGACATTCCAACGGTTGGGGTCGCGAAGGAAGACCACTCACAGACCAGTTACCGGGAAGAGATTTACATTCCCGGCTCGCCCGACCCGATCATACTCCCACGCTCCTCACAGGGATTGTACATGGTGCAGCGTATTCGAGACGAAGCGCACCGTTTCAGTATCACCTATCACCGCAAATTGCGCTCTGACCGTGCCTTCAAATCCGTGCTTGACGAGATACCCGGTATTGGCCCCAAGCGCAAACAGGCCCTGCTCAAACACTTTGGCTCGGTCAAGGCGATCTCCGCCGCCACACTTGACGACCTTGCGGCCCTTGATGGTATGACGCGCGACTCCGCCGAAAAGGTTAAGGAGTATATTGGAAAACTGGAATAAAGCAGCTTTGTGGGCATGTTTCTAAGAGTATATATCAATTGACAGCAGAGCTGATTTACGCTACCATGCGTATACTATACTAGGAGAACCTGTACAGGGTATCCAGCAGCGCACAATCAATCGTCTCTATAAGAGAGCAGTTGTGCGAAAAATAACAACAAGGGGTGATTGGTAGTATGCCAACGTATGAATATCTTTGTAAAACATGTGGGCATCGTTTCGAGACATGGCAGAAAATGACCGACGATCCTTTGACCACTTGCCCCGACTGTGGTGCCGCAATCCGCCGCGTCCTCTTTCCCGCAGGCGTCGTTTTTAAGGGGTCAGGATTTTATAAAACCGATCACCGCGACAGCGCGAGCGTCGCGTCGAGCGCGAAAGATGAGCCAACGAAGGCCGCGGGTGAGGGTGGCAAAGCTGAGTCAGCACCCACTGTCAGCGAGAGTAAGAGTAGCGAGAGCGGCAAACCCGCCGAAAGTGGAGGCAGCAAGCCTGCTCCATCCACAGCAGGCGAGAGTGGTAGCAAACCTGCTACGACAACAAGCGCGGCATAGTTACTAGGGACGCTTGTAGGGTACTCTGTGAGCATGACAGCGGTTCGCCCTCATCATGCTCTCTTGCCATCGTCCTGCCTTCCATACCACACAGAAATTTAGTATACGTATATATGATGAGTACGCAAAAAGGAGCGAGCAATGCAAGAAGAGTCTATGCTTGCCGCGATACAGCGACAACAAATCGAGATCGCGGTCAGTGAGTTGCTTTTGACCTCCGATCACTATATGCGTGGCTCAATCGCGGAGCGCATCCGCCACCTCATTGCTCACGCAGACCGCACACTTGATGTAACACGGTTGAGCGAGATGGCACAGGAAGAATTAATAGAGCTAGACCTTTTACCCGCTCACTAAAGAGGGACTACCCAATATTCCTACTACTAGCCTATTCTTGCAACCCCCTTTTCGCAGGTGGGTATACTAATTACACAACCTTCAAAGGCGAAGGTCTCGAATGTAATCAGGGAGATAGCTGGTATGCAGGTGCAAAAAGTGGAAACGCGAGACGAGTACATACAGGAATTGCAACGTCAGATAGCCGAGCTGACAACAGAGAATATTCTACTGCAAGAGCAGTTGGCAAATAAAGAGCAATTTACGGCGATGATTGCTCATGATCTTCGTAGTCCACTAACCCCTATTATTAACTATGCGAAAATGATTATCCGTCAGCAGGGTACAAAAGCTAGCCCCACACTTTTGCGGAACGCGAACATCATTGTCAGTCAGGCGCAGCGCATGTCGCGGCTCGTCGGGGATTTGCTGGACATGTCGCGGCTCACTACAGGGCAATTTACGCTTTTACGCGAGCCGTGCGACCTTATTGCGCTAATGAAGGAACTTGTGGAACAATTGCGAGCCGTCGCACCGCGCCATAAACTGGTTGTTGATGCATCTGTTGAGTCGCTTGTCAATAACTGTGACAGTGAGCGTTTGCAACAGGCGGTGGGGAACTTGCTGGACAACGCGATAAAATATTCGGACGAAGAGACGACGATTACGTTACGTGTCTGGACAACCTCGAATACAGTACATATGAGTGTCCATAATAGTGGTAGAGACATCCCTGCGACGGACATCGACCAGATATTCTTGCCCTTTGTGCGTTTGCGGGCCGCAAGTTCGCGTAAGGGGTCGGGCCTCGGCCTCTTCATCTCGAAATCAATCATTCAGGCACATGGTGGCGACCTCCGACTGGAACCGTATGCAATGGTTACAAATAGCAACGCTCAGAAGCAATCAACGGGTACAACATTCAGTTTTACGCTGCCAATGTAATGGGGGGCGTGTGATAGCGCGTGCCGCTGTAGGGTATAATAGATTATACTCAGACAGTGGCACGCGCATTATTTTTGAAGGAGCCAATCATGCCTACACAAATACAAACGGGATACGCTGAGGTCAACGGAACAAGGCTCTACTACGAGCTTGCGGGTGAAGGTCATCTACTAACGCTTGTTCACGGTGGCCTCGTTGATCGCCGACTCTGGGATGACCAGTTCGATGTATTCGCGCAACATTACCGCACGTTGCGCTACGATGTGCGTGGTTTCGGAAATTCGGCGGTTCCGACGGATGGCGATTTTACGATGGTTGAGGATCTCTACACTCTGTTGACCTTTCTTGGTGTCGAGAAAACGTATCTGATGGGTCTTTCGATGGGTGGTGGTATCGCCATAGATTTCACGCTGGCGCACCCCACAATGGTTGACGCACTGATTACGGTTGGTGCCGGAGTAAGCGGCTTCGAGTGGCCTGAGACGGAAGAGATAAAGGCATTACAGAAGGTGCTAGACGCGGCCCTCAAGCGTGGTGATTTCGAGCAGGTGGTTGAGATTGAAAACCGCATCTGGACGGATGGCCCAAACCGCACACCAGAGCAGGTGAATCCACAGGTGCGTGCGCGTGTTCGTGAGATGAATCTGCATAACTACTCGTTGCAGACAGAGGATACACCATCGCCCCGTTCGGAAGAGAAGACTGCCCTGCCACGACTTGGCGAGATACACGCACCTACGCTGGCTATTGTAGGAGATGAGGATGTCAAGGAGATACAAGAGATTGCTCAGACGCTGTCAATCAGTATTCCTAACGCGAAAAAAGCTGTTATTCATGATACCGCGCACCATCCCAACATGGAGAAGCCAGCAGAGTTTAACCATATCGTGCTAGATTTTCTGGCCTCGCTTTCAGCGTAGGGGACGAAGAGTGCTATGAGTAGTAATCAAATTTTGCATGTGAACATTCCAACGCAACAGGGCCACCTTGAAGCAATCCTCAAGCCTGAGGAAGAGGGGTCGTGTCCGCTTTATGCTGGCCTTGTTTGTCATCCGCATCCGCTTGGCGGCGGCACAATGCACAACAAGGTCGTGTTCAAGGTGGCCCAAACATTGCACAATCTCAATATTCCCACGCTCCGCTTCAACTTTCGTGGCGTTGGGCATAGCACAGGAACATACGACGAGGGACGCGGGGAACTGGACGATGTACGTTACGCGTTGGAGTTTCTGAGTCGTCGTTATCCCAGCACGCCGGTTATTCTCGCAGGCTTTTCGTTTGGCTCTTTTGTTGGCCTACGTGTCGCCGCCAATGATGATCGCGCTCAGGTAATGATTGGCCTGGGTGTACCCGCGAAATGGTTCGAGGGCGATACGCTACAGGGATGCCACAAACCGAAACTGCTGCTTCATGGCACAGAGGACGAGTTGGCCCCATACGAACTCGCCCTTTCGTGGTTTGAGCAGATACCCGCGCCCAAACGTATGATCGCGATTGAGGGAGCGGATCACTTCTTTCAGGGCCGTCTCGATGAGGTACAAGCCATTATAGAGAATTTCGTGCAGACGTTGGACGTGTAAAGCGTAACTTGTACTGTACTATGTGGACAAGGCTTGTATCAAGAGGGGATAGAGAGTTGCTGAAAAAAAGTATCCCCTATCGCGCTTCCTGCGGATAGGGGATACTTTTGTGCGCTACGCAATGTTCTTAGAGCGTGAAGGTGGCGGCAACCCATTTGCCCGTGTCGCCAACCTGTGGGCCTTTGAAGCCACCGACAAAACCGCTCAACACACCGGCGGCGGTTTTGACTGGTTGACCCTCGCCAACTATTTTAGCGGTTGCGGAGAGCTGGAATTCTACGCGGATCTGACCGTCTGCACCAATCTTGGCCTTGACGGGAATGACTGCACCTGTTGGCAAGCTGAATGTACCAACGAGCGTGCGGCTATTGAGAACAATCGCGCCCGTGTAGATCGCGCCGGCACTTGGGCCTTTGTCATCGGCACCAACGAAGGCAAGCGCGATTACGCTGGGGTTATTGACAACTGGCAATGCGCTCCAGATACCATCAGCGGTCTTATTCTTGCCCGCGAATACCTGGAAGCGACCAATATAGTCTCCACTCTTCTCAAATTTGCCTGTGCCTGTGATAGAGGCAGTCGCCGAAACCGCGAAGGTGATGCTGATTTTCGGGCCGGTGATCTGTCCCGTTGTTGGAATTTTTGCGCCGCCAGGCAGTGTCAAGGCACCAGCGAAGGCTCCACCATTCTGTACAACCTCTGTAAGCCCACCAGTAAGGGGTGTCCCCTTACCCTGGCCTGCCGTAATCAGGCCAGTGAAAGCCAGATGAACCGTCTTTGAACCAGCCGCGGCGTGCGCTGATGTGTGCGTGGCGACAAAAGCAAATGCGGAAAGTATAGTAAGTGTCAGAAAACCGATTGAAGCGACAAGCATGATAAGCGTCTTTTTAGACATGTGTAAAGTTCCCCCGTTTTAAATAGATAAAATTTTACATCAAACAATAATCATAGAGTAGAGATAGCGCACCATCCTTGATGCTTGCCTTTCTGAACCTATGATTATCGACGTATATACATGTATAGAGTAACAGGCAATACTCTCTTTCACATATACAGTACGATTTGAAATAAAAAGATATATAATGATACATTGTGAAACGAAAAAAGAGATAGCCCTATTGGGTAGATAGAAGTATTATGCTTTACCTGTTAATCGCGCAATCAGGCGCGGCACCCATTTGCGTAGATAGCTTTGTTGTACTTGCTCCAAGTCTTTGCCGCCGTAACGTTCCAGACTATAGTTATGCGTAAGTGTATCCAGAACGGTCTGATTGGAAGGTTCCATTGCGTTTATGCTGTCGAGTGTATCGTGTGCTACTTCCTCTTGCGCGAAGGTGAGCAGGCGTATTTGATATTCGGTTGGCGTCTCATCGGCTCGTCGGGCCAGCTCTGGTCTATTGATCGCCATTGTTTGCAAGAGGTCGCGGTAGTGAGCGCGTGCGGTCTGCGAATCGAGTGCTTCAAGTGGCGGAGTCGGACGTGCGACGCGCTGTATACGCTCGTCGCGGCGTTGCTGCACAAGAGCACGCAGAGATATTCCCTCACGTATCTCTTCCACATTGCCCTCTTTTTTGTGTCCGGTACGCACACGCCGTAAAATTGCGCGTGCGACGAAAAAGAGGATGATGAGCGAAAGTGACAACAGCACAAAACGTCCCGTCGTCAGTGCTTCTGGTGAAAACGCTTCTGGATGCCCGATTGGATTGCTGCGTTGTGCTGGGTAGACGGGCGCGGCAGCAGTTCCACCTTTCATATGAAACAGATTCAAGAGGGCGAGAAACAGAAACGCGATAACATAGAGAATAGGAGTAATAATATAGGCAATGATGGTGAGCAGCACATTCAGAATCGCGGTTATACCTGCCCAGAGTACGATTACAACCTCTAGTATTGCTTGAAAGGAGAATAGACTAAAGGCAAGGACGGCACCAACAACCGCTATCCAGAACACCGTCAGCGCGATGAGCCAGTTGCGGGTCGAGCCTGACGCGGGCCTATCGGGAGCATACCGTGTGCTTTCGCGACGAATTAGTGCGATGCGGGTAAAAGATAGTCCGAGTAGACCGCTCAAAAAGAAGATAGGCAATGCTTGAGCAAGAGTGGTGAAAAGAACGTTATATGTTGCGTCGAGGTAGAATACAGATAAAAGCAATACAACCAGCAATATTGCAAAGCCTATCCTGAACGAAGTCACGAGTTGTTCATCGCTTAATCCATCGGCATGACGCATACTGCGCCACCAGAACCACAGGACAAGAGCCGACGAAAAAATGAGTGAAAGCACGGTACGAACCTGTAATAGCGGCGTGCCAACCACGAGTCCCGCCGCGAGTAGCAACCCAAGAACACGCAAAAGCCGTTGACGCTGCTCATTCATCCCGTGTTGTACGCGGTTTGTAAGCCACATTGCCCACCAACGTAGTACCAAGCCAAGCAGTATGATGGTGATTTCGCTCAAGAAAGGATCACCAATCTGTCCGCCCGCGAAAACTGGTGAGACAAAGACAAGCACAACAAAGATGAGTTGCGCGTCCATAATGCTTGCGATAACTGGTATAGCAAAGGTTTCAATCCAACTGGAGCGCAGTTGTGCTTGTACCCAGTGTCTCATCTTTTGCAGTGCTGACGGTTGCAACAAGTTCATGCCATTTCTCACTTCCGCCTACATAATGAATGGGCAGGTTATAGGTTTCAAGCGAAGTCTTCGCATCGCGATGTCCAATAAGCGCGAGATAGACGACGGCTCCCGCGCGGCGCAACTCTACCAGTTGTTCAAGTGTATCGTCCGTCAATGCTGATGTCGCGCTCACCAGCACAATTGTTGTTCCGAGCGGGAACATCGTCTCCTCTGTTGTTAGCAGGAGTTCGATGCGCGTAGTATAGTTTGGCGCGAGCTGTGCCAGAGTCGAAAGAATGTGCTCATACTGCCCATAGTCGCGCGAATAGGGAACGCTGATACCGGGCGAAGAAATCTCTGCGGTTGGTATGTCGAACCGAATGGCGGGTGTGTCTTGCACGTTTGGTACTTCCTCATAAAAGGTCAGAGTCTTTTCCTGATCTTCTGGCGGCAACGTAACCGCGCTATTGGTCAGCAAGCCCACGCTGTAGCCCTCATCGAGTCCCCAGAGCGCGAGGGAGGCCGCAACCGTAATCGCCAATTCTTGAATCTCGGTGTCCGCCCCCTTCCAGATATCCGAATAGTTCCAGACATCGAGCAGCACAAGCAAACGGCGTAGACTGCTCGGTTCATAAACTTTGCTTTGCAGAATGCCCATGTGTGCGCTTGCCTTCCAGTGAATACGGCGTGGCTCATCGCCGAGCCGATAATCGCGCACACCCGCGACCTGTAGCGGGTCTTCGAGCAGACGGTGTTGCGATGCATAATCGCCAAAGGGATGTAGCGAGGCGAGGCCCAGCGTCTCAAGCGGGGCCACCAGTGGATATATCAACAAGTGTTCGACTATTGGCAGGCGCATATCACATTCAAGCCATCCGAAAGGGTCGCTACTTCGCAGACGTAGTGGGCCAAACGTGTGTAGCCCACGCGAGAGGCCGCGCATATGATAGCGACGTGTGACGCGTTGCAAAGGCCAGAGCAACCATGTAGTGGCCAATCTATCCTGACTGACACGTTGCAGACGCAGCTCTTGCTTTTTAGGCACAGCTAACGCTGGTGTAATCTGGTTCTCAACATCGAGCCAGGAGAGTGGTAGCAGTTTCCGGTTTTCGATACTGATCGAGAGCGTGACCTCCTCACCAAAGAAAAGATGCTTCTGGTCTACCTCCTGTCGTACCGTGAGGCGACGCAGGGCATAGCGATACCATACTTCGGGAACGAGCGCGATAAGAATAGTGAAGATCGCGGCAACAAGCACAAGTGGTTGCCGCGCCACGACAGCAACAAGTAGAAGAAACAGGGCGAGCAGATACCAGGGGCGACGATAGGAAAGCATCTTTTTATCAATATCTAGCGGCATCTGGTCGGTATCCATCAGGGATTTAGCCTTTGCTTTGTGCGGACGCGATCTTTTCTACAGGGACGGGAATAGTGCGGATAATGTTGTCCATCAATTCCATGCTCCGCTTGCCGCGCATCCGTGTGCGGGTCGTGGTGAGTAAGCGATGCGCGAGGACGCGAGGTGCGAGATATTTCACATCGTCCGGTTGCACAAAATCGCGCCCCTGTATCGCGGCGTAAGCCTCACACGCTCGATAGAGTGCCAGCGTTCCGCGCGGGCTAATGCCAATCTGAATCGCGGGATTGGTGCGGGTCGCACGCACGATTGCGAGCAAATAGCGTTCCACTGCTGGTTGCCAGCGTACCGTGCGAACGACGTGTTGCAACGCGACAATCTGTTGCGCCGAGAGAACAGGTTTCAAGGTGTCGAGTGGGTCATCAAACTTGAAGCGATGCAGTATTTCCTGCTCCTCTTCTTCGCTTGGATACCCAATCTGGATACTCAATAAAAACCGATCAAGTTGCGCCTCTGGGAGCGGAAACGTGCCTTCCAGTTCAAGCGGGTTCTGAGTCGCGAGGACAAGAAAAGGTTTTGGCAGCATCAGTGTGTCGCGGTCAACCGTTACCTGTCGTTCCGCCATTGCTTCGAGCAGGGCCGCCTGCGTGCGCGGTGTTGTGCGATTGACTTCATCTACCAGCACAATCTGCGCGAACAGAGGGCCTTGCCGAAAAATAAACTCGCTTTTACGCTGATCGAAATAGCTCACCCCAATAATATCGCTCGGAAGCAGATCGGGTGTCCCCTGCACGCGCTGAAAGCTTGCGCCGAGCGAACGCGCCAACGCTTTTGCCATCACCGTCTTGCCCATGCCCGGCACATCCTCGATAAGCACATGACCATCGCTTAACAAGGCAACAAGTAAAAGGGTAATTACATCGCTTTTGCCAATAATCATCCGCGCTACATTGTCGCGGATAGTGTTCGCGATCTGTTGAACCGAAGCTAACGAGATTGCGTCCCCGTCGTTGTTCATAATGCACCCTTTCCTGGACAATAAGAAAAGCGAAAAATATACCTGTCATTATATATACGGATTTTGGAAGCGTATAGTTCATGCCATCGCTTGAGGGTATGACACTGGCAAGCCGCGCCTCGACAAGCGGCGTAAGCGGCGTGACAGGCCATACAGTAGTGGCGCGGCTTGCCCGCGCCATGTCTCCTGCTTGTTTCCTCATCCGCGCTCCCTCTGTGTCACGCGCTCACAACGGGCAAAATAAAGGTAAACGTACTGCCCTGTCCCAGGGTGCTCTCGACGGTGATATGTCCGCCGTGTATCTCGACGACATGACGCGCGATGGCGAGTCCGAGTCCTGTTCCACCACCACCGGGGCCGAAATAGTCCGCTTTTGAACGCGCACGATCCGTCTTATAGAAGCGTTCAAACACGCGTGGCAACTCTTCTTTGCGAATACCCACCCCCGTATCGCGCACAAAGAAACGTTGCGTTCCTTGCTCTGGCATGAGTGTTGTACCAAGCGTGATGGTGCCGCCCGATGGTGTAAACTTGATAGCATTGTGCACAAGATTGACTAGCACCCGCGTGATCTGCTTGCTATCGGCGGCAACACGCGTCTTACCCTGCTGTACATCCGTGCGAAGCATGACGCGGTGACGTTGCGCGAGCGGCAACATACGCGCCATTACCTCGCGCACCAACCGCTCCGCCTCTATTGGCTCGATGGTCATAGCCGCCTGCCCCGACTCGATACGCGAAAGATCCAGCAACTCCGAGATCATATCGTTGAGATAGTACGCCTCGACCTCGATTTTCTCCACGAACTCCTGTGCCTTGTCAGGGTCTGTATCAATAATATCTTCCAGCGTCTCCGCGAGAAGTCGAATCGCGGTCAGAGGCGTGCGTAACTCGTGCGAAATGTTCGCGATGAAGTCGCGTTGCACCTGCTCCAGACGCTGCATCTCGATAACATCCTCGATTGCTACCAGAAAAAACCGAAATGTGGCGCGTAACTCGTCTGAGGAAGACAGGTCTTTGACGTTTGTTGGCTCGCCCTGTGCCGCAAGCGGTGTCACGACAACGTTCCATAGCTTGTCAGGGCGACTTCTCGTGAAGCTGCCCTTCTGCACGCTTCCCGTTTCAATGCTTGCTTGAACAAGAGCGGTTATGGCCTCGTCTTGCACAATCTGCGTTAGTGGAAGCCCCTGTAGCATTGTTTTTGTGCTTACCACGTGGAGGGCCGCGGTATTAGCATGTATGACGGTCAATGTACGGTCAACAATGATAATTGGCGAAGGAAGAGCCTGTACAAGGCTCTTGAGGAGTGTTTGCGACGCTAGCAGGGGGGCGGCAGGAGGGGGTATGTGTTGCTCACTCATTCTTGCGCTTCTCCTGAACTTGTGTCGGACGACGGGGCGGCAATCGCTGTCGGTGGCACCTGCGCGACCACAGGTGTCTGCGTTGTAACGTTACTATAATCATGTTGCCCCTGTGGGCGTAGTCGCCCAAGCATGTAGCTATCGATATACTTGCCACTGCGATAACTGTCGGAGCGTAATCGTCCTTCGATCTCGAAATCAAAATTTTTGAGAATGTGGAGCGCACGCTCGTTGTCTGTGTAGACCTGAAGGTGCAAACGGGCAAGATTGAGCCAGTTATCAGCAAGGTCAATCGCGGTCAACAGCAGCATTTTGCCGAGACCTTGCCCCTGATATTTGTCATGAACCGCCAAGAACAGGGCCGCGCTATGCCTTGCGCGTCCCTGTCCCACCTGCACATGCACCAGCCCAACAACCTTATTCTGAATATCGGTCACAAACACATGCACATGTTCGTCACGTACCCACTGCTCCATTGTGAGACGCCATGCCTCATGCGTCGTGGAAGGGAGCAAGGGCATGGCCCAGAGGACGTTGGGCATATGCATGAGTTCGGAAATATCTTCAGCGTCTGTGAGTCGTAGGGGCCGAATGGTGATGCGGGTCATTGTGTGCATAACTCCTTAACTCCATCATTGATTGTTGCCTGTCTGTAAGATACCACACAAGGGGAAATGTTGTCCGCTCGTCTACATAGTAAAAGTATGCTGATGTAGATAGATGTAAAAGAAGTTTTTGTTACTTGCTGATAGGTGTGCTGCCTGAAAGCAGGAGCCTAAACAGAAAAGACCACCAGCAATTGGTGGTCTTTTCTGTTTAGGCTCCTCGAACTGGATTCGAACCAGTAACACCTCGGTTAACAGCCGAGTGCTCTACCGTTGAGCTATCGAGGACTGTCTGCTCTCACGAACATAGACAGTATATACCACTTGCATGGTTCAGTCAAGACCTTTTTCAAGGAATTTCGCAAGTCTCTCGAATTTGTTATGAATTGCGTGATCTGCATAATAGAGGTAAAAGACATGGCTAGACCAGAAGGCACGAGCGAGAAGAAGATATACTACCAGCGAAAAGCATAGCCCACGCCGCGCACCGTCTGGATTAGCTTTGGGTTCGCCGGGTCTTCCTCCAGTTTCTCGCGCAGCCAGCGAATATGAACATCGACGGTGCGTGTGTCACCCGCGTAATCGTAGCCCCACACATTGTGGAGCAGTTGATCGCGGGTGAGTACCGTGCCACGGTTGCGAACAAGATAGGTGAGCAAGTCGAACTGTTTGGGTTGCAGTTCCATGTCCTGACCGCGACAGTTCACGCGACGACCCGCGAGGTCGATACGCAGAGGGCCTGCGACAAGCTCACGGTTCGGGCGGGGAACCTCCTGTACAGGCTCTTGCACGGGGAGATTTTCGCTATGATGTGGGTACTCTGCGCGGCGCAGAAGCGCACGGACACGCGCTAGCAATTCGCGGCGACCAAACGGCTTGGTGACATAATCGTCGGCCCCGACTTCGAGACCGACCACTTTGTCGATCTCGTCGCCCTTCGCCGTCAGCATCATAATTGGCGTTGTCTCAGTGTGAGCCTCACGCCGTAGCTGACGACATACCTCAAGGCCATCCATTTCGGGCAGCATAATATCCAGGATAATCAGGTCAAGTTTCTCCGTTCGCGCCGCCTCCAACGCGCTCGCGCCATCGGTTGCCGTCGTTACATGATAGCCCGCCTGCTCCAAATTGTACGCAATCGTCTCCACTAAAACTGTCTCGTCGTCTACAACCAGAATATTACGTGCCACGAAGTGCCTCCGACCAGTGAATCAACCGAAGCGACCACTAATATAGTCCTCGGTCTCTTTTTTCTTGGGATGCTCGAAGAGTTCCACCGTTGGTGAAACCTCGATCAGCTTACCGCTCAAGAAGAAGCCGGTATACTGTGAGACACGCGACGCTTGTTGCATGTTGTGTGTCACGATAACAATAGTGTACTCTTTTACCAGCTCGTTAATCAACTCTTCGATTTTCAGGGTCGCGATTGGGTCGAGGGCCGATGCTGGCTCGTCCATCAACAAGACCTCTGGCTTGACCGCGAGGGCGCGGGCAATGCACAGACGTTGCTGTTGTCCACCAGAGAGGCCAAGAGCCGACGCGTTCAGACGATCCTTTACCTCGTCCCAGATAGCCGCTCCGCGCAGGCTTTGCTCAACCGTTTCTTTGATTTCGTGCGCGGGCTTGCCCTGAATGCGAAGTCCGTAGGCGATATTCTCGAAGATAGACTTTGGAAACGGGTTTGGACGCTGAAACACCATACCGATGCGTTGGCGCAGTAGCACAACATCGGTCTTTTTGTCATAGATATTCTGATCGTCCATCATCGCGCGTCCATCCGTGCGTGTGCTGGGTACGAGATCGCTCATACGGTTCAGAGTACGTAGGAACGTTGATTTGCCACACCCGGATGGCCCAATCAACGCCGTCACCTGCCGCTCGCGAATGGGAATCGCGATATCATAGAGTGCCTGCTTTGAGCCATAGAAAAAGTTTAACTGCTCCACATTGATTTTTGGCGTTGCATTCGCATCCAGCAGCGAACTGGCATCAACTTTTCTGCTTACCAGGTCCGTTGGGGACTCAGCAAGCGGCTTTTGAATATTGCCTTCATTCACCGCATTCTGCGTACCCGACGGTGTTTTGACCGAATCCAACTGTTGCATTGGTTGTTGCGCAATACGAGACGGTTCCATTCCCATGATTGGGCCTCCTTAAAAACTCTACTATTATATTAGGCTAATGGGTACTCTTTATGCAATGGGATAGATGCGTCAACAATCAAGCGATCCGCCAGGACCACGAGCCGAATGTAGCGTCCCGCGAGTGCTTTGCTGATGAAGTAGGGACGCCCTTCATAGGAAATGTGTCCACTACGCGCGACCTTGCGCGAAAAGATGTTCGCGCCCTCTGGCAACTGTATATTGCCGCTACCGGCTACTTCTGCCGAGATGTTCATGAACAGTTCTCTCCTCATTATTCATACATGCTATCGTGAAAACCTACAGGAACATTTGTGGCTATGCAGCGGTTATGCGGCGTTGAATGAAACGCGCAACTCCACGCGACGCGAAGTTAATTGCAAGCAAAATCACAATCAGCAGAGCTGCCGCGCCTGCCGAGACCGCGTTCGCTGCCTCTGGTGGCACAACGCCCGAACCTAGCGTCTGTACGTACCAGATGCGAATAGTGAGATTATCACTTGAGATAAAAGGGTTCAGCGTAAACACATTCGCGGGATTGGTTGTACCCATTGTAAAGATCAGGGCCGCCGCCTCACCAATAATTCTACCTGAAGAGAGAATGATCGCGGTCACGATGCCGGGTAGGGCAGAGGGCAGAACAACGGTACGCACCATGCGCCATTTTGTAGAGCCGAGCGCAAGCCCACCCTCGCGAAAATCGCGTGGCACCGCCGTCAGTGCATCTTCAAACAGACGCAAGGCGAGCGGGAAGTTAAAGCAGAGCAGCGTCAACGCACCCGTGAGACGGCTCGTGCCAAAGCCCAGGCCCAACCTACTGCCAAAGGCCAGGAAGCCGAAGAGGCCAAGTACCAGTGAGGGAACGCCCGCCAACGTCTCGGCGGAAAAGTGAACGAACGTCACAAAGCGACCAGGACGGGCATACTCCACAAGATAGATTGCTGCCGCAAGAGAGATCGGCACAAGAATAATCTCCGAGAGGATGAGAATATAGAAGGTATTGAACAGCTGTGAGCCAATACTTCCCTCGCCGTTCGGGCTATAGAAGTCCGGGCGAACCAGGTAGGGAATACCCTGCACCAGTAGCAGAATGATAACCGAGAGAAAGACAATAGTCACGATTCCTGCGAGCGTCCAGAGTATCGCGAGCGCGACACTGTTATTGGTGTGGAGACGCTGTACGACACGCTCCAGCAGGGCGAGACGGCGTTTGTCTTCGTCGTGCGCGGCTAGTTGCGCGAGAGATTGTTGTTGAGCACTCATTTATACACACTCCTACTTGCCAGGTAGCGGCTGACGCAGACAAAGAGAAACGAGATGATGAGAAGCAAAAAGCCAAGCATAAAGTATGCATCACGCGTTGTGCCGGAAGCATCACTGAAGTACAGGACAATCGGCTGTGTCAGGTTGACGTTAGGTTGGAAAAAAGCAAGCGGGGTGAACACGTTTGCTGGAAGTGAGGTGCCTTTGAGAACCATACTTACCGCCAATGCCTCACCAATCGCGCGTGCGATACCAAACACCACGGCTGTCGCGAGGCCAGTTGTCGCAGCAGGAATAACCGCGTTTCGCATCATCTGCCAACGGGTCGAGCCAAGCGCGAGACTTGCTTCACGCACGCTATCAGGCACGGCACGTACCGCGTCAATTGAGATACTGATTACTGTAGGCAGAATCATAATTATCAGCACAAGCGTCGCGGTTCCCCACCCAACACCTGCCGTCGCGGGATTGGGCGTAAGTGGCCCGACCACTTTACTAATAAAGGGAACGAGAATGACCAGCGCGAGAAAACCGATTACCACCGAAGGCATACCGGTGAAGACTTCCAGAAGCGGACGCAGAATGTTTCCCAACCATTTTGGTGTGATCTCTGTCATAAAGAGGGCCATGCCAAACGCAAGGGGAGTTACAATGACAATAGCGATCAGGGTGGTGACAACGGAGCCAAGAATAAAGCCAAGCGTTCCGTAGCTTGGCGTGCCACTCGCGCCATCAGGGTCCCAGTTCGTGCTTGTCAAGAAATTGCTTGCGTGTGGGTCTTCGCCAAATAAACGGAAGCCTTGAATGCCGACAAAAACGAAAACGCCGATAATCACGGCGACGATGAGAATGGCACAGAGAAAGAAGACGATGTGTGCTACCTGATCTCCAACACGCGCTCGTTGAATTCTTTGTTGCGCTTGTGACTGTATGGGTTGTGTTTGCGCCATTAAACACTCCTTCCTAACCACTTGTATCGCACACGACCTCTAAAGAAAGCATCAGCTATTCCTTAGAGGTCGTCTGGGTCGCGCACTCAATCTCTTGAGCAAGCGACACGAACACTTATGCTGCTTTAGGCTGCTTCGCGGCAATCGCGGGCGCACTCATTGTCGAGATGTCAATGAAGCCAAGTGTCTTCGCGGCCTGTTTGGCAGTATCGCTCTGCATGTAGTCGATGAATGCCTGAGCAAGACTGGTAGCGGGGCCTTTGGTGTACATGTGCTCGATGTTCCAGAACTTGTAGGTGTTGTTCTGAACGTTGGCGGGGGTATCCTGCACACCGTCGATTGTGACGGCGGTCAGGCTGTTGCTTGCAACCGCACTTGTGGCAACATAGGAGATCGCGCCGGCGGTCTGGCTAACGGTCTTTGCAACGTCGCCTGTTGTGCTGGCGGTAAGGTGTGTTGGGCCGCTTACGCTCTCTTTGCCTTCGAGTACAAACTGTTCAAAGGTCACGCGTGTGCCAGAACCCGTTGGACGGCTGACCGCGACAATCTGAAGGTCGGGGCCGCCAACCTGTTTCCAGTTTGTGGCTTTGCCTGCGAAGATGTCTTTGATCTGGGCGGCGGTCAGGTTTGTCACACCAGTTACTTTGCTATTGACGACAACCGCGAAGTCCACAATTGTGACCTGATGATCGACTAGGCCGGGGAACTTTGTGGCATCAGCGAAGATGTCAGAATTGCCAATCTGGGCGTTGCCGCTTGAAACAGCAGTGAGGCCCGCGCCACTTCCGGTCAGGGCTGTTGAGATGTTCGCGCCGGAACATTTATTCTGATAATCGGTGGCAACCTTCTTGACCAGAGGTCCCAGCGCGGTTGAGCCGTTGGTAGCGACGGTTCCCTGAACACAGTTGTACGCGCCCGGTGTGCCGGCTGTGGTAGATTTCGTACCAGTGGTAGTACCGCCGGTAGTGGTGTTGTCTGCGCTACCACCACATGCTGAAATAAGCATCACAAGTGCCATTGCCATTGCAAGAATTGGTGCAATACGCCATTGCTTCGACATGAAATTCTCCTACTAAAGTGAAACGCGAAAGATGATACATTGCATGAGCTAGAAAGCAAAACGCTCGCGGTTGTTCCACCGTCGAACGCTTGGTCATGCGTTGTCCTACATTCATACAGTAACACTGATGCATTAACTATGCTTTATAGATAGGTTAAGGGAAGGTTAAATGTTCCCACAGGATAAGTTACATACTCAGCAAGCTCTCATAATTGAACCGTCAGGAGAAGAGTGAGTCTAATGGAGGGGCCACACAACAAAAAAAGCTCTCTCACTCAAACAGTAGCAGGAGAGCTTACAAACTAGAAAAAGCGGGTTTCATGTACTTTAAAAAGCGCGACCTTATATTTCCTACTCTTCGTCCTGTATCCCTCGCATCACGTCCTCGAACCAGCCGACGCCGAACCGCCAGTTGCCGTAGAGAATGAGCGCGGCCTCGCCAGTGGGGGATATGTTGCCGTGATTGGTGAAGATGCTTTCCTTCAAGCTGGCGGCGGTGACGCGCAACATCCGTAGCTCTTTAACCTCGTTGTCTTCTGGTTTGCGCTTCGAGAGCATCGTGAGCGGAATGTTCAGACGCGTGACGAAGCAGAGTTCAGGATGTGGCACAAGCGTGTCATACACCATGCCGAGACAATATTGCTCTCGAATATCGCTCTGCTGAATGCCCGTCTCCTCGCGCATCTCGCGGTTCATCGCGCCAAAGGGGTCGGGCACGTGTTCTTTATCGTCAATCCCGCGCTCCATAAAGCCCCCGATAACGTGAAAACGGCCATCGTGTACGTCTGTTCCCTGCCGCTTTTCAAGCAGAATAAAACCGTCCAGCGTCTCGATCACCGAGCAGACGGAGAGTGGATTGCTGACACCATCACGCGTCAACTGCTGTACCATCGTAGCAGTACGGGTCGCGACATACTCTTTATAGCTGGTGTTACCAAGCTTGACGCGCAATGTCTGATCGGCTCGTTCTTCAGCGTAAATCAGACGAAACAGTTTGCCATCGAAGAGGGGAAACTTTTGCGCTTGCGCCACCGCCAGCTTTTCCTGCCATATGTGTTCCATCTCGTCCTGCATCTCTACGCTTAACAAGATACTATGCGTCGGGTTATAATCAACGCTGACCTGCTCGAAGGTATAGCAGCCACGCGCGAGAAACTCGAAATCAAGCATGTTCTTTATTCCCATTCAATCGTGGCAGGTGGCTTGGATGTAATGTCGTAGACGACACGATTGACCCCCGACACCTCGTTGACAATGCGGTTCGCGATACGCCCCAGCAGGTCGTGCGGCAGCTTTGCCCAGTCCGCCGTCATAAAATCTCCGGTGGTGACGGCGCGAACCGCGACGACGTTGGAGTACGTGCGATAATCGCCCATGACGCCCACGCTTTGCAGCGGAGTTAGTACCGCGAAGGCTTGCCCCAACTCGCGATACAGGCCGATGCGCCGTATTTCATCAATCACAATCGCATCCGCCGCACGCAACGTCGCGAGTCGCGTTTCGTCAACCGCGCCAATGACGCGAATGGCTAACCCTGGCCCTGGGAAAGGGTGTCGCCAGACCCACTCTTCAGGCAGGCCAAGCGCGAGTCCGATTTCGCGCACCTCGTCTTTGAAAAGCACGCGCAACGGCTCAACCAGCTTGAGCGACATCTCTTCGGGCAGACCGCCAACGTTGTGATGCGTCTTGATACGCGTTGCGGTAGACGCAGTATCATGACTGGTGCTTTCGATCACGTCGGGGTAGAGCGTTCCCTGTGCTAGAAATGTGATCGGCCCCTGCTGCTCTTCTAATCGCGCGGCCTCAGCCTCGAAGACGCGAATAAACTCTTCGCCGATAATTCTGCGTTTCTGTTCCGGGTCGATTACATCGACAAGACGTGTAAGAAAGCGTTTTTGAGCATCGACGACGACAAGTGGAATGTGCATGTGTGTTGCGAATGTGTCAATCACCTGCTCACGCTCGCCAGCCCGCAAGCAGCCGGTGTCGACGAAGACGCATGTCAGTTGCTCGCCCACCGCGCGATGTACCAGTAGTGCTGCCACCGCCGAGTCAACGCCGCCAGAGAGTCCACACAGCACACGCTCGGTGCCGACGCGTGTACGTATCTGCTCGATGGCCTCTTCAATCACAAGGTTCGGTGTCCACGTGCCATCACAGGCACAGATGCGAAACAGAAAGTTGTGGATAATCTCTTTTCCTTGTGGCGTGTGCGTTACCTCTGGGTGAAATTGCAGGCCAACCATGCCCTCCGCGTTGGCAATCGCGGCAACCGGATTGCTCTCCGTACAGGCTAGTGTGTGGAAACCAGGGGGAAGAATATCAACGCTATCACCATGACTCATCCATACAGGGAGGCGCACGCCTTCTTTTTGTGGCGCGAGGTACTCGGTCTGGGAAGGTGACGCGCTGATCTCCTCAAAGATGCGAAAGGTGGCATCATGAGGGATATCTGGAAGTACCTCAATTGTGGCGGGGCCATATTCGCGTTGCTCATGAGCAAGCGCGACATGCCCGCCAAGTTGTAAGGCGAGCAACTGCATTCCGTAGCAGATGCCAAGCACGGGAATACCGCTTGTGAGAATCGCGGGGTCGCAGGTGGGCGCGTTCGTGTCATAGACACTTGCTGGCCCCCCTGAAAGAATGAAGCCCTTGATATCAAGGTGTGACCGCTGCTGCAACGATGCCAGCGTGGTCGTCGCGGGCAAAAGTTCGCTATAAACGGAACACTCACGCACACGACGGGTAATCAGCCGACTGTATTGTGAACCAAAATCAAGAACAATAATCGCCTGTCGGCGTTCCTGGGGATGCATGAGCGTCCTTTCCTCATTCAAGCTATCTTTATTCGTTTACCCGCGCGGCCCACCCGCGACATAGATAATCTGTCCACTTACAAAACCCGCGTCCTCTGACGCCAGGAACGCGATTACGTTGGCGACATCGCGTGGTTGTCCGACGCGCCCAACCGGAATCATTTTCGCGCCTGCCTCTATCTGCGTCTGTGGGTCTAGCCCCTGACGGCGTGCGGTGGCGCGGGTCATCTCGGTATCGATGAAACCGGGGGCCACAGCGTTCGCGGTGATGCCGAACTTGCCCAGTTCCAGTGAAAGTGTCTTCGTCAAGCCCTGCAAGCCCGCCTTAGCCGTCGCGTAATTTGTCTGACCGCGATTGCCAAGCGCGGACGTGGAAGAGAGCGAGATGATGCGCCCGTATTTCTGCTTGACCATCTGCGCCTGTGCCGCGCGACTACAAAGAAACGCACCCTTGAGATGCACGTTCATCACCGTGTCCCAGTCGTCCTCGGACATCTTAAATAAGAGATTGTCACGCAGCACGCCGGCATTATTGACGAGAATGTCCAGTCGCCCGAAATGGGTGATCGTCTCTTCAATCGCGGCCGTGACACGTGTACTGTCGGCGACATTGCACGGAACCACCAGCCCCTCGGAGCCGACGCGCTCCAGTTCGGCGGCAACCTGCTTGCATCCGTCCTCGTCAATATCCGCCAGCGCGACACGCGCCCCCTCTTCCGCCATGCGGAGCGCGGTTGCGGCCCCAATGCCACGGCCCGCACCCGTCACAAACGCTACTCGTCCATCGAGTCGTCCCATAAGTCGCTATCTCCCTATAACACAAAACGTGGTCACACCAAATTTACCCCAGTATACCACACCACTTGACAAACGCGTCCCAAAACCTTAAAATATAAAGAGAAATTTATGAAACAAAAGTTTATGTAAGAAGGTGTCGACGAGAGGTCGTGTACATGGACGACTGGCGCGAACTCAAGCTCATGACAAAGGCGTTGGCGGATGTGGCGCGGCTCACGCTTGTCTATCACCTGGCGCGACAGCAGGAGACGACAGTAACCGCCCTGACCGACATGTTGCACTTGAGCCAGCCGCTTGTCTCCTGGCACCTTCGCAAACTGCGACGCGCTGGCCTTATCTCCATGCATCGTTCAGGTAGGCAGGTGTACTGCTCGCTTAATCGCCAAAAATACGCCCTTTGTCTCCAACGTTTAGAGCAGTTGGGCGACCCACTCATGGAGATGGAGGCACCGCCAACAGGCGATGCTCTGGTCGAGACGGAGGTAAGCGGAGAGTGAGGACGTGCCAAGAGGATGTAACGCCTGTTAGGTAAAAAATCCTTAACATTACATAACATTCGTTTAAGCCTGATTCTTAACGTAGTTATGGTAATCTTTTATCGGGAACGCCTCAATGCGTCCCAAAGAAGACCGATATATTATACAGAACTTATCAGAAGCACAGCAAAAAGGAGTCGCATGAGGACCAGCGAACAGATGACCAATGCCCCTGAAAAAACGACTGCGGGAATCGCAATGTTGAAGAAGTCACGTCAGATGACTCCGCAGCAGGCGTATGTAACAGGAAAATTGGGCAAAGCAGATTTGCATATGCATAGTACGTATAGCGACGGCATCGGCACCATTGAGCAGATTCTTGAGCATGTTCAACACAAAACCGATCTGGACGTGATTGCGCTAACTGACCATGATGTTATCGAGGGATCATTACGCATCCGCGACCTGTGGCAAAAGGGCAAGTACCGCTTTGATTTTGTTGTAGGCGAAGAGGTAAGCACGAAAGAAGGCCATCTGCTGGGCCTGTTTCTTGAGAAACTTGTACCGCAGGGCTTGAGTATGGAGCGCAGTATCGACCTGATTCACGAGCAGGGTGGCCTGGCGATTATCGCGCACCCACTGCATCCCCTCTTCAAACATAGCTGCTCTCGCGAGGTCATGGATCGCATTCACAACAATAAAGCTGTCTGGTTCGATGCTGTAGAGACCTGGAATGCGAGCTTCTGCGGCATCTACGCCAATCGGCAGGCAATGCGTGCGAACCGTCTGGTCTATGGCTTGCCCGAAGTTGGTAATAGCGACGCGCACACCTTGAACGCTATTGGGCGTGGGCGTACCTGGTTCGAGGGTAAGAACGCACAAGACGTGCGTGCAAGCATCGAGTCCGGCCTGAGTGCGCCCGGTGGTAGTCTGTGGGACGTGCAGGATTATCTGCGCTGGGCCAAGTACCGCGTGAGCAAAGAAGGCCGCGCGATGAACCGCCGCCGCTCCGCTCTCGCAGTTGCGTAAATACTATGTTCGAGCTTGAGCAGGGAAAAACAAGCGTGGGGCATGACGGGGAAAGGGATAAGCCTCGTCGTGCCTCTTGTTATCCCCCTTTATAATCTTTTTCAATATGACTTCTTTTGCTAACTTCCTCAGCTTAACAAACAACAACTTGAGCCTGTGACAATCTCCACACGACATGCTATAATTTCTGCACGATGCAGAAACCACAGACGCAACAGATAGAACGCATGGCACAACATCCTGAACACGCACAACTCACGAAGAGACAGCTTATGGCCGCGATTGAAAGTGTCCTTTTTGTTGCTGGTCGTCCGCTCGAACGGGTCGAACTGCGAAAGCTTCTAGCCATCGATGAGACGCGATTGGACGTTGGCCTAACCTCGCTGCACCAGCTACCAAACATGCAGGAGGAGCATCTATCGTGGTTGGCGCACTTCGCGCAACCTGTACAATCCTCTGACTCTCTACAAGGAGAGAGCAAGAAAGTGTAAGCTGTTATGCGTATTGGTCGTCACATGCCCACGCACTCGAAAATGGTCAAAGCGGCTGAAATTGCCTCGTCACTTGGCTGCGAAGCCATCCAAATTTTTGTCAGCAACCCCACAGCGTGGCGACCAACAGCTCCCGATCCGACAGGATGCGCCGCGTTCAAAGCCGCTACGGAAAAACTTGCCCTCTTTCCCATTATTATTCACGCTCCCTATCTGATTAACCTTGCCTCACCAGATGATACCATCTGGGAAAAATCCATCGCGTTGCTGACATGGACAATGCAACGCGGGGCATCGATTGGCGCGTCGTTTGTCGTTTTTCACACGGGAAGCCATCGTGGTTCAGGCGTCGAAGCTGGTGTCGCACGCATCGCGCAGGGCGTTGAGCGTGTGGTAGCGGAGTCGCCCGCGTCAGTAATGTTATTATTAGAGAATGATGTTGGAGCAGGCAACACTATTGGGCATAGCTTCGAGCAGTTGGCGGCTGCCCTGCACTTGTTGCCGCCGCCAATAGCGGAACGCGTGGGCGTGTGTCTCGACACCGCGCATCTATGGGGCGCGGGCCATGATATCGGAAGCGCGGAAGCGGTGCAATGCCTGTTGACACGTTTTGATGAGACCATTGGTTTAGCGCGGCTCAAGGTGCTGCACCTCAACGATACAGAGGTGGTACTGGGCAGTCACCGCGACATTCACACGCGACTGGGCGAGGGCATTATTGGTGAAGCGGGCCTACGCGCCCTGCTCACTGACCCGCGTCTAGCCTCTATCGCTGTCATATTGGAGACGCCAATTCTCACGGACGACAAAGAGAAAGAGGATTGGGAACACGACAAAACACAGATCGCGAAAGCATTGGATTTCGCGCGAAAAAGCGCGAAAAAGTAGTATGTAAAGGAGACCAACATGATATCCGCCGTTGTATTGCTCAATGTGCAGCGCGGCGAGGTCAACCAGACCGCGCAAAAATTGTTGGAGATAGAAGGCGTTTCTGAGGTGTATTCGGTGACGGGCGAATACGATCTTGTGGTCATGCTGCGCCTCCAACACTATGAAGACCTTGCCGACGTTGTTACCGCGCATATGGTACATGTTCCTTCTATTATCAAAACAAACACACTTATGGCGTTTCAATGTTACTCGAAAGCAGATCTTCAGCAGGCGTGGGATATTGGAATTGAATAGAGAAAGAGGACGGTCTACAACAGAAGAATTTGCCATACAATAGCAGAACACAACGGACAACAGAAGAATATGATATACAAAGGAGTGCATCATGGGTTTAATCCACGGTGGCTGGCTCGTTGCCAAGATGTTGAAGCGCGAAGGTGTCGAGGTGGTATTTACGTTGAGCGGTGGACATATCGCGGGTATTTATGATGGCTGTTTGCGTGAGGGCATTCGCGTGGTGGATACGCGGCACGAGCAGGCGGCGGTACATGCTGCCGAAGGCTGGGCCAAAACGACACGTACTCCCGGCGTGGCTCTGCTGACGGCTGGCCCCGGTGTTACCGATGGAGTGACGGGCGTCGCGAACGCATATCTGGCGGGCAGTCCCATTCTGGTAATTGGTGGGGCGGCCCCGCTCGGCTTCTGGGATCGCGGCGCGTTACAGGAAATGGGGCAGATAGACCTGTTGCGTCCTATCACAAAGTGGGCCAGAACGGTACATGAAACCTCACGCCTGGGCGAGTATGTTGCGATGGCTTTTCGCCAGATGTTGAGCGGTAAGCCGGGGCCAACGTTCCTTGAAATGCCAATGGACATCCTCAACAACTTTGCCGACACCGACACCCTGTTCGACCCCGGCGAACCCGCGAACTACCGCGCTGGTGGTCGTTCCGCGCCAGACCCCGATGCCGTCGCTCAGGCCACCGCGTTATTGGCGAAGGCACAACGTCCTGTTATCATGGCAGGTACTGCCGTCTGGTGGTGCGATGCTGCGGAACCCCTGCGCCAGCTCGCGGAACAGCTACAAGCTCCCGTGTACCTCAACGGCGCGGGTCGTGGTTGTCTACCAACGACGCATCCTCTATTCTTCACGTCCTCGCGACGCAAGGCGTTGGAGAGGGCGGACACCATTCTCGCGATTGGTACACGTATGGATTTTCGGCTCAATCACGGACAACCCCCGCTTATTCCTGCGGAGGCAAAGATGCTGTGGTTCGACCTCGCGGCGGAGGATATCGGCGTCAATCGTGGTGCCGCCGTTGGGCTTGTGGGCGATGTCGGGCTGAGTATGCGGCAGGTTGCGGAGGCCGCGCAACCGCTCGCGAATCAGGAATGGCTGGCTTATATTCGTAATGAGGAGAAGCGCGGCCTTGAACGGGACGCCTCCGCCCTCAACTCGGACGCGATGCCGATGCACCCCATGCGCTTCTGTCGTGAGATACGCGATTTTATCGACGAAGATACTACCGTGATTGGGGACGGTGGCGATATTGTCAGTTATGGCGGCAAGGTTATCAACGTCTCTAAACCCGCCTACTGGCTTGACGCGGGGCCAATGGGTTGTCTTGGCACGGGAACAGGCTTCGCGATGGCGGCCCAGCTTGCACGGCCCGGCAAAAAGGTGCTCATCCTGAGTGGTGACGGAGCCTTTGGTCTGAACGGGATGGAATTCGAGAGTATGGCGCGGCAAGGTCTGCCCATTGTCGCGATTATCGGCAATGATGGCGCGTGGGGCCAGATCAAGCATCCACAACGCGCCATGATTGGACACGCGACTGCTGCTGAATTGTCGCCCGGCATTCGCTATGATAAGATGGTTGAGGCACTCGGCGGTTATGGTGAACTCGTCGAGCGACCAGAGGATATTCGACCCGCGCTGGCGCGAGCTTTCGCGTCCGGCCTACCCGCATGTGTCAATGTGCTGATCGACCCGGAAAAGCCGTATGGTCGCTCAACCAATGTCGCGGTATAACGAGAAATGTAGGAGATGATTGTAGTGAATATTCCACAGACACGTCGCGATGCGACAGTTGAAAACTATCACGGCACACAGGTTGCCGACCCATATCGCTGGCTGGAAGATGCTACTTCTGCCGAGACACAGGCATGGTCGGAGGCGCAAAGTGCTGTGACGCGTGCCTACCTTGACGCGTTGCCCGCACGCGAACATATCAAAACGCGCTTTACCGAACTCTATAACTACCCCAAGTATACTGTACCGAGCAAACACGGAGACCGTTACTATTTCTCCAAGAACACGGGTCTACAAAACCAGTTTTTGCTGTACAAGCAGGCGACGCTTGACAGTGACGCGACACTTGTTCTTGACCCGAACACACTTAGCAATGATGGCACAGTTGCGCTTGTTAATCGCGCGTTTAGCGAGGATGGCAAGTTACTTGCCTTTGGCACCTCGATCAGTGGTAGCGACTGGCAGGAAGTGCGGATATTGCGTGTTGACGAGAGTACAACATTCAATGAGGTCATCGAGCATACGAAGTTTAGCTCGCTCGCGTGGCGACACGACAATCAAGGCTTCTATTATAGCCGCTTCCCGAACGCTGGCACGGTAGCGGAAGAGGACGAGACCAATTTCAACAAGGTTTACTTTCACACGGTGGGGACGCTACAGTCTGAAGATCAACTTGTGTTTGAACGATCCGACGCCAAAGAATTAGCCTTCGACCCGACTGTAACCGACGATGGCAAATATCTCGTGTTAAACGTGTGGCACGGTACGGATCAAGAGAACCGCATCTATTATCAGCAACTGGATAGTACCGCGCCGTTTGTGCGTCTGCTTGACAAGGCGGATGCAGACTATACGTTTATTGGGAACGATGGCCCGCTTTTCTACTTCAAAACAAGTCTTGACGCGCCACGAGGTCGCGTTATTGCGATTGATATTCGCCAACCGCAACGAGCGCAATGGCAGGAGCTTATTCCACAACAGGATGACGTTGTTGATTTTGTGCTACTGGCACATCAGCAATTTGTTGTCGTGTACATGCACGATGCCCACCATCGTATTCAACGCTACGATTTGCAGGGGCAACTGCTGGGCGAAATCGCATTGCCTACGCTTGGCGCGATTGTGGAAATCTCTGGTGAGGCCAAGGAAAGCGAACTCTTTTTCAGCTTTACCTCGTTTCTTTTCTCCACAAGCATCTACCGCTACGATTTTCTCACGGAGCAAGTGACGCTACTCCACGGTTCGGAGATTAATTTTGACCCGAACGGCTACGAGACAGAGCAAGTTTTCTATACCTCGAAGGACGGGACGCGTGTCCCTATGTTCCTGACGCACAAAAAGGGACTGGTCAAGAATGGCAATAATCCAACGTTGCTGTACGGCTACGGTGGCTTTAACATCAGTCTGACGCCAGCATTTTCTCTGGTCGCGCTGCTGTGGGTGGAGCATGGCGGCATCTACGCGGTGGCGAACCTGCGCGGTGGTGGCGAGTATGGCGAGGAGTGGCACAAGGCGGGTGTGCTGGCTAAAAAGCAAAACGTGTTTGATGATTTTATCGCGGCGGGTGAGTGGCTCATCGCCAACAAATACACCAGCACCGCGCGACTCGCCATCAACGGTGGTAGCAACGGCGGCCTGCTCACCGCAACCTGCCTCGTACAGCGTCCCGATATGTGGGGGGCTGTTATATGTGAGGTTCCCGTCATCGATATGTTGCGCTACCATCGCTTCACGATTGGTCGTTACTGGATTTCTGACTATGGCGATGCCGAGCATAACGCGGAAGATTTCGCGTTTCTCTACGCCTATTCGCCACTGCACAATGTTAAAGAGGGCGTCCACTACCCACCGACGCTTATTCTCACAGCGGACACCGATGATCGCGTTGTGCCGGCCCACGCTAAGAAATTCGCCGCGACGATTCAACGCGCCCACACGGGGGCGGAGCCGCCGTTGCTGCGTCTTGAGCTAAAGGCAGGACACGGCATGGGCAAGCCTACAACAAAGATTATCGACGAGAAGAGTGACGTGCTCGCGTTCTTGTTCGAGACGTTCAAGATGCTGTAACGTCTATATTGGCTACTTTGTGTCATTCTCAGGTTTGTGTTCTATAGTATAAACAGGAAATAACAACGAAATAACAACAAGGAGCAACTAATGGCATCGACAACGACAAAAATAAAAGATACAGTAACACGAACAATCACAGGTGAGCCAGCGAAGTGGCGTTGGTATCACGGCCTCGCCTTTTATGGCACGGTGCAACTGCTTACCTTTGGCCTCGCGGGACTCACTAGTCTTGTGAGTGGCAACAAAGGCGAGACGGTGCGTGACAACGTCTTTGGGGATGTATCGTACTTCCGTTCGTTGAAACAATCCATCTTCACGCCGCCGTCCTGGGTGTTCGGGCCTGCCTGGACAATCAATAACTTCTTCGCGATCTGGGGTACGTTGGCGGTGCTCAACAAGCCAAAGGGGACGCCTGGACGCAACGAATATCTCGCACTACAGGGCGCGACCTGGGTCAATTTTGTGATTTTCAACGCGGCATACTTCAGCCTGCGTTCACCAATCAACGCGTTTTTCCTGACACTCATCTTCGCGGGCTTAACTATCGCGAGCGGCTTTGTGGCCATCTTCCGCCTCAAAGACACGAAGGTGGCACTCTCGCTGAGCACTCTGTTCATATGGCTCACCGTTGCCGCGACTGCCGCGACCTTTCAAGTCCTGTGGAACCGCGACGATCTCTATAACGCTGGCCCCTTCGCGGAACCAATCTCGTCGCTCGTCGCGCATAGAGACTAAGCGCAAATAATAGGAAGTACAACATGACGTGGCGAAGCCATGCGAAATCGTGTATGGTAGTGGCGCGGCTTGCCTGCGCCATGCCCCCTTACTCCAACTGATATGGTAGAATAAAACCTCTGTCGCATCTACTGTGTGAGAACAGGAGGTAGCCATGAACGTCGCGCTTGTCGAAAAGCTTCGTTTCGCCCGCGCTTTACGTTCGCGTCCCTATGCGCTGGCGTGGATTGGGCAAACGATCTCTAATCTGGGCGATGGCATTTTTACTATCGCATTGGCGTGGCAAGTGTTGTTGATGACGCATTCAGGACTTGCGATGGGAACCGTGCTTCTTGCTGCCATGATTCCACGTCTGGTATTTGTACTGATCGGCGGGGTCGCCGCAGACCGCTTGCCACGCCGTTTGATTATCCTGTGGTCAGATGGTGGACGGGGAGCGATTGTGTTACTTATCAGTGTTACAGGCTTTCTCGGTCATTTGCAATTCTGGCATCTTATTGTCGAAGCACTCGTGTTCGGGGTGATTGATGGCTTTTTCAATCCAGCGGTGCAGGCGATTGTACCTGATCTTGTCGAGAAAGAGGACTTGACATCGGCAAACTCGGTCATTGCGCTTGGCAACACACTGGCACAATTTCTTGGCCCCATGCTTGGTGCTGGGCTGATTGCTCTCATCACTCCAATGGGTGCGTTTCTGGCTAACGCCACAAGCTTCTTCATTTCAGTCGCATTCCTGCTCTTTGTTCACATTCCAGAGCGGCATGTGACGCTTGTTTCCATTACACCAGATGTTGTGGCCGAGAATATTCAGGGCGTCGGACTAGCGGTAGTGCCAGAAGAGAAGCATGGTTTTCGCGGTGTGCTGACCGACATCCGCGAGGGTTTTGTGTATGTGCGTCAGGTGCGCTGGCTCTGGGTGACGACCATAAGCGCGGCCTTTGGCAATATCGGCTTTATGGCGACGCTTGCGGTGGCGATGCCCAAGTTGGTTCATGATGTGTACGGGCAGGGAGCATGGTTGCTTGGACTCATCGAGGCAACCGGAGCGATTGGCTCGGTGCTAGCCCTCCTGCTCGTTGGACGCGCCACAAAGATAAAGAAGCGCGGCCTCCTGTCCTACCTTTCCCTCACACTGAGCTGTCTTGGCATCCTAATATTTGGTCTGCCCTTTCCTCACAGCATGATCTTCTTCATTGCGCCATTCGCGAGTATATTTGTCGGCTTCGGGCTAGCCGCCTTCAACACCATCTTCTTCACCGTGTTACACGAGACAATACCGAGCGACAAGCTGGGGCGTGTCATCAGTATCGACACGCTTGGCTCGTTCGCCATGATTCCCGTTGGCGAACTGCTGGGTGGTATCATGACTGATCGTATCGGCCCCGCGCTCGTCTTTATCATCTCCGGCCTCATCAATTTGGCGAACGTCCTACTGCCCCTGTTTGTGCGCGAGGTGCGCGAATTGGAATAGCCTCGTGTATCAGGCCCAACTGTGTTATAATAGGTTCCGACTATTCATGTTTTACACAGGTTACACACAGCTATCAGCGCGATAGGAAAGGGTGGAGGGGCGAACTTATGAAGCCGCTTGTTGCCATCGTGGGACGACCAAACGTCGGTAAATCCACATTTTTTAACCGTATGCTCGGCGATAGAATCGCCATTGTCGAAGATTTGCCGGGAACGACGCGTGATCGTCTCTATGGCGATACCGATTGGAATGGGCGCACCTTTACGCTCATTGATACAGGCGGCCTCGAATTTGGCTCCGAAATTCCTGTTGGTCAGGTTGGACTCACGGGACAACCCGGCGACCTGATGGAGCATGTGCAGGCTCAAGCGGAACTCGCCATTGAAGAGGCCGACGTGATCGTGTTTATGGTTGACGCGCGTTCAGGCATTACCGCCGCCGACGAAGAGGTTGCCGACGTGTTACGTCGTACCAAGAAGCCAGTCATTCTTGCCGCGAACAAGGCCGACAACGAAAGTCGTCGTCAGGACGCAGTTGAATTTTATAATCTTGGTCTGGGTGAGCCGATTGTGCTTTCCTCGATTCAGGGCGTCGGCACAGGCGATGTGCTTGACCGCATCGTCGAAGAATTGCCTGAAGCGGACGAGGAAGAGGACGGTGATGAAGAGGACGAGACGCCCCGTATCGCTATCGTGGGACGCCCAAATGTTGGTAAGTCGTCGTTGCTCAACGCCGTTGTCGGCGTAGATCGTGCCATCGTGAGCGATATGCCCGGTACAACGCGTGACGCTATCGACACTGAGGTACAGTTTCAGGGCCGCAAACTTGTCTTGATTGATACTGCTGGTATTCGGCGGCGTGGGCGCGTCGGCGTGGGTATCGAGAAGTATAGCGTGCTCCGTTCGAGCCGTGCCATCGAGCGGTGTGATGTTGCGCTTCTGCTCATCGATGCCAGTGAGGGTATCGCGGCACAAGACATGCATATCGCAGGTCAAGTTGCGGAGGCCGCAAAAGGCGTTGTCATCATTATCAACAAGTGGGATCTCGCGCAAGAGCAGCGACGTGCGGAACGTGAAGAGGACGTGCTGCCACACCCGGACGATGAGATCGAGACAGCGGAGCATTACCGCAAACTGGTGCTGGAAGAATTCAAGTTTATGCCCTACGCTCCTGTTATCTTTGCATCCGCGAAAACAGGCTACCACGTTCAGTCAATTCTTGAAACCGTCGTGCATATTGCAGAGATGCGCTTTCTGCGTGTGCCAACGTCAAGGCTCAACGAGGTTGTACAGGACGCGGTGCGACGACATCATCCCGCGATTATTCGCAATAAGCCGCTCAAGGTTTATTACGCGACGCAGACGCGGGTCAATCCACCAACATTCACCTTCTTTGTCAATGACACGGACGCCATGCACTTCTCGTATGAGCGGTATCTTGAGAACCGTTTGCGCGAAGCCTTTGGTTTTAATGGAACGGGCATTCGACTTCAGTTCAGGCCGCGCTCAGCGAAAGAAGAGAAATAGCGTCCTTGCGTGCGAACAGGCTATACCGTTGCAGTAGACGTTGCTCCTATCGTTGGTGTTGGAGTGATGCCCACCGTCGGGGTTGTTCCGACTACTGGAGTAACTCCGACGGTAGGCGTGGGAACAACGGCGACAACGGTAAGCGTAACCGTTATGATGACGGTTGCTCCTGCTGAGGGCGTGAGCACAATTGTCGCGGTATACGGGCCAGCAGCGAGCCTAGCAGTGTTCACGCTACAGGTCAACGTAGAAGAAACGTTAGGCGTATCACTTCCCCCTGTGCTGTCAAGCGTGAGCCAGCCCGCCGAGGGGATGCTTGCCGTCCAGTTCAGTGTGCCGCCACCTATATTCGTAATCATAACAGTTTGCGCTGCTGGATTTGTACCCGCAGTAGCCGCGAAGGTAAGGCTTGACGCGCTAGCCTGAAGGGTAGGTGATGCGATAATAATTGTCACAGGAATACTTATTGGGCTACCCGCGACGATACTGCCACTACCCACATCGGTGGCGGTCAGGGTCACTGCCGCGGTATATGTCCCAGTGACACCCGTGCCGCTTACAAAAATGTTTGTTGTTGTACTCATACCGGCTCCCAGTGTACCGGAAGTGGGTGTGAGCGATACAAAGGCAGGTGCGTTTGTCAGGGTTGCCGTCCAGTTCATCGCGGTTCCCCCCGTATTGGCGATGTTCACAGGCTGCGTTGTCACGCCTCCCGTTGTGTTTGTGGATAAACCACCTGCACTCGCCGCCATCGTCGCGGGTGCGGTGACGTTTACCGTCACGCCAACAGTCTGCGGACTTCCGGCACTCGCCGCGCCACCGACGGTGGCTGCGAGCAGGATAGAGCCATTATAAGTGCCAGCAGTTAGAGCTGTACCAGCGATGCTCACAGTAAATGTTGCGGTTCTACCTGTTGCCACGCTTACAGAAGCTGGTTTCACCGTCAACCACCCGCTCCCAGCCAGAAGTGAGGATGCGGGGGTAATAGTGACATTGCCATTACAGGTGCCACTTACCGCGAGAGTAAATGTCTGTACATCAGGATTCAGTCCTGCCTCCGTTGTGAACGTCTCCGCTCTGCTCGAAGGAGCCGAGATCGTACATGCAGACTGCACTGTCAACGCTATAGCTACCGCAATTGGGACACCAATTGCGGCCTGTGTGACACTATCCCGCGCGGTAATTGTTATAGCCGCTTGGTAGTTGGTCGCGCTGAGTCCCGCGAGCGTTACTCCCACGCTGCCCTTGCCCACAGCACCCAGAGCCACAGCACCTGTTGCGGGGGTCGTTATTAGCCAGTTCGCGTTCGGTGTCGCTGTCCATGTCAGCATGTGTGTGCAGGCTCCACTCGCACTAATTATTATGTCTTGTGACGTGGGGTTGGGTTGACCCGCGATACCAGTAAAGGTAAGCTCTGCCCTATCTATACTGATGACACAAGCCGCTTGCACCACCAAGCTCACTGGAATCACCATTGGGCTACCGGGGGCGGCATGTCCCGCGCCATCGGTTCCAACGAGCGTGATAGTTCCCGTGTAGGTGTTTGGGGTAAGTGCGGTCTGTGCGACTGTAACGGTCAGTGTCGCGGTTTGTTGCGCGGTAAGACTTCCCCCTACAGGTGTGACGCTGAGCCAGTTGCCCCCAACACTGGTCGCCGCCGTCGCCTGCCAGTTCAGTGTGCCGCCCGCCGTGTTTGTGATGCCAATGTTTTGTGCGTCGATGCTTGCGTTTCCAACAACGCTGGTATACGTGAGCGTAGTTGTGGAGACGTTCATAACTGGTGTTGCCTGCTCACAGAGCGTAAATGTTACTGGTACTGTTTCTGTGCCAGATGAGGAGGTGAAGACAATCGACCCCTTGTATGTCGCGGGGGACAGGCCCGCTGTGTTGATGCCAACGGCGAGTTTCGTCGATGTTGTCCCACTCGTCGTATTCAGCGTGAGCCACTGGGCTGCTGTTGTCGCGCTCCAACGCACTGGCGTATTGCAGCCCTGTGAAGTGTCTACACTGAGACTCTTACTCGCGGGTGCGCTCTGCTGATAGACACTCGCGAAGGTTAGAAGCGATGGCGCGACTACAACTCCACACTGAGGCGTGATGGTGATGGTGACGACAATGCTTTGTGGGCTATCCTTCACTTGCTCTGTTGCTTGCCCACTAATGGTAATCGCGCCACTATACGTGCCGGGCAACAATGTGCTTGTATCGATGCTTACACTGGCGGTCTGTGAGTTTGTTCCCCGTGCCAGAGATGGTGAGACTGTATCGGCAGTAGCGGCGTTTTGCACTGTACCGATGCTGGGTGAAAGTGACAACCACGGCGCGTTTGTCGTCGCGCTCCACTGTAGCGGACGCACGCCGGGATCGCTTATCGTAATTGTTTGTGTGGGTGGTCGTGCGCCACCATCCGTCGCGGTAAACGTGAGCACGGCGGGCGAGACTTGTAGCACGGCACTACCTGCGGGGTCAAGCGGCACCACGCGCATCGTAATCGTTACTTTTGTATCGCCGGCATTCGACAAAAAATCCACATGCGTCGTATACACGCCGGGAACCAGCGTCGAACGGTTTACCGCAACCGTTACCGTTGCTTTCGTGCCACTCGCGAACGTCCCCTGGCGCGGCGTTATAAGTAGCCACGGCTTGTCTGTATTGCCTTGCCATGTTATTTGCCCACCACCAACATTGCTCAGTGTCAGCGTCTTTGTTGAATTTGTAGCGAGGTCGCCTGTGCCAAGATCAAGCACCGATGCCGAAAGCAGCAGATGCGCGGGTCGTAGCGAGGTACTTTGGCCCGTCACAATCAGCGATAGACGGGCTATTTTATGCAAATGCGCGTCTTCCGCGTTGATTGAATGAATGCCTGCCTGCCAGTCGGGAGCGACTGTAACCGTGTCGATAAAGTCGCCGTGCGCGTCCGCTTGAATAACCGATGTACCGCCTGTATCGACAATGGTAATGATGGCGTCATGACTCAGGCCCACACGTCCATGTGGGCTGAAATTGGTTCCGCGCAGGGTCAAGGTCGCGCCAATCGCGATATCTGTTGATGACGCCTGAAGCGTCGGGCCATGTGGCCCCACAGAGGACGAGAACAGTCCGTGACCATAGGTGATGAAGACGCCAAAGATGCCGCCAAGTAGTAAGACAACAACCGAGACAATACTGAACCAGAAGAAGAGCACTGGCATAGTGGTGTGTGTGCCGCGTCTCTTCAGTTGCAAAGGGGTGAGCGAAATGCGACGCGGCTTGCGCGGTTGTAGAGGGCGCGGAGTAGCGGGTAACGCGGGGACATCCGTTTGTAGCAGGGACGACGCGTACAGGTCCTTGTGCCATGTCAGAGGACGCGCGTCCTCTACGTGTACACTCACCATATCGTCGTCGCCGTAAAAGCTTTTGTTGCGCGGGTCTTGAAGAGGAGTCGATGAACGTTGGGCAACAGCAACCATCGCCTGCTCCGACATTGCGACAAGTTCGCCACAATTGGTACAGTACGACGCGGATGTCAATAATATTTTCCCGCAATCAGGACATTGGCGACTGCTCATGAGTGGTTTTCTCCCCTTACCTTATCCCCTCGACAACATAGCGTTTTATCTGACAGACACATACATACGCGATTGTACCAGAAGTGTGATGAAGTGATTGCTTGCTCAGACGCGCTGAGTCTTCTAATAGTATACTGTATATAACTCTATAAATGTAGTGTATGGGAAAAATGGCTCGCTGTCAATCGCATTTGACAACTACCCCCTTCTGCTCATATTCTTGTAGTAAGACGCAAACACGCCTACGCTAGTAAGGAGCAGTATATTGTCTACCGCGCCAAACAAAATATCTTCGGAAACTCATCACACATTTTCCTGGTTTCTTCTTCTACTAGCTAATACGTTGTGGGCGACCAGTTACGTGGCAGGAAAATTTATTCTGCAAGATATTTCTGTAAATATGCTAAACGCGTTGCGTATGTCGCTGGCTTCCCTTTGTCTGCTGCCTCTCCTGTTTTACAAGCGCAAAGAGCTTCACTTGACGCGGCGCGACCTGCCTCAATTGCTTTTACTCTCACTCGCGGGATTTGTAATCAATAAATTGCTTGAATATGGTGGGCTGGCACTGACCACCGCCACTGATGTCGCTTTGCTGGTAAGCAGCGAAACGCTTTTCACCGTTATCCTCTCCTGGTTTTTGTTACGCGAACGCTTTCATCTTCTCCGCACGGGCGCGATGCTGTTGGGTATCGCTGGCGTTTACCTCATTGTCGAGCGTAGTTTTATTCCAAATCTTCCCTCTGGCGGTGGCATCTGGCGTGTTGTTGGTGATATGCTGGTTGTCCTGGGTCTCATCTTTGAGGCGTTTTATACGGTGCGTGGTAAGTCCTTGCTGGTCAAACAT
>JBBQVS010000002.1:0-128579 GCA_038211295.1 Ktedonobacterales bacterium | reverse complement strand
ATAGAATTGCGTTACAAAGGCGATGGCAAACGCTACGGCGTAAATATTAGGAATGATAGTGGCAGAAACGGATTGCGCTATCAAGCTAGTTTTATCACTGAAGATGCTATCTGGACAACAACGCAATTGCCCTTCGCGGATTTCATTGCCACGCGCCGCGGCAAAACGCCACCCGACGCGCCCCCGCTCGATAGAGCGCGTATTAGCTCGTTTGGACTAATCATCGCGAACAAGCAGGCCGAGCCGTTTTGTCTGGAGCTTGCGTGGATTAAAGCGTACACACTGTAGTCACCAATGTGTCCTGTTGACAAAAAATACCTCTACCACAGAGTATTATAGAGGCTATCATGAGTCAGTTTTTTATTCTTTTGTATACGCTTCTTCAAACTCCTTCGTCTCCTGTAGACAGACGCTTTTCTATGTCGTATTGTTAAGGCAGGTATTGTGTGTGGCTTCCCGCGCACGAATGTCAGAGTAGCAAAAAGGAGCATTCTCTCATGGCAAAAGCAACATGGAACGGCGTGATACTCGCCGAAAGTGATAAAACCGAGGTTGTCGAAGGCAATCAATACTTTCCGGCTGACTCGATCAAACGCGAATACTTCAAAGAGACCAGTACACATTCGACATGTCCCTGGAAGGGCGAGGCCAGCTATTATAGCATTGAAGTAGATGGCAAAGAGAATAAAGACGCTGCATGGTATTATCCTGCGCCAAAGGATGCCGCGAAGCAGATCAAAGATCACGTCGCATTCTGGAAGGGTGTTCAGGTCGAAGCGTAGTTCGCAAATCTCGTAGACGCGAAAATAGTACATGGGTGGCACTCAGTTTGCTGAGTGCCACCCATGTACATTTAACTCCTTAGAAATTTTCTAGTATCTCTTTTTGTTCGTCGCCCGGTTGCTGAAGCGATTTGGCGATTTCGTCAGGCACAAGCATCTGTTCGCCCTTTGCCGGATGGAGTGACGCCTTCACGCGCAAGTAGAGCGTGATGATGCCACCGAACCACAGACCACCGTAGAGGTAGCCCGCCATCACATCGCTGGGCCAGTGTGCGCCGAGATAGATGCGCGAGGGGCCAATAGTAGCAATCATACCCGTACATACACCAATTAATGCATTGCGTAACTTGCCCGGCTTCCAATTTGTCGCAAGTAAGTAGATGAGCAGACCATAAAAATTTGTATAGTGCATAACATGTCCACTGGGAAAGCTTGGCTCGTTGAGCACACGCACAACGGAGACCAGTTCTTTGTCGGGACGTGGACGCTTAATAACACGTTTGACGATAGCATTGAGAATATTTGAAGACGTTGTAAGCAGAATAAAGAGTGCTTCAAGACGGAAGCGTAAGGCCCAGAAAATACCCGCCACGCCTATCGTCTGAGGAACTGACCATTGCCAGAAGCCAACTTCTGAAACCCAGTATAAGAGCGTGCGGAACGCAGGGTTCTTCTGCTTCTGCAAATTGGCGGTGATAGACATATCACCGGGGAAAAACTGAGTGCGCTGGGCAATCCATGAAAGAATGCCCGCACCCGAAAGGAGCCAGAGATAGAACGCGAGAAACATTGTGCCGCGTGATACCGCTTTCCGACCCGAATACGAGGTTTGCGCGGCGACACGCTGCACCTCTGTCGCCATTTCTGGCAAACTTACCTGCGGCAGAACTCCTATCGGCTCTGTTGCATCAGGTGAGGATAATATAGGATTATTTGACATTGACTGTCCCTTTCTCTTCTGTCGATGTTGTGTCTTCCAGCAACTCCTGACGTTTCTGCATACGCAGAGTACGCTGGCGGCGTCTCTTTGCACCGTCTACGACGTTTGGCCCCTCGACAACCTGCATCGGCACACGCACACTCAACGCCCCTGGCGTAACAGAAATGAGGGCGGGTGTATGCCCATGTGCCACACCATCGGCGTGAACTGCTACAGGATAGTCGGCAGCGATACGCAATGTTTTGACTTTACGGCGGGTAATCTTTGGTTCCAGGATACGCTTTCCCTGTGTAATCGAGATGCCGTGCCGAATGAATTCAAACTTACTGAAATTTTTATAGATGACCACATCCAGTAAGCCATCGTCCATTAGCGTGCCGGGGGCAACCTGTAGATGCACGCCGTAGTAGGGCGAATTGCATACCGTTATCTGAAGAACTTTGTACGTGCGGTTCTTATGTCCATCGAATGAGACCTTGACGCTGGCGGGCTTGAATGAGAAGAGCGAACGTAGACCGTCTACAGTTCCGCGAATGGTTGAGACAATCCCCCTACTCTTGATTTCCTCGGCAGCAGGAAAGAGTACCGCTTCTAATCCAATACCCGCGACTTCAAGAAAAACATGGTTATTAATATTGCCAATGTCGATTTTCTTTGTCTCGCCGTTAGCAATAATAGCGCACGCTCCCTCTATAGTGTCGGGAATGCTCAAACTGTGTGCTAGATTGTTCATTGTCCCCATCGCGATAATGCCCAGTGTGCTTGTCGTGCCGATAAGTCCACTGGCAACGGCGTGAATCGTGCCATCGCCACCCGCCGCGATGATAACATCCGCTCCCTCAGACGCGGCCTTTTTAGCAAGTCCGCTGCCGGGATCGTCAGGGGTGGTGTGCCAGACTTCTGGCTCTATATTGTGCGTGCGTAAACCCGCAAGAATAGCCTCTTCGTGTTGCTCACTCGTCTCTGCCTGGTTGTCCTGGGGTGCCAGAGAGGAAGAGCCAGAGGTTGGGTTGAGAATCAATATTGTTCGCATCGAGACTCCCTGGAGATGGCTAGGTGTCCTATTCCGCTTTTCTTCGTTCGCCTTCAACATAACTTCTCTTTCTAGTACGTACTGTATAACACATTGGTGTCAATGCTGGGCTTGAAGTCATATCTGAGTACCGCCTTTGTGACTTCTCTAGCAGAACTCTTAGCTCCTTTATAGAGAGCGATTGCTACTATAGTATCTACAGAAGAAGACTACAATCTAGTATGAATACACTCTTATGAGAAATATTAAGATGAGGTTAGAAAATACTGAAAAAGTGTATTGCTGACTTGTATTATATAGGCTACCTCGGTTACTATTAGAAGCGATGAGAGGAAAAATATGAACTTTTTCTACATCTTTCTCAAGTGTTCCCTTATCTCAGTCAGGTGTTGGCACTTGTTAAAAAATATGTTTGTCTACACGTTAGATCAAAGAAGAGATACATGCATATATCCAGTCAAGAGCAGCATATACAGCAATTCTCGCACGCATCAACACCTTCTGTTTCCTCTTTCACATCGGTAGCAACTACCGAAGCGTATCATGACACTGTTGTCCATGCTCTTACCAGCAGGCGTACTCTGCTTGATGCTGCTCTTGCTCAGCTTGCATCACACGCGCACATCCTTACCATTGTGGCCTCATATCTTGTCGAGACGCTACGAAGCCAACATAAGGTACTGGTGGCAGGCAACGGGGGCAGTGCTGCCGAGTCGCAACATTTCGCGGCGGAGCTAGTCGGGCGTTTCAAGCGCGAACGTGCGCCATACCCTGTACTCTCTTTGACAACGGACACCGCCATTATTACAGCAGTCGCGAATGATTATGGCTATCGCGACATTTTCGCGCGGCAGGTACTGGCCTTTGGGCAACCTGATGATATGTTTCTCGCGTTCAGCACAAGCGGCGAGTCTGAAAATATTATCGCGGCAGCACAGGCGGCTCGGCAACGACGTATGACTGTTGTGGCGGTAACAGGGGACGCCGCCAGCACACTCGAAACGCTTGCTGACGTGACGGTGCGCGTTCCGCTCATTGATACCGCCCTTGTACAGGAACTGCATATGATTGTTACGCATATTTTGTGCGATATCACCGAAACACAGCTTGCTTCAGTTGTTACTAGTCAGGACGAGTGGCAGCGATGAGCCACCGCTCCCTCTTTCTTGACCGCGACGGAACGCTTGTCCATGCGTCACACTATCCCTCACGTCCCGAACAACTCCGCCTCTACGACGCAATTGGGCCAATGTTGCGTACCTTGCAAGAGCAAGATTTCCGCCTGATTGTCATTACAAACCAGGCCGGTATTGCGCGTGGGTATTTCACGGAGGCCGATCTACAACGAATGCATGAGTACCTGACGAGCGAACTTGTGAAGCTAGGTGTGCGCGTTGATGGCATTTATCACTGTCCGCATCATCCCGAAGGTGTGGTTGAAGGATTGGCGATTCGGTGTGCGTGTCGCAAGCCTCAACCGGGAATGTTGTTACAGGCCGCACGTGAACACGACCTTGACCTAAGTCGTTCGTGGTTTGTAGGTGACATACTCGATGATGTTGAGGCCGGCAACCGCGCTGGTTGCCGCACTATTCTTGTCGATCTCGATACCGAGTCTTTGCCGCAACACCCGTTGCGGGTGCCGACCTTTGTGGCTCGCGATACGCTCTCCGCTCTCCGCATCATCGAGCACGTCGAAGTAACAACGACACCAAACCTGGTATATCGGCCAGCGAAGTGGCAGGTGCGACAGAGTATACAGGATATTTCAGCAGGAGCCGCTCGTGAGTAGTGCAGTTGACCTTGTGCGCCAGTTTCGGCAACTCCGCGTCCTCGTTCTCGGCGATGCCATGCTCGACACCTATCTTGAAGGTACTGCCGCTCGCCTCTGTAGCGAGGGGCCGGTTCCTGTCATCAGTAAGCGAGCGGAGTATCGTATTCCGGGTGGTGCCGCTAATACTGCCGCCAATCTTCGCGCCCTCGAAGCCGATGTGTGCCTCCTCGGACTTGTCGGGGCCGACCTTGCGGGTGGCTTGCTCCGCGCCGCCCTGCGTGAGCGCGGTATCAGCGATCAATGGCTTGTCGAAGATGTAGCCGCGCAAACATTGCACAAACTTCGCATTATCGCGGATGGTCAATACGTTGTGCGTTTTGATGAAGGGCCATCACCTTATGCAGAGGGAAGTCAGCAGCAGCTTCTAACAACGCTTGAAGCGGTGTACCCATTGTGTGATCTTGTGGTTGTCTCCGATTACCGCTATGGTGTACTTTCGTCGGCTCTTATTGAGCGGCTACAATCGTTGCAAGCGGCTCAACCGAAAGTGCTAGTGCTTGACTCGAAAGCTCTGCACCGTTTCGCCAACCTTGAAGCAACGATTGTGACGCCTAACCTGCTAGAGGCACGCGCCTTTACTGGCAGCGCGGAAGAGGAAACGGTGGAACTTGAGTCGGTTGAGCAGATCGCGCACAAGATGTTGTCTTTACTGAAAACGCGGCATGTTGCGGTCACGTTGGGAGCGCACGGGGTTCTTTTGCTTGATCGTGCCAATACCGCAACGCATCTTGCGGCGCACCCAGTCGCTAACGCGAACGATGTTGGGGCCGGTGACTCGTTTGCCTCGGCGATGGCCCTCGCGCTCGCGGCGGGGGGAACCGTCGCGGAGGCGGCGGCTATCGGCATTGACGCGGCGAGCATCGCAGTAACACGCCAACGAACCGCCGTTGTGTCCTATCAAGAACTATTACAGCGCGTGAGCCTGCGCGAATACGCCGCTAACACTCCTGTGCTTTCTTCTTATAGTCGAAAAGAAGCACCCACTTCGCAGCGTGCGTTGTTACAGCTTACGGCGTATCTGGACACAGAACGCGAGCGGGGGAAGCGCGTTGTGTTTACCAATGGAGTCTTTGACATTCTGCACGTTGGTCATGTGCAATTTCTGCGGCAGGCGCGTGCTCTGGGCGATATTCTGATCGTTGGCCTAAACAGCGATAGGAGTACGCGCCGCTTAAAGGGAGTTGGGCGTCCTATCAACAACGAGCGTGACCGCATGGCACTGGTCGCGGCTCTGGACGCGGTTGACGCGGTTGTGCTATTTGATGAAGACACTCCCACCGAGCTTATTTATATTCTGCGCCCCACGTTTCATGTCAAAGGTGGTGACTATGTGGACGAAGCACTCCCAGAAGCCGAAGCCGTGCGTGCGGGTGGCGGACAGATTGTAATTCTGCCGCTTGTCGGTATGTTGAGCACCAGTACAATGATTGAGCGTATCGCCTCTCTTATACAGGATGCGCCATCACGTGTCTCAAAAAGCGAGGAACGATGATAGACGAACGTTGGCAGCCCGCAAGAAGAGTGTTGCTAGTGCGGCTCGATAATCTTGGGGATGTGTTGCTTACCACACCCGCGTTTCATGCGGTAAAGGCTGCGTTACCTCATGCCTCACTTACGCTACTGGCAAGTCACATAGGGGCGCAGGCTGCCGCGCTCAACCCTGATATCGACGACGTGCTTGTCTATTCGGCCCCCTGGATGGATCCCTGGCAAAAGATGCCACAGGACAGCGAACGCGAACAGCGTATGATCGCCGAAATCAAGGCGCGAAATTTTGATGGTGCCATCATCTTTACGTCATTTCGCCAGAGTCCGTTGCCCTCCGCATATCTGTGCTATCTCGCGGATATTCCATTGCGTGTCGCAGCCTCCATTGATGGCCCCGGTTCACTATTGACGACGCGCCATAAGCATCCCGAAACTATTATTCACGAGGTCGAGCATAACCTGAACCTTGTGCGCGTCCTCGGCATGGATACTGATGAGCGCGACCTGGTACTAGTAGTGCCAGAGGCCGCGAAACGGGATATCGCCAATTTGTTTGCAACATATACAGGGGGAACATACGCCGCTCCACAAACACGCCGTCCGCTTGTTGTCGTGCATCCGGGATGCACAATGCCAGCGCGAACCTATCCCTGGGAGATGTATGTCGAGGTTATCGACCTGCTCGTTGAACAGCTTGGCGCGTTCGTGCTGGTCACGGGCGCACAGGACGAGCAAGAACTTGTTAACACAATTCTGGGACAGGTACGAGCGAAAAATAAACATGCGACACGCGCGATGGCGGGTACGCTTGCATTCCCCGCGTTGTGTGCGCTTATTCAAGCGGCGAATTTGACAATCACAAACAATACCGGCCCTATGCACATCGCGGCGGCGGTCAAGACTCCCGTTGTCGCACTGTTCGCCCTGACCAATCCACCGGAGCAGTGGAGACCCTGGCGCGTTCCTCATCGTCAGATGTATCATGATGTTGCCTGTCGCATCTGCTATAGTCGCACCTGTCCCTATCAGCATGAGTGTTTGCGTCTGGTCTCGCCTCAAATGGTTATCGACGCGTCCGTAGAGTTGCTGGCGTTGAAGCATGAGGGAGTGGCATCTTGAACGAGTGGCTAGCCGCGAAGAACATTCTGGCGGTACGGTTGGATAACATCGGCGACGTAATCATGCTTGGGCCAGCGTTGCGTGCGGTAAAAGAGAATGCTCCGCAGGCACGCCTGACGTTGCTTGCGAGTACGGCGGGAACCACTGCGGCGCCATTACTTCCCTGGATCAATGATGTCATAACTTGGCGTTCAGTCTGGCAGGATGTGGGGAGTCGCATGACGTTCGACCCGGCGCGTGAACGTGCGTTGATCGCTCTGCTTGCCAAACGCAATTTTGATGCCGCGCTAATCTTCACTTCGTTCAGTCAGACTCCACATACGCCCGCCTATGTCTGCTACCTCGCGGGCATTCCTCTGCGTGCTGGTGAGTCAAACGAGTTTGGGGGTAGCACCCTCTCCATACAACTGCAGGGCGCACCGCTTGCGATGCATCAGTCCGAGCGCAACCTGCGTCTGGTTGAACACCTCGGCTTTGTTGCCAGAGACCGCACGTTAAAAGTCTTTCTTACACAGGACGTACTGGCTACTATTCCCTCTTTATTGAGAGACGCGCACGTAGCAATTGAGCAACCGTATATTGTGGTGCATCCGGGTGCCAGCGCGAAGGCACGCCGCTATCCCGCCGAGCGGTTTGGCGTCGTCGCCAACCTGTTGATGCGGCACGGGTGGCAAGTATTACTAACAGGAACAGAGCGCGAGAGCGAGTTACTTCACGAGGTTCAGAGACACGCACCTGATGCACGGGTACTACTAGCAAAAACCACACTGGCACAATATGCCGCCCTGCTTGATGGTGCCGCTCTTGTGATATGTAACGATACGCTGCCTATGCACCTGGCGGACGCATTGCGTATTCCCGCCGTGGTACTTTTTTCAGGCACAGATTACGAGGAGCAATGGCACCCTCGTTCAACCACCGCACAGCTTCTGCGCCGCCCGACGCCTTGCTATCCCTGCTTCCTCTTTGAATGTCCCATCGGCTTACCCTGCCTGGACATCGCACCCGAAGAAGTTGTGGCGGAGGCCGAGCAGTTATTACACGAGGTACAGACACATGCCGAGGGGCAACTATTGTGAAACGTATAGCTGTCTTTCGTGCCTTGCAGCTTGGCGATCTTCTTGTCGCGGTTCCTGCGTTGCGAGCGTTGCGCCACCGCTTCCCCGACGCAGAGATTACGCTGATTGGCTTGTCCTGGGCCGCCTCGTTTGTGCAACGTTTCGGGTGTTATATTGACCGCTTTATTGAGTTCGCGGGCTATGTCGGCATTAGTGAAGTGCCTTTTTCTACACACCGCACGGAACGCTTTTTGCGAGAGCAACGCGAGTATCACTACGACCTTGTGCTACAGATGCACGGCAGTGGACACGCAAGTAATCCGTTCGCGCTCGCGCTGAACGCGTCTGTTACCGTTGGGTACTATGAAGAAACATTGGGCGATCTGACCTATGGCGCACCATATCCGCATGACATACATGAAATACATCGTAATCTCGCGCTTGTTGAGGTATTGAAAAACCAGAACGGAACGCAGTATGAGGGAGAGCTGCAAGAAGCGTATAACAATGTGCGCCTGGAATTCCCCCTTTTCGCCAGTGATTACGCGGAGGCGAACGAGTTATTGGGACCATTGCGACGGAGTGGAAGACCTGTTATCGGCATTCATTCCGGTGCGCGTCCACCTGCCCGCCGTTGGCCTGCTCCACACTTTGCAACTATCGCGGACGCGCTCGCCCAACAGAGAGATGCCCATATCCTCCTGACGGGCGGGCCTGGTGAGGAACAGACAGCGCAGATGGTTAGCGACGCCATGCATACACCTGCCCTCTCTCTTGTGGGCAAGACCTCGCTTGGTGGCCTCGCCGCCGTGCTGAGCCAGCTTGACCTATTTATCAGCAACGATACTGGCCCCGCACATGTTGCCTGTGCGGTGGATTGTCCCAGTGTCACGCTCTTTGGGCCTGCCGATGTACAACGCTGGGCACCACTTGATCGCCAGCGGCACCGCATTGTGCGGCACGCGGTTGCGTGCAGTCCGTGTGGACACTGGGAATGCCCGATTGACCATCGTTGCCTGCGCTGGCTTCTACCACAAACTGTGCTTACGGTTGCCTCAGATATGTTGTCACAAAAAAGCTATGTCAGAGACATGGGCGGGCGTTCTGCTGGTTCTGCCAGCGTGGACGCGGTAACGTAGTCTCTACAGAAGGAAAACATCTACTCATGCGACGCCTGAAAATTCTTATCTGGCATATTCATGGAAGCTACCTCAACACTCTGGCCCGCCTCGATCACGACTGGTATCTTCCCACGAAACCAACTCGACCAGAGGGCTACGGTGGGCGTGGCCCTACCTTCGACCTTCCAGAATATATGCGCGAAGTTTCTGCGGAGGAGGTGCATAGCCTTAAACTCGACCTGATTATCTACCAGACGCCCAAAAATTACTTTGAGGATGCCGCTGAAATTCTCAGTCCGGAGCAACGCGCCTTGCCGAGAATATACCTAGAACATAATACGCCCAAACCGCATGCCACCGACACGCGTCACCCAATCGATGATCCCAACGTGTTACTGGTGCATGTCACACACTACAACCGCTTGATGTGGGACAACGGACGCACGCCAACCACCGTCATTGAACATAGCGTCGCAATTGACCCGACTGCAACCTATCGGGGCGAACTGGAACGTGGCATAACCGTCATCAACGGAATGCAGAAGCGACCCCGCATCACTGGCTACGACCTTTTTTTGCAGACACAGGCGGTGCTTCCTCTTGATGCGGTGGGAATGCAGACGGAGACCTTGGGTGGTCTGGGCGATATTCCTTATAGATACCTGCATCAACGGCTCGCGGATTATCGCTTTCTGTTCAGTCCAATACGCTATACCAGTTTGCCGCTCGCGGTCATTGAGGGTATGACAATTGGAATGCCGATTGTGGCACTGGCGACAACCGAATTGCCGACAGTTATCGAGCATGGGAAGAGTGGCTATATTTCATGCGATCTTGATGTCTTGATTGCATCCATGCGTTACCTGCTCACGCATCCACAGGAGGCGAAAGCCATGGGTGCCTATGCTCAGCAGGTCGCGAGAAACCGTTTTGGACTGGATCGCTTTATCCGTGACTGGAATGCGGCCTTTGCAAGCGTTCTTTAATGAGAGAGGCAGAAAAGGAAAAATACATGGAACGACTGACTCGTATAGCGTTTGTGAGCGAACATGCAAGCCCTGTCGCGTTGCTGGGGAGCGAGGACGCTGGCGGACAAAATGTGTACGTTGACGAGGTGAGCCGCAACCTGGCGAAGCTGGGCTATGCTGTTGACGTGTTCACCCGCCGCGATTCGCCTGACGCGGCGGAAGTGGTCGTGTGGGCGCCCAACGTGCGCGTTATCAACCTGACTGCTGGCCCGACTACCTTTCTGCCCAAAGACGACATGTGGGCGTTTATGCCAGCGTTTCGTGACGCTTTTCTGAACTTCGTAGAGCGCGACGAGACACGATACGATATTGTGCATAGCAACTTTTGGATGTCGGGGTGGGTTGCGACAGAGCTACAAAGTCGCCTGAACATTCCCGCCGTTCACATCTTCCACGCAATGGGCAAGACGAAACGCAAGCATCAGGGCAGCGTTGATACGAGTCCATCGGAGCGGATAGAGGTTGAGACGCAGATTATTCGTTCGGTGCAATGTGTGCTTGCCCAGTGTCCCAGCGAATGGACGGAGCTTGTCGAGGACTACGGCGCGGACGCGAACAAGGTTGTGATTGTGCCTTCCGCCGTCAACACCGACGTGTTTCATCCTGTTCTAAAGGCCGAGGCGCGGCACAAGCTGACCATCGCGCAAGACACGTTTGTGGTTGTGTATGTTGGGCGTATGTTGCCGCGTAAAGATGTACGCAATGTTGTGCGTGGTGTCGCGCAACTTATTCGGCACTGCGAACGCGAAACACTCATGTATGGCACAGCTTTACCTCCGATTCAGCTCATGCTTGTCGGAGGTGAAACAGTAGACCCACAACAACAGGCGACGCCAGAGATTGGCGTATTGCAGCAACTTGTTGCGGAACTGGGTATTGTCGAGCACGTTACCTTTATTGGAAAGCGTCAACAGGACTCGCTTTACGCCTACTATAGCGCGGGCGATGTTGCGGTGACAACCCCCTGGTACGAGCCGTTCGGCCTGACGCCGTTAGAGAGTATGGCCTGCGGACGTCCCGTGATTGGTTCGGCGGTTGGCGGTATCACCTATACCATCGCTGATGGCGAGACTGGCTTTCTCGTGCCGCCGCGTGACCCGCAAGCATTGGCGAACCGCTTGCATGAGTTGCTTGTGAATCCCGAACTCTGTACGCAGATGGGGCAGGCGGCGCGACTTCGCGTTGAGCGCGAGTTTACCTGGGAGACCGTCGCGAAACGGACGGGTGCGGTCTATCAAGCGGTACTTGCCTCGTATAAGCAGACCGTACAGACGGTGTAGCTATTGTACAGTTAAACTGTATCGTTGAGTAGTTTTTATATAAAGGAGTGTATTCCAGTGGCAAGCGTTGATGTGCTTATTCCCACCTGTCGGCGTAAAACAGGTCTGGCGATGGTTCTTACCAGTCTACTTGGTCAGACCTTCACCGCACATATAATGCCACGCAATTATTTGGTGCGCTTTTAGAAGAGTACAATTTGAAAAAGTCAGTAGCGACGCAGTAAAAGAGAGAAGAGAGAGCAATGAGCGAACAGATACTTACAGGAAAAGTTGTTTTGGTGACGGGGGCGGGAAGCGGACTTGGTGAGGCAACGGCGCGAGCTTTCGCGAACGCGGGTAGTAGCGTCGCCTGTATTGATATCAATCAGGCGGGTATCGAGCGTGTCAGCAAGAGTATCGCGGAGCAGGGTGTACAGAGTATTGCATTGACCTGCGACGTCAGTGATGCCAACGCTGTTTTCGCGACGGTGAAGGCGGTTGGCGAGCACCTAGGTGGTTTAGATATCGTGGTGAATTGTGCCGCGATTGACTACACCGTCTCAGTTGAAGAGATGACGGTTGAGCAGTGGGATCGTGTAATCAGCGTGAACTTGCGCGGCCCATTTCTCTTTGCGAAAGCTGCCCTGCCATTGATGCGTCAGAAGCACAGTGGACACGTAATCAATATCGCATCAACCGCCGCGCTGCGAATGTGGGGCAATGCGTCGGCGTACCACGCTTCTAAAGCAGGCCTGGTCGCGTTCGGACGCGGTTTTGGCGTTGAGGGACGCGAGCATGGCATCCGCGTAACGACAATCATCCCCGGTGGAATGCAGACGCACTTCTTTGATCGCTTCCACGAGCAAGGCATCCCCATGCCTGATGAGAAGAACCTGCAAGACCCAGCGAATGTCGCCAAGGTGATCGTTTTTGCCGCGCAGGTTCCGCCAGAGTCGGCAATGCAGGAAGTGCTTATTACGCCGTTCACCGAGACAAGTTGGCCCTAATCTCACTCAAAGAGAAGAGCGTAGGAAAATTGTATGATCGATAACCAGGGGAAGGACCCCATTGAACTAGGAATGCTTATAGAAGCGGAGCATGGCGACCTTGGGGAAGAGGATATCAGTAAGCCAAAGGTAGTTGAGGTTGTACGCGATGCTCAGGGGCAGGTGCAAGAGCTTGTTGTGCAGAAGGGTATTTTTTTTAGGAAAGAACTGGAAATTCCTGCTGACCGCATTCAGGATGTTGAGGCAAAGACGCCCCAATATCCTGAAGGTGTGGTGATGATAGATACGAACGTAAAAGAGCTGGAAAAGCTCTCGTCAGTGGGTCATGAACAGTTGCTGACGGAAAAAGAGTTTCAGGAACAAGACGGCCTGCTTGACCAAGTAGAGGAGGCCATGCCCACCGTCGAAGGGTTGCGCGGGTTGGAAGAAGAGAAAGAGGAACTGCGAGGAAAGCCAGAACTACACAAGCAACGGGAGGAGCAGGAGAGCAAAATCCCGCTGTTGCGTATGTTTGGGCCGGGCTTTCTGGGCGGAATGGCAGGCAACGATTCTTCGGCAGTCGCGGCCTATGCTATTGATGGAGCGCAGAACGGTTTTGGGCATCTCTGGCTTTTATTGCTTGCTACGCCGCTCTATCAGTGTACTATGTTCGCGTGTGCTCAACTGGGTCGCATCACACAAAAAGGTCTCGCGGAAGTTTTGCGCGAACACTACGGACGCTGGATCGCGGGTATCGCTGCTCTTATTCTTATTATTGCTAACATCACGCTTATCGCTGCTGACCTAGTCGCGATTGGAAGTGGATTAGAAATATTCTTGCATATTAGTTGGGTCTGGTTTGTTGTACCGATAGCCCTTATTCTCTGGTATCTCACGGTGTTCCGCAATTTCGAGTCGATCAAGAAAATCTTTATAGCGATGAGTCTGGCGTTTGTCGCATACCTCGTAACAGCAGTGCTGGCAAAGCCCGACTGGGGAAGCATCGCCTTTAACACCTTTGTGCCGCACATAAACCTGGATTTTGTAAGTGTGAGCAGTGCCGTTGCTCTGCTGGGTGCGACCATCTCGCCGTATAATATCTTCTGGCAGGTGCAGGGAGAAAAAGAGGAGATACGCCCCGGTACGCTCCGCCAGAAACTCCGTTTCGCAGCTCTGGACATCAGTACAGGCGTTGTTAGTGGCAACTTGATCGCCTACGCAATTATTGTTTCGACTGCTGCGACACTGTTTGTGCATCATAAAAATATCACATCTGCGGCTGATGTTGCACAAGCACTTGTGCCTGTTCTCGGCCCGTTCGCCAAATACCTTTTCGCGTTTGGCCTGATTGGTGCGGGCGTGGTTGCGATTCCTGTTTTGCTCGCGAGCACGTCATATGCGGTGGCAGGCACGTTTGGATGGCCTATGGGTCTCTCGAAGAAACCCTGGCAAAACGAGGGGTTCTATCTCATCTTGACACTCGCGCTCGTTGTCAGTCTTGCGCTCTCATTGTTACACCTGAACCCTATCACGCTTCTGTTCTGGGCCAATGTGCTCTCCGGTGTGCTTGCCCCCGTCCTGGTTTTCTATGTCTTGCTGGTGGGGAACAACCATAAGGTTATGGGCGAGCATCGTTTTAAAGGGTTGATAAATGTTGGTTTAGTGGTGACTGTTCTTGTGATGTTCACCGCCGCAATCTTCCTTTTTTACGGGCTGGCAACTGGGCAGGGAGGATAACAAGAGCAGAGAACAAAAAGTGGGAGCGTACTGTAATATGTATTACAGTGCGTTCCCACTTTGCTAAGCGAACGGTATTATTGCTGTGTTGGGTACTGTGGTGTTGTGGCCTGATAGCCTGATGCCTGACGTGCCTGGTTGATGCTCTGCTGAGCCGTCTGCTGTGCGCTTACCTGTGAGGCGGCCTGCCCCAGTGATGATTCGTTGCGCTCGATAAAACGCTTGGCAGCATCACGTCCACCCAGACCAAACGCGAGAATGAAGGCACCCGCGACTGCGCCAACGATGGCGGTGAAGAGGATGTTGAGAATGGCTGTGCCAATGTTCAACTGTTGCAGGGCGATGATGACGACAAAGCCAATGATCGCATAGCGTGCGATGTTCGCGAACAGGGAAGGACTACCAATGTTTGAGCCAGACGTGATACCACGTACAATGTCGCCCACAAAGGTCGCGGCAAGGATACCCAGAAAGAGAATGAGGATGGCGACGAACACGTTTGGAATGTAGGCGACAACCTGACTCAGTAGAGCACTGACGGCTGTAAGACCAAGCGCGTCAACCGCAGGAACAAGGAATATAAGGAAGATGAACCAGAAAACAACGCGACCCAGAACGCCTGCCGCATCCATCTTTACGCCCATTTGTGTCTCTAAGCGTGTTAAGCCAATGCGTGTAGAGAAGCGGTCAAACCCTACTTTGCGTAGTAAGGCGGTAATACCTTTAGAAATTCCCAGGGCAATAAAGTATCCTACGAGAATAATAACCAGGAAACCCAACAATCTTGGGATGAAGGTTAAGATAAGCCCAAGTGCGGCCTCGAATGACCGTACAATCGCATCAATAATACTCACGGGTGTACTCCTTGTTATGCTGTAGAAAGATTACATCTAAATTGGAATGATGCCTACGAAGCAATTATAGAATAGCTTCTATTCACAGAATAAAGCATAACGCGCTAAAATACAAGTCTTACATAAAAAGACTAAGGCTACGTTAATTTCTCAAAAAAACTATCCTAATTTTCTAATAATTGTTACTCGACAAAGCGGAGGGGAGAGAGGTATTTTTCTGGTTCAACAACGAGAAAAGAAACCTTTTCCCTCTTACAAGCGTGCTTGTAGATGTACAACTACACGCAGTTGAAGGAGAGAAAGACATGATAATTCACGAGAACGATAGAACGATTGACATGCATCCTCAACCGTTATTTGATAACCCGTTCTGTATTGAAGATATACTTGTCTTTGATGACGCTACCTTGCAAAGAATCATAGTACAGGAAGGTTTTGGTATAACACTCGAACAACTTGCACACAGTCTGCACAATGCGCCGCGCGTGGTCAGTAAGCGGGTCAAGAATTGTGTTCCCTTGAGCAGACGCCTGGTGTTTCAGCACGAACTTGCACACCCCCTCTCCGAAGAACAGGTTGTACAGGCAAGAAAGCATGTCCTCGATAGTCTCTTCTGGGAGCTTATCTATTGGAAAACTCCTGCTCTTTATGAGGAGTTGATCGAGGGCGAGGCACTTCACCCTGGTATCTTTCTACAATTATCCGCCGCTTTGCGTAATAAAACCGTGCTGGATGTGGGGGCGGGAAGTGGACGCGCTACGTTCGAGTGTTTACGGCATGGAGCGACGCTGGTTCATGCCGTTGAACCCTCGCCTGGACTCTTACGCATACTCAAGCAAAAGAAAACGCAACACGCGACGATGCAGCGTGTTATTCCCCATGAGGGTCGCTTTGACGCGGTTCCACTGCCCGATGACAGTGTTGATGTTGCCCTCTCTTGCTCAGCTTTCACAGCTTTACCAGAGCAAGGGGGTGAGGGTGGATTGATGGAACTGGAACGGGTAACGAAACGCGGAGGGAAAATCATCATTATCTGGCCTCGTGTCGAAGACCACGGCTGGCTAGAGGAACATGGCTTTCGCTATGTCGCGTTGCCAGTTCGTCGCGAAATGAGTATCCATTTTCGTTCGTTGCAGACTGCTGTAGAATGCGCTCGCCTCTTCTATGCTCGTAATAAGGCTGTATTGCGTTATGTACGCAAGCGGAAAAAATCGGATGTCCCTTTTTCCATTATTGGTGTGAACCCGCCCTGTGATTATTACTGGCGGGTCGTTGAAAAATAGTAAAGGAAAACCTCTATGAACTCAAACATTACAACAAATACTGAAAGAAGTTGGATAGATACTCCCCCCGCAAGCCCCCCTTTGCGTCATCTCAATGGTGAGTTACTTGCTCGTATGCCCTGGCTTGATACGCTCTCGAAGCCGTTGCAGCAGAGCTTGCACAAGCTCTTTGGTAAGCCTGATACGTTCAGCTATAAAATCAAAGATGTGCTAAATGGCGTCTGGCTTGGACATGTAGTACATCCCATTCTTGTTGCGTTCCCCATCGGCTCTTGGACTGCCACGACATTGCTCGATGTGGTCTGGCTCGCGGACGAAGATAAGGGAGTCGCGAAAAGCGCGGATGTAACACTCTGGTTGGGCATTGCGGGCGCGGTCGGCTCCGCCGCGACAGGTCTGGCGAACTGGACCGATATCGATGGCCCCGACCAGCGCACGGGTATGTTGCACGCCTTGCTCAACACCGGTGCGCTCTCGCTCAACCTGGTCTCGGCCATTCTACGTGTAACGGGTCAGAGACGCGCCGCCATAGGTCTTGCTGCTGGCGCATACGGGCTTATCCTGTATTCCGGCTATCTTGGTGGTGAGCTTGCGTATTCCAGTGGTATTGGTGTGAACCACGTTGCCTGGGAAGGTGGCTCCGACGATTTTGTCGCGGTCATGGATGAGGCCGCACTTGAACCCAAGAAGTTAACACGCGTCGATGTCGCGGGAATTCCCGCAGTGCTGTTCAAAGAGGGTAAAGCGATCTACGCGGTTGCAGCGACGTGTTCGCATCTCGCAGGCCCTCTGGACGAAGGTCATGTCGAAAATGGCGTAGTCTATTGTCCCTGGCATAATTCTGGTTTCCGTCTGTGCGATGGTAGCGTCGCAAACAGTCCCGCCGTGTACGCGCAACCAACCTTTGCCGTTCGTACCCGCAACGGCAAAATTGAGTTACGCCGTCTTGAGCACGCATAAACCATCAAGACAGTGTATGCTTGTTTCGCTCTTATGAATAGGTTACATAATTGGTAGCACATCTATCGATTATGTAACCTTTGTTTATTAGTAAATAAGAAATATCTAATCTTTCTCGTCTCCTCTTTAATTTTTGATTATAAAATCTTATGGTAGAGTTTATTCAGAGAAAAAGTCATTGTATTTCCAGAAGAAAAACGCTAGGCTAGTAGCAGACAAATAAAAAACAAATTCCTACACATGTAACCATAGTAGTAAGCGAGGAGGCAACTCGTGCAAAGTAGCGAAACAAGACGACCAGCAATATCCAGTGATGTCTCTGATATGATACTCGCGCAACAGGCACTCTCTGGCGACCAGAACGCATTTGAGACACTCGTTCGCAGGTATAGCACACCATTATTTAACTTTATATGCCGTTTTCTTGGCGACTACGATCAAGCATGTGACGTGCTACAACAGGTTTTCCTCCGTTTCTATACCTCATTACCAAATCTTGGAACAACTGAACCATTTAAGCCCTGGCTCTTTCAAGTTGCACGCAACTGTTGTGTAGATGAACTGCGTCGTCGCAAACGGTACGCCATTCATTTTTCGCAGCTTGAAACCGAAAACAGCGAAGGGGAGATCACCTTTCTTGGCGACATAGCGGACCCCGGCCCACTGCCTGAAGAGATCATGGAACGTCACGACCTGCAACACGTTTTACAAGACGCTATTCAGTCGCTCCCACCCAAGTTTCGTGATGTGGTAACATTGCGCTATCTCGCCCAGTTGAGCTTCTCCGAAATTGGTAAGACGCTCAGTATGCCAGAGGCAACCGCGAAGACCTATTTTCATCGTGCCAAAGTCCTGTTACGCAAAACACTCAGCACGCAAATGGCAATCGCCTCCGCATAGTTGTGTATAATAGTAGCGGGGCTTGCCCGTGCCATGCAATAAATAGCAGGGAGACCTTCACGGTCTCCCTGCTATTTATTGTGGCTCTATAGGTGCGTATTAGATGCCGAGTTGTGCGCGGTACTTCGCGAACTGTTGCTGCAACTGCTGGCGAACTTGTGCACCAGGAGTTGGTGTGTACAGCAGCGTGATCACAATGCCAACGACGAGGCCGAAGCGGAAGAGAGCCTGGGCGTTGGCTTTGCGGCGTGCCTGACGCTCGCGCTCTGCCTGCATGTCTTCAACCTTATTTTGGACGGTTGACTTCGCGTCGAGGAAGCTAGAACTGGCTTTCTTAGAAGCTTTATCAAGAGCGTCCTGGGCTTTTGATTGGCTCTGTAAGAATGTTGCGCTAGATTTCTTGGATGTTTTATTCGCAGCATCCTGGGCCGTTGCCAGACCCGCAAGTACGCCAACCTTGCCAGACTTTTGCGCCTTCTTGAACTGCTTCTGCGCTTGCTTAATGTTCTTTTGCGCTGCTTTTGAATTCTTTTCGTAGAGGTCTTGCGCGGTGTCTACGGTGTCGCCAATAACGTCCTGTGCTTTTGAGAGTCCAACCTTAACGGCACTCTGAACGGTATCTTGTACATCACCGAACTTATCCTGTACGGTATCCTGGAAGCCGCCAAATTTGTCTTGTACTGTGCCTTGCAGATCGCTCAACTGGCCCTGAGCCTTCTGGAGATTCTTCTGAGCTTTCTTCGAATTGTCTTTGAAAAGACTCTTAGCGGCAACCGCACCAAAACCTGTAGCGGCTTGTGCTTTCCCGAATTTACCTTGAACATTGTCCTGGAAATCGGAATAGCTTGAAGGTGTATTGTCTTGTGCCTTCGCATATGTTGTTGTTGCGGTGTCTTTCACATCAGCAAATTTAGACAATGCTGCATCCTTGACGCTCTCATATGCAAGAACTGCTGTATCTTTTGCATTATCGAGTGTTGATTGTGCCGCGTCCTGTGTCTGCTCAGCTTTTGAGCGACCTATTGTGAAACGTGCCATGTATTCCTCCACTTTTTACTAATAATCTTCTTTTAGAATAGATGCGTTCGTTGCGTATTATATACATCTTGCTATTGTGCTGAGCTAAATATGCTCACCTGATCTTATGCTGTCTACTCTACTATCACGGATGAGACCTGTGAGAGGTTTCATAATCGGGAACACGTAGCCCATTTAGGACACTTCTGCGATGTGTATGAGAAGTTTCGGTTTACCCGATTCTTGCCTTGACAATCTCTTATAATTGTTGCTAACTTTAAGCTAATGAAAACAATTTTCAATAAGCTATTCAAGGCTTCGTAGTATCACCAATTGTAGGCAAGTATCCACTTTGCTGTGTTGCTTTATTCCAGTCATTCGCATTCGAGTGCGTCTCGGAGGAACTCTATGCATATTCCAGACGGATATCTAAGTCCCATTTTCTCGCTTGGCACAGGCATTGTCACGATTCCTGTCTGGGCGCAGGCATCAAACAAAGTACGCAAGGTTCTCAATAACCGCACCGTGCCTTTGCTCGCGATTTTTGCCGCCTTCTCTTTCACCATCATGATGTTTAATGTTCCCGTGCCTGGCGGAACAACCGCACATGCTGTTGGCGGCACACTGATCGCGGTTGTGCTTGGCCCCTGGGCGGCAATTCTTGGCGTGAGTACGGCACTTATTATTCAAGCACTCTTCTTTGGAGATGGTGGCATTCTCGCGATCTTCGCCAATTGCTTGAACATGGGTATCATTCTTCCATTCGTCGGGTATTATTCGTACAAGCTTATTGCTGGAAAGTCTTCCCTGCTTTCCACCCGCCGCGTCTGGGCCGCTGGCATTGGCTCGTACATCGGCATAACTGCCGCCGCGCTTGCTGTGGGTATCGAGCTTGGGCTACAACCTTTGCTGTTTAGTCAGAATGGACATGCGTTGTATAGCCCCTATCAACTCAATGTCGCCATTCCGGCGATGTTGCTATCTCACTCATTAGGTGCCTCGCTGGTCGAGGGACTTGTTACCGCGCTGGGTGTCGCGTATATTCAGAAAAACCACCCGTACTTCCTCACCTCATTACGCAAAGTAGTGACGGGTGTCGATGTCGCCGAGGGACAGGCGGAGCGTACTCCGCTCTGGCAAATCTTCGCTATCGGTATTGTATCTGCCGTAGTTGTCTTGTTTGTTGCTGGCTTAATCACTGGCGGTGGCAATATTACCCGTCTCTTTGGGGCCGACTGGTCGCAAGTGAGCTGGCCTGATGTGGGCATCATGCTGTTGATTGTGCTTGCTATCGGTGTAATTCTTGTTCCGCTTGCCTGGTTCGCCCTTCCCCGACGTATCAAAAAGGTTGGTACGACCTTTGTCGCGATTGCTGTGATTGCCCCGCTTGGCCTGATTGCCCCTGGCTTTGCCTATGGAGAAGGCAGTGCTAACGATGTGAAGAAAGCATTTGGCTATGTGCCGTCAGGTTTGCAGCAGTTGTCAGGCTTTTTCAGTGCGCCATTCAGCGGATATAACCTCAACAATCCCTTTTTTAATGATGCAAACGCACCGCTCTGGCACGCCGCAATTGGCTACGAGATAAGCGGTATCATTGGTATTCTACTCATCGGTGCCGTTATACTAGGACTCGCGATGTTGCTGCGGAAGTCCACTCCCAAAACGATTGAGTATGATAACGAGGTTATCGAGCCGTCGAAACCTGTAGAGCGAGTAGAGAAACCTGCATGAGTGTTACAAGTAAAGTACCCGTCACCACTCGTTCGACGCGAGCGAAAGAGCATAAGCGGCAATTTGGTTGGATAGAAAAAACCGTTTCCGGCATTGCTGGGACGATTGAACAATCTGTGTTTACTGAGGAGCTTACCCGTGCAAACGGGTGGCTCCAGCATATCGACCCACGAGCCAAACTGGTGATGTTTCTTGCCACCGTGCTGGCGGCAAGTCTTTCCAACTCGCTGATTGCGCTGATGGCCTTTTATGCTATCTTGCTTGTGGTTGCCCGTGTCAGCAAACTGCCATTTGACTTCTTTGTTAAACGTGTGTGGGTCGGTATTCCTTTTTTCGCAGGCATCGTGATTTTACCGTCAATCTTTTTCACACCCGGTGGACATCTCTTTGATATCCCTATCGGTTCACTTCATCTTGGCCCGTCACTTGCCAGTCTGTTGAGTGCCGCTATATTCGTGATGCGTGTTGGTGACTCTGTATCGCTTGCGATATTGCTCATTCTTACAACGCCTTGGGCCGATGTGCTCAAAAGCTTACAAGCATTTCGTGTGCCACAAGTGTTCATATTGCTGCTGACGATGACGTATCGCTACATTTTTCTGTTTCTGCACACCGCTAACGGTATGTTTGAGGCACGCAAGAGCCGAACAGTGGGAAGATCAACGGGCAATGAGCAACGCGGTTGGATCAGTGGCTCAATGGGCAACTTGATGCAACGCTCCTTTAAGATGAGCAACGACGTATATGCAGCAATGGCGGCACGAGGTTTTAACGGAGAGGTGCGTTCCTATAGCGCGTATCGTATGACGGCGAAGGATTGGCTTGCGCTTGTGGGCGCGTTCGGCGTCGCGCTTGCGGTTTTCACTCTCGGAAGGTATACACGATGAACGAGTTGATACATACAGTTCCTCAACGGGGCGAGGTAATTTTTCACTTGCGCGGTGTGCGTTACTCCTATAGTGGACGTCAGCTCGCCCTCGACGGCATTGATCTAGACATTCATAGAGGGGAGCAGGTTGTGCTCCTAGGGGCGAATGGCAGCGGCAAATCGACGCTACTGAAACTCCTTGATGGGATTATTGGCCCAACCTCTGGTACGATGCAGGCGATGGGACGCGAAATCAAAGCTGTCGCGGCAGGCGAAGATGCGTTCAGCTTTCACCGCGAGGTTGGACTGGTCTTTCAAGACCCCGACGTACAATTGTTTAGCGCGACAGTCTTTGATGATGTTGCGTTTGGCCCGTTACAGCTTGGCCTGAGTCCAAGCGAGGTCAAAGAGCGTTGTGCTGAAGCATTGGAAGAGATGGAGATAACACATCTCGCGCAACGCGCACCATTCGAGTTGTCGGGCGGCGAAAAGAAACGCGCTGCTATTGCCTCGGTGCTGTCGTTGCATCCCGATGTGATTTTGCTTGATGAACCAACGGCCTCGCTCGACCCACGCACAAAATGGGTACTGGTCAACCTCATTCATAAACTGGGGCATTCGGGCAAAACAATCATCACGACCACGCATGAGCTAGAAATCGTGCCAATCATTGCCTCGCGTGTCGTCGTAATCGGCGAAGAGCGACGCGTTCTTGCTGATGGTACAACCGAAGAGATTTTGAGCAACCGCGATCTTTTGATTCAGGCAAACCTCATTCATGCTCAGTTACATGAGCGCGGAATGCATCATGATACCGATACACTGCATGTATCAGAGTATACCTACAAAACAGTCTGAGCTGCGCCCTCCCCAAAAGAACGGGGGCCTCTTTTATGGGGGTAGGGTGGGCCGACTCGAAGAACACGGTATGTCAGAATACAGCATGCCTTTGATATCGCAGAGCGTGTCCTACACTAGTTCGAGAAATATCTGCAGAAAGAGAGGAGAAGTACCTGATGAGTTTCCACCAGGTACTTCTCCTCTCTTTCTTATTTATGATACAACATCTAGTTCGGGCGTCTTGCTTTCTGGCAGCGTCTCAAGCACCTTCGCAGGTGAGACGAGCATCCAGACGAAGTAGGCAATGCCAATCGCGAACATGATGGCGCAGTAGAGCCAGGGGGTGGCGAACTGGACATCGCGGAAAATGGCAAGCTCGAAGAGCAACCAGATCAGCGAGAGAACAACAACAGGCCACTCGAACATGCCAAGCTTGAACGCATTTGTGCTTGGGAGCTTGTTGCGCGTGGTTGCATAGAGAATAACTGTCGCGAGATAGATGATGGTTGGCAGCAGGCTGGATGCGCTAAACAGGCTGGCGAGTGTGTTTGTTTGAGTCGCGAAGGCCGCCAGCACAGCTTCGATGAGAATACCCAGCAGGATGGTTGCCGTAACAGGCGTACCCGTTCGTTCGTTGACCCGACTGAACACGGCGTGGGCGGGAAAACGGCGGTCCCGTGACATCGCCCAGGTAAGACGCGTCGCTGTAATAAAAATTACCAGGCCGCAGGCGAAAATCGAGAACGTTACCAGTACCAGAAAGATGCTCCCGATTACAGAACCTAGCGTACCTGTGACGATATCAGCGACGGGTGTTGCCGAACTCGCCAGCTTTGTAAGGTCGCCGGACGCGAGGTTGAGGGCGATCAGGAACAGAAATCCGACAACGCCACTGAGAACTACCGCCGACCACATCGCGAACGGCACAACCTTATGCGCGTCCTGTGTCTCTTCCGAGAGATTTGCTGCGGCCTCGAAGCCAACGATAGTATAGGAGCCAAGCAAGAATGAAAGCATAAAGGGGCCGGTTTTCGTGAGCGTGCCGAGATTGAAGTAGCCTTGCGCGGGAACTGCTCCCATGCTAAACAGGTGGTCGGGATGCAGAATGCCGCGTACCGCTCCCACAATAATCAAGAGCAGCGTCAGGCCAACAATGCCAACAACCTCGGTTCCCACAGCTGCGTTATTGATACGGGTTGACCAGACCGTTGAGTAGATAATGAGCATCATCTGAATCAGGATGATACATGCTGTAACCGCCCATGCGTTGAGCGGCGTTTCTCCGTAGTTGAAGAGGGCGGGTAGAACGGTAAAAGCAATCGAGTAGTCAACCGAAACGGTTACGACAATCAGAAACATAAATGATACCCACCCGATGAGCCACCCCAGTTTGGGGTTTGTCAGGCGTGAGGCCCACTGATAGGAATAGCCCGCGAGCGGGATACGCGACGCCAGGGCCGCGAAGACGAGCGCGACCAGCAATTGACCGAGGGCCACAAAAGGCCATGTCCAGATGCCGAGTGGGCCGCCCCAGCCCAAAACAGAACCGTAAGTCGTAAAAATGCCCGTGGTAATACTAATAAATGAAAACCCAATGGCAAATGAGGCAAAACGTTTAATCTCACGCTTATACTGCGACTTATAACCGAAGCGTGTAAGAAGATGATCGGCGTTCGGAGATTCGTTTGTTACAGACATATAAGCTCCTTTGAGTTCGAGGTGTGGCACCAGTGTTTGCAAGAAAGACGCGTTACAGGGTACAAAAATACACGGCACGGCATCGAGTATGGAAAAATATGGGTTGCTCCTTTCATTAGCTCAAGTGTAGCATATTTCTGAGCAAAATGCGTCCCTGTACATACTCAAAGATAATGTATACCATGACGGGAGTATGAGTGAGTGGAGGAGCATCGCACATGATACAATACATAGTAGACCAACGGAGTTCGTATTCAATGCCAGGAGAAGCAGCAATGGAGATTGTACGCACACCCGATGAACGTTTCGCGAACTTGCCCGATTATGCTTTCACCCCCCACTATATCGAAACTGAGAACCTCCGTATTCATTATATCGACGAGGGGCCGCGTACTGCTGACCCTGTGTTGTTGCTACATGGTGAGCCGTCATGGGCTTATTTGTACCGTGCAATGATTCCGCTGCTGATAACGGCTGGCTATCGTGCGGTTGCCCCCGATCTTGTTGGCTTTGGTCGCTCTGACAAGCCAACGCAGCGCACCGACTACACATATCAGAAGCATGTCGATTGGATGCTAGCAGTCATAGAGTCTCTGAATCTGCAAAATATTACGCTCGTCTGCCAGGACTGGGGTGGCTTGATCGGATTGCGACTCGCGGCGGAGAATGAAGCCCGTTTCGCGCGTATTGTTGCCGCGAACACGTTTTTACCAACGGGCGACACTCCCCCAACTGAGGCGTTTTTGAACTGGCAACGCTACGCGCAGGAGACGCCGCGCTTCAATCCGGGCGGCATTGTCAGGGGTGGATGTGTTACTACACTATCGGCGGAGGTTATCGCGGCCTATAATGCGCCCTTTCCCGACGATAGCTACATGGCGGGTGCGCGTCAATTTCCGTCGATTGTGCCAACGCGACCAGACGATCCCGCGTCCGAAGCCAACCGTAAAGCATGGGAAGTGCTACGACGCTGGCACAAGCCCTTCTTGACCGCGTTTAGCGACTCCGACGCCATCACCAGAGGCGGCGACATCTTCTTCCAGAAAACCATTCCCGGCACACAGGGTCAACCACATACAACCATTATGGACGCGGGCCACTTCCTGCAAGAGGACAAAGGGCAAGAGTTGGCCCATGTCATAGTTGACTTTCTCGCGAAGACGAGGAAGTAAAACCCAAGTAATTGTGCGAGTCAACTAACGTGACAGACCGTCACGCAACGTCTCGCACAATTGATGTAATCGCTATTTTCTTTGTTCTATGTTATTATGAATGCACAAATTATTGAAAATAAGCTGTTTGGAGGCTTGGTGTGGCAGTAAACGCAGATAAGATAATGCGCTGGAAGGCAGACATTGCCACATCAGTTGATATGTATAACGAGTGGTTTATAGAATTTGCGCCTAAAGCATATCGTGATACACGCATCAAAACAACGAGAGACGTTGAAAATGCGTTGAAATGGACGGACTATCTTACAAAACAATCCCCAGCTAGCTCGTGCTTTATGGCTGGCTCTTAATGCCATAACTCAAGAAACACTTACAGATGCAGGCAGAGTGTACGGGGGCGGGTTGCATAAGATGGAACCGAAAGAGTTGGGCAATGTTTCAGCAGACGTTCTTTTTCCACTCGTGCGGGAGTATTTACCACTGACACAGGCAACCTTTATTTAACAACAAAACATGATAGGTTTGCCAGAACAATATAGAGGGATGCATAATGTAACTAATGATACAGGTCTGGTATTGCTGTCTTGTTCCATGCGCGAAACACACGGCTGTATCATACTCGCTCACCTCTTTTCCGCAATGCTGCGTTAGAAAGGATACTTTGTATGGATTTTGAACTGTCGGAAGAGCATCAACTCGCCTATGAAAGCGCGTTCACCTTCGCGCGTGACGAAATCCGCCCCCATAATGCCGAGATAGAGCGCACCGACGATTTCTCCGCGTGGCTCTGGCAACGTCTCGCAGTTCAGGGCTATACGGGTATCGCGATACCGGAAGAGTACGGTGGCAGTGGTGGAGATTTTATGATGGCGGCTCTTGTCGCACGAGGTATCGGACGCGCGAATGCCGCGATCTCGATGTCATTCGGGGCGCATCTAAATTTGTGCGGACACAATGTTCTTCGCAATGGGACGGAGGCGCAGAAGCAGAAATACCTGCCTGAGATTGCCAGTGCCAGAATGATTGGTGCGCTGGGCTTGACCGAGCCGAACGCGGGTTCAGACGCGATGGGTATCCAGACAACAGCGCGGAAGGTTGAGGGCGGCTACCTGCTCAATGGAACGAAAATCTTCATTACCAATGGCCCGATTGCCGACCTTGTGATTGTGTATACCAAGACAAAGCCAGAGGCGGGAAGCCGAGGTATTACGGCTTTTATTTTCGAGACCGCGACTAAAGGGTTTCATGTCGCGCGTAAGCTTCAGAAGGTGGGGATGCACGGCTCACCAACGGGCGAACTTGTCTTTGAAGACGCGTTTGTGTCGGATGAAAATGTGCTAGGCAAGGTCAACGAAGGCTACAAAGTTGTCATGAGTGGGCTTGATATTGAGCGGGCTTATTATGCCGTGAGTGCTATCAGTGGTATCGAGGCCGCGCTTGAACTGTCCATCAAATACGCGAAAGAGCGTGAACAGTTCGGGCAACCTATCGCGAACTTTCAGCTTGTGCAGGCGAAGATAGCCGATATGTTCACGGACTTAGAGGCGGGACGACACATGGCGCAACGTGCGTTGTGGCTTGCTCAACAGGGCAAACGTGTTAGCAAAGAAGCGGCTGCCGCGCTGTTATTTGTGGCGCGTGCCTCTTCGCGAGCCGCGAATGAAGCACTGCAAATTCACGGCGGATGGGGCTACCTGACCGATTTTGAGGTTGAGCGATTATGGCGCGACGCGCGGCTGGGCGAAATTGGCGCGGGTACAAACGAAATCCGCCAGTTGCTGATCGCACGCGAGTTGTTGGGGTTGCGCGGATGAGTAAATCGGTACGTATCGCGGGTGGGCTGGGCTTCTATGGCGACTCGTGGCAACCAATCAAGGCGAGTATCGAACGCGGCAATGTGCAGTATGTCGCGTCCGATCATCTCGCGGAACTCACGCTTGCGATTCTGCAAAAAGATAGACAACGTGACCCGAAACTTGGCTACACGCGTGACCTTGTGCCGATGTTAGCCGAACTATTGCCACTGGCACTTCCGCGTGGCGTCAAATTTATTTTGAACGCGGGGGGACTCAACCCGATGGCGGCTCGTGAAGTGCTGCTCGCGGCTCTCAAGAAACTTGGCGTCAAGCTGCGCGTTGGCGTTGTGCTGGGCGACTCGATAATGGAGCGGCTCGACGACGTGCAGGCACTGGGCGTTTCGCTGGCGCATATGGATACGGGGCAGGATATCGCGATGGTGCGCGAACGTCTGCTATTCGCGAACGCGTATCTTGGGGCGCGTCCACTTGTCGAGGCACTCGCGTCGGGTGCCGACATTGTGCTGACGGGGCGCGTGGCTGATGCCGCACTGTTCCTCGCGCCAATGGTGCATGAGCTGGGTTGGCGATGGGACGACTGGGACAAACTCGCGCAGGGTATCGCTGTGGGACACTTGCTGGAATGTAGTGGTCAGGCGACGGGCGGGAACTTTGGCGGCTATTGGCGGAGCATCCCCGACCTTGCCCACATCGGCTACGCCATCGCGGAGGTCGCGGAAAACGGTGACGCACTCATCACGAAAGCTCCAAACACAGGCGGGCGTGTCAGCTTCGACACGTTGCGCGAACAACTGCTTTACGAGGTTCACGACCCCGCGCACTACCTGACGCCGGATGTTGACGTAGATATGACGACCCTGCATATGGAAGGGATTGGTCTCGATCAGGTGCGGATCACAGGAGCGACAGGGCATCCCGCGCCACAGACGCTCAAGGTTGTCGCGGGCTATGAAGATGGGTACATGGGGCAGGCCGCGATTGGCTACGCATGGCCTGACGCACTGGCGAAAGCGAGGCTGGCCGCGCAAATTGTGCGGCAACAGATGGCGGAGAGCGGCCTTATACCAGAAGAAACACTTGTTGAATACCTCGGCTATAACTCGATTCATGGCCCATTAGCCGACCCTACCTATATAGAAAACCTCAACGAGGTCTATTTGCGTATAGCCATTCGCTGTGCAGAGAAGCGCGATGCTGACAGGTTGGGGCGATTGCTTACGCCGTTGGGGTTAAGTGGACCGCCGTTTATTGGTGGGGCAAGTGGTATCACGTCCTCGCGTGGTCTGCTGGGTATCTGGCCTACGCTTGTGCCGCGTGATATTGTCGAGGAATATGTTCATGTGAGTGTTGAAGAGGTTGGCCTATGAAGACGCAACTTGTACGCCTCGTTCATGCGCGTTCGGGTGACAAAGGTGATAAAGCCAACATCGCGCTATTCGCTCCTGACCGAGCCGTATATGATGTACTGCTACGAGAAGTCACGCCAGAGCGTGTGAAGCAGCATTTTACTGGTATCGCATTCGGTAGGGTTGAACGCTTCGAGGTTCCCAATATTTTAGCCCTCAATTTTGTCTTACATGGTGCGCTCAACGGTGGCGCGTCACGCTCGTTGCGAAGCGACACGCTGGGAAAATCGCTCGCGTCAGCACTGTTACGGATGGAGATTGAGGCATAATGTATCTTTCTGAAGAGGTATTCAGGCAAGGGGATAATACAGGATGTCACACAACGAAGAGCGCGTAGCCGCCGAGATCGAGCGCATCAAAAAGGGCGGGCCGGAGAAGTACCACGAACGTAACCGCAAGCAACACCGCCTATTCGCGCGTGATCGCCTCAAATTGTTACTCGACAATGGACAGATTGAGTTTGAGGACGGCATGTTCGCTGAAAATCAGAACCCCGAATTACCCGCCGACGCAATCATTACAGGCGTTGGGCGTATTCACGGACGGCCCATCGCGTTCAGCGCGTCGGACTCAACGGTCAAGGCAGGAGCGGCAGGCGAGAAGTCGGTACAAAAGAGCCTGCGGATACAGGAAATGGCGATGCAAATGCGTATCCCCTTTTTCTATTTGATCGACTCGGCGGGAGCACGGATCACCGATCAGATACGACTCTTTCCCGGACGCAATCATGGCGGGCGCACGTTCTACAATCAGATTAAGATGTCTGGCGTTGTACCACAGATCGCGCTGATGTTTGGCCCCTCGCCTGCCGGTTCCGCATATACCCCCGCCTTCGCGGACATCGCTATTATGGTCGAGGGCAACGCGAGCGCGTATCTGGGGTCGCCGCGTATGGCGGAGATGGTTACACGTGAGAAAGTAACGCTTGAAGAGATGGGTGGTGCGCGAATGCATTGTAGCGTCTCCGGTCTCGGCGATTTTCTCGCGACAGATGAGGAGCACGCCATTCAGATTGCACGCGACTATTTCCGTTATATGCCACAAAATTATCTTGAGCAACCCACTGATGCCGCATCCGTCGCGCCGACCAGTGACCGCCCGTTACGTGATATCGTACCGGAGGCGCAAAACAGACCATTCAACATGTATGACTTTCTCGATACTCTTGTTGATGGGGGTAGTTTCCTTGAGATTAAAAAGCTATTCGCGCCCGAAATCATTACAGGTCTTGCACGTCTCAATGGGCGAGCCGTTGGTATCGTCGCCAATCAACCGCGTGTCAAAGGGGGCGTTATCTTTGTCGATTCGTCTGACAAGGCCACGCGTTTCATCAATATCTGTAACGCGTTCAACATTCCTCTGCTCTTCCTCGCCGACGTGTCCGGTTTCATGATTGGGGCAGCAGTTGAACGTGCGGGCATTATTCGGCATGGCGCGAAGCTTATCGCGGCAGTATCGCAGGCGACGGTGCCAAAGATTTCGGTTATTGTGCGAAAATGTTATGGGGCAGGTCTATATGCGATGGCGGGGCCGGCGTTTGGCTCTGACGCCGTTCTCGCACTACCAACGGCGCAGATCGCGGTTATGGGGCCGGAAGCCGCCATAAACGCGGTATTCGCCAACCAGATCGCGGAGATGCCCGAAGAGCAACGCGAACCCTTCCGCAAAATGATGGAGGCGCGGTACGCGGAAGATATCGATATTTTCCGTTTGGCCTCCGAACTTATCGTTGACACAATCACGCCGTTTGACGCGCTACGTGGTGAACTCATTACACGGTACAACATTTATCAGACGAAGAGTGAGCCGTTCGCGGAACGGCGCAACCCTATTTATCCTGTGTAGTTAGAGGGAAAGAAGCATGAAATACGTTGCCGCAAACATGGCGGGCGTTGTGCTAGAATACCATGTAAAGCCGGGCGACACAATTAGCGTCGATCAGGATGTTGTGACGCTAGAGTCAATGAAGATGCAGATACCAATTCAGTCAACCGTGAATGGCACCGTCAAGACAATCAAGGTCAAAGAAGGCGAATTTGTCGATGATGGGGATGTGCTGCTTGAAGTAGAATAAGAGAGGAGCGCAGGTTGCATGGAAGTAGAAAAGAGACACGGTATTTATGAGAGACGAGGGTTGACACAAAGAGAACTTGGAGAAGTTAGGACGCTTGCGAGCATCTGTGAGGCGTATGAAAGCCTGCATATGAAGCTCAACTGGGAAACGCTGGGCAAGCGTCCGCAAGACCAGACAAACGATTTTCTTTATTACGATGAGGATGCGCTGGTGGGTTTTCTGGCGTTTTTTAACTTCAACCCGTTAGAGGGAGAGGCGAGTGGTATGGTGCATCCAGCATATCGCCGTAAAGGCATCTTCACACGTCTGTTTACGGCGGTACACGCGGAGTGCCGTAGTCGCGATGTACCAACGCTGCTCGTGATTGTTGAACACGCTTCAGCGTCAGGTCAGGGTTTCGCGGACTCGCTCAAACCAACTTATCATCACTCTGAGTATAGAATGGAGCTAGCCGAGGCCGTGTCCTTGCCTCCGTTAAATCCTCGTTTGCACATTCGTCTCGCGCGACTAGATGAAGTGCCTGCTATCACGCATATTACCAATGTGTCATTCGGCATGGGTGAGTCGAACGTGCAATGGTATACTCCCGAAAAGATGCGGGACGCGCAAAGTAGAATCTATATAGCGACGCTTGACGAGACGCCCGTTGGCAAACTAGATGTGACACTTGGCACGGACGAAGCGTATATCGCAGGTGTCGGCGTGTTGCCGATGTATCAGGGGCGCGGCTATGGTCGACGAATGATCGCGCAAGCGGTTCACGATGTTCTTGCGCTGAGACAAACGCGCATCGCGCTTGAGGTCGAGACCAACAACAAAAACGCGCTTTCGCTATATCAATCGTGCGGCTTCAAAGAGGTTAGTAGCTTTGACTATTATAGTCTACTATCGCAAGAGTAGTAAATACATCACGGAATCTTCATGCAACAAGTAAGCTGTGCGTATTGTCATCAACCCATTTACGGCACCGTGATTACCGCGTTGGGAACAACGTGGCATTCAGAACACTTTCTTTGTGCCTACTGTGGCAAGCCTATTTATGAAATCAGTTTCAATACGCAGGACGGCAGGCCGTATCATAGCGCGTGCTATACTGCCGCCATCGCGCCGCGCTGTGCCTATTGTGGTAAGCCGCTTACAAGCGAGTTTCTGATTGACCAGTGGGGAACGAAGTTCTGTAAAGAGCATCAGGGCCAGTACTCACAGTGTGATTATTGTGGTCGCTTACTCGCGCCACAGCAGCACGAGGGTGGCACACCTGAAAGTATACGCTGCCCTGTTTGCCGTTCAACCGCTATCGAGACGACGGAGGAGGCGCAACCGCTTTTCAAAGAAGGAATTCTGTGGGTAAGCCGACAGGGATTGCGCTACAACCAGCAGCGTCTAAGTCTTGAGCTTGTAGATCGGGGGCGGCTCGCACAGTATTTGCAAACGCGCGGGGAGTCGGACGCGCTAGGCGTGGCGAAAAGCTCCATCGAGACACTAAACGGGCATGTTATGCGCGTGATTATCGACGGTATCGCGGTGTTGCACGGCCTCCCCGCATCGCTTTTCCAGAGCGTGACTGTTCACGAGCTAGGGCATGTCTGGTTGGCGGTGCAAGGCGTACACGACCTGCCGACATGGGCCGAGGAGGGCTTTTGTGAACTGCTCTCCCATCGTTTCGATACCGACAAGAACACGCCCGAAAGCCTGCATCACGCTCGCAATATTGAGCGTAACCCCAATTCAGTCTATGGCGAGGGCTACCGTCGCATCCGTGCGATAGTCGATAGGCATGGCTTTGGGCGGTTCATTGAAGGTCTGAGTGCCACAAAAAAGTTACCATAGCGAATTATTCAACGTTATCCAACCTATGCTTCAAGAGCTTTTTCTTCGTACATCTTGCCGAGCCGACGCATTTCGGGCCAGAACAATGCTACAAGTAACACAACCACAACTGTACCTACGCCCCCGCCGACAACCGAGAGGAGTGGCCCAAAGAATTGCGCGGCAAGGCCGGACTCGAAGCCACCCAGTTCATTAGATGCGCCAATGAAAAGCGAGTTGACGGCGGAGATGCGTCCCAGCATCGCGTTCGGTGTGCGCGTCAAAAGGAGTGTACTGCGAATAACAACGCTAATGTTGTCCAGGCCGCCAAGGAGAAAAAGCATCGCGAGCGAGAGCCAGAAAGAGTGTGAGAGGCCAAAGACAATGGTTGCTAGTCCAAAGCCACCTACTGCCCAGAGCAGAGTACGACCAGCTTTTTTGAAAGGTGGAATGTGCGCGATGCCAAGTGTCACGCAGAGTGCACCAACGGAGGGCGCGGCACGGAGCCAGCCGAGACCAACAGGCCCGACATGCAGAATATCCTTCGCGAAAATGGGGAGCAGCGTTGTCGCGCCACCAAGGAGAACCGCGAACATATCCAATGTAATCGAGGCCAGAATAATCTGTGTACTCCACAGAAATTTTAGTCCTTCAAACAACGACCCCAGCGTTGTTTTTGTGCTGGCAACCATTTTTTGCTCTGGCTCACGCATCGGCAGCAGCAACAGCGCGTAAAGGGCCATCGCGCCAGCATTTAGCGCGTAAATCAGTGTCGCACTATGTAAAATCGCGATCAGAATACCGCTCAAAGCAGGGCCTAACACGGACGCGAGTTGCCACGAACTACTGCTCCATGTCGCGGCACTTTGATAGGCGCGTTCGGGTACGGTCTGCGCGACCAGTGTCGAGCTGGCGGGACTATTGAAGGCGGCAGCGGCACCCATTACAAGTAGGCAACCATAAATTAAAAGCAATGGGCCATGCAGAAACGAGAGAATTGTTAAGCCAACAGAGGCAAGGCCCAGGATCAGCAACGAGATGATTACGATACGTTTACGGTTGAACTTGTCCACGATATGTCCGGCGGGTAGGGACAGAACGAAGACGGGAATAACCTGTACCAGTCCCACCAGACCTAAATAGAGCGCGGAGCCTGTGCGTTCGTAAAGTTCCCAGCCAATCGCAATTGTGATCATCTGCTCGCCAAGCGATGCTAAAAGTGAGCCGACGAAGAGCAGGCGAAAGTCGAGAAAGCGCAGGGCAAGGTAGGGATCGTGTGGAATACCTGGCGTTATTGCATCTGTCTGAGTTGGAACGGGGAGAGAAGACGGTTCGGGCAAATTTTTGGGTATGTTGTTATCGGCGTTGTCGCGAGAGTCCACAGTATTTCCTTGTTGAGTATGGCATAGAGTACAAATAGGGAAGACCGTTAGTGTCTCCCCTACTATAAGCATACCATATGCAACAAGGCTTATTTGTCTTTGCGTGTCGCGATGTAACCAAGACCGAGCGCGAGCGCGTCTTCCGCGCTTGCCCAGACAAAGCTCGGCACAAACTTGATTTTGCTCAGTGATTTGCGGGTATAGTAGCCAGCAGCCGTACCCGCGCTCGCTGTTGTTGCGCCAATCGCGGCACCGATAAGTGGTGAGACGCGGGAACGCTGGCAGATTGCCGCGCCAGCAATCGCGCCGATGGTGATGCGCCCAAGAAATGGGCCAACTGCCGTGCGGTCAGGCGTCATGGGGAGTTTGTCGCCCACGAGTTCGCCAATCGCGAGCATGCTTGAGACAACGCGACTCGCGGGGGCATCGAGAAACTGGTCAATCGTCGAATCGGCGTCAACGCCCACGCGGCGCGTCCAGTTGAGTAGCGCAAATGGCGTCATAGAGCGTAATCCCGTTACAAAGCCAAGCAGTCCCGCGCGAAGATAGACATTCATTGGGTTATCAGAAAAAAAAGAATTTGCCATGAGATATTTCAAACCTTCCTGTAAGGATAATACTATAGAGAGCTTTCATTTTATATCACGTATAGCTACTCACGAAAGGTTCATCGATAGGAAATTTAGGCATGTTTGGAAACGTGATACACTTAGCATGGTGCCGTTTACAGAAAAACACACACGAATACGTAAAAAAGGAGCATCAGATATGGTTATTGACACTACACCGCTCATGCAGCGTCCAACATGGAAAGCTCTGCAAGACCACTTTCAAAAAGTGCAGAACATACACTTGCGTACACTCTTTGCCGAAGACGCAAAGCGTGGCGAGCGGTTTACACTTGAGGCCGAAGGGGTCTATCTAGATTACTCGAAGAACCGTGTCACCGATGAAACCATGCAGCTTTTACTGGCATTGGCAGAGGTATCGGGCATACACGAACGTATCGACGCGATGTTTAAGGGTGAGAAGATCAACGTCACCGAGAACCGCGCCGTGTTGCACATCGCATTGCGTGCGCCCAGAGACGCAACCATTCTGGTTGATGGCGAAAATATCGTTCCTGGTGTTCACGCTGTGCTTGACAGGATGGCGGACTTCTCCAATCGCGTGCGAAGCGGTGAATGGCAGGGCTACACGGGCAAGCGTATCCGTAACATCGTCAACATCGGTATTGGTGGTTCTGACCTCGGCCCACACATGGCCTATGCCGCGTTGCGCTATTACAGTGATCGCGATATCACGGCTCGCTTCGTCTCCAACGTCGATGGCACGGATTTCGCGGAAGCGACACGCGACCTCAATCCTGCGGAGACGTTGTTTATTGTGTCGTCGAAAACGTTCACCACGCTCGAAACATTGACAAACGCACGCTCGGCCCGCGCGTGGTGCCTGGGAGCGTTGCACGATGATGCCGCGATTGCCAAACACTTTGTTGCGGTCTCAACCAACGCTAAAGAGGTGACGAAGTTTGGTATCGACGCCGCCAATATGTTCGAGTTCAGTGATTGGGTTGGTGGTCGCTATTCCTATGACTCCGCAATTGGTCTTTCCCTGATGATCGCGGTTGGGCCAGACCACTTTCGCGAGATGCTCGCCGGCTTCCACGCGATGGACGAGCATTTCCGCACGGCACCATTCGAGCGCAACCTGCCCATTCTGCTTGGGCTACTTGGCATCTGGTACAACAACTTTTTTGGAGCGCAAACCGTCGCGGTACTGCCCTATGACCAGTACCTTGAATATCTTAGTTCGTACCTACAACAGCTTGACATGGAGAGCAATGGCAAGCATGTCGATTTGGATGGCAACACCGTCAATTATCAGACGGGGCCTATTATCTGGGGGCAACCCGGAACGAATGGGCAGCATGCGTTTTACCAGCTCATTCATCAGGGAACAAAGCTTATTCCGTGTGATTTCATTGGCTTTACGCGTTCTCTCAATACTCTTCCCCCACATCACGATCTGCTGATGGCGAACTTCTTCGCGCAGACTGAAGCACTCGCGTTCGGCAAAACGCCGGAAGAAGTTACGGCGGATCGCGTCGCGGCGGCGCAGGTGCCGCACCGCACGTTTGAGGGCAATCACCCGACCAATACGATACTTGCGGATCGCCTGACACCAGAGGTACTGGGCAAACTGATCGCGTTATACGAACACAAGGTCTTTGTGCAGGGAACAATCTGGCACATCAACTCGTTCGACCAGTGGGGTGTCGAGCTGGGCAAAGTTCTGGCTACGCGCATCATTCCCGAATTGCAGAATACTGAAGAGCCAAACCTGACACATGACAGTTCGACGAATGCGCTCATTGTTCGTTACCGCAAAGCTAATACACGTTAAGCGTGAGAAGAAAGCAGGATATTCATGGAAACAACGCTCACACTAGAGTTCACGTCGGACACAAAAGAGCATCTTAAAATGCTCGAACACCAACTTAAATATATTCATGGTGTGATGGTGGAGCTTGTGGAGGCACCCGACGCTACGATACCGGCTCTTGTCGGCATCGGCATCAGCGAAAACGCGGAACAGGCACCACAGGCTGTCGCGCAAACGCTGTACAATTTTCTTCGTGATGAGCAGGGTCAGAAGCATCTCTTTGCAGTCACAAAAGAAGGAGACCGTGTGGATATTGAGCGGCTATCCACGACTGAGATTCACGAGTTGATTGTCGCGGCACAAACAGGAGCATAACGAGGAAAGAGCGAAAACGGCTCCCGAAAACATTCTGTCGGGAGCCGTTTGATGTTATCTAAGGTTTTGCTACCATCGGCGAGAAACCAGAACCGTTGTTGTGTAAAACAAAGGTCGCGGTAGTCTGACGGAAAAGCAGGTCTGTATCGCCTTGAATGTGTACGATGATGTCAGGTTGCCGAGAGTTGTTTCCTGGTTTTACTTCGAGAGTTACGATGGCCTTGTCAGCATTCGACCAGAGCAGGTGCGGGCCTGGATAGACCTTCGCGTGCGTCACATCGCTGCCGGGAAACTCGATAACATCAATCGTGCCACGCAAGTTGACCGCCATGAAGTGTGTGGGAGCCGAAATAGAGTCGTGGTCGCCTACAAACGCTTCAAGATGCGAGGTGCGCGTCGTCGTTCCGTATGTCAAATTGTTGTACAGGCTATGCCCACCTGTCCATGCGCCATAGAGTAGGAGATAGCACAGAATAGTAATAATCATAGTCATGCCAGTAGGAACCAACCAGTGAAATTGTTTTCGCTGTTGTGGTTGCGGCACTACCTTCGTTCCAAGCTGACTACTATCCTGGCGTGGCCCGCTAGGGTGTCTGTAAGAAGGACTGGTTACTACAAGCTCTCTGCTTGATTGGCGCGGCGAGGTCGTTTGTCTGTTCGCGATGTTCGCAGATGACACCACTTGCTGTCTTCCAATGGTTGATTGTCTGTTAGCAGCACTCGCGGGTGTAACCTGTGGCCTCACACCTGTAGTTTGTCTGTTAGCGGCACTGGCCTGTTGGCGTGCTGCGGTGTTTTGCCTGTTAGCGGCACTGGCCTGCTGTTGTGCGTCTGTAGTTTGTCTGTTAGCGGCACTGGCTTGTTGGCGTGCTGCGGTGTTTTGTCTGTTGGCAACACTGGCTTGTTGGTGTGCTTCAGTGCTCTGTCTGTTGGCAGCACTGGCTTGTTGGCGTGCTGCGGTGTTTTGTCTGTTGGCGGCCCCTGCCGAGGTTGGATATCTGCTCGTTTGCCTACGTTGCGTCTTTGGCTCAAGCGCAATAATGCTTTGCGTATCATAGTCAAAGCGTGTCGTGTCTTCGTCAGACATTGCCGCCTCCTCGTCTTCGGGACGTGGTGATGTTCGTCCGGTATTCGAGAGACGCCGCGGCGTACTCGAATAGGGCGTCTCTATTTCGCCTGTTCGTCTGAGAGGGTCATGCCCATCTCTCCATGCGGGTTGTTGTCGTATGGGCATACATATATCCTTTCCTATATCTATACGTTTCGCATGTGCTTTTTGTTCCATTGAATAAAAATATAGCACAAATAGGGTGTATACGTGTCGTTATAAAAGAGCTTATAAATATATCGGAGAGTAGAGTGCGTGAGTAATGCAAAAGTGTTCTGTGTTGCTTCTATCATAGAATAAAACAAATCGGTACGTGAAAACATTCCTCATCTCTTTCTTCTTTCTTATATCTCCGGCTACTTTTGTGTGTCTCTGTGAGGTTGAGCGCGGCAACTTCTGTAGTCGCGCTCAACTAGCAATGGCGGCGTTATGGTTCCACTATGATATACGTGCGTTCAGGGCTATCGGGGCCTGCGACACGCTCAAACATTTCGCCATATTTTTGCGCGAGAATGGCGCGGGCATGAGTCCGTTCGGTGTCCGTGCTTTCGCGTGCGCGTCCTGTCGCAGACGGCTCACCCAGCAGATTGCCCGTGCGGTCAGAGGGCGTCATCTCGACGTGTCCATTGTTGCGGACGCGTTTGATTTTTCCTGCGCTACGGCTAGTAGTGATGTATATTTTCCCCTGATTATGCGCGAACCAGACGGTAGTTGGTACTGCTGTACCATCCTTGCGATAGGTCGTGAGAACAAAAAACTCATGTGGATACAAATACGCAAATGGGTCCTGTGCGTTGTGAGTTGTCATAAAAAGAAATGCTCCTCTACTCAAAATGTGGTAGCTCGCTTCTCCTCAATGTTATATCATCTCTTCGAGACTTTTACCATTCGTTGAGGTGCAATACTGTATCTAATGGTTCACGCGGTGCAGGCTTGAAATCTGTGCCGATGGTGTATGCAACAGGTAAGAGCGAGGTCTGTGTGATCTTTTCGTAGGGAATACCCAGAATCGCCGCCGCTTCTTTTTCGTAGGTGAGGTGTAGCGTTGTCCAGGCAGAGCCGAGGCCGCGTGCGCGTGCCGCGAGCATAAAGCTCCATGCGGCAGGGAGAATCGATCCCCAGGAACCCGCTTGCCCCTCTAATGACAGTTTCTCAAGACGGCCAGCGATACAGGGAATAACAAAGACAGGAACCTCATGCAGGTGTTCCGCGAGGTAGTCCGCCGAGTCTACCACGCGCTTTTGCGTCTGCATACGTGGCGAATCTTCCGCCAATCTGTTTGCAGGTGGGGGAACATTGCGGTAGGCCGCGAATGATTTGCGGTACAGATCAGCGATGGCGAGCCGCTTTTCCGCGTCGGTCACGACCATGAAATGCCAACGCTGACTATTACTACCTGTGGGTGCCTGTAACGCAAGTTCCAGGCACTCGCGAATTATCTCCAACTCGACTGGTCGCGTTAGGTCGAGACGTTTGCGTACCGAACGGGTCGTGGCTAATAGCTGGTCGAGGGTCAGGTCTAGCTGGGGCATACTGCTCTCCTTGAAATGATGGTATATACGTAACCATAAGAATATTGTACCTCTCTATCGAATGAGGGCGCAATCAGGCACTGGGCCAAAAATGGTGGAAAGATACACAAGATTACAAGCAAGAGAACGGTATTATGTGTTGAGTATACAAAAAAACTTTGGCGTGTATGGTACGTAAAAGACTCTTCTCATTTACTCTATAGTATGCTATGATAGAAGACAATCACCGTAGCGTCCATAAAATATTGTGTCTATGAAGAGAAGCGAGCATATATTTCTCTTGTAGAGCAAGCAATAGTAGTGTTTTGTTTTGTCGTTTAGGAAAAGAAGGAAAACCGACGTGACAGAATCTTCCGTTGTGTACACAAACCACCCTGATAGCAGTAATGCTGGTAGAGCACTTGGTCTCCAAATTAAGGAAACGATGCAGGGTCAGCCCGACGTGGTTATTCTTTTTGCCGCGCCTACCTACGATCAAGTGAAGTTGCTGGAAGTGCTCAAGCAGACCTGTTCGCCTGCTTTACTTGTAGGATGTTCGTCGGCGGGTGAGTTCACAAACAAGATATATGGTGAAGGAACTGCAAGCGCGGTTGCGCTTCGTTCAGAGGACATCACATTCTCGCTTGGTGTTGGACGCGATTTGAGCAAAAACCAGCAAGCAGCAGCAGAAGCGGTTGTCTCCACGTTTCAAGGCAACCACGCCGAAGAACAACGGCATCGTTCGGCAATTGTGTTAACGGACGCACTCGCGGGACTCACGGATGAGCTGGTAGAGCAGTTGACGCTTTTCACGGCAGGCGCGTATCAATTCTTTGGTGGTGGAGCGGGTGATAACGCACAATTCAGTCACACACCCGTTTTCTATGATACAGAAGTTGTTTCTGGTGGTGTAGTCGCGCTCGAAATGCTCTCGAAGAAACCCATCGGAATTGGCGTGCGTCATGGGTGGCGGCCCGCGAGTGAAAGTCTATTTGTGACAGAAGCCAACGGAATGCACATCGTAAGTATTGATGGAGAACCAGCGATACAGGCGTTTCAAGAATACGCACTAGCGACGGGCCAGACACTCGATATAAACAATCCTCTACCGTTTTTCCTGCATAACCTGATCGGTATAGATACCGGTGCTGGTCATAGACTCCGTGTGCCGCTTGCCTTTAGTGCTGATGGCTCTGTTCTGTGTGCTGCGGAGGTGCCTGCGCGGTCAAGAATCAACATCATGCAGACCTCTAGTGTATCTGCTGCCGAAGCTGCGGTTAGCGCGACGGGTGCCGCGCTACAAAACCTGTATGGCAGTAAACCGGCGGTGGCCCTTTTCTTTGATTGTGTGGCGACCCGACTACGCATGGGGTACAAGTTTGGGTACGAGTTGGATGCGGTAAAAAATAAACTGGCACCAATACCCTATGTTGGGTGTAATTCACATGGGCAGATAGCGCGAGCAGAGGGGCAATTCAGTGGGTTTCACAACTGCACCGCCGTTGTATGTGTCATCCCTGAATAGTAGTAGTGCAAGCATTGAGGGGTAGGGATATAGGGGGGCAGGGAGACTCTCACGATCTCCCTGTGTTCTTGCTCAACCTTGCACGTTTCAACACAACCTTGCCCATCGCAACCTTCATTTTTTAGTACCCTCGTTGTCTGTCCACGAGATTATAGAGCGGCTCGCCAGCGAGATAGCGGCGCAGGTTTGCCTCGAAAATGGTAGCGGCCCGCTCATTATAGTGTGGTGTTACGCCTGAGTCGTGCGGACTCATCAGTACATTCGGCATATCCCATAATGGAGAGGTCGCGGGAAGCGGCTCCTGCTCAAATACATCGAGGGCGGCACCAGCGATCTGCTTGCTCTCTAACGCAGCGATAAGCGCGGTCTCGTCGCAGACATTGCCACGCGCGATATTAACAAAGAAAGCACTGCGCTTCATTGAGTGAAAAGCAGCAGCGTTGAACATCGCCTTTGTCTCTGTGGTCAAGGGAACTGCTGCCACAACAATATCACAGACGTTGAGCATGTCGTACAGTTGTTTGAAGGTGTAATATTGATGCGGTAGTGTGCCTTCTGGATCTCCAACATCGGGAAATTGAAAACCTGTGTCTTTGCGATTTGTTCCATGTTGCATCGCAAGGACGCGCATTCCATACGCTCGTGCGAGGCGTGCGATCTGCCGTCCAATACTACCATAACCGACAATACCCAGCGTCTTGCCGTGCAACTCTTCGGTTGTTGTATCGATACTCTCTTTATCTGACTTCCACTCTTTGCCTTTTTTCCAGGCAAGCAATTGCGGGATATTCCGATACCACGCTTGCGTCATCGCGAACACATATTCCGCGATATTGATCGCATGTACACCGCTCGCTGTTGTAATAAGCGTGTCCATCTGATAAAGAGGATGTGTCAGCAAGCGGTCAGCACCGGCGGAGTAGAGTTGTACCCAGCGCAGACGTGGTACTACCTCTGGCTCAGGAACTTTCCAGGGAAAGCCGTAGAGTACCTCAACCTCTTGCCAATGTTTGTCCTCAACGGGTAAAGAGGCTACCTTTTCAATTGTAATGTCAGATGAGACGCGCTGTAAACGCTCTACCCATACTTGCTCAATTGGAGCCGAAATTAGCACGAGACGCGCCATGTATGTAGTACCTCCTCGCTCTGGTCGATATAGGATACCGAACTCATATGTTGTGATGTTTACTTGTCGGTCAAAAGTACGACTTTCCCTTTGACCTTGCGCTGCATCATAGCATTGAGGGCATGATGCGCGTCTTGAAGCGAATAGGTCGCGGAGATCAACGGGTGAATTTTGCCCGTTTGGAACCAGTTCAGTAGCTCTTGCAGGTTTTGTTGATTGCGCTTGCCCTCGCGTGCGACAAAGGCTCCCCAGAACACGCCAACAATTGAGCAGCCTTTGAGCAATGTCAGGTTGAGGGGAATACGTGGAATGTCGCCAGTGGCGAATCCGATTACGAGATAGCGGCCTCCCCATGCTATGCCACGTAACGCGCTTTCAGAATAGGCACCGCCAACGGGATCATACACAACATCAACGCCGTTACCCTTCGTGAGAGCTTTCATCCGCTCTTTGAGGTCTTCGGTGCTATAATTAATGAACTCGTCGGCCCCATGCTCTTTACACACAATCCCCTTTTCATCGGTTGACGCTGCGGCAATGACCCGCGCTCCCATGACCTTCGCGATCTCGATTGCAGCGAGTCCAACGCCGCCCGCCGCCCCCAGCACAAGCACCGTTTCCCCAGCTTGCAGCTTTGCCCGATCTTTCAACGCATGGTACGACGTGCCATAGGTCATTACAAACGCCGAGGCGGTGGGAAAGTCCATGCCAGCGGGTATCGAGATAAGCTTGGATGCGTCTGTGGCAACCTCTTCTGCAAAACCACCCCAGCCAGTGAAGGCGATGACGCGACTTCCCACATGTACACCTGTAACGCCCTCGCCAAGAGATTTGACGACGCCCGCAACCTCGCCCCCCGGCGAAAATGGCATCTCTGGCTTGAACTGGTATTTCCCCTGAATAATCAATGTATCAGGAAAGTTGACGCCGCACGCTTTCACCGCGAGTACAATCTGCCCCGATGTAGGAGTTAAGGCCTCAACCTCTTCAACAACAAGTTGCTCCGGCGGGCCATAGGCTTTGCATAAGACCGCTTTCATGATTGCTCCTTCACGCTTTTGCTACTGCTGCTCACGGGTACGAAACGCTGTAATTTCTTCGCAATGAAGCTGTATATGGCCCGTCAGGCGACCAATAAAATCGTTCAAGCTGTGCCCTTTCCCATACCAGGGAAGCGTGCCTTGTTGTCCAAGCGTCTCAACAGGAATACGCGCAAGTTGCCCTGTTGTCTCAGACTGTACCTCCTGATATTCGGCGATGACCTGCTGAGCAGTATAGTTACCGCGCTCACCAAGCTGTACCTTATCGAAGTCACCATTGTAATCAGTGAATTGTCTAATAAACACTGAGAGATACGGTGTATCAGGCGTCTCTGCCAGAAAAGTGTTGAGCACATCCTGTAGTACATGTTCGTAGTCCGCAAGGTGCGCGACGATCTCTTTCACCGTCCACCTATCCTTTAGGGTAGGTATATCCCACTCCGCTTCGGGAAAGTTATTGACCGTCTGAATGACTAGCAAATGTGCGTTTTCCAGTTGTTCGGCAGTATTCATAAAACGTACCCTTTCTATAAAAAAACTACTCATTGTGCCTTGCAAGCGAGAAGCCGCGATATGCCGCGCCCTGTAGTCCCACCTTTGCATTCATAATTACATGCACAGGCATAGGCTTTAACACTTCGGACAGGCGTCCCTTATGTAAAAAAGCTTGCATAAACGACGCGTCTTTCACAAAGGGCAAAACGTGGCGTGGAATACCGCCACCAATGTAAAGACCTCCGGTTGAGAGTATTTTCAGCGCGAGGTTGCCCGCTTCAGCCGCCAGGATCGAGACAAACAGCTTGATTGTTGCGACGGATAATGGGTCGGCTTTATCGAGCGCGGCCTGGGCAATCACTGCATTAGGGTCTTTGGCCTGTGCGAGCTGTTCCGTCAACCATGCTGGCTCCTCGGCATAGCGAGTCTCTTTGAGGTATGCGTACAGGTTAGGCATTCCGTGTCCAGAGCAAACCCACTCATAGCTGACATGCTCGAAGCGCGGTTGGAGGTAGCGCAATAGACCTATCTGTAACTCGTCAGTAGGGGCAAAGTCGGCATGTCCGCCCTCAGATGTGTGGGCCAGATAGCTCTGACTATCCCATGTCAAAAATGCCTCACCCAGCCCTGTACCTGGAGCAATTACCGCAAGTGGCCCATTCACGGCAGGCTCACCAATGTTCAGCGTCTCCAATTCCGTATGTTGTAGAAAGGGTACGGCGGAGGCGATAGCTTCTAAATCGTTCATTAGCACAACCGATCTGAGCTTGAGATCATTTTTGAGCAGTGACGCCTCGATAGTCCAGGGCAGATTTGTGATGGTTGCTTTGCCCGCGACAACAGGGCCAGCCACACCGAAGCAGGCACGGTCTACTTCCACCTTGTGTTTCCCAAGAAACTCGCGCACGATATCTTCTAATCCCTTGTACTCTTTACTGTGGAAGATATCATTTGCGATGGGCATTGCCAAAGCGGTAACAGACTCATACACCGCGAGTTCTGTTTTCGTTCCGCCAATATCACCAGCGAGGAGCATATGTTAGTTCTCCTTACTTCTTTGTTCTCATAAAAACGGCGCACGGTTCCCTCCCTGTTATTGTACTCATATCTTCGTAGACATTGCCATTAGAACCAGCCTTGTGCGTTCCGTACAGTAGCGAAGCGCAATCATATTATCGGCTAACGCGCTTGCAAAACAGTGATATTCGCTTCTTTAAGTGTATTTAGGAGAATGTTTGCCATGATTTCATAGCCTATCGCATGGGGGTGAAGGCCATCGTCAGCTATATAGTCGCGGAGTGTCAGGCTATCGCTGGCGACGAACTGGCTATGATAATCGACAAAGAAAACGCCCTGTAACTCTTGAGCAAGGTGTTTCAAGCGTTCATTCACGCGCTTGACAGCTGTATTTTTTATCGTGCCGTTACTACTGAACGCGATATTTGTTGGTAAGATACTGCATAGCGCAACCGTGATAGTGTGCGTCAATGCGTCTTTAAGCATTGCCGAAACATCTGCAATGATCTCTTCTTCGATTGCTTCGGGCGTTCGCACCTGCGATGCGTCCCACCAGATATCGATATCCCAGAAATTATTGACGCCAATCATGATAACTACCAGACGTGGGTGTAGCTGTATAACATCGCCATCGAACCGTTTGCGTACAAACGATGTGCGATCACCACCAATGCCGCGATTGACGATCATTCCCTGTGTACCTTGAAAATAGGCATCGGTTGCCCACATATCGGTGATGGAGTCGCCAATAAAAACGGCGTCAATGGCGGTATTTTTCGCCAGAAGGCTTTCGTTGTGCGCGTCGAACACGCCGCGCCGCGAGTCCGCGGCAACCGCGATGCCAAAGGTGCCAGGCTTGATGAGTTGTGGTCGTGTATTATCAATCATATGAAATGAACCTTTCTTTTCTATTTGCTGTCGTATATTGAACACTCTTCATTCTATCCTTTTTTGGTGGGTAGCTGAAAGCCAAAGCATACGCACAACGTTCGCACATGATAAAATGCAAGGGAAAGGCCAGATACAACCGACCAGAGGTTATACCTTCCCTTCCTCTTATTGCAAGATAGCTAAAACGATAGAGGAGACTTATCATGGCAAAGCATCCCTTAAAGCTGGGATACAAGGCTTCAGCAGAGCAGTTTGGCCCACGCCAACTGATCGACTTTTCAGTCGAGGCCGAGGCATGTGGTTTCGATAGTGTATGGATTAGCGATCACTTTCAACCGTGGCGACACACCAATGGACACGCGCCATCCGCGCTCGTCTGGCTTGGCGCGGTTGGCGAGCGTACAACACGTATCGAGCTTGGAACCAGCGTCCTGACGCCAACGTTCCGCTACCCGCCCGCCGTTATCGCGCAGGCGTTTGGGACGCTAGCGGTACTCAATCCAGGGCGTGTGATTCTTGGTGTGGGATCAGGTGAGTCACTCAACGAGGTTGCTGTTACCGCGACTGATTGGCCTGCTCCAAAAGAGCGACTGGCACGTTTGCGCGAGGCAGTTGCACTGATTAAGCAGTTGTGGACGGAAGATATTGTTACCTTTGATGGTGAATATTACCACACGCGCAATGCAACCATCTATGATAAGCCCAAGCAGCCAGTGCCTATCTACATTGGTGCAGGTGGCCCTGTCGCGGCAAAGTTCGCGGGTAGAGTTGGTGATGGCTTTATCTGTACGTCGGGTAAAGGCGACTCGCTTTATCGTGACCAGTTGTTACCAGCAGTAGAGGAGGGTGCGAAGGCAGCGGGCCGTGACCCTGAGACGATAGAGTGCACCATTGAAATCAAGGTTTCATTTGATACTGACCGTGACCGCGCAATGGCAGACACGCGCATCTGGGCCGCCCTCGCGTTACCTGCCGAGGACAAGGCTAACATCCACGACGCACGCGAGATGGAGCGCAAAGCCGAGGCCGTCGCGGATCAGGCACACAAACGCTGGCTTGTCTCTAGCGACACGGAAGAGCACATCGAGCAGATACGTCCGTATCTGGAACTTGGCTTCACGAACCTGATCTTTCACGCCCCCGGTGATGACCAGTCCCGTTTCCTGCAATTGTACTCAAAAGAAATCTTGCCACGGCTCCGCCAGCATTGGGGCTAAGCGCAACGGGTGAAAAGAGTGTGCGTGCTGATAGGAGTGTCGGCACGCACACACATTTTATGATAGAACTATCACTCTGAAACTATTGTTCCTCTTTATATGCGACAATCCTCAGACGTTTGTAGTCTGCGAACCAGTGACCGCCTTTGAAAAGCTGGGTGCGTGTCAGTTCTTCGGCGCGTTTGAGTACCTGTTGTTTGAGTTCCGGTGCAATACCTGTGAAGACACGCTCTCCAAACATAGCAATCCAGTTTCGTAAGCCTGCATCCCCCTCTGACAGGAGGGTTGGGCGGTCAAAAAGTGCCGCGCTTCTCACGATGAAGCCATGTTGTTCTAGCAAAGACGCATACGTGCCGATTGAGGGAAAGTACCATCCGAAGTCCGCTCTGACATGGGCCAGTTCCCATAGCGATTGCTCAACCGCCATTGTGATGGTCGCCACATTGCCCTTCCCCCCGAATTCCGCGACCAACCTTCCCCCCAGCTTCAACGCCGCCGCCATATGTTGTACCGCACGTTCCGCGTCTCGCACCCAGTGAAGCGCGGCGTTCGAGAAAATCGCATCGAACGAGAAGGGAAATGCGAAATTCTGTGCGTCAGCTACAAAAAACTCTATGTCAGGATATGTGGCACGGGCAGCTTCGATCATACTTGTCGCGCTGTCAATACCCGTGACCCGTGCTCCTGACTGTGCAATCATGTGTGCCAGGTGTCCCGAACCACACCCCAGATCAAGAATCACTTCCCCACTCTGTGGCTCAAGCAGAGGCAAAAGACCTTTGCCATATTCAGAGACGAAAGCGTGTTTCTGATCGTAGAGCGACGTATTCCATGCGTTTTCAACCATGCCGTTCTGCCTTTCAGGGAAGATATTTTGTCCCATGTATCCTCTCTAGTATATCATACTCAGGAACTAGCTATACAGGGCAGAAATGGAGCTACATATATGGCGTACAATAGCCTGTCCATCGTCGAGTGATTGTTGCTCCTGTGTATAAACAGAGAGAATATAGGTTTCCTGTCCAATGGTAATAATGCCCGAACTGTTCGTTGCCCATAGAGTATCAGGGCCAGGAACCCAGCCGTCTTTCAGTGCCACAACTGCGCCCCCAGGGGCGGTATCACCAACGCCAACCTGTTGATCGGGTTGGACATTTTCCATGAGGTTGAACGCAAGAGAACGATGTGTCTCATTCAAAATCTTTCCCTGATAAAGTAGTGTCAGTATATCTACCATTGCTTGTGGTGTTATGACACTGTATCCCCACGAGTCCTGGTCTGGACTAAGACCATCAATGCCGATCTTCTGCATATAGGTCGCGATGCCCTCAGCACCTCCAACGGCATCGAAGAGCGCGGAAGCAGAGTCGTTATTCGAGTTTTCAATCATTGTAGTAAGCAAGCCATTTTCATTATCATTGGGTTCACGCCCCTGCTGCTCGACCGTGTCAAGGAAGGTCAGCATAATTGGCACTTTCATAGAGCTTGCTACAATAAATTGCGTTGAACTATTGTATGTGTAGTAGGTGTCGCGTGTGACATCATAGAGTACCACACCCACGTTAGTGCCTATACCTTGTAAGTATGTGCTTATATCGGGCAAAACTGCATCAAGTGAAGCTTTAGCAGGGCCAGATCTGGGCAGAGTAAATGTAATCGCGTTTGCATCGACCCAACCTGTATACGTTGTTTTAGACGTAGACCAGCGCACGTTGTACCAGAGTTTGCCGCCAAACCAGAGCGTGTTGCCCAAAAGCTGTAGCGGAAAATTTTGCCCGATGTGAGCTATTTCATGTCCTGTGCCTGGATGATCGAGTATCGCGGTATCGCTCTGTAGCCAGACCGCTTTAGCTGTATCGAGCTTAATGGTTGGCAACCCAAAGGTGCGAAGGTAGTCATTTCCTATAGACAGAAAGGAAATTGCTGATTGTGCTGATACAGGCATATCTTCATCGAAAAGTAAGCTGTTGTGAGAAAATACCTGTACCAGTATATGATGAAGTATCCCATTATCTGTACGCGTAAATGAGAGCGCGTTGGTAAGGGGCATCCCAATGGTGGTCTGCCAGCCATCGGGGGCAATGTCTGACCGATTGATGTAGTTCCAGAAGGGTTGCGCTATGATATGTCCCACGCGGTTCTTACCACGCATTCCACCAACTACAAACATCCCCGCTCCATAAGTGGTTGCGCTGTCAATGATGAGCGCAGCCGATGCCGTAAGCATCAGATCAGGATTTGTTGCATTGCGTAGGTCAATATAGGTTATTGTGCTACCCGCTCCGCCAACGGGTGCGCGACTACCTACCGTAAGCAGTGTTTGTAGAAGTGGAAGGCGTACAACGCCGGTGGTAGTATCTTTTGTACCTGTACGAATGAGGCTTGAAAGTAAGTCTTGTGTTACGTGTGGTGTGGGTGAAGTCTTCTTCTGCGCTGGTGCCATTGTTTGTGTTGGCACGAATAACGCACCAGCCGTAAAAAACTGTAACCAGCCGTAGTCGATTGGCACCGCGAACGTGAGTGGGTCGCCCAGACTGTTCACCGCTCTGTGACTCGCGTAGTACGTGTCGAAAAGAGGCGAGATACTGATGTGTTTTACACTGAGCAGTGGCGTAGGCGATACGAGCTGCGTCGCTGTTGTATCATGCCGCCACTGGTCTGCACCATCTGTTGCGACAGTCTTGGGAACTGCCGTGTTGAGTGTTAAACGCGACTTTGTGGTAGAGGCAAAGGCAAAACTCGCCGTTCCTACGATGAGAACTAGCAGCGCGATACAGAAAAGCGTGCTTTTCGTTGCGAAGCGAAGGCGCCACCCCGCATGGCCTCCAAAGACTGTTCTCATGTGTTTCCCCTTACAAAAGTATATATATTGACAAAAGAATATACGAATTTAGAACCCATATGGATTGTATATAAAAAAAGTGAGAAGAATATACTGGAATACTCAAGATTTACTCAAGAAATCAGTATAATACATTCCCTGCTTACTATGCCTGGGCCTCGTGTAGACGGAGACGCAATTGCTCTGCTAGATCTGCAAGATACGTTGTTCTACACGTTGTGTGTGTGCCACGCACGAAATGTAGGCTAATTTTCTTCTCACGTGCGGATTTCTTTTGCCACACGCCCGCGAACTGCTCTTGTTCGGCCCAGATAACCGCGATTTTTCCAGAGTATGGACGAAAAACATATTCGGAGATGGCCCACGCAAGTACGCCCACGTAGTCTTTGCGTAAGACTTCTGTGCCTGGAAAGAGCGTGGTCATATGTGGGTCTATCTCGCGTAACTGCTCAATCCCCTCGATGCTACGTGTGTGTGGAAGCAGTGCATAAAAATGGCGCAGGCGAAGAAACCACTGTAACTGCTGCGCTTCACTCAAGTAAAGAAGATCGCACAGGCGGCTAGCGAGCCGCAAGGGAAGCGTGAAGTGCGGCGGGTCTGCTGGGTCGACCAGAAACAGCATATCTACCTCTTGCCCCATTGTTCGTAGTTGTCGTGCGACCTCATACGCCATGAGCGCGCCATTGCAGAAGCCCCCAAGCAGATACGGCCCTTCTGCTTGAACCGCGCGGATAGCATCGAGGTGTGCCGCCGCCATAACTTCCAAACTGGGGGGAACCAGCAGGTCGTCAAGTCTGTACGGTTCCATTGCATAAAAGGGTTGCTCTTTACCCAACGCGCGTGCCAGAGGAAAACAGTAGAATGCGCCGCCGGTTGACGCGCCATGTAAGAAGAAAAAGGGGCGTTTCCCTTCACCCTGTTGTACCATGATAAGCGGTGTGCGTGACTTGACCTCGGCCTCACTCGCCAGTGCTGCCGCGAGTTGCGCGATGGTTGGTTTCGCGAAGATTGTGGAAAGCGAGAGTGTTGCGCCGCATACCTGTGTAACGCGGTCAACCAGACGCATCACGAGAAGCGAATGTCCACCCAGATCAAAAAAGTTATCGTGAATACCAATGGGATGCACCTGTAGAAGGTCTTCCCAAATTGTTGCCAACTGTTGCTCTATAAGTGATGTCGGTGCTACAAACGGCTCTGCCTCCGTGTTTCTACTGGAACTAGGAGCGGGTAGGGCGTGCCGATTGACCTTTCCATTCGAGAGAAGCGGTAAGGCAGCGAGCAAAACAAAGGTCGAAGGCACCATGTATGGCAAGAGTCGCGCCTTCAAGTATACTCTCAACTCTGTGCTGGTGGGAGCCTGACCGTGAGCAGGGACGATATAAGCAACCAGACGTTGATCGCCGGGGATATCCTCACGTGCCGAAAGTACCACTTCGCGCACGGCGGGATGTTGTAGCAGCACTGACTCGATCTCACCCAGTTCGATACGCAGGCCACGAATCTTTACCTGATGGTCAATGCGTCCCAGATATTCAATCACGCCATCGGGTCGATAGCGTGCTAAATCGCCACTACGGTACAGGCGTGCTTCATTATCGCTACTGAAAGGGTCAGCGACAAAGCACTCTTTTGTCAATTCCGCGCGGTTGAGATAGCCACGCGCGACCCCAACGCCTCCTATATAGAGTTCGCCAGCTGCTCCAATCGGCACAGGTTGCATGGTGGCGTCCAGCAGATATATCTGTGTATTGGCGATAGGGCGACCAATCGGCACGACGCGCTGTTGGTTGTCACGCTGACACTGCCAGTACGTCACGTCAATCGAAGCTTCGGTTGGGCCATACAGGTTGTGTAGCTCAGCATCGATGCGTGCGAAGAAACGCTCCTGCAACTCAAACGGCAATGCCTCACCGCTACAGATGACCCGTTTGAGACTCGCATTACATCGTACTACGTCTGACTCCTGAAGAAATATCTGTAGCATCGAGGGAACAAAATGGAGTGTTGTAATCTCCTGTGCGACAATCAAATCTGCGAGATAATGCGCGTCCTGATGTCCGCCGGGTTTCGCGACAACCAGAGTCGCGCCCGTCAGAAGGGGCCAGAAGAACTCCCAGACGGAAACATCGAAGGTAAAGGGCGTCTTCTGTAGCACACGATCCATCGCCGTCAACCGGTACGTGTGTTGCATCCAGTATAAGCGGTTCACAAGTCCCCGGTGTATATTCATCGCGCCTTTGGGCTGGCCCGTAGAGCCGGATGTATAGATGGTATAGCAGAGATTAGAGGCCGAAACCGCGCTAACGGGATTGGTAGTTGTTTCGTTGGCAATTCGCGCCCACTCTGTATCGAGGCAGATATGTGTTGGTATATGTTCGGGGAGTAACGCAAGCAGACGTTGTTGCGTCAGCAACACTGGCGTTTGCATATCCGTGAGCATAAAGGTTAGACGCTCTACAGGTGCGCTGGGATCCAACGGTACATAGGCCCCCCCAGCCTTCAAGATTGCCAGAAGCGCGATTACCAATTCCAGCGAACGCTCCATACAAACACCAACTAGCACATCGGGGCCAACTCCAAGCCCTTGTAAATAGTGGGCAAGCTGGTTTGCGCGTGTATTAAGTTCTCTATAGGTAAGAGTATACTGCTCGAAGAGAACCGCAAGCGCGTCTGGTGTGCGTTCAACCTGCGCCTCTATAGCGGTATGTAAGCAAAGGTCGAGCGGATAGTCAACAGCGGTTTGATTCCACGTTTCCAGTAGAAGGTGTCGCTCTGTTTCTGTGATCGCTACTATTTTCTTTGCTGTTTCGGTAGGAGTTATGTCTGATATGTGTGCCATAACATTTGTTGTCCATTCATGAGTAAAAATATTTTTCAGGATGCATAGCGTGTACTGTATAAAGCATTTAGAAGGTAGATATTAGGCATAAAGAGCAAATAGAGAGCAATGAGTGTGTGTTTAAAAACATACGTACCTATCTTAGAGGATATCATACAGAGTATTGAATTACGTTGCAAGCGGGTTAAGACATGGTAGCGAAAAATTGCTAATTGGCGGGAAATCTTAACCAGCGTAAAAACACAATGGTCGAAGGATGAGATACTAGCTTATACGCAATTTCGGGAACGGGCGTTCCGACAGATACTCACCGTTCGTATAACCGTCGCGAAGCAGACGTTTAGTTACGAGAAGACTAAGACACCCTGTTCAAGTATGTTGTTTCGTCTGAACAGGGTGTCTTAGTATAAGAAGCAAGAAAGAGGTTATTTTGACTCTTTCGCGGTGGCGGCATGTTTCTTGGCAGCTTCTGTCGCGTGGTGCGTGGCTTCGGCATGGTGTCCATGAGCTACCTGAGCATGGTGGTCGGCTTTTTCGTGTTCGCCTTTGTCATGGGCATCGGCTGCGGCGCGATGATGTTTTGCCGCTTCCTCGTGATGCTCTGCCGCTTTAGTATGATGCTCCTGCGCTGGATGCTTTGTCGCCATTGGTGTAATCTCCTTTGTACATTGCCATGCTGAATTGTAAACACCGTTCGGGCATCTCTTGCTTTGCCTATGGAGCAAAGACTAGACGCACTACCCGTAACATGTACCAACATTCAGGATATGTTACAAAAATACGAGCAAGACATAGGTATTTGTAACTGAGAGGTCTCAGTCATTCGTATAGTAGGTAAACACACTGTGATATTTCTAAGAGAAGAGGGACATTATGGCAGAGCAAAACATGCACAAAAAAGAGCAGTATAGCGACGAGAACCAGTTGGGCGCATTAGGCAACCAGGACCAGACAAGCACAAAGGCCAATCAGAACCAGATAAGCGACCAATACCTGTACAGCACGCAGGCCAATCAAAATATCGATGAGAATCAGAATGACCAGGACCTTGCCGATGATCCAAAGTATAGCGAGGTTGACGACAACGACGACCAGTATGATATACAGGGTGGTCAAGGTCTTTACGGCACAGGAGACTATGGTAATCAGGGTGGGCCAGAGAAGCCGGGTAGTAGCCGTTCCCGCTTTGGCACAAAGATGAGTCAAGATCAAAATGGCAACCAACAATAATTGAGTGAGCCAACAGGATAAGAGTGCGGGCCAGCTTCAAAAAATTTGGCCCGCACTCTTATCCTGTTGGCTCATTCACTCACTCTTCGAGTCTCGCGGGATTTTCTACCTGATTGAGCCGATTCCACAGCATATAATCGGTCTCTTTCTTGGGAACATATACGTGGTCTGCGGATACCACCTCTTCAGAGGTCGCGGTAAACTCGCCATTCTCCAAGTGTTGCAGGTCAATATATTTCGCGCCCTGATGCAAACGTGTGCCTTCGGGTACGATCTGGATCGATTTGAGTTCGTCGTCCGTGAGATCCGCGAGAACCGCGTGCATACTCTTTATCTCATACGCCGATTGTGCGTTCTTCGTCGGGGACGGATTCGCAACGCCGTGATTCGCTCCCGCCATATTGTTCGCGGTCAAATCATTGTCGAACTCAGAAGGGTCACGTCTGTCCTGCGGTGTATTCTGGTCGTGATGGTTTTCATGTATACGCGAAGCTTTACGACCACTATGAGCGTCCGAATCGCTGCCAGTACGCTTCTCGCCTTCGGCCTCCATCAACAGTGAGTCGGCTTTTTTGGGACGATTTTCCTCGTCTTCTCTATCTTGATGCACTTTTGAATCTGGCATAACACTCTTCTTTCTACTTTTTGAAGTGACATAGAACGCTCTCTAAAGACATGCACGGTTTCAGCCAATAAAAAGTTTCGCTTGCGTGTCTGGTCTGTCCGTATGATTGGATAGCAAACAGGCAGAGAAGATGAAACTTTTCCCTGGGCCAAAACGAGTTATCAGTAAAAATACGATAGAGGAGCTATCATGGTACAACTTGGATGGAAAGCAGGGCCAGAGCAGTATGCGCCAGTAGAGCTGTTAGAGTATGCTGCTGTCGCGGATAAGGCTGGTTATGATTGGATAGATGTAAGCGATCACTTTAATCCCTGGAGTGAAGAGGGGCAGGCATCATTCACCTGGTCGTGGTTGGGTGCTGCCGCCATGCGAACGCAACGGGCTATTCTTAGCCCCGGCGTGACCTGTCCAATTCTACGCTATCACCCGTCAGTGATTGCCCAGGCCGCCGCCACGATGACGCATCTTGCGCCAAATCGTTTCGCCCTCGGTCTGGGAACAGGGGAAGCTCTCAACGAGTTCGCCGCGACGGGCCTGTGGCCCAGCTATGCCGAGCGGCGCGAACGTCTGATTGAGGCTATCGAGCTAATGCAGGCATTGTGGCGTGGTGAGCAAGTGAGCTTTGAAGGCAAACATTATCAAACGCACAAAGCGAAGCTGTATACGCCCCCTGTTTCCCCTGTGAAGATAATTTTCTCAGCGCTGGCACCACACGCGGCGGAGTTCGCAGGCAAGTATGGTGACGGGCTATGGAGCGTTGGCGGCAAACAACCAGAGATATATAAGAGCATCATTCAGAACTTTGAGGAGAGCGCGAAACAAGCGGGCAAAGACCCCTCGATAATGCCGCGTATCATCGAACTGAACGTGGCCTATACTGACAACATTGAGGCCGCGGTACAAGAGCAGCTCAAATACTGGGCTGGTACATATATACCCGCGATGTACGATGAGAAGATTTACACGCCAAAGATGTCACAGGAAAACGGCGAGGTTGTTGGTGCGGATACCGTGCTGAAAACAGGCTGCTTCTCACCGAAGATTGAAGAGCATATCGCGTTTGCCCAGCAGTATGTCGATTTAGGTTTCGACTGCCTGATTTTCCACTGTCCGGGGCCAGATCAAGGGGGCTTTCTGCAAAAGTACGCGCAAGACGTGTTCCCCAAGCTACGTGTACTCCACAAAAAATGACGGCACAGAGTGATTTGCGTAGTACGAGAGTGTCACCCAATTTTCATTTGTATCGTTGTATAGTAACAAGAGGAATGTTATTTGTTGAGAAGGAAATGGGTGTGACTGAGCTACACGCCACTGACCGCGAGTCGTTAGAGCGGGACAGTGATATGGAATTTTTTATCGCGAGCGGGCCAGGGGGACAGCATCGCAACAAGGTCGAGACGGGGGTACGCCTGCATCACCGTCCAAGCGGCCTCATTGTAACGGCTGTCGAGCGACGTTCGCAGCACGCCAACCGTGAAGCGGCGTATGAACGTATGGCCGAACGGCTGGAGGAACTGCAACGGGTCGAGACGCCGCGCCATGCCACGCGCCCCACAATGGGGAGTCGTACACGCCGTCTGGAAACGAAAAAGCGGGCAGGCTTGCGAAAACGCTTGCGCTCCGTTTCTCCCGAATAAACGCGTTTTTCAAGCTGCGATTGTGCTAAGTGTGTTGTGATTCTGAAACTTTCTTGTTGAAGAGGCGTGTACAAAGCAGAGATAGAAAAACGTTATCGCTTTTGAGAAATAGAAAGAGGCTATCATGACCAACGAAAACCCCCTGCAACAGGCAGGCAACGCAAGCAATTCAATGGAAAAAACAGTAGATAATGCCATCAATTCTGGTATCGACCAGGCCGCAACGCACATCCCTGGTGGTCAAAAGTTTGAGCAGACTGCGAAAGACAAGGCTGACCAGGCCGCAAATAATGCTATCACAAACGAGACAAGCAAGGGCGCGGGCGGCATGATGAACGATGCCAAAGGAATGCTAGGCAAGTAGTTGTAGAGAACATGGGGACGTGTCTTTGTCAGGACGGGTAAAAGACTCTCCTGAAAGAACACTCCCCTTTTTGTTTTCCCTGTGTATGTGTGTTGCTGCAAATTTTTTAGTCACAGCTTGTTCTCTTGCTAAATAGCAAGTCTAGTCTATACTAGACATAACACTAGTCCCGATGTAACTACCACGTGAAAAGACCTGAGGGCAGCCATGAGCATGAGTCTGCTTGCCTGCCTTTTACGCCAACAATCGTCGGGACGCGCGAGGCATGATGGGGCGAAATAGTATAGGTAAGATAAAATGTAGAGCCAGTGCAATACGGAGTGTAGAGCGACAGGGAAACCCTTATGGTCTACACTCCGTATTGCACTGGCTCTATATTCGTCTTGTCCTACTTCATTCTAAGCGTTGCTACATCCTAACCACGCGTATATATTTCCTCCTATGCATACTCCCATTGCATATCTTGTAACAATTTTTGGAATGCTTGCGAGGCTTGGCGGAAGCGTTCGGGGCCGCTAAAACCATGAAATTGCCCGACTGCCGATAGGTGAGGTTCGAGTGAGAAGAACCCGTCATAATGTTGCTTGCGAAGTCGGTGGAGGATATCAGGCCAACGCGCCTGACCCTCGCCTGCCGCAACAACGGAGCCGTCGATTAGAGCGTCTTTGACGTGTATGTAGCTTACCCATGAATGCAGGGCGTTGTAGGCGTCAGGAAACGGAGTTTGCTGGCACTGAATAAAGTTCGCGGGGTCAAAAGCTGCCCTAAAGTGCGGGTCATCGACACTTTGCAATAGATCAACACACCGCGCGATAGTATCGCCATAGATATCTTTCTCGTTCTCATGCAAGAGTGTGATAGCGGAACGCGAAGCACGGAGGGTCATTTCTTGTAGCCGTGTATGAACCACGTCACGCCATCCTGTCGGGTCAACCACAGCTCCACTTTCCACGTCTTCCTCGGAAAGAATAGGCGGGTAGAAGGAAAACATGCGTATAAAAGGTGTCTGAAAGATATTCGCAAGCTCTATCGCGCGGTCAAGCCGTTGCAGAGAGTCGGAGAAAGGGGCAGTGATTGAAACTTTGCCGAGCGGGGAGGCGATACAGGCAACGCCAATATTCTGGCGACTCAGTGTCTGCTTGATATCAAGTATTTGCTGATCGCTCAAGTCGAGTATGTTTGTGTGCCAGACGCCGCGCAAGTCAATATACGCAATGTGTTCGCTTTGAAGAACTGCTATCTGTTCATCGAGATCGGCGGAAATTTCGTCCGCGAAGGCTGAAAGGCGAATCATGACAGTATAATCTCCCTATGTGTGCGAACCGATTCGTAAATGCTCAGAATAATATCTACCGCTTGACGTGCCGCGTGACCATCGACAAGCGGTGTACCATCTTCTCTGATCGCGCGTATCATATCAGCAATCTGTAGCGCGTGGCTATTCGTCGAAAGGGCGGCGGGGTTTTGTGCCGCCGAACTCGTGTTTTTCGGTTCTGGTGCGTGTTGCGTATTTGCGCCATAATCGTTCACCGCCTCTTGCTCGTCGCGTGCGAGGCGCAGATAGCCAAGTTGGTCATTCTCGATACAAGCAGAACCCCTGTCGCCAAAAACCTCGACGCGTGTTGTGATGCCAGGATAAGCACCTGTTGTCGCGGCAATCGTGCCAACCGCTCCATTAGTGAAACGAAGTACCGCGACGCCCACGTCTTCGGTCTCCATCGTGTGTGCCAGTGTATCGGTGTAAGCATAGAGGCTTTTGACTGGCCCCATGAGCCATTGTAGCAGGTCTATTGAGTGAATGGATTGGTTCATGAGGACGCCGCCCCCGTCAAATTCCCAGGTGCCGCGCCACGCACCACTATTATAATACGCCTGTGAACGCCACCAGGGAATACTCGCGTTACCCAGCACAAGCCGTCCAAACGCCTGCTCCTGCACTAGCGCGTGTACCTGTCGCGTCGCCACATCGAAGCGGTGTTGACTGATGACGGAAAGCTTTACGTCCATCTCTTGCTGTGTCCGTAGTATTTCATCAATCGCAGTTCGCGCAATTTCCATTGGTTTTTCGATAATAACATGGCGGCCTGTATGCATTGCCTGCCGTGCATGTTTGCCATGTTCACCGCTCGGTGTACAGATGGTCACAACATCCAGACGTTCGCTGTCCAGCATCTCTTGAATATTCGTATAGGCTGTGACACCATATTTAGTAGCCAGTTTATCCGCTCTACCAGCAATCGGATCTGCGACGGCAACGAGGTGCGCGTCTGCCAGGCTGGTAATCGCTTCCGCGTGTGTGGGGCCAATCACACCACACCCAACAATTCCGAAGCGTAGTGGTTCTGTCATATACTGCTCTTTCTTTCGTTACTTTCTAAAATGCGTTCGACTTCTATAAAAAATGTTGTGAGCAAGGCACCCGCCTCGTTTGTGCCGCCGCGTAGCAGCAAGAGGTAGCAGCGTCGTCCCTGTTCAAGCATGGCTTGCCATGTACTTACCGCTTGCGCTTGCAGAAACGTATCAGTATAGGTACCGATGATACTTTTCTCGTGTTCGCGCGACAAGATACGAATGCTTACCAGATTGGGTGGCCCATCCATCTCGCTTTGTTCTGTTGAATGGTACGCTGCCGGTGCCTGCCGTAGCTTTGTTGGAAGTCCGCCGAGCGTGTCGCTAAGTGTGTGTATATGATGGTCAAGTATCGTCGTCAGTTGTGGCGATGCGAGGCCATTGAAGGTGCAGTCAAGGTACGCTATCCCCTGCTCTCGCGCTGTTTGCAGGGCATCAGCAAAGAATAAGGCCGGCGTTGTGGAGAGGGGAAGTGTTGGAGAAGTTGGCGCGAAGAGTGTCAGGAAACGTTCCGCCGTTTGTGCAGACCAGTCCGCGAGTACCCGCAATGGTTGCTCCTGACTTCGCAAAGCACGGGCGCGTGTCTTGTAGTTCTCGACGGCAGGCTGACCCGCGAACGTAATCTTTTGTAAGTAGCCATACAATGCCATTGTGAGTTGCCATCCTAGCAAACTTGTGGTAAGAGCGACGAGCCGCGCGACATGTTCCTGTGACGCGAGATATGGCTGAACAAGCGCAACGCATGGCTTCGCGTCTTCGGTCTCGTGTATCTGCACTTGCACTCTAAGTACATTCTGCTCGTTCGCCACAAGGGCCGCATCTGATGTGTCCTGAGAGAAGACAATAACTCCCTTTCCCTGCTTACCCAGGCTCTCCTCCATAAGCTGCTCAATCCATTGAAAAAGTGCCTGCCATTCACGCGGCAGCGTCAAGAGGAGTCGACACGCGCCCATTACACTGGTATCGCTTAGGGCGGCAGCTAGCTGCACAAACGGCGAGGTCGTGGGATATGTCAGCGCGGGATGATGTAGTTGCCATGCCTGTTGCAGAACGTGGCGCAGTTGGCTCGATTGTGGGAAGCGTCCCGCGAGGTAGAGCGCGACGGGCAGCAAAAAGACGCGCGTTGTGGGTGCGCTCATGCGTCCGCCTGTGCCTGTGCCGCCATCAAGCTGTAAGGGAAGCGTCGGCACAGCATACTTTCGCGCGAAGGCGTCGAGATAGGAAGCGGGAAGCGTCATGATGAGTAGATGGCGTGCGAGTGGCAGTTGCGCCTTTTCTAATAGGGCCGTGAACCATTCAAGATGTGTGATTGGCTCTTCTGAGGTCATGCCCATTGATACGCCAATCATCATCACGTCCGCAAGCAGTGTCCGCAAAAATGGCGGATCCAGGAGAGTTGCGGACAGCGCAAGGTTTTTGTGTCGAGCAAGCACTCGCACAATCGCGTTGAGTGCGGCTGGGTCGGTGCTATCCAACGGATGCAGCATAATATCTTGCCCATCCTGTCCGCCGCCAAAGCCTAGCTCGACCAACACACGGACGGTGATAACCGAGCCGCCCATACCTGCCCAGAGAATATGTTGTATTCCCTGTTGCCTGATGGCGCGTGCCTCGGCTTCTACCGTTTCCAAGTGCGTTGGATGCTCAAGCAGACGTGCGACCCCCTCTACCCAATCGAGTTTGGGAACGCCGTTCTCGCTGCCTAATTCGCGCATTTGTCCCGTTTGATGCCGCAATTGCTCAAGCGCGTTCTCCGCGAGCAGATGTTGGAGTGATGGTGACTGCTTCTTCAATTCCATGCCTACTTCTTTCTACGTGAGGCGATACAACATTTCGCCAGCATGAGGTACAAATAATGTTCCTTCGTGTTCACGCCATTCTTCCAGGCGAATAGTTGTATGGTCGAGATAGCCCAGTGCGACGCGCCTACAGCGTGCTTCAGGGATACCTGTTGCCAGCGTCACATGAATACGCGGACGTTCAACGCCATGCTCGAACGTGCCGGAGCCTTTTACATGAGTACTGTGAGCCAGAATACTCCCCGGAACGTCTTTGAAGCGATTCCATTGTTTCGTGAAGTAGTCGCGCACATGATAGCCAACCTCGTCGATCAGTTTCCCATGTGTATACGATATCTCGGTGAGGTGCGGGGCGTAGATAATAACCTCGCCCCCATCGGCAATCGCTGGCTCAGTCTTGTACATCGCCTTTGCTGCTGTCCACAGGTCATCGTACATGGGCGAAGGGACGGAGAGGACGCGCTGAAACGGGGTCGGTACGGAAATAATATTGAGCTGCGCGGAGAGGTCGGCGGCTACGCTCCACGCCTCCTGATACGAGCCAATCATGAGACCGTGTAGTGCCTCGCCTTGTAGCACAAGGGCCATGCATAGAAGTGGTTGTTGCACAAACGTGGCGGCGCGATGAATGACGCGGCGTACAGGCGTGTCTTTGATGCCGATGGTGTGCATACTTGTCACGAGCGCACCGAGCCAGTGGGTGAAATTGATAATATCTGGCCCCGCGATGCCGGGAAAAAGGTATTTTGCCCCACCCGAAAAGCCCGCAACCTCGTGTGGAAAGACAGGACCACAGAGTATCAGTTGATCGTAGTCGAGGATGAGGCGGTTGAGCGTGACGGGAACTTCTTCTACCAGCAGGCCATGTGTTAGCTGCTGTGCTTCGTCGCGTGAAATTGTGCCGATGGTAGCGAGCGTGTGCGGCTCCGACCAGGTGTGATTAAAGAGAGCAACATTAGGATACTGCGTTACCCTTGTCTGTGCCGAGACGCCAACCAGATGGTCAATCGCTGCCTCGTCCATCGGTGGGTGTGTTCCCAGAGCGATCAGATAATCGAGTCGTGCAACGCGCCGCCCAAGCTGTTCGTAGAGAAGGCGAAAGAAAAGTGGGATAGGAGCGGTACGTGTGCCGTCGGGAATGATGACCAGAACGCGCTTGTTGTCTAGGGGCAAAGCATCGCACGCTTGTGTAATAAGTTGCTGTACATCATCGTCTGTCAGGAGTGCTGTTGTTGAGCCTTTACTGTAAAGCATAGAAACGCCTTTGCGGAATGTGGTCACACACCACTGAACGACGAGAAGCCGCCATCGACAGGAACGACAATACCCGTGACGAACGCGGATGCAGGACTCGCGAGCCAGAGCAGCGTCCCAACAAGGTCTTCGGGTGTGCCAAGCCGACCCATAGGCGTCTGATCGATAATGGTTTGACCACGTGGAGTCAGTTCTCCGCTCTGTTCGTTCGTCAGCAGGAAGCGGTTTTGCGCGGTAAGAAAAAAGCCAGGGGCAAGGGCATTTACGCGAATGCGTGGGCTATACTCTTGCGCCATGTGTGTCGCGAGCCATTGCGTAAAGTTGGTTGTCGCTGCTTTCGCCGCGCTGTAGGCGGGAATATGGGTCAGGGGACGCTCCGCGCTCATCGAGGTAATGTTGATGATACATCCTTGTTTGCGCTCCGCCATGCCGCGTCCAAAGGCGCGGCAACTCTGCACCGTTCCCATAAAGTTCAGGTTTAACACGGTATCGGCGGCCTCGATACTCATATCGAAGAAAGAACGCGTCTCACTGGTTGTCGCGAGCGGATTGTTTCCGCCGGCGGCATTTACAAGAATATCGGCGGGGCCAAAGGTGCGTGTAACCTGCCCCGCCGTCTGTTCTAGGGCAGTGCTATCATTGACGCTACATGCAATGCTGATTGCTTGCCCGCCGTTGGCGCGAATCGACTCGGCAACTACTGTCGCGGAGTCCGAATGCAGGCTTACAATAGCGACACGCGCCCCCGCATCTGCCAAGCCATGCGCCATTGCGCTTCCCAGTACCCCACTGCCGCCAGTGATAACCGCCGTTAATCCCTGTAGGCTAAAAAGTTTCTCAATAGACATCATGTCATATCCCTGTTGCATCGGCTCGTTATTGCACGTGTTCAACAAAACATCTTTATTGTACAACACAAGAGAGTAGTACCAAGGGACGTGTGATGTGGTTATACCTCGATAGAAACACGCAATGCTTGCAGACGAAAGGGTTTTTGTAATATCTTAATGGTTGGGAATTGATTCCGAATATTCATCAGATCAGTATTGTTAATTGCGGACATTACAATCAAGGGCAGGTCGGGGCGTGTGAGGTAGAGATAGTTGATGATCTCTAAACCTGAAATGCTGCCAGGTAAAAGCACATCGAGCAGTACAACATCAAAAGGGTCTGGCATTGTCGTATGATAATTTCCGGTGAGTTCTTCCAAGAAGGCCCATCCGTCCCGAAAAACTGAGGGGGTATGTCCGAACCGTTCCAATGTTTCTGACAACATACCACAGGTCAAGGCATCGTCTTCTACTATACCAACTTTCATACTACTGTCGCTTTCCTTCACTTGTTATTGTTTCGCTGTGCTACCGTTGCATCATGCACAGGAGAACACAGTGCGTTTTATCGTTCTCTATAAAGTACCCACCTTTAGTATGCATGAGAAGGGCTATCTGATACAATAACAAATAGACAACAACTATGCAGCAACTTTTATAGAGTATGACCACATTTTGTTACAGTTTATACTATAAGTTTGAGAAAGACCTTTTATTGAGAGAGAGGCTTATGACGCCAAAGGCGAATATACGGTTAAAGCGGGAACGTGAATTGCGTGGTTGGTCGCAAACAAAGGTCGCGCAAGAGATCGGCATTGATCCAACAACGGTTGGACGTTGGGAGCGTGGCCTGTCGTTACCCTATCCTCATTTTCGCGCAAAGCTTTGTGTACTCTTCAACAAAAATGCGTCTGAACTTGGCTTTGTGCTAGGAGAGGATGAGAACGCCCAGCATGAGCAGAGTAGACAAGAGCAGGGCAACACACTTTCTGTTCTTTTACTCTTTCCTCTGTACGATTCTTTTATTCCCATACCTGCGCTAAATCTGGTTGGTCGTGAAGACCTGTTTAACGATCTGAAACGCCAGCTTTGTTATAGTGACAATCTTCTTCTGGCTTTGAGCGGCTTGCCCGGTATAGGGAAAACAACGCTAGCCGCGCACCTTGTGCGTGAAGCAGACGTGCAGGCACGTTTTCACGATGGTATTCTTTGGGTTGGGTTGGGGCCAAAGCCGCACATCGCGAGTCATCTGCAACGCTGGGGGCAATTGCTGGGCGTTGACATGGTGCGACAAGAGGATTGTCAGGCAGCTTTTGCGAAGAGCATTCGGGCGGCGATTGGAACACGTCGGCTCCTGCTGGTTCTGGACGATGCATGGACATTAGAAGATGCGCTGGCTTTCAAAGTAGGCGGCCCTAATTGTTCGTATCTACTAACAACGCGCTTTCCACCTATCGCGCTCGCTTTCGCGCCCCAGGGTATGACGGTTGTCCGGGAGCTGAACGAGGAGGAAAGCGTTACATTGCTCACACGTTCCCTTCCTGATACTGTCACAAACAGAACCGATATATTGCAAACACTGGTACGTTCCGTTGGTGGCTTGCCCCTCGCGCTGGTGTTAATGAGTAATTACTTACGAGTACATACGTATAGTGGGCAGACGCGCCGTGTACAGGTTGCTCTTGAACATCTCCAGGACGAAAAGCAACGACTCTATATTAGCAAAGCGCAAGGCATTCTTGAACATCACACAAGTCTCGCCTATGACACTCCTCTTTCATTACAGTCTGTTATCGGAGTCAGCGATCAGCATTTAAGCGAACAGGGACGGGCGGCCTTACGTGCACTCGCGGTATTGCCTGCCAAGCCATATAGTTTTTCTGAAGAGGCTGCCAGTGCTATCACCGGACTTCCTGCGACAACATTAGACGAATTATGCGACGCTGGCCTACTGGAAAGTGCTGACCTGAGCCGCTACACACTGCATCAAACAATATCCGCATATGCCTGTATCCACCTGAGCGATATGGTAGTATATCAACGTTTCGTAACATATTTTGTGCAATATATTGAGAAGCATAAGAAAGACTATGCCGCCCTTGACCTCGAACGTGATACTATTCTTGCTGCATTAGATACAGCATTTGAGCGTGGTATCGAGAAGGAATTTGTCAGAGGCATACATCCCTTTGCGGCTTTTCTCTGTCTACGTGGTCTGTATACGCTTGCAGAACCACGCTTGCACCGCGCCTATCAGATTGTGACGCGCCATAATGATATCCAAGGGATTATTCTTTCCTCGCTCTATTTGGGTGAAATCGCGGAAAAGCGCGGTGAGTACAATCGGGCAGACGAGTATTTCGCGAAAGGGCTAACACTGGCGCGACTGAGCGGAGAACGCGAGCAGGAGATTTTGTTGATCGCGAAACGCGGCGGAGTGGCGTATCATCGGGGCGATATCACGCAAGTAGAGGCATATATACAGGAGGGGCTAGCGATGGAAGGCCAGCTTGCGGAGACCGACCAGTTGTTCTTTCTTTTTGTCGCTCTGGGCGCGAAGGCAAAAGAGCGGGGCGATATTGCTCAGGCTCTCACGCAATTGCACAAGGGATTAGCGATAGTCGGGCAGACCGCGAACAAAGAGCAACGCTGCCTGTTACTACTCCATCTTGGGGCAGTGACGGCGCACTGTGGAGACTTCAGACAGGCCGTTCCTATATTTGAAGAAACTTTAATAATTGCGCGGCAAATCGGGCATAATGACTATCTTATACTTGGACTTATCGCGCTTGGCATAACGTTGGAGTATCTGGAAGAGTATACGCAGGCGAACCTATGTCATCAAGAAGGGATCATACTTGCTCGTCAAGTTGGCAATCCTGTGCGTATAAGTATTCTCCTCACGCGACTGGGATGGAGAGCAGGACAGGAGGGTGAGAACGCACAAGCGTCTGTGTACTTTCAGGAAGCATTACAACTGGCGCGACAGATACAGCATCCCGGCCTTGGGGTTAATGTTTTAGTTACCAGAGGCGAAACGTACTTGCACTATCAGCAGTTCGAGGAGGCGGCAAAAGACTTTCAGGAGGCACTTACCCTTGTGCCAGAAGGACAACAGGAGTTGTATGGGCAGGCTTCCTTTGGTATGGCCCAGGTACTGGCGCAAGCGGGTGACAGAGATGCTGCGCGAAGGCTTGGGGAAGAAAGCCTCAAAGCCTTTACAACGCTGAAGCACCATAGGGCAACCCGTGTACAAGCGTGGTTAGACACGCTTGTACCGTCTTTTTGAGCGTGGTATCAGGTAACGCGCCATACCTGCGCCTCTGTTGCGGGTAACTTGTTTAAGTGTACATGTTTGGTCGAACGAGCCGTAGTAGTGAATGCTCTGTGACCAGTGTAAATCAGACATACGAAACCTGTTTCAGCTACCGCAATACAGGTGTTGTAGCCAGATATTTTGGCGCACGGCGTACTTTTGTTGCCTGCTCGAACGCATACGCCAGTCTAAGTAATGTCGGTTCGCTGTATGCGCGGCCCAGAAATGTGATGCCAACTGGAAGTTCAAATGTGTACCCTGCTGGTACGCTTACAAGTGGATAGCCTGCGAGTGCGGCGGCCTGTTCGCATCCGCCGATAGTGTGATCGCCTGTGATGAGGTCGATACACCATGAGGGGCCACCACTTGGCATCACCAGCGCGTCAAGTGAATACTCGTTCATCACGGCATCGATGCCCTCCTGACGTGAGAGGCGGTGATTGTCCGCCAGGGCCGCGAGATAGTGGGGGTCATCGAGTGATGTTGTGGCCTGTGCTTTGAGAAGGAGTTCTTGCCCGAAGTAGGGCATTTCCACGTCCGCGTGCGCTTCGTTGAACGCGATGATATCGGCCAGTGAACGCACGGGGGTATCGGTCAATGTCGCAAGATATGTGTTCAGGTCGGCCTTGAACTCGTACAGAAGCACTGTCAGTTCTGTGTCAGAGGAGGCCATGGCCTGTGATGTGGGTATATTCGCGGGATCGATAATCTCCGCGCCAAGCGCACGCATCGTCGCAATCGCTGTTTCCGCGATGGCGTCTGATTTACTATTATAGCCGAAATATGTTTCGCGGACGACGCCGATACGCGCCCCCTGCAAGCCATTAGTGTCAAGAAACTGAGTGTAGTCGTTATACCTCTTGCCAGAGTTTGCCAGAGTCGTACTGTCATTGTCATCGGTGCCAACGATTGTGCCGAGCAAGAGGGCGGCATCGGTCACGGTGCGTCCAAAGGGGCCAATGGTATCCTGACTGTGAGCAATGGGAATAACGCCCGCTCTGCTTGTAAGCCCAACGGTGGGCTTGATGCCCACCAAACCATTAGAGGTCGCGGGACAGATAATTGAGCCATCCGTCTCGCTGCCGAGTGAGGCCGCGGCAAGGTTGGCGGCGATGGCAACGGCGGAACCTGAGCTTGAGCCGCAGGGGGTGCGGTCAAGCACATAGGGATTGCGTGTCTGTCCTCCGCGCCCACTCCAGCCGCTCGAAGAGGTGGTAGAGCGGAAGTTCGCCCACTCGCTGAGATTTGCTTTACCGAGTAGAATCGCCCCCGCTTCCCGTAGCTTTCGGGCGACAAACGCATCGCGAGGCGGGCGTGAGCCGACAAGGGCTAACGAACCTGCCGTTGTCTGCATTCTATCAAGTGTCGCGATATTATCTTTAAGCAGCAGGGGAATACCATGCAAAGGCCCGCGCATGCCCTGTGTCTGACGCTCCTCGTCGAGAGCTTGCGCGATATCCAGCGCGTCGGGATTAAGCTCGATTACCGATTTGAGGGTCGGCCCATTCTGATCGAGCGCGTAAATACGCGCAATGTACATCTCGGTTAGTTGAAGTGCGGTCAATTGGCCCGACGCCATCATCGTCTGCAAGTCGCCAATAGTCGCTTCTTCAATCTGATTGAATGGCCCATGTTGTTCCTCGGTCATGGAAACTCCTTCAGGCTTTGTATCATGATATTTTATCTTATAGAATACCATATCTTCATGACACGTATAGAAACAACGCTGGGATGCATCGAGCGTAATGAGGCGGTGAACAACTTCTAGAGGAAGTTGTTCACCTGAATTTTTACAGTAGGCAGTGATTTTGTCCGCTTTCGTCACCAAAGCAACTGCCGCTCTGTGTGAGAATGACCACTTTTTGAATGCTTGAGAACTGTTTGAGCGTTGCGTTAATCTGAGCTTGAACGCGAGCATCTGCGCCAATGCCGGCGGAGGAGGTGACGCGGCAGAATTGAAGAGTCGCGGTCCCCTTTTCGTTCTGCGTACCTTTTTTATTCAGTGTGAGCGTAAAATCGGGGCCACCAATGGGATGCGGTGCAGAACAGTTGGAGGCTCCACCAAGCATACTGTTTAGCTCTGAAAAGTAGCCAGCGTTGCGTTCGTCCAGCGTTGGCCCCGCGATGAGGAGTTGAATGGCGAAGGTGCCGACTGCGGAGGTTGGCGAGACACGATTGACGGGGAAGACCGCCGCGAAGTTTGTGTTCACCGAGTCTGGGAATTTGGAGAAGAAGACTTTGACGGGAAAACTTGTTGCTGTCTGGGCCGTTGTAACAGCTATAGTTTGGGATGTTCTCGTTGCGACTATGGCTGAAGGAGGAGCAGTGGTAACATTCGCGCTGGGAGTGATGCTTCCACTACAAGCACTCAGAGTAACGACAAAGAGAGCAAGAACGCATACCGTCAAGAGGTGTGTACAGTGAAAGTGCCAGAATGCACCTTTGCGTGAATTAACGTGTTGATGAACCATGACCAATCTCCTTTGAAAAGTCGGGATAGGCAATAGAACATACATACATTGACATAAACACAGAGTATAGAGCGTATAGAAAGAAGATTTTGCACACTTCTTGCAAGATTTTGTTGTGCCTATCATTAGGCTACACTTTTTCCAAAAACAAGTCTATGAAGTAGCAGACACAAAGACTGTGATAGTGTTCACAATTTCCATGTCTGCCTGTGTGTAACGCTTCTCAGGGTTTAGCGAGTTGGTTGCGGTTGATAGCTGCCGGTGATATGCTCGAAACGAGGACGGCATCGCTCTGTATGATAATCCTCTGGGTCTACCCGACGCGCGGAAAGATTCTTGCCGGGAATGTCTGTATAGACAAATGCTCCATTGCGATGCGCTGCCATCACGCTGTGCGTCCCTTTCTCTATCGCGCTCATGATGAGGTTAGCGTAGTAGATCGCCATGTGTTTGTCGTATACCTCTGGCTCACCACTTCGCAGGAAGTAGGTCAGGTCGATGGGAATAAAGCGCACATGGGGCAGGCGCGTGGCAAGTTCTTCGCCGAGAAATTCGGCAACGTTCGCCTTTTTTTTATGTCCATAAGCATCGGCTTCCCCAACCTCTGGTACAGGTACGCCAAAATTGGCTCCCTCGGAAAGCACAACCGTGGAGTAGCTTTGCGGGTTGCGTCTATCTTGCGCGATCAGGTCGGCGAGTTTGTCGATATTGGCGGGAACCTCTGGAATGAGTAGGCGGTCAGTCCATGCGACAGTAGCGGTTTCAAGGGCGGTAAAGCCGGCATCACGCCCGAACATGCGAAAGAGAATCGTTTCGCTATGAGACTCCGCCGTTGAGCGGATGCGCCCGATGAACTCGGCGGCGCGACTGATCGCGGTCTGAAACCCGATGCAGTAATCGGTGCCGGGAACATCGTTATCCATTGTTTTAGGAATGCCCCAGACGGGAACGCCCTTCGAGGCCAGGACGGCACCATAGCTCAATGTGTCGTCGCCCCCAATCACAACCAGGCCATCCAGTTCGAGAAACTTCAGGTTGGCAAGCACTTCTTCGGTAACATCGATGCGCTCGTCGGCGGCATGTCCCGTCGCCAGGTGCTGCATGTGCGTTGGCAGTTCTGAAACCCGTACTTTCGCTGGATTGGTGCGCGTGGATTGCAGGATTGTGCCACCCTGCCGATCTATCGCCCGCGTATTGAGGCGGGAAAGCGGCATAATATAATTGCTCTTCCAGGTGTCCGCGTCTTCTGGCTTGTAGAGCTGACTTTCGAGCGACTGTGAGCGGTCAAGAAAGGTGATGCCCTGCCAACCGGAGCGTAGACCCAGTACGCGAATACCCTCCGGCTCGGCACGGTAAACGAGTGCTTTGATGGCGGCATTGAGTCCAGGAACGTCGCCCCCGCCGGTCAATACGCCTATGGAACGAATGGGATGGGTTGTTTGTTGCGGCATAAAATCTTTCCTCTTTATGATTGAAAATAGCAGGATGATGCATTTGTCTACATCCTGTGCGTGGTGTAGATGCGCCAGCATTATCGTATCATGTTGACCCTGTGTGTGGCAAAATAACAAGCAGTATGAGCGAGCATGATGGAGGCATGGCGCGGACAAGAGGGCAAGCCGCACCAGGCCCCCTTGTCCGCGCCATGCCCTGCTAGGCAACCTTGAATTGCACGGATTTTGCCATTGCGCGAACTTGTGGGTCGGAGCTACTGATGGAGATATCCTTGCCCAGTTCTTTGGCGCGGGCATGGAGTAACTTCCAGACAACTTGTCCACGCAAATGTGTCTGAGGTGGCACGACAAGCGTGATGTGCTGGTTCTTGACATGCTCAAGCCGTTCGCGAACGGCAGTAATATTTTCTTCCGGGTCAATGTAGATAATGTGTTCGTCTGGGTGATGTTGTTGAACAGGCGGCCTTGATTTTCTTGTAGCCATTGTTTCTCTCTGATACCTTCTGCTTCTTGCTCGATAAGACAAAGACAATTTCCCTTCTCTATTCTTTCTCTGTGAAGGGAAAGCGGTTATCGTCAAGTGCTGTGATACACTACGGAAAGAACAGGTAGGTACAGGGGCGTAATAGAGAGAAACGTAATGGAGGAGCGAGCGCGATGCAGTACGAAATGGTTACGTTACAGTATGAGGGTGAGATCGCGACAATCACGATGAACGCTGCGGAACGACGCAACGCGCTGTCACTCAAACACATGCAGGAGTTGACGGCGGCATTTAACGAGGCAGGGTCGAGTGCGGCGCGAGGCGTGATACTTGCCGCGAATGGCCCTGTGTTTTGTGCTGGTCATGATTTCGCGGACGTGCTAGCCCGCGATCTCACGGCGACACGTACATTGCTGAAAGTGTGTACTGCTCTCATGAATACTATTCAGCATCTGCCACAACCAGTTTTAGCACGTGTTCACGCGCTGGCGACTGCGGCAGGGTGCCAGCTTGTGGCGACGTGCGACCTTGCGGTGGCCTCGACTAACGCGGCTTTCGCGACTCCCGGCGGCAAGGGTGGCTGGTTTTGCACAACGCCGATGGTCGCGTTGAGTCGCAATATCGGGCGTAAACGCGCACTGGAAATGTTGCTTACAGGCGACTCAATCGATGCGCACACGGCGGCGGACTGGGGACTAATCAACCGCGTTGTTGCGCCCGATCAGCTGATTGGGGAGTCACAACGTTTGATTGAAGCTGCGGTGCGTGGAAGCCTGATCTCGAAAGAGATAGGTAAGCAGGCGTACTATGCTCAGATGGAGATGCCACAGTTGCAAGCTTACGATTATGCACTGGAAGTCATGGCCTCGACCTCACAACTTCCCGATGCTAAAGAAGGCATACGTGCATTCTTAGAGAAACGCAAGCCGCGCTTCAACGAAGGGTAACATATTAGTGCGTGATGAGCGTACATGCTTCGATTGAGAGGCGCAGGAGTTGGGCCAGGCCACTGGCAATCGGAGCGATATGCATGTATTCTTCGAGTGTGTGGGCGCGGCTGGCGTAGGTTATGCCTACACAAAGCGACGGTATATTCATACTGATCGGAATATTTGCGTCCGTGCTTGATGCTGCGTAGATTGGTTCCAGGCCAAGCCAGCGTATCGTATTGTCGCCAAGCTGAACGAGCGGATCGCTCTGGTTGCGTGTGCCGGTTGGACGTTCCCCAAGTATCTCAATCTCCGTGCGAAGTCCCGCGCCCACCTGTTGCTCGCTAATTTCTCGCACTATGTTGGCTAAATCCTCAAGTGCAGTTGCTTCAGTTGAGCGCATGTCAATGGTCGCGCTGGCACAAGCGGCAATCGTGTTGACGCTCGTGCCGCCCTCGATAAGCCCAACGTTGAAGGTTGTGCGTGGTTGTACAGGCACTGAGATGTCGGCAATCGCGGCGATAATGCGGCCCAGGCCATGAATTGCGCTAGGTGTGCCAAAGGAGCCGAACGAGTGGCCGCCGGGGCCATGCACGCTGACACGCCAGCGTTTGGAGCCGACGGCGGTATTGACGAGCACGCCGAGCCGTCCATCAATCGCGATGACCGCGCCCGTGTCCGCGCGGTAGCGTTCGACTGCTGCCCGCGCTCCTCGCAGGTTGCCCAGGCCCTCTTCGCCAACGTTGGCAACGGCGAGAATATCGGCGTCGGTCTCTATTTTTAGCTCGTCTAGTAGTGGGAAGAGGCTAAGCAATGCCGCGACGCTGACGCTATTGTCGCCAATGCCGGGGCCATACATGATGTCGCCCTTGCGGATGACGTGAAGCGGAGTTGTGGCGGGAAAGACGGTATCTATATGAGCAAGTAACAGCAATAGTGGGCCACGTCCGTGCTTGCCACGTCGTGCGTATACGTTGCCGATGGCGTCAATCTCTGGCGTGTAGCCACGTTCTCGCCACAACGACGCCAAGAATTCCGCCCGTTGCCGCTCGTCACCTGTCGGCGCAGGCACCTCGCAGATACGTTGCGCCAGTGTCGCAACCGCTTCGGTTCTGCTCTGTGCGAGGCTCCGTATTCTAGTCAAAGTGGCTGGAAGCATAAAATCGTTTTCTCCACAAAAGAAGTACGCTCTTTGTACAAAGGGCGTACTTCGTGTACGCGTGCGTTTACTGCTTAGCGGCCTGCAACCTTAATTTTTTCAACGACGGGAATAATTTCAGTTGCCAGGATATCAAAGGTGCCAAGATCGGTAACATTGGGCATACTGAACAGGGCGTGATCGATGCCCAGCTCCGCCAGATTGCCAAAATACTCGATAGCTGCCGCCGCGTTCATGGTGCCATTGTTCCCGTCACGCGTGATGTGCAGTACATCAAGTGTTGTCTTCTCGATCTGTGTATAGGGGCGTCCCACCGTCTGACAGTGCTCTTGCAAGATGCCCATTTTGCGCTGCAATTCTTCTTTACCCAGACGCGCGAAGAGATTGCAGGCATCGGCGTATTGAGCGACAAAGCGCAGGGTTTTCTTCTCGCCAGTGCCTCCGATAAGAATTGGTGGATGTGGCTTCTGCACAGATTGAGGCGAATTGAGAGCGTTCGCGAGCTGGTAGTGTTTGCCCTGATATGGTTTGGCTTCGCCCGACCACATCTGATGCGCGATCTGTAGCGTTTCCTCTAACCGCTCGAAGCGTTCCGCCGTTGGTGGAAAGGGAACGCCCAAGCCTGCGTGCTCTTCTTCGTTCCAGGCCGCGCCGATGCCCAGATAGGCCCGTCCGTGTGAAAGCACGTCCAGCGTGGTCGCGGTTTTCACCAGCAGACCGGGATAGCGGTAGGTGACGCCCGTCACCATTGTACCAAGCTTGATACGGTTGGTGCGCCCGGCGGCGAAGGCCAGCGCGCTCCACCCTTCAAGCATCTCGTTCTCGGCTGGGCCAACCATCCGAATCTGAAAAAAGTGATCCATGACCCAGAAACTGTAGAAACCCGCACGTTCCGCACGCTCCACGATCACGCCAAAGGTATCCCCCAGTTGGCCCTGATCGTCTGACCAGGTGAAATTTGGAACTTGTAATCCTAAACGCATTTATGTATCATTTCCCTTCTTTGTGTAACAGCAAACTGACGCATCAGTGGGTCAGTTTGCTGTCAGTATACTATATTATAGTAAGGTACTGATACAAGGTTACATGCTGCCATGAATATGTATTCTCCGATTTATCATGGCATCAAACGTCGGAGGCATCTGAGGCTCTTCGGGAGGCCCAAGTGCTTCTGCGCTGACCATCTGCTCTTTGAGAGTATGAACCTGTGTACTCATGGTCTGTTTCATGATGGCCTGTTCGTTGCTTGCGGCACTGTAGAAAGTTGTTACGCGACTTGCACAGTCACTTTATGATAGCCTGTTGCACCATTGGGAACCGTGCGCTGTCCTGCGCTGGTCTGGACGGTGCCTGTGCCATCGGTGGCGCGAACAAGTAGCGTTGTCTTCCCTATTTGTGCAGGCGTCCATTGTGCTGTCCAGAATACCCACGCGTCCTGTGAAAGTGCTGGTTGCAGCATTGTCATCCGCCACGTCTGCCCGTCGTCAACGCTGAGTTCGACTTTTTGAATGCCGCGATTGCCCGCGAACGCAATGCCGCCAACGTCCACCTGTTGTCCAACCGCGACGCGCCCGTTGGGATGATCGATGCGACTCGTCGTGTGCAATGGGCCATTGTACCATCCCTGATCGATGTAGAGACCCTTCACAAAGTGGTCGGCGAACTCGACGCGTGTTATCCATTTAGGGTTCTCTTCGCCAAAGCGTCCGGGAATGAGGATACGCAATGGGAAACCGTGACGTTGTGGTAACACTTCCCCATTCATGCGCCACGCGAGAATGGGGTCTACCGCCAGCACTTCGCCCAGTGGCAGGCTTGTAGTATAGCCATCGACGCTATGCATCGCGAAGTATTTTGCTTTCGCTTGCACGCCGCCATGTTGTTTTAGCAGCGTCGCGAGCGTTACCCCTTGCCAGATGGCCGTACTCATCAGGTGTCCCCCCGTCCCGTTCGCGATACACTCAAGTGTGATGGCGCGGGAGACCGAGGGCAGTTTTTGCATTTCTTCGTAGGTATAGGTGCCGGGGTTATTGACCAGGCCCGTCACCTCTAAACGCCAGTTGTCCGCGTTCATCTGCGGGTCAACAGTGTTTTGTGTAACGACGTAGTGTTCGCTATTAGGCGTAATCGGAGCGGTCACATTGTTATGATTTGGTGTTTCTGTGCCATCATAACTTGAGTAGCGATTGAGGTACGCGCGAACCATGCCCAGAGAGCCAGCACCAGCACTAACGGTCAGGGCCGCGACGCCAACGCGTGAAAGCAACTGGCGGCGTCCCTGCGCCTCTAGCGAAACCGTCGCGACCCGTTGTTTGGGCAAGAGGATGCGGTAGGCATAACAGAGGACAGTGCTATAGACCGCGAAATCTGCGAGGATGCCCACGATTGAGAGGAAAGTGGACAGGCCAATGGGGAAGCCCCAGAGATTCTGGCGTAGCTCATCAAGAAAGAGGATTGAGCCGAATGCAGCCATCGCAAGCATAAAGCCAAGCGCGGTCAACCATTCGCGTCGTGTTGGTGCGTAGTCAGTCAGTGGCAACTTCACGCGCACAAGCGCGGCGTAGACCAGGCCGAGTGCTGTGCCAACACCAATCATTCCCAGCAAAGCAAGTCCAAGTGGGACGGTTTTAGAGTTCGGGGCATACTTGTTGAGGAGGCCAATGAACGTATGCACATCGATGTGTTTGAGCGTGAAATAGCTGAACAACTCAACGGGCGTTGGAATACCCGCGAGTAGGCGCAAGGCCAGCATACAGACAACGGTCATCAAGCTCGCGGTCAATGCTGCGATAAGCGCGAGTATCGCGGAGATGAGGACTGTTTTCAGTTGCGAATATGCAGACGATGCTGGAACATCGGATAATGGCAGTTCAGAGTCTCTGGTATGCATAATTTTCCCTCGGAAATTCTCAATTCACAGAAAAGACAATCGTCATATTACAGGTATATCTTCTACCACGTTACAGAGTAGGGATTTTTTGCGCTGAGAAAAAACACGTTACTTCATACTTTTGAGCATAAGTGAATGCCTGTTATACCTGTGTGTGAGTGCTAAAGTAGCCGCGATTGCGAAGAGAACACAAACAAAGCCGTATGTTAGAACATAATAGAGCGTCCAATCGCGCTTTCCGAGAAAGAAATATGCGATAGGCACAACGCAGGTAAAATACCAGAGCGCGAGTAAGAGGAAGGTTTGCGCGAGCAATGAGGTTGCGCGTTGCGGTACCCATTGTGGGGCAATGAGGAGCGCAATCCAGGGGAGAAACGCTGTTGCGTACCAGGGATAGACGAAAGATGAGATGGAGAAAAACGTGCCAATCAGCAGGAGTAGCGAGCTTTCCATGCTAATACGTTCGCGCAGACGCCAGCGAAACACGCCAAGCGCGACGACGCCGACCAGCACGAGGTCGAAGCCACGTTCGAGCAGAGCCGTAACTCCTTTATTGACGCCAAGTGTGTCGCCCAGCCATTGGAGTGTCAGCAAGATAGGGCCAGCGTTGCCCCCGCGCTGATTGATGTAGGTCGAGAAAAAGCCGAAAACCTGTCCATGTCCCAGAAAAAGGTACGGGAGATAGCCTACGACAATTGTTGTAAAGCAGGTGATGAGCAGGGCATAGTCGCGGCGGCGCAAGACCACAATCAGGAAGATGATAGGATATAGTTTTGTGAGTGTTGCCAAGCCAAGCAGCAAGCCCGTCAAGGTACGGCTTCCGCGCCTGTTGCTTGACGCGGTGAAAATCATTAAGGCCGTGAACGTCAACATCACAACGTCAATATGGCCTTGAATGGTAAACTCGACAAGCGGAAGCGGGGACCACGCGTAGAGTAGGCAACGCGACGGGTCTAGCCCCTTCCGATGTAGCAGGAGGGCCAGAACGCTGCAGGTGAGTAGGTCAAACAGAGCGAAGATGGTTTTGAGAACGTAAATATTGCTTGGTGCCAGCAGGTAGCTGAATAGATAGATAGCTTGTGCAATCGGTGGGTAAAGCGTTGGCACCGTGCGGTAATCCATATGTTCGTAGACGAGGCTATCATGCAATGGCACTAGTAGTTTGTTGTCAGGAACAAAGACGTAGGGGCTAAAGCCATGCAGCGTTACGCGAGCGTCCCACAGGTATCGCCAGGCATCGCGCGACATGCCGGGCGCAGTTGACAAAAATATCGCTCGCAATGCCAGCGCACCGAGCAAGATAACCGCGACCTCCAGTGCCTGCCAGCGTCCATGCTGCGGCTTTGTTTTGAGAATGAAAAGGCAACACACAAGGTATGGGATAAAGCTGGCAAGCCACCAGGCTACAAAGGTTTCTTGTGGCGCGAAAAGTGGCAGGTTGATACTTCGTAGTAATGCCATGCTTACCAGCATAACTGCTAGAAGTACGCAAACGCTAGCGAACCGCCGTGCTGGATATGCTGTAACGGAAGAAACATTCGCTTCTGCGGGAGAAGAATGAACCTGTGTCTTTGCCATTATGTGGGATGCCTTTCCAAAGTATCTGCTGATAGGTGCTTTCATTATCGTCTTTTCGCGGGCATAATTCTAGCTCTCTAGTACCTCTTGCCCGATGTCGTGCATCGCGCTGCTACTCGCGCACTCGGAACGGTGAGTACGGGAACAGTTTGTGTAGTTGTAAATGTTATCAATCTGAGAGATACTATTAGCGGGTTATGCATTTTCAAAGTGTGAGAGGAAACCACAGAATGACGCATGAGAATATACGACTGTACGGTACAGACTGGTGTAGCGATTGTAAGCGGAGCAAGAAATTTCTGGGCGAGCAGCGTATTCGTTATGAATACATCAACATAGAGAATGATACTGACGGACAGGCGTTTGTGCAACAGGTGCAGAATGGTGGTATGAGTATTCCCACGATTGTGTTCGATGATGGTTCGTTTCTGGTTGAACCGTCGAACGCGGAACTGGCGGCAAAACTTGGTCTGGATACAAAGGCAAAATGCGATTTCTACGACCTCGTCATTATTGGGGGCGGGCCAACGTCGCTCACAACGGCGATTTACGCGGCTCGCGATGGTTACGATGTACTGGTGATTGAGCGTAGTGGGCTTGGAGGACAGGCGGGTATTACCGAACGGCTCGACAACTACCCTGGTTTTCCCGTTGGTGTGACTGGTTCAGAGTTCGCGGAACGTATCATTGAACAGGCAAAACGTTTCGGCGTTGAATTGCTTTCGGCACAGAATGTTGTGCGTATCGGTACGGACATGGACAAGCATTTCGTAGAGATCGAGACGGGCAACAAGTATCGTTGCAACGCTGTCCTGATCGCCACAGGCTCCGTCTACAAGCGGCTCGACGTTCCGGGGGAAGAGGATTTCATTGGAGCGGGCGTACACTTTTGCGCGACCTGTGATGGCCCTTTCTACAAAGGACGTGAGGTGCTCGTGATAGGTGCGGGCAATAGCGCGGCAGAAGAGGCGGCCTTTCTGACGCGTTTCAGTCCGAGCGTAACGATTCTGGCGCGTGGCGAAAAGCTGTCTGCCAGCAAGGTTGCGTCCGAGAAGGTGTTGAACTCGCCGGAGATGCATGTACGTTTCAATACTGAGGTTATCGCGTTCAAGGGCGAGAAGCACCGCATGAATACGGTTGTTGTGAGAGATCGCAAGACGAATCAGACGGAAGAATTGCATCCGGCGGGTGTGTTTGTGTTTATCGGTCTCTCACCTAATAGTGAGCCATTCAAAGATGTCGTCGCGTGTGACGCTCAAGGGTTTATCCTGACAGGAATGGATTTGCAGACGCAGACGCCGGGAATTTTTGCCGCAGGCGATGTACGTGCGGGTAGCACAAAGCAGCTTGTCAGTGCGGCGGGCGAGGGTGCGACGGCATGGCATGGAATCCGTGAGCATCTGTTGAGGCATGAAGAGAAGAGCGCAGTTGCAGTGAAAAAAGGATAGAAGTACAATTGATGCACATGGAGCATAATGTGGGCAAGAGGGCATGGCGGCGGTTCGCCTCCGCCATGCCCATTTACCTCCTACCTTCTATTTTCCCTTATCCTCTTCCCATCTTGTCAATCTCCCGCTCCGCCCCATCACGTTTCAACATAGTTTACAACAAGCTCTTGTCTTTCAAGAATTGCGTCGCAACCTCCTTAACCGCTTGTGAGATAGACGTACCTCCATTTTTCTTATCAGTAACTTGTTTTTGAAGCTGGATGCTGACATCAGTTGTCAAGAGTGGTGCCAATTTGTTGAGTACATCCTTAATATCGGGGTACTTGCTAAGAATGGCATCGCGTACCAGAGGTGCGGGATGAAACTCTGGAAAGCCTTTTTTATCGTCGGTGAGGAAGATGTTTCCCTGCGCCGTGACCGAGCCATCAGTGGTGTAGCACTCTGCGATATTTGCGTCGCCGCTCTTGAGGGCGGAGAAGCCAATCGAGTAGTCTACTTTTTTCACTGCTTTGAAGTTAGCCGTGGTGAAGCCATAGGTTGGTTTCAAGCCATCGATATAAGTGATGCCATCGCTCTGTGTTGCTAAGGTCAACTGTGATACCTTCGCGGCAACATCTGAAAAGGTTTTGAAGCCCATTTTGTCCGCCTGTGCCTGTGAGGTACAGAGGCCGTATCCGTCATTTAATGGTGAGTAGTCAAGCCAAGTGACGTTAAACTTCTTATAGGCCGCTTTGACAGTATCATAGTCCTTCTGTGGGTCATACGATGATTTCGCATTGATCTGGCTCAGGCCGGTGGCGGTGAACTCCGGGTAGATATCGATTGCGCTGCTTTTGATTGCTGCGTCAAGAACAGGTGTTTGCCCAAGTGCCAGTTTTGGTGTCACGGTATAGCCAGCTTTTGTGAGTAGCAGGGTATACATGCGGCCCAGTAGTTGGGCCTCGATATCCAGTTTGCTACCAACGATCAGCGTCCCTTTTGGGGTCGTGCTACCTGTGCTGGTAGTTGAGCTGCCGCTACTTCCGCAGCCAGCGAGCAAGAAAAGCGCGAGTAGTGCAAGTATTGTTACAGGTTTTGCTCGCAGTGAGCGTGTAAAAAAAGTCATGGTTTTCTCCTAAATGGGTACACGAAATACGTTTTTCAACTTTAGTGTGTTCGCTGATGTGTCTATGCGTTGAGAACCTCGACGCCTGATGACACCTTGAGGCCGGCAGGCGTGACAGCACGCTGTACCCAGCCCATGAACACCTCTACGACGATTGCGAAGACCGCAACCGCCAGGGAGCCAGCGATGAGTTCGGTATATTTGTTGAGGTTGATACCATCGACAATATACTCGCCATAGCCACCCGCGCCAATGAACGCGGCAAGTGTCGCCGTTGCCACAATTTGCACTGCCGTAGTGCGGATACCTGCCGCGACCAAAGGAATAACGAGTGGTGTTTGTATCTTGGTCGCGATTTGCCAGCGCGTCATCCCCATGCCCTTCGCGGCGTCAATCATTGCGGGATCAATGCCCCGAACACCTGTATAGGTGTTGAGTAATACCGGCGGGATGCCCAGCAGTGTCAGGGCGATCAGGGTCGATGTCAGTCCGATGTGGAAAAGAGGCACAAGAATAATCAGCGTTGCGATGATTGGAACCGCGCGTACCAGTCCGCTCAGGTTAATCACGATAAACGATAGAAGCGGGTTGCTCGATACTGCTGCGCCAATCGCGACGCCAAGAATCACCGCCCCCACAATGCCTATCGCGCAAATTTGCAGATAAGTGAGAGTGTGACCAAGAAAGTCGTTCTTGGGGTCAAGTACAAAACCAAGTATATCCATTGAGCGTATTGCCTTTCTTGTTACGCGATTGCCAACGCGGTTCGCCCTCGATTAAGCACGATCTGCACGCTTAATAGCAAGAGGTCGGCTACAATCGCGAAGACCGCCGTTAGAATAGCACCGCCGAGCAGGGCGTCGGTATCGCCATCCGCTATACTCTGGAAGATGAGGCTGCCAAAGCTTGTTTGTCCCACCAGCGAGGCCAGGGCCGCGATACCCACCGTTGTTACCGTTGCTATGCGAATACCAGCCACGATTACAGGTAAGGCCAGGGGGAGCGTGACGCGAAAGAGCAATTGTGCTGTGGTCATGCCCATCGCGCGTCCGACCTCAATCAGAAGTGGGTCAACGCCATCCAGTGCGGTTACAGTATTGCGGATTAGCACGAGCTGGTTGTAGATGACAAGCGGAATAAGCGAGGTTGCTATCGACAACCCTGTAATGGGAATTAGTAAGGAGAAGGCCGCGATACTTGGAATGGTGTAGAGGAGTCCCGTCACTGTTACCGTTGGCAGATAGAAACGCCGATAGCGGGCCAGAAATATCCCGGTTGGAATAGCGATAACTAGAGAAATCAGCATTGTGAGACCGACCAGTTGCAGGTGAGCGGCGAACAAGTTTGGAATGCTCATCGGGTCTGCCAGGTCATAATTATACGGCTGGAATATATACTTCATACGTCTCCCTTGCGTGCAAGTCGTCAGCAAGCTTACCGGATGGTATCTTCGACACGCGGCACAGCATTATACTCGGATTTGCCTGTTTGTGCGTGTGTGATTTCGCGGTTAATGCTGGCGAGTGTGACAAAGCCGAGGTGTTGTGAGCTATCTTCTGAGTTCTGTACCGCAAGGGCGGGGGCGTTGGTGGAGAGAAGTTTCAACATGGCGTCAAGCAGGGTTGCGTTCGCTGAACATGTTGGAACGTCATTCCAGTGTGCAGAAGATACCGTCTCTGGCTCCTTATCAAGTGCATCAGCAACGGGCAAGTATTGTAGTTGGCGCAGAATGTCATCAGAGCCTGCGAGTTTGCGAACAAAATCGTTGGCAGGGGTTAGGAGCAGGTCAACAGGTTTGCCCATTTGAAGCAATTCGCCCTGATCCATTACCACAATCTGATTACCCAGTTTAAACGCCTCAGCCATATCGTGTGAAACAAAAAGAATCGTTTTATGCACATCGCGCTGAATACGCAGTAGTTCGTTTTGCATACGTTCGCGGGTGATCGCATCGAGTGCGCCGAAAGGCTCGTCCATCAGCAGAATGCCGGGGTCAGTTGCGAGGGCGCGTGCAAGCCCAACGCGCTGCTGTTGCCCGCCGGACAACTGGCGTGGAAAGCGAGCGCGGTACACATCAGGGGGAAGTCCCACCAGGTCGAGCAGCTCATCCACGCGTTTCCCCAGACGTTCTTTTGTCCAGCCGCCTGCGATCTCGGCGGTGACACGAATGTTTTCCGCGATATTCATGTGTGGGAAGAGGCCCACCTGCTGAATCACGTAGCCGATGCGTCGTCGCAACTCAATAGGATTTTCTGTAAGCACATTCTTGCCATCAATCAGGATTTCGCCGGATGTCGGCTCAATCAAGCGATTGACCATGCGTAGCAAGGTAGTTTTACCAGAGCCGGATGTACCCACTAACATACAGGTACTGCCCTCTGGCACTCCGAAACTCACGCTATCAACGGCGGGCTTACTCGTCCCTTGATAACTTTTAGTGATGCTACGGAACGCGATTTTATCCATAAGCGTTGTCGCTCCCTTAGTAAAACACTATAACCGTTACAATATATACATTATTGTGCCACATTGTTTGGCGATGAATGGTTTGACATTCAATGCTCAGTCTCTAAAGAACACTATTATATTACGTAGCAACCGAGCAAAAAGTCTCGTAACATTTTGAGAACATCTGAAAAGAGATTGCGAGACTTCTTGTCATTCCCTCGAAATTCTGCTACTATGAACTTTATGGAAATGCGAGAAACGACTCCTGAAGGTTGGGATATTATCGGACACGAACACGCAATCGACATTCTGCGCCGCACGCTCGCGGCACAGCAGGTGCGTCATGCCTATCTTTTTGCCGGCCCGCCCCATATTGGGAAGTTACTTCTCGCGCGTTGCTTCGCCCAGACGCTACTGTGTACTGGAGGGCCTGACCCCACAATCGCGCCACAGGAGCCATGCAACGTCTGCCTTAACTGTCGTAAAGTGTTGCATGACAACCATCCCGATGTACACAGTATTAAGAAGCCTGCCGACAAACAATTTATCACGATTGAGCAGATACGTTTGCTACAAAGCGACTCGGTCCGACGCACACTTGAGGGACGCCGCAATGTCTTTATTATTGACAACGCCCACGAAATGAATATGCAGGCGGCGAACTGTTTGCTAAAGACGTTGGAAGAGCCGGAGCAGGATGTTGTACTGCTGCTCACCGTGTCGGACGCTGGAATGCTCTTGCCCACAATTCTCTCGCGGGTGCAGTTGCTTCCAATGCAGTTACTGACCTCGACACGTATAAAAAACGCTTTGGTACACGAGTGGGAGGTCGAACCAAAACAGGCCGAGCTTATCGCCGCGCTTGCCGCCGGGCGTATGGGTTGGGCGATACAAGCCGCCGCCGATGATGACCGGTTGACGCAACGGAAAGCGCAACTTGACTTGCTCACAAAACTGCCCTATGCTGGCCGTGTACAGCGTTTTGACCTTGTACAACGTATCAGCAGTGACAGCGAAAAGGTGCAAACGCTCTTAGAGTTGTGGTTATTGTGGTGGCGTGATATGGTACTTGCAGCAAACAATTGTCTCGATCTGACCGTTAATGTGGATATGCGACCATTGCTAAAAGCGCAAGCCGCGAAATTTGGGACGGGCGCATCTGAGGGTATGGTACGAGCTATTTTGCAAACGATGGAGGCCATCGCGCAAAACGTCAACGCTCGTGTCGCACTCGAAGTGCTGATGCTTGACGTACCAACGCTCAAAGCGTAGTTTTAGCGGTAGTCGCGCCCGCGTGTCAAAAAATTTCATGTCGGCCCTGCAACGAAGAGGAGCATCCAATGCAGACACACTTCCAGCATTTGCTTCTTCATCAAGAAGAAGGCGTCATCACCATCACGATGAACCGACCAGAGGTTTTGAACTCGTTCAATGATACCATGTTAGAGGAGCTTACCGGGGTTGTCGAGTCGGTAGCTAGCGACGATGCTATTCGTTGCGTTGTATTGATGGGTGCTGGTCGAGCGTTTGGCGCGGGTCAGGATATCTCAGGCTTTCCGACTGCTTCTGTGACTGGCGAGGTTATCAAGATAAGCGAGCATTTGAAGAAGTATCACCGCCTCGTCAAAAGTATGCGTGCGATGCCCAAGCCTGTTGTCGGAGCCATTCGCGGTGTCGCAGCGGGTATTTCGTGCAACATTGCCCTCGCTTGTGACTTGCGTATCGCCGCCGACAACGCGCGTTTCATTCAAGCCTTTGCTCGCATTGGTCTGGTGCCCGATGGTGGTGGCGCGTATTTTCTGCCGCGCCTCGTGGGACTAGGCAAGGCAATGGAGTTGTGTTTGCTTGCTGATGAGGTAAGTGGGGTCGAGGCCGAGCGGCTTGGCCTTGTGACAAAGTGCGTGCCTGTAGAAGAGTTTCCCGGCACCGTTGCCGCCTTCGCGCAACGCCTCGCGAGTGGCCCAACACGGAGTTATGGTCTCATCAAAGAACTACTCTACAAATCAACGGAGCTTAGCCTGCAAGCGTCCTTTGACCTTGAAGGGCAACTACAGGATGAAGCCTTCACAACCGCCGACCATAAAGAGGGTGTTACTGCCTTCTTGCAAAAGCGACCCGCGAAATATACAGGCCAATGACATGCGTGAGGCTTACATGTATCCAAAGATGTGAGTCTCTAAGTAGTTAGAGCACCATGAGAATCGACAATCTCTCCCATAACAATCTGCAAACACAGGGCAAGCGGCGGCGTGAATGGTTGCGTCAACACGCGCCGCAGCATCTCGACAACTGTACTCTGCTCACCTTGCACGCTTTATATCAACGCGAACCGAGCACGGCACAAAACGTCCTTGTGCTTGGCGCAGGAACTTGCACTGAAGTGCCATTGAATGACCTGCTCCGCGCCTCGGACGAGGTTGTGCTTGCGGACCTCGACCTTGCTGCGTTACGTACAGCCAGCGATGAGATAGCTTTGCCAACGCTAAACAAACGTCTGCGGCTTGTGCAGTGCGATATCAGTAGTGAGACAGGAGAGCCGAAAAAAGGAATTAGCGCGAACCTTACGCGGCTCCTTGCCGCCCAAAACTGGGAGAGCTTGGCGGTTCAGGGAACACAGGCACTCTTTGACGCAGCCGCGCTTTGCCTTGACCACTGCTCAATAGCCAACCCGCCAGAGATACGGAGCCTTGCCTCTGGCTCATTTGGCCTTGTGGTCAGCTCGCTTGTGCTGTCGCAATTGTTCAGTTACCCCATTCTCGACCTGCTTGATACCATTCAACGCGTTGCGCCAGACCTGCTGGGGGAACAGGAGCGACACCGCCGCTATCAAGACGCCGCGCAATTCTTCCGCATTCGTGTCATCAACGCGCATCTGCGTCTGTTGCGCTCGCAGCTCGATGCTGGTGGACGCGTCGTCTTACTCAGTGACTTGCGCGGCTTTGTCTTCAACGTCTATGGAACCAATCACGACGCCACACATCGGCGTGTCCTTCCGCTTGTTCCACGCACCTTCTCCGACCTTGTGCGCGACACCTTCGATGTGCTGGAGGAAAAACAATGGGATTGGATTACCGACCTGCCAGAGAAAAAGCGACCAGGGCGTGGCTACGAAGTCGGCGGTTACGTTTTAGCGATGAAAGATAAGTAGACGACGAGGGAAGGCATCTACAACATCTCTCGTGAGTGCCTTCCCTTTTTTCTACATCAGGATATCATTGCGCTTGCGCGACTGGCATTTCTGCCACATCCGCCAACGCTTTGTCGAGCAGCATGGTGGCCTCGTCAAGATCGGCTTGCGTAAGAACCAACGGAGGAATCATACGCAGGGTAGCTGTGCCGGTATTGTTCAATAAGAGGCCGTGCAGTAGTGCCTGTTGCACAATCACGGGAGCCAGGTCATGCTTAACGTTTACCGCTCGCATCAGGCCGAGACCGCGTGGGCTATCGATGAAGGAGTATTTCGCGCACAGGCCCTCTAGCTTTGTGTTCCAGTATTCGCCCATGCGTACCGCGTGTGCCAGCAGATCCTGCTCAAGGATGGTCTGAATGGTCGCGATACCGGCGGCGCACGCGATTGGATTGCCACCAAACGTTGTACCGTGATCGCCTGCTGCGAATACATCTGTACGAGGGCCAGTGAGCATCGCGCCGATTGGCACACCGCCGGCGAGACCCTTCGCCATCGTTACCACGTCCGGCGTAACATAGTGTTCCCAGCTAAAAAACTTGCCTGTGCGACCCATACCTGCCTGTACCTCGTCGCAAATCATCACCAGATTTTGCTCGTCGCACCAGTCGCGCACGCCCTGCATAAATGCTTTATCTGCGGGCCAGATGCCGCCTTCACCTTGCACTGGTTCGATGAGAATACCCACCGTTTTCTCACTTGTCGCGGCCTTGAGTGCCGCGAGATCGTTAAACGGCGTCTGCTTGAAGCCATCGGGCAGAGGCGCCCACGATGCTTGATAGAATGCCTGACCCGTTGCCGCCGTTGTGGCGAGTGTGCGACCATGAAAACTATGATTCATGCTGATAATCTCGTAAGCTCCGTTGCGATGCAGCCGTCCATACTTGCGGGCCAGCTTGATCGCGCCTTCATTGGCCTCGGCTCCGCTATTTGAGAAGAACGAGCGCATTCCCTTGCTCTGAATGCCGAGTAACTCGGCAAGTTCAATCTGGCGCGTGTTGTAGTACAGGTTCGAGACATGCACAAGCTGCGTCACCTGCTCCTGTACCGCTTTGACGATTGCGGGATGGCAATGGCCCAGCACATTGACCGCGATACCCGCGACAAAATCAAGGTACACCTTTCCTTCGCTATCCCAGACGCGTGTACCCTCGCCGCGCACGAGTGTGAGGGGTTGCCGCTTGAATGTTCCCTGATAGTATTGATGCTCAAGCGCGACCCAATCACGGGTGTGAGTATTCAACTCCGTTGTTGTCATGGTAATTTCTCCTTGCATGAGTACAGTGTACCGTGTTTAGCTAACTTTTTGTTTCTAACGTTATCGTGAGTAGAGGGTGTTTTCATCGATATAGCCATGCGTCAAATCGCAGCCCCATGCCGTCGCTTGCCCTTCACCCAGGTGCAGGTCAATTGAGATTGTCACTTCGGCTCCCGACACTGCCGCCTTTGCCGACGCTTGCTCATATGGTGCCGCGAGACCTTGTTGCACAATCTGTACATCGCCAAGCGCGATATCAAATGTATTCTGGTCTAACTCGCAGCCACACGCGCCGATTGCCGCCACAATACGCCCCCAGTTGGGGTCGCTCCCCGCCAACGCACATTGCCAGAGAGGGGAGAGTGTAACGGAGCGTGCTGCGAGTATGGCATCACGTTTGGTTCGCGCCCCCCGCACCTGAACAGTCATGAGCTTGGTTGCGCCCTCGCCATCGCGTGCCATCTCGCGTGCAAGGTACTCTGTAATGTGGCGTAGAGCTTTGCGGAACGTATCGGCTTCTGGATGTTGCTCGTTGATTGACGTATTGCCAGCCAGCCCATTGGCGAAGAGGACACAGGTATCGTTAGTGGACATGTCGCCATCCATCGAGATCATGTTGAAGGTATCCTCAACGGCAGACCGTACCTCGTCTTGCATCCAGGCGTGCTCAAGCGTGGCATCCGTTGTCAAATAACACAGCATGGTTGCCATATTGGGGTAGATCATGCCCGCGCCCTTCGTGACACCGCCCAGACGTACCGTCTTGCCCTCGATCTGGAACTCCAGTGCCATGCGCTTGGGGCGTGTGTCCGTCGTCAAAATAGCCTCGGAAAAAGCATTGCCTTGATCGCGCCTCAACTCGACCTTCTTTACGCCTGCTTCTATCTTCTCAATTGGCAATGGTCGCCCAATAATGCCCGTTGAAGAGCAGAGTACCAGTTCGTTCTCGATGCCAAGCAGGGCCGCCGTGTATTCGGTCATGCGATAGGCGTTGAGCAAGCCCTGCTCGCCCGTCGCGCAATTAGCGTTGCCACTATTGACAATAACCGCCTGTGCCATACCGCTTTCAAGTCGTTTTTGACACACAAGTACAGGAGCAGCGCGTGTGCTACTTATAGTAAACGTTGCCGCCGCGACGCAGGGGACATCGGACGCTAAAATAGCCAGGTCTGGAATATTGCCATCGGACTTAATTCCGCACGCCGTGATACCCGCGCGAAATCCCTGTGGAGCGGTAACGCAGCCTTCAACCTCATGAAATAATTCAGCCACAGAAAAAGCACCTCCTCACTAAAAAAACTCTTGAGTCTCTGGTAGAGAACCAAGAGTGTATGCTTATGCTCATTGTACACTGCTTGGGCGGTTTCCCACAACCCCCCGATGCGGAACTCAGCAAATGGAGCAAGAGCAACGTAAAGTGCGGCTGTTACTCGCTAATTCCATTATGGGGTGCTTGAATCTGCTTTGGCTGATATGCTGAGGTTGCTGAACGTGAGTCGTTCTGCTGCTCGCTGTTCCCAGGCACAACAACCTCTATCATTCCAGCAAGGATGGAAGGAGTTGGCTCATCGCTGATGTATTGATTGAAAAGCGACTCGAAAAGCGGCCCTTCCAACGTCTCATCTTTAATTAGCCGTTCGCTAATGAGAATCAGACGTGTTTTGTTTTGTTGCAGAATAGTGTACGCTTTATCAAACGACTCCTGAACGATGCGCCGCACCTCTTCATCAATCTCGCGTGCCGTCTGCTCACTATAGTTGCGCTGCTCGCCGAAATCACGGCCTAGGAAGATTAACTCGTCCTTGTGGCCCAGTGCGATAGGCCCAATGCGGGTACTCATCCCATATTCAGTCACCATCGAACGTGCAATCTTCGTCACGCGCTCAATGTCGTTCGATGCCCCCGTTGTGACATCGCCAAATGTCAGTAGTTCCGCGACATGACCTCCTAACGCATAGGCAAGCATATCCTCGAACTGTGGTTTGCTCCATAGATAACGGTCTTCTGTTGGGAGCAGCATTGTGAAGCCGCCTGCCTGACCACGCGCTACAATCGATACCTTGTGTACTGGATCAGTGTTGGGAAGCATTCGCGCGACCAGTGCATGGCCTACCTCGTGATAAGCGGTGATTGCCTTCTCGCGTTCGCTGATAATGCGGCTCTTGCGTGCTGGCCCTGCGACCACACGGTCAATCGCTTCTTCGAGTTCACTCATGCCAATTCTGCGCTTTCCCCGTCGCGCTGCGAGAATTGCCGCCTCGTTGAGGAGATTCGAGAGGTCTGCGCCTGAAAAGCCCGGCGTTTGCTTTGCTAGCGTATCCAGGGTAATGCTGGGGTCGAGCGGCTTGCCCTTCGCGTGAACGTTGAGAATAGCGATGCGTCCGCGAATATCGGGACGGTCCAGTACAACCTGCCGATCAAAGCGACCGGGACGTAGGAGTGCGGGATCAAGCACGTCGGGTCGATTGGTCGCGGCGATCACAATTACGTTTGTGTTTGTCTCGAAGCCATCCATCTCTACAAGTATCTGGTTAAGTGTTTGCTCGCGCTCATCATGAGAGCCGCCGAGACCCGCGCCGCGCTGCCGACCAACGGCATCTATTTCATCTACAAAGACGATGCAGGGACTGGAGCGTTTGGCCTGATCGAAAAGGTCGCGCACGCGACTCGCTCCAACGCCTACGAACATCTCCACAAATTCCGAGCCACTGATACTATAAAACGGTACGCCTGCCTCCCCGGCAACCGCACGCGAGATGAGTGTCTTGCCTGTTCCTGGTGGCCCCACAAGGAGTAAGCCTTTAGGAATACGCGCCCCAAGCGCGGCAAACTTTTCGGGATATTTGAGGAATTCAACGATCTCTTCTAACTCTTGCTTTGCCTCTTCGACTCCCGCAACATCCGCAAATGTCACTATTGTTTTATTCCCTGTGAACACGCGGGCGCGACTCTTACCAAAAGACATTGCTTGATTGTTCGTACCCTGTGCCTGTCGCATCATGAAAATCAAAATGCCGCCAAAGAGGAGTAGTGGGAGAAAGCCCGCGATAGCACCGAGCCAGGCCCAGAGCGGATTAGGTGTCTCATATTGTAGTACCAGTAAGTGTGTGTTGGCATAGTCGATATTGTTGTCTTTCAACACTTTTGTGATATCGAAACTATCATTGACTGTCGCGGCCTCTTTGGGTGCATTTGGGCCAGTACCTCTTGTGAGCGTGAGAGTAGTATTGGAAACGTCGAGGGTGTCTTGCTGGTTATTGCCGTTGTCCGCTTTGATTGCGGTTAGAATGTTGGACACGTTGACTGATTTCGTGTCTGATTGAGGACGAAAAAGGTAGATAACGACTCCTACTGCCGCGAGCGTAAGCAGGAGCCAGAAAACGCTCGGTCTGAGCCATTTTCTATTGCTTGCCATCAGCGTTTCTCTCTACTACGGTGGGACGTGTACAGTCTTTAGTATAGCATACTCGACGGTCAATCTCTTGTAAGACATCTTTCATAAATGCTGTAACTTTTGGTGGTGTTTCTGGCTCGATATAGGTGCGTGTATCAGTGGGCCAATTGATCTCCGGCATCTTGCCATCTTTCAAGAGACATGCGATAGAGGCGGCTTTGAGGCTTTTGGCCAGCATCGCCCCCGCATCTGTCCCTCCATTGCGTAACATCTCCGGCATAGCTGAGTGTTTGCCTTTTTCGGATGCAGTCACCAAAATATCGACGACTTCACGCGGCACATCCACGCGCCTGGGAAAGCTTTCTTGTATCGTGTAGTGAATGCGGCCCGCGCCCACCGTGTCAATCGCGAAAAAATAGGCATCTTTGAGTTCTTTGCCGTAGCGTTCGGCAAAGGCACGTGCACCGATCAGGCCAATCTCTTCGCCACCCGTCGCTACAAACCAGACCTCTGTGTGTTCAAGTGGCGTCTGCACCATTTGTTCTGCCAGGCTCAACAGTACCGCCACACCGCTTGCGTTATCATTCGCGCCCTCGCCATCAATGCCCGGCGTCGCCAGGTCTAACAAGAGCGGAGCGGTCAAGAGCAATGATGCCGTGCCAGCTGCTCCTGAAAGATATTGTGTTGAACGTGTCAGCGACGTATTTTTCTTACGTCGCGCGAAGATGTTGACCGCATTTGAACCTAATGTTGCTACATAGAGCAAGTTACGCACAGCAGCGAAAACCTTTTTGGCGGGTTGTACCGTGTTTGGTTTCATCATGTTGCGAACGCGCACCGAGTCGTAGTGAGTCAGGAGGACGACGCGAGCTTTGCGTTCGGCTCGCGCGGGTAACACACCAATTACATTGTGGCTTGTACTATTACGTGTCAGCCAGGTTACAGGCCCTCTGTTAAAGCGTAACTCGCCTAGCGCACCGACAGGGGACGCGACCAATCCCAGTAGACTCAGCACAGGGGAAAGCGGGGCGAGCAGCATTGAGATCATAGCAGTCAACAGATAGGGGGAGAGGCTCTTTATGCTCTCTGTTGTACAGGGAAATGGCTCTTGTCGTATCTCTTGCAGCTTGTAAGTGCATAACTCCTGCTCTATATAGCGTGCGGCACGTCGCTCGCCTTCCGTTGTTGCGACACGAAAGCCAATTTCACCCGCCAGTATGGTAATGTGTTTCATCTCACGGTTCATAAAACTATCTTCCTCTATTTGTAGATACTTGCAGCTGTTTTATATGTAGCAGTGTACATGTTAGAAACTACCCGGCACTCACGTTACTGAGCCAGCAAGTACCAGACCCCAGACACTTGCTGCGCCAGCCTGCAGGAGTGTCGCGGCACATGCATCAAGTGTTGCGCCTGTTGTACAGACATCATCAACTATAATAATTGTACGTCTATAAACGCTTTCAGTTGTAGCTTTAGCCATACAGGAGAACGCACCCATAACATTTTGTTGTCGTTCATATACATTCAGGCCAACCTGTGCAGTAGTTGCGCGGGAACGTATCAGGATATCATTGCGAAGCGGAATATTGACTTGTGAGGAGCAGACATGTGACAGGAGATACGCGTGATTGTAGCCGCGCAATTTGTGGCGTTGGCTATGTAGAGGAACGGGTATAAGCATATCCGCCTGCATGTTGTTGTGAAGATAGCACTGTGTCAGTAACGCGCCGAGGGGGGGAGCAAGTCGAGTTATGCCCTCATATTTCAGCGCGTGAATGCAGGTGCGGAGGGAGCCTTGATACACATTTACCGCGAATACGCCACTTAACGCACGCCAACCCTTTCTACAAGGGAGGGGTGTTCGTGGTTGCATAGAAACAAGACAGGTGGAGCAAAGAATGGCACCCGTGCGTTTACAGCCCGCGCACTGTGGAGGAAATGCGATATCAAGTGCTTGCTGTGCCACGCCGTGAACTTGTCGCCAAACATCCCAAACATCCACGATACAACTCCAGTCTGTTTTTGCATGTGTAGAGCAGAAAAGTGCTATATTTCAAGCAAGCAAACAGTAAAAGCTCCTTGCTTGCCTGAACGTGTTACTGTTCCTCGGCGGTTTTACGCATTGTTGGAAACAGAATCACGTCGCGGATAGACTCCTGATCTGCCATTAACATCACCAGGCGGTCAACACCTATACCGACGCCGCCAGTGGGGGGCATTCCTATCTCCATCGCTTCCAGAAAATCCTCATCGAGCACCTGTGCCTCTTCGTCGCCTTGTGCGCGTTGTTTCGCTTGATCCTCAAAGCGTGCGCGTTGGTCGAGCGGATCGTTCAACTCGGTGAACGCATTGCCCAGTTCTAAGCCACCGACAAAGAGTTGGAAGCGTTCAACAAGACCATCTATCTCGCGGTGCTTCTTGGCTAATGGCGATACATCCAGTGGATAGTCTGTTAAAAACAGTGCCTGCTTTAGCGTGGGTATGCTCTTGCGGAACATCGCCCCCTTGAGGTCGTCCACCAGGCGTCCCCAGCCCAGTTTAGGGTCAGCTTCATAGCCGTTCGCCCGCATCTCTGTTGCTAAACTCTCTTTATCGGCGAAACGTTTTACATCGACTCCCGTGAATTCCGCGATTGCATCGGTCAGTGTCATACGAGGCCAGGGCGGTGTCAGGTCGATTTCTGTCTCTTGATAGGTCACGCGTGGCGAACCATGTACTTCTTGCGCTACAAACGCGATCATCTCTTCAACAACTTCCATCATCTTATGATAATCCGCATAGGCTTCATAAAATTCTAGCATAGTAAATTCGGGGTTATGGCTACGGTCAACACCCTCGTTGCGGAAGATACGCCCTATTTCATAGACCCGCTCGAACCCACCTACAATTAGTCGTTTAAGATAGAGTTCAACCGCGATACGCATGTAGAGGTCACGGTCTAAAGCATTATGATGCGTCATAAAAGGGCGTGCTGTTGCGCCGCCGTACTGTGGTTGTAAAACGGGTGTTTCGGCTTCGATGTACTGGTGTGTATCGAGATAGCGACGTAACGCGCTGATAGTGCGACTGCGTACCACAAACACCTGTCTGATTTCGTCGCCATTTGCTAACAGGTCAAGATAGCGTTTGCGCTGCCGTATATCTTTGTCTTCGAGGCCGTGATATTTCTCTGGTAGTGGACGTACACCCTTCGCGAGCAAATGGTATGCGAGTACATGTACTGTGCGTTCGCCCCTGGTTGTGGTGAAGAGAAAGCCACTCACCTGCGCGAAGTCGCCGAGGTCGAGCATTTTGACCCGCTTGTATGTTTCTTCGCCTACATCGTTGATGGCGAAGTATAGTTGAATTCGTGCCGTGCCATCCTCAAGCATCGCGAAAGTGATTTTTCCCTGACGGCGCAGCAGTCGAACTCGTCCCACAATGGTATACGAGCCATCTGTCCCTTTCTCCTGAAACTCGTCAAAATGCGTTAGCAGATCGGCGATAGTATGTGTGCGTTCCACTATGCTAGGATATGGGTTGATGCCTTGCTCCTGTAGTGTTTGGAGACGCTGAATTCGTATCTCTCGTTCATCTGGCATAATAGTTTGTGTGTTTCCTCCCGTGCAATATAGCAAGATACACAGGTGTCTTGCTCAACCTTCGTGCGACCTATTGTAACATCGTTTTTCCATGCTGGGTAGTCTAGTCATCAGCACAAAAAAACGAGGGCAAAGGCTTTGAGATGTTTGCTTGCTATCTCATCGCCCCGGCCCTCGTTATGCTGCGAGGTTATTTTATTGAAAGAATAGTGTACTCTTTCGCTCCGCCGGGCGTTACGGCAAGCACAACATCGCCTACCTTATGACCCAACAAAGCTTTTCCTACTGGAGACTCGTTAGAGATACGCCCAGCTCTTGGCTCTGCCTCGAACGCGCCAACAATTGTAAAATGGTATTCGCGGTTATCTTCTTTAGTCTCAAGGTGGAGAACAGAGCCAAGCGAGACCTCATTGTGTGCAACGCGACTGATAGGCTTTGCTCGTATGAGCATTTGCTCCAACTCATAGATACGGTTTTCCAGGCGTGCATGTTCGCTCTTGGCATCCTCGTAGGCAGCATTGTCAATCACGTCGCCAGCCTCTTTTGCTTCATGCAGGTACTGGGCAACCTCGGCGCGTTTGATTGTAGAAAGAAACTCTAGCTGATTCATCGCGAGCTGTCTGCCATCGTCCGTGAGAAATACGTCTGAATGCTCCATATGTGTGTCCCTCATCTGTGCAACGTTGCCTCGTCACACCTCTAGTTCGTGTCATCTACTCCGTGGGGTATCCAACATCCCCCCAGGTGATATTGACACGCTCACCTGAATGAAGACGGAGGAACAGTTCTCCGTTATCATTCACATCTTCCGCGATACCGCTTAGCACGGTATCTCCCTGTCGCACTTCTATTGTGCGACTAAGTGTCGCCAACCGACTCCGCCATCGCTCTCGTATCAGCCGAGATGCAGGCCCCCAGTGTCCGCTAGCGTCCGTGCTAGCGGTCTCAGGGAAAATCGGCGGAAGAGTTTCTTGTTGCAATAAAATATACGATGTCTCAAGGTGTTTCAGTAGCCGTGCAATTAATGCTTCTCGGCTCACTCGTTGTCCACATGCCGCCTCAAGCGTTATCGCTTTTCTCGTCAGGTCGTGTGCAACCTCGGTTTGTATTGGCGGATTATAAACATTGATGCCAATTCCTACAATTGCAATCAATTGGCCTATGTGGTCTCGTGTAGTCTCAATCAGAATACCCGCTACCTTGTGTTCATCAAGAAGAACGTCATTAGGCCACTTAATCGTCGCGGTGACTTTACACATCTCTTCAATTGCATCCGCTACTGCTAATGATGCAATCATAATCAGAAGAGAGAGCGGAAAGCGGGGCTTGAGAACGGTAGAAGAGAGCACATTATATCCAAATGTGTCAATCCAGGGCCGTCCAAGCCTTCCGCGACCTGCTGTCTGACTGTCGGTTAGAACTACAAGTCCTTCTGTCGCCATCCCCTCTTGAGCCAGTTTCATTGCTAACGTATTAGTTGAGTCAATAATTGAGATATATCGCAATCGGTCTCCAGTGCCGAAAAACACCGTATCCAGTTGTTGCTGTAGCTCTTCAAGGGCCAGTGCTGTCGCCTTAATCACGTTTGTTCTTTCCTGCTCTACTGTTTTCCTGTCCACCTGTTGCGAGTTTGCCGCGATCTCAGCGCGAGCTTGAATAGCATGAAGAGAGTAATGATATAGGTAGTGAGATTCATCTCTATAGAATATTGAGGTTGTGCATTCTTTGTACGTACCGGGGGGATAAATACATACATATCTATGCACTAGGGAAATATCCAAGTCAGATGAGCGGTAAGCGCGGGAAAAAATCCCAGAGCAGTGAATAAATCACCACTCTGGGCGTGCTGCACAGACAGATGTGGACACACAGCCTGCCGGTGTTGATTGTCAACCTTCACTCAGCAACAAAGCCGAGATCAGCGAGAAGTTCCACGTTCCTTAGAGCGCAATTCCTCTCGACTGGAAGATGTGAGAATCTACAACGCTGCCTGTGCAGCGACTACTTTGATCCATTCACATCACCTCCTTTCGATGTTCGTATTATATATTGGATTTTCGCGGTTGTCAAGCCTTTTTAAAAATTCGTTTGGAAAATAGGAAAATGCAATTTATCTTTATTTTTTGGGAGAAAAAATAAAGATAAAATGTAGAAGGAATATGGTTGACCTTGTGATAGAGATGGTGCCTTTATAGTTCTGTATGCCTGTCGCAAAAATTCGATATACGTACTGGGGAGTGCTGTCGGGTACGTATATCGCAGAAAATACTCAAGAATACTGGAAAAGGTAGTGTACTTTGTGCTATACTTTTTTTAGTAGCGTTCGTTATAGTAGTAGGGATAGGTTGCAAGCGAGAAAACGCATCAGCTACACACTCCACCGTCCATTGTTGGCTTTGCGTATAGACCATAGGTAGTTATGTACATCTATAGGGGTCCGTTTTGTCGTACCTCTACGTCTGCCAATGTAGATACATCCACACAGAGGTAGCATAGTATCCAATGACGGGTGCTATGTAGATAGCTCATTGCCGTGTTTTCAGTATTCGGGTCTAGAAGAGTAGTTTTCAAGAGAGAAGGAGGACTTTACACATGCAGCAGCAGCAACAGTACGTAGATTTGCTCATCGACGCCCTCCTAGACGAGGGTTTCACTGTAGACGAGGCGCGCCAGCTTATTAAGCTGCAAGAGGAATACGAAGAGTGCTTAGTGAAAGAAGAAACAAACTACCATCGTTTTATACGCTGGCTCGTAGAGCATGGGCGTCTTAGCGACTGGTAATGTGAACTTGTCAAAAGTAAGGCTCAATCGTTGTTGTGAGTGCTTGCGATGCATTTTTATTGTGTTGTACAATATATTGTAGCGGAGCAGATGAGACGGCGTGGCATTGCTACGCCGTCTCTGTGTTTACACCTATACTAGTGAGCGACCATGATGGTTGTTCCCCTAGAAAGGCAGGGCCTCACAATGAAAGCGGTAGTTATGGCAGGCGGGGAAGGATCGAGGCTACGACCATTGACGATTCGGCGTCCGAAGCCAATGGTTCCCATTGCAGGAAAACCAGTGATGGAGCACATCCTCAACCTGTTAAAACGTCACGGGATCACGGAAGTTGTTGTTACCGTCCAATATCTTGCCAGCAATATCGAAGACTACTTTGGCAATGGTTCCCAGCTGGGAATGCGTATCACCTACTCGCGAGAAGATGTGCCTTTGGGAACGGCAGGCAGTGTCAAGAACGCGGAAGAGCAACTCACCGAGCCATTTCTCGTCATTAGTGGCGACGCGCTCACCGACTATAACCTCACCGACCTCATCAACTATCATAACGAAAAGAAATCGCTTGCAACGCTTCTGCTTGCACACGTGCATAATCCTCTGGAATATGGGGTTATCATCACCAACGAAGATGGGCATATTTCGCAGTTCTTGGAGAAGCCAAGCTGGGGCGAAGTCTTTAGCGATACAATCAACACAGGTATTTACGTTATCGACCCGCAAGTATTCACGTACTTTGAGAAAAACAAGCAGTTCGACTTTAGTCAGGAACTCTTCCCAATGATGCTGCGGAAGGGCGATCCCATTTATGGCTATGTGGCGCAGAGCGGCTACTGGTGTGATGTTGGTAGTTTGAGCGAGTACATGCGTGCTAATGCGGACGCGTTACTTGGTCATGTTGAAGTTGAGATCCCCGCGAAGAACATTGGCAACAATATCTGGTGTGAAGAGGGAGTCGAAATTTCAGAGGACGCGCAGCTCTTCGGGCCGGTCTATCTTGGGCATGACTGCAAGGTTCGTCCGGGCGCGATTGTGCATGGCCCCAGTTCGATAGGGCATTATACCATCATCGACGAACGCGCTCAGGTTGACCGTAGCATTGTCTGGAACAGCTCGTATATCGGGGAACGCGCGGAATTGCGCGGTGCCATAGTTGGTTCTTCCACAAGCATTAAAAGTAAAGCTGTGATGTTTGAAGGCTCGGTGATTGGCGACAATTCCATCATCCAGGAAGGCGCGATCATTCAGCCTAACATCAAGATCTGGCCTGACAAGGAGATTGAAGGTGGCGCGGTCATCAACACTAGCATCATTTGGGGATCGCAGGGGCGGCGTGGCCTGTTCAGCCGCTACGGCGTGAGCGGACTTGTCAACGTGGACCTGACTCCTGAATTCGCCACGAAGCTGGGCGCGACCTATGGTGCTATTCTGCCGAAAGGTGCCATTGTTAGCTTGAACCGCGATGCCTACCGTACCTCGCGTATGATTAAGCGCGGTATCAACGCGGGTCTGCCATCGGCAGGCATCAATGTGCATGACATCAATCAGGTGCCGATTCCTGTTGCCCGCTACTATATTCGCAATACCGAGTCGGTTGGTGGCGTACATGTGCGCGTCTCGCCCTATGACCAGCGTGTTGTCGATATCAAGATTTTTGACCAGTACGGTCTCGATATCAACAAAACCACCGAGCGCAAAATCGAAAATCTCTTCTTCCGCGAAGATTATCGCCGCGTTTATCTAGACGAGATTGGAGCTATCGAGGTTCTCGAAAACTCGGCGGTGAGTGGTCGTTATCTGGAGGGCTTCAACAAGGTAGTCGATACCGAAATCGTGCGCCAGCGCAAGTTTCAGCTCGTGGTGGACTACGCCCATAGTAGCGCGATGCAGTTGTTGCCGGACATCTTCACGAAACTTGGATGCGAAGTAATCGTTTTGAACACCACCAGCGACGAGGAGCCGTCGTCCCGTTCGCTTGATGGTGTAAACAAGGATATGCAGCGACTCGCGACCATCAGTTCAGCGTTGAACACCGACATCGGTATTCGCATAGACCCAGGTGCTGAACGCATCTCGGTGGTTGATGATCGTGGGCGTGTACTCGATGGAATGAAGATGCTGGCAGCTATGACCAGCCTGATTTTACGACAGCAGCGCGGTGGCACCGTTGCGGCTCCTGTCACGGCCCCTAGCGCGTTACAGCATATCGCCAAACGTTATGATGGCTATATTCAGCACACAAAGGTGTTGCCACACGCGCTTATGACCGCGGCAGGACGCGAAGGCGTTATTCTGGGTGGCGATGGTAGGGGTGGTTTTGTGCTACCAGCACTACAACCTGCTTTTGATGGTATGCTCGCCATCGCCAAGTTGCTCGAATTGCTCGCGGTCTTCCAGGTGAAGCTCTCCGACATTGTCGATGACCTGCCTGCGTACTACATGAGTACGACACATGTTACCTGTCCGTGGGAAGCAAAGGGCAAGGTCATGCGTATTCTAAGCGAACAGTATCGTGAACGGCGTGCCAAGCCAATTGACGGCATCAAAATCGACCTCGGCAAAGAGTGGGTTCTTGTTCTGCCCGACGCCGACAGTCCTGTCTTTCATGTCGTCGCTGAATCGGTCTCGAGCGAGCAAGCGCAAGCCCTCGCCGAGAAATACGCCCGCGTTGTGAGTGGACTACAACAATAAGGTGTGTGAGAGTGATGAAGAAAGGGGTCACGCAGAGGGAAAGCCTTCGGCGTGACCCCTTTCTTCATTGTACTTTTATTAGGGCGTTCTTTTCTTTTGCTTGCTATTATCAGGGGATGGATGTAGGATATTCAACGTCACAAAGTAGGGTCTCGTTCGTCTTAGTCTTATAGGTAGCTTGACGTATCGTTTCTTGCAAGGAGTCCTTGTTTTTATGCAACTTTCACACCTCATCAATACTCTACCACCGTATCACTTCGCTGATGCCAAGCGTAAAATAGCCGAACGGAAAGCCGCAGGAGTCGATGTAATCAGTCTGTCGATGGGCGACCCTGATTTGCCTGCGCCACAGGTTGTTGTAGACCGCTTGTGCGCGGCGATGCAGGAACCGGAAAACCATCGTTACCCGGAATATCGCGGTATGTACGCCTTGCATGAGGCAATCGCCGCGTGGTTCGTGCAACGTTTTGGGGTGCAGCTAACGCCCGAACGCGATATTTTACCCCTGCTCGGCTCAAAAGAGGGGCTGGCCTACGTCGCCTCTGCTGTACTCAATGCGGGTGATGTTTCGCTTATTCCTGACCCCTACTATCCCGTGTACATTACCGGCAGCACCAGTGTGGGTGCCGTACCATATATGCTCACTCTATCCGAACACAACAATTACCTACCAGACCTTGATGCTATTCCACAAGACGTGCTAACGAAGGCGCGTGTACTCTGGATTAACTATCCCAATAATCCAACGGCGGCATGTGCCGACCTGAAATTCTTTGAGCGCGTTGTAGCGTTCGCGCACAAACACAACATTGTGGTTATTCATGACATGGCTTACGCTGAAGTATATTTTGATGACTTCCGTCCCGTGAGTATTCTTCAAGTTTCCGGAGCCAGCGATGTTGCTGTAGAACTGCATTCCCTGAGTAAAACCTATAATATGGCGGGGTTTCGTATGGGAATGCTGGTCGGCAATCCGACACTTGTCGATGCTGTGGGACGGCTGAAGAGTAACATTGATAGTGGTATCTTTCGTCCAGTGCAGTATGCTGCCATCGAAGCCCTTCATTTGCCAACAGCGTGGTTAGAGCAACGCAACCTCATCTATAAACGTCGTCGTGATCTGCTTGTCGAAGGGTGTAACGCGCTTGGGATGCGTACACATTCGCCGCGAGCAGGCCTGTATATCTGGGCGGGGGTGCCGCAGGGCGTTACTTCACATCATTTCGCCGACTGGCTTTTTGACCAAACGGGCGTGTTTGTGACACCGGGTACGAACTTCGGCGCGGCAGGTGAAGGCTATTTACGCATCTCAATGACCGCCCCTGACGAACGCATTGAAACCGCGCTGAAACGCATGAAAGTCGCAGTTAAAGCATAATACGGCGAAGAAGGATAAAGCATGATTGTGCAACACGATAACGAAACGCAACAACAGAGTCAGGCCAACGCCTGGAACTTACAAATAGGGCGCGATATCTGCGCCGATGTGAATGCGAGCCTTGATCGCGAGTGGCTTGTCACCAATGGCATTGGTGGTTACGCAAGTGGCTCCATAGCGGGCGCGACCACGCGCTGCTATCATGGTCTACTGGTGGCCTCCCTGCATCCACCCGTTGAGCGCACTGTACTGGTAACAAAGATTGATGAAGAGGTCGTTTTACCAGATGGACGCTCGTTCCTGTTGGGTGTCAACGAATACCAGAGCGGCGCGATTGACCCACGTGGCAACGTGCATCTGGAGTCGGTGTCGTTAGAGGGCGATATCGTGTGCTTTTTTTATCGTCTCACCGAAACGCTTACATTGGAGAAGCGAGTTTGGATGGAATATGGGCAGAACACAACATATGTGCAGTATGTAGTGCGCGGTACGCTTGAAGCGGGGCCAACCAGCGCACCACTTACCCTGACGTTGATTCCCTTCTGCCTCTCCCGTGATTATCACGCGACGACAAAAGGGGCGGGCGACTGGCATTTTCAAGTAGATAGTCAAGGTAATCATTGCCATATTCGCGCGTTCGATGGTGCGCCAACTTACCAATTGATCGCTGGTGCCAACGCATCGTTTACGCATACTGATGTCTGGTACTGGCGCGTGGGTCATCGCCGCGACACCGAGCGCGGACTTGCGGACCATGAAGACGTATATCAACCGGGGATGTTCGATATCGCCCTTGCCCCCGGTATGCGTACCACGCTTGTCTTGAGTGCCGGAACAAAAATCTCCGAGGATTTCGGCGGCCCTCATCATGAAGAAGCGGTTACGCAGGCAATGATGCGACATCAACGGCGTATTCGCCAACTACTCTCCGTTGCCAAGCAGTCCGTTGATAACTTACAAAATCATGACCCTGTACATGCCCGTCTGGTGTTAGCCGCTGACCAGTTTATTGTTGCCCGCCCTGATTACGCGAAACTGACCGCTAATCAACCCCTGAAGCTTACGCCTGACCGTAAAACCATCATCGCTGGCTACCCCTGGTTTACTGACTGGGGACGTGATAGTATGGTTGCGCTTCCTGGCCTGCTTCTTTCGACAGGCAGGTATAGCGAAGCGCGTGGCTTGCTCAAAGCGTTTGTCTCATTTGCTCACAACGGCCTGATTCCCAACCGCTTTCCCGACGACGGCGAGGCACCGGAGTACAACACCGTTGATGCGACACTCTGGCTTTTCCACGCGCTGAACCGCTATCTGGCTGTCACGGGTGATTGGACGCTGCTCAAAGAGCTTTTTCCGTCACTACAAACTATCATCGACTGGCATATTCGCGGAACAGATTTTGGGATTGGTGTTGACCCCGCCGATGGCTTATTACGCGCGGGTGTACCGGGTGTGCAGCTCACATGGATGGATGCAAAGGTCAATGGTCTGGTCATAACACCGCGTCGAGGCAAGCCTGTCGAGATTAACGCGTTATGGTATGCTGCGCTCACCTCGATAGAGTCGTGGGCGGTGCATCTTTCAAGAGACGCAACTTCATATAGCCAAATACGTCGTCAAATTAGCCAGAACTTCGCAACACGTTTCTGGAATGAAGCCGAGGGCTACTTATTCGATGTAGTTGATGTTGATGGTGTAAGTGGACAAAATGATGCATCTTTACGTCCAAACCAGCTTTTCGCCGCGTCATTAACGCCCGAACTTCTGACGGAGGCGCAGATCACAAGTATGTTCCAGCATGTCACCGAGCGTTTGCTTACGCCGCTTGGTGTGCGAACGCTTAGTCCCAACGATGCTGTGTATCGCAGTCACTTCAATGGTGGCCCTGTCGAGCGTGATAGCGCATATCATCAGGGAACCGTTTGGTCGTGGCTTATTGGCCCTTATGTGGACGTACATATGCGTATTCACAATGACAAGAGCGCGTTACTGCCTCTGCTTCAGCCGTTGATTGAACAACTGTGGACGGCATGTCTGGGAACAATCAGTGAGGTTGCGGAGCCAGAGGCACCGTTTACTCCTGCTGGCTGCTATGCTCAGGCATGGAGCGTTTCGGAATTGCTCCGTTGCTGGCTGCTTGCCACTGAATAACGTCTATTGAGCAAGCAACGGGGGATTAGACGCTATTATATTTTAATCCCTCGTTGCTCGTCTCTTTCTTGTTTAGAGTACCCGCAACACCAACACGCTTGCATTGCCTTCTCCACCTTTATCACTTGCTTCGTCTATCAATAGGTGTGCCAGCAGTGTAAGATCGCCACCTCTTGCTAGTAATTCTTTCATACGTTGTTCTGGCATAAAGTGCCAAAGACCATCGGTACACAACATAATTAGGTCGTCAGCTTCGACAGTTTGCTGGAAGGTATCAATCTGTACTTGATAGGTGTTGCCTAGATAGCGATAATGCTGATTGCGTTTGGGACTCTTGTATACTTCATCAGCCTGTAAGAGATTTGCTGCAACAAGATCACCTGCGAGTGTGTGGTCATTTGTGATGCGGTGCAAGCCCTGTTGCGCGTTGAAGTGGTAGGCCCGACTATCTCCAACGTGTGCGATGAAGAGGCGATGGTTGTGCAAAAGTGCCGCTGTCATCGTACTTCCCATCGCGGTTTCGTAGTCTGCGTTGCAGTGATAAATAACTTGATTGGCCTGTCGTATTCCGTCGTGGAGCCACTGTGCTAAGATAGTAGCGGAGGGTCGTGATACCTGAATTGTACGTGTGGCAGTGCTGCTCTTATCTAGGGGGGTGTGCTGTGAGTTTAGCCGCGACGCTGTAGCGAGCAGAGGCAGCACGGTATCCGCAAGTGTCTCTACGCCCAGGCGACTTGCCTCGCGCCCTTTGACGTGGGCTAGTTTATTTTGAGCCACTGCGTCCTGGTTATTTTGTTGCTCACCACGCAAGCCATCCGCTACCGCGAACAGGCCAAACGAGTGTGGTGGTGGTGTGAGATTGACGCCGAGACCTTGCGTGATGAGCAACATATCTTCGTTCTCTTGCGTGTTGCGCCCGATATCACTATAGAAGCCTACCTGACATGCATCCATGAGGAGTGCCGAGGTTTCGTTCAAATTATGTCCACAGTAGCGACAGAAGCGTGATGTTGGGCGGTTCTCGCGCCCACACTCAGTACACGGGTTTTCTGGTATGAGAATGCGTGTTAGCACGTTCGCGTTGCGTGGTGTCGCGATGGTTGTTGCTATCGTTGGCTCGGAAGCGTTCGGCGAAAGGTCTGTATTCAACGCTTCGTTGAGCGCGTCCGCGAATGCACGCGCTGAAGAGTACCGTTTGCGGGGATCGGTCTCTATCGAGCGCAGTATCACGTCATCAACGGTTACGGGCAACCAACTATTCAACGTGCTAGGTGGTGGTAGTGCGGATGCGTGACTGCGTACTACTGCTTGAAATGGGAGTAAGCCCGTCATGAACTGATAGGCCACGACGCCCATTGCGTAAATATCGCTTGCGGGTTCGGCCCGCCCTTGCTCTTGTTCGGGTGCGATATAGTGTGTAGTGCCAACAGACCAACCACTTTGCGTCAGTGGCTTCTCTTTTTGCATAGCGCGTGCGATACCAAAATCGGTAACGACCAGTCGTCCATCATCTTGATGGAGTAGCAAATTCGACGGTTTGATATCGCGATGTACAATCTGCAATGGGTGCGCGTGAATAGCCGCCAGGGCGTCGGCTAAGTCATTCAGATATTGCCGTGCCTGTGCGATTGGCAGGGGTCGCTCCCCTTTGAGCAATGCTTTGACCGTCCCGCCTGTGATAAGTGGCATCACGAGGTAGAGTAGGGGGCCATCGCTTCCAAAGTTGATAACAGACACAATGTTTTTGTGCTGTAACTGATGGGCATAGCGAGCCTCGCGGCGGAAACGCTCTATCGCGGTCTCTTCATCCGTTTGCTGATAGGTAATCGACAGCACTTTGAGAGCGACCTGTTTCATCTCAAACGTATCGCTCACCCGATAGACGGCACCCATCCCACCAATACCAATCAGCGTCTCCACGCGATAGCGTCCTGCGACAACCGCCTCTGGTAGCAGACACAGACAGTTCTGGTTGGCACATTGGGTACTTCCGTCGGGCGACATTCTCTGACAACGTGGATTCAAGCAACGCAACATAGCAACTTCTCACTATCCTCTAACATATAAGCGCAAATGCTCTACTTGGAGTGCTCTCCTAGTGTAGTAGAGAAGTGGATGTATGTCAATATTTGTTACTCTGCTGTTCCGGCCAACGGTAGCGAGAACCAGAATGTTGAACCCTTGCCTTCTTCGCTCTCAACGCCAACCTGCCCCTGATGCAACTCGATAATTGTTTTGCAGATGTACAGGCCAAGTCCTAAGCCCACGCCTGAGCCGCTTTTGACTTCGATACCTTTGACGCGATAAAACCGCTCAAACACATTCTTCCGCTCTGTCACAGGCAATCCCGGTCCTGAGTCGCGCACAGCAATGTGGGCATCACAGCCCTTTATGCGTAACGAGACCTCTACTGGTTCTTCCATCGCCGAGTACTTTAGTGCATTGGAGATATAGTTGGTTAATACTTGCTCAATACGGTCTATGTCCGCGACGATCCATACTTCATCGTGCGCGGGAAGGTCGAGCGTAATCGTGCGCTTGGGTGCTCCTCTGCTTTGCTCTTGTACAACGTCGTGTAGCACGGTAGCAAGGCTTGCTCTCTCCATATGTGGCTCTAACTTGCTTACCTGAATGCGTGATACTTCAAGCAAATCATTTATCAGACGTGTTAGTCTGTTCACCTGAACGCTGGTGCGTCTGAGCAAGTCTTGCGCTTCTTCCTGTAGCCTTGTACGCTCTTCTACTGTCGCTGTTTCTAGGGCTATCATCTTTTTCAGGCGTCGCTCAAGTAGTTGTGTGCTACCTTTGATTGTGGTGATTGGTGTCTTGAGTTCGTGGCTAGCGATACTGAGAAACTCGTTCATGCGCTGGTTGGCTTCGCGGAGCGCGATTTCGTTTGCCTGGGCCTCGGCACGTTCGCGGAGCAGCCGTTCACGTTCAATTACGAGGGCTGAGAGTCGCGCAACTGCTCCTGCCAGGGCCTGTTCATCGGCGGTGTATACATGCTCTTCATTGTTGCTATCCAGTGTAAGGACGCCAACAAGTGTATTGCCAATACTCATGGGTGCGAGTAAGAGATTGTTTGGAGTATAAAACGCGTACTCTGGATCGCGTCGTGCTGCTTCTTTTTCGATCTGCACGACTTCACCGTTATAAAGACATTTAATAAGGGTGGAACTGGCTAAATCAGCGACCTGAAACGTTGGGATACGATCCCACCAGCGATACTCTTGTTCGCGAGTAAGCCCCACGACGGCGACAGGAAGCAAGCGATTTGTGTGAGGCTCTACCGAGAGCATCCCCACACGCTTGCAGTCAAGCACACGCTTGGTGAGTTCTACCAGTCGTTGCCCCACGGCGTGGGAAGAGATATCCTCCTGCTCACCGACTGCTGTGTCCGAGCCTTGTATAAGTGTTTGCGCCATTGCCAGAAGCGCATTCAAGGCATTTTGTGTGTATTCTTCCAGTCGTCTGCGCTCGGTGATATCGCGACAAATCACGACACCGCCAATGAGCTTACCATCATGCAATGAGACTGGCGCACCACTGACACTGAGCAATATTTCGCGGTCATCAAATGTATGTACAAAAATGTCCATCGCTGTTGGCCCTTTGACTGACTCACCACGCAAAATACGCGCTTGAGGCCATTGCTCAGGAGAAAGAGGTTCATGTTGTTCGTTTGCTACTGCAAACAGACCGAGGTTCTCAGGTGGTAGTTCGGAGAATGAGTCGATAGGCGAATGAACGCCAAGCAGTTCACGAAAGGCCATATTCATGCGTGTTAGAGTGCCTTGCTGATTAAACACAAAAATGCCATCGGTAATACTCTCAAATATCGCTTCCAGTTCGCTCGCGCTCGCGACAGTCGCGCGTTCTGAACTTCGCAACGTCGTGGTATCGTGACTGATAGAGACTGCGCCTGCAATCTTTTGTAATGCGTCATAAAGTGGAGCGGCACTGACCATAAAGTATTGTGCTTCATCTGTCGTTGGTTGCCAGACCATTTCTATGTCAGAAACTACTTCTCCACGCAATGCGCGTCGTACTGGTAGTTCCTCCTGTCGAAAAAAGCTTCCACTGGGGGTACACAACTTTCCGGTTGTCTCTGTGAGTGTTGGGTAGTGTATCTCACGTGCCTCTTCCACCCGCTTTCCGGCGTTGTTCATTCGTACAAGGCGGCCTTGAGCATCGTACACCGAAACGCCATCGGGGACGGTCTCGATTATTGCGTCGAGTAATGTGCGTTCAGCGACTGCGCTCCGTCTTGCGCGTTCAACCTGACTGGCAACAATACTGATTGTAATACCAATCATGAGAAACAAAATGCTCTCCACAAAATCTTGTACGTCGTTCAAGGATGAGGTGGAGCGTTGCGGTAGCACAAAAAAGTTGAGTAATGTGATACCTACAAGTGTCGCCAGTAAGCTGGGGCCAGTGCCGAAATTAAGCGCGATAATCGCGATACTCAGGATTTCCAGCAGGTCAGAAAAAGCGAATGTTGGAAAGATACGGATAAGAAAAAGTGTACTCAGTGCGGCAAAGAATTGGAGTAGAACACTCATCACATATCCTACGAGCGGATGGCTCCAGCCTCTAGGAAGCCATTGTGGGACGAACGTATTGATAAGAAACCAACGGTGAAGCTTCTGCCAGAAGGAAGTCCTGAGTGTACTTTCTGTGTAGTAATTATGAGTAAGCGCGTCGCTACGTTGGGAGTAGGCCCGCGCGAAATTATATTGGGACGATCTGGCTTGCTCCGCTTTAGCGGGTTGTAGCGTCGATGACTTCGTATTATCCACAGGTGTGTTTTGCTGCGTGTCGTCAGGCTTTGTCGTCATTGTGTCTCCTGTATGTAGCACGACGCTAGCCCTTGGATCGCAATAGTTACGCGGCGCGTCTCACAGATTTTATAGTGCTAGAAAGAAAAAAGCAATAAAATGTACTATTTTTGGTATACGCAATGTAGAGAAAGAAAGTGTCAAATGCTTTTGTTTATGCTGTATATGGATTGCAACTAGCAACGTGAGTGAGATAGATGTATAAAGGGCAAGTGGGAGTGCTGCGGCTCGTCCCTATTATGATTCCGCTTGCCCCTATGATGCATTTTGTTGCTGTAGAAGCAGGGTTGTGAGAATAGACAAATAACGCTATAATCTGTTTGCAGTTCGAGAAATTTATGCTGACGTGTTTAAGTTTGCAACCACTACTGCTATAGATGCGATTGAAGGATACAACGATACAATGTTACTAACACTGCCGCTTGTACTATTTATTGTAATGACCGAAGTCTCTATCGGCTCTTTTACCGTGCTTGTATTTCTTGACTGGCGCAACGAAGTCAAACGCGGCTTTCTGGTGTCATACGCCCTTATCTATCTTGGTCTGACCTATTTGACCTATCTTTTTCAGCAAAACTTCTCGACGCCTGAACAACTGAGTGGGTATCATCAACTCGACCAGCTCTGGACGAGCTACGAAACGCTTCCATTATTGCTCTTCTTTCTGCTGATGATTCCTTACAATGTATTGCTCTGGTTCGATAAGACCGCGGGTGTGGACGCGAAGCACGAAGCTGAGAAAGCGCAGCTAGAGCATGTCGCGGCCACGGAGCAGCGAGCCGCGACGCTTGCCCGCCGCTTCTCAGTCGTGCGAATACTGCGTCTGCTTAGCGGTATCGCGACGGTGGTCGCGGGCTTTGCGACATTATACGTGATGGCGATGGTGTATCGTCCACTTGCCGAGGCCAACTTTGGTGGTATCTTCACGGTCGCCAGTTTCTTTGCGGCCGCCCTTGCCCTCGGTGGCGTGCTAACCGCGATGTGGCTTGGTCACTGGTATCTGGTTACGCCTGCTCTTTCGGAGAAGCCGTTACAGTTCGCGACAACGCTGGTATTGCTTGGCGTGCTTGCTCAAGTGCTTTTCGCGTTTATCGCGGGGCCAAGCACTGCCCACAGTGTCTCATCGCAACCAGCCACGCCAACCGTTATCACGACTCCCACTACGCGGCCCGACCCGCATGTCAAACCGGCAAACGCGCCCACCTATACGCCCTTGAGTACCGATGCTATCGGGTGGGTGCGTATTCTTATTAGCTTTGTTATTCCACTTATACTTGGTGGTCTCGCGTGGAAACTTATCCGTGACCGCTCATTTCAATCAGCTACGGGTATGCTCTACCTTGTTGTGGTCTGCACGCTCGCGGGTGAGGCACTCGCGCGTGGCCTCTTCCTCGTTGGCCTCTAATATTCAGTATGCGAGCTACAGAGAGAGATGCTATAGCCACGCGGCTATAGCATCTCTCTGTCTCGTTAGTGTTTGGGTAACGTCTTCTCGCGCTCCTTGAGTTCGCGACGCAGAATTTTGCCCGAAGCCGTTTTAGGAATGGCGGCGATAAACTCTACATACTGCACGCGCTTGTAGCCTGCGAGTTTTCCGTTAGCAAAGGTGACAATATCCTCTGGAGTTATCGTGTGACCTTCGCGGATAACGACAAGCCCCTTGATAACCTCCCCTGCCTCGTCGTCTGGTACACCAATCACGGCGGAGTCCATCACCGATGGATGTTCCAGCAGAAGTGCCTCAATCTCCGCTGGAGCGACCCCAAACCCTTTGTACTTAATCATTTCTTTCTTGCGATCAACTACGTAGGTATAGCCCTCTTCGTCTACATGTCCAATGTCGCCCGTGTAGAGCCAGCCGTCGCGTAGGGCGCGTGCAGTTTCCTCTGGTGCTTTCCAGTAGCCCTGCATCACCTGTGGGCCGCGCAACACAATCTCGCCATCTTCTCCTATGGGTAGCTCGCGCGTCCCTGTCTCGATGTCTAGAATCTTCTGCTCGGTATTATGAATGGGCATTCCAATACTCTCAAGACGCATAAGTGGAAAAGGTTGCGTGTGTGTCAGGGGTGATGCCTCCGTTAAGCCATAGCCCTGCACAACAGTCACGCCCGTCTTTTCTTGAAGCCTCAGCGATGGCCCGGCTGGTAGTGGGGCCGCGCCTGAGAAGATAAACTTGACTGTTTTTAGCTTGCTCAGGTCAACAGGGGCGTTCGCGAGCGCGAGTACAATTGGGGGAACCGCGAAATAATACGTCACTTTGTAACGTTCGCAGAGTTCCAGCGATTGCAACAGGTCGAAGCGTTCCATGATAACCTGTGTACCCCCACCCGCGAGAAAGCCGCCGGTCAGCATTACACCGTAGATGTGATAGAAGGGCAGAAAGTTCAGCGCGACATCCGATTCATCAAGGCGGAGTGCGGTAAGAAATTGTAGATTGTTCACGCCCAGATTGCGGTGTGTAAGCATCACGCCTTTGGGAAACCCAGTCGTACCCGATGAGTACGGAAGCGCAGCGATATCATCGCCACGAAGTGTGACTTGCGGCGGACGCTCTGAGGACGAGCCGCGCATGAGTGCCGCGAATGTAATCGCTTCCGGCATACTCTCCGGTGCCTTTTCGCCTGTCACCAGAATGTGTCTCAGGTTGGGCTGTGCTTTGTGCTGCAAGGCAGATTGAAGCGTGGGGACAAGGTTCCCCTGAAGCATGATAGCCTTTGCTTCAGAGTTCTCAATCTGATATGCGACTTCGCGTTCTTTATAGCCGGGGTTCATGGGACTCACGATAATCCCTATCGAAGTCGCTGCGATAAAGGTAATTGTATATTCGGGCCTGTTCGACATGTAGAGACAGAGGCGATCACCTTTTCTCAGTCCCAGATCATGTAGCCCGTTGGCGATACTGTTAATCATCGCAATAATTTCGCGGTACGAAAACACCATGTTCTGGTACACCATCGCGATGCGATCAGGAACACGTTCAGCCGTGGCCCGTACATGATGATCGTAGGGAACGTCGGGAAAGTTCATATGAGGACGGAACAATTCAGGAGCAAATATTTTCTCAGCCATGCCTGGGGTCCTTTCTGACTCGGTTCTTCTCTGAATGAGCAGCGTAGAGCAAGCGTTGTGCTGTGTAGCATATCTCAGTTCTTGCATCAGGTCAAGAGGAACAGAATTTTGTTTGAACGCGCACCGCTACATGGTATACTATGGTCGTATTGACTCGATTGATACATAGTCAAAAGGAGCAACATATGAGTGCAACAGAGGTCGTGGGACTTGACTGGTCTACTGAGCGGCTAGTTCCTGGCTTTCAGCCGATGACACACCTTGACGTATATACTGTGAGTGGTGCATCGCAAGAGACCCTGGTCACGCTTACCACGCTCGTGGGGCTACTCAATCGCCCACAACCGAATATCTATCTTGTCTTTGGTAGCGACGAGGTATTCTGGCTGAAAGAAGTATTTGGGCATGTCCCACAAAACGCTAAGTCTGCTGTAAATGAAAGTGTTCTCACGACGTTGCTTGACGCACATCATATGGCTGTACAGGGTCTGGTTATTTATGATACCAACCTTGAGGACTCTATAAACATTGCCACGATGATTGCGGCCCAGCAGGATGGTATCGTTGTTTCCGCCGCGCAAGCCAGCGTTTTGCAAAGTAAATATGGCTTAACTATTTTAAGTGACCTCTCGATACATGGTTGGAAGAGTCGTTTGCAAGCGTATCACTGGGCATTGGAGAACGTGCGTGGTGGGTGCTCGTCTCGTTTGGTTGCGGGGCTTGAATACAAAAACACAAGTTTACGTTCATTTCTCTTCGCGACACGTAGCTTCATCTACAATCTTGACTCTCGTGATTATTTGCCCAGCCCGACAAGCATTTTGACGGATGGTCTGCTTTCTGAGCGCGAACTGATGCACCGTATTCTTACGACGTTTGAGGCTGGTTCGGTACATCTTGGGTGGTTTATTGATGAGAGTAGTGGTGTCAACCTTACCTCGCAAGTCGCGATGACCGTGCTTGCTACCGATAACTTCGCCAATCTTGAAGTGTGGACTGCCGCGCAACCACCTTCTCCTCCTTTTGTGAGCGCGACATCACCCCGCTACGATGAACCCGCGCCCGCCGCTCCGCGCGTGTATGTCTCCTTCACGATGAGCGATGGAGACAACCTGCAATATAGCCAGCACCGCATGAAAGACATCTGGCGTGACCCTGCACGCGGCATCCTGCCTATTGGGTGGACGATCTCGCCTTCGATTTTGCACGCGACCCCACTGCTTGCCGAATACTACAGAGGCTCCGCTACCGAGAACGACGAATTTATCGCAGGCCCCAGTGGTGCCGGGTATATATTTCCCTCGCACTGGCCCTCAGAGCACTTAGAGGCGTTTCTGCAAATAACAGGGCCGCAGATGCAAGCTATGAATATGACGACGCTCGAAGTGCTAGATACCGATTACTGGCAAAGTTCTGGTCTGCCTTTTATCTCAAACATCAGGCAAACAGGCATGGTTTTCTCCGATACCTCCAGTCAGGACAGGTATGTACAGGGTTTGCGCCCCTTCGGGTTGCGCGGTGTGCTAAGTGGTGCTGGCCTGAAAAAGGTCGAGTGGAAGTCGATTGATGGTGTCGTGATCTATCAAAATCTTGGACTGGCGGACAGCGTGGATGGAACTGTCGCCATGATTAAACATGTCGCTACTAGTCGTTCAGAACGTCCGCTTTTCCTGAACGTCTACATTCTTGCATGGAAGATGACGCCCTCAGACCTTAAAACTGTTGTAACACAGCTTGGAAGTGACTACGAAATAGTTCTGCCGCGCACGTTACTTGCAATGCTGGCGGAGATTATCGCATGAGTGTTGGGCCAAAACTCAACACTGGATGCTATCATTTAGTCGTGAGTATTTGTCTACAACGAACAGAAAAAAGGGGAGGTGGTTGTGTTATGCGACTATCCTACGCGTGCCGTGCCGTTGAACTCACTGGTTACATGTTTGCGTCTGCTGTTCGCGTTAAACTATCCGCACTCGCGGCTGAAAGTGCCTGTAGTTGATGAACCAACTTACCCTTTTCCCTGATCGAAACGCATTGCCACCAGAAGCTATTAGCGATGTTATCCTCGGTCTTGCGTCGGAGGAGGCACGCTATATAACAGGATGTGCTTTTGGCTGTTGCTTATCGCCTGAAATGTTTGCCATTACAACGGGCGGCGTATACCGTCTAGAACGTGCTGAAAGCTGTTAAAAAGAAACACGCCTAGGAGAGAGAGGGAATTTTTTATGAATATCGCACAGGGACTCGCGCATGCGAAAAAAGTGTATGGCAATCGTGAAGCTATCACCTGTGGCACAACCCGTTATACATGGAAAGAGTTCGACCAGCGTACCGATTATCTCGCGCGTGGCCTCGCAGCTCTTGGCGTGCAGCGTGGAGACCGCGTGGCCGTACTGCTACTCAACTGCCACCGTTATTTAGAGCTGTACTACGCCTGCGGGCGTATGGGTGCCGTGATTGTTCCACTCAATATTCGGCTCGCCCGACCAGAGATCGTCTTTATTCTCAATGACAGCGGTTCTAAAGTGCTCGTTGTCGATAAGACGTTCGCCCCTTACATTACCGGACGGGACACTTACGAGACCGTCGAGCATATCATGTATACCTCTGAAGAGGCACCTGACGCCACACACAATTATGAAGAACTGATTACCAGGGGGTCGCAGATGCAGGAGACCGTCGATCAACAAATGGATGACGACGACCTCTCCGGCCTCTACTACACTGGCGGCACAACGGGTCGCGCCAAAGGCGTTATGCTCTCGCACAAAAATATTGTCTCCAACGCGATGCACGTTGCCATCGCTGGTCGCTACACCGATCAGGATGCGTTTTTGCATACCGCGCCGATGTTCCACCTTGGAAATACGGGGTCGGCGTTCGCGCTTGTGATGCTTGGAGCGCGGAACGTTTTCAATCCCATGTTTAACCCGACTCATTTTCTTCAGACCGTGCAAGATGAAAAGGTCACGCTTACCTTCATGGTTCCAACCATGATTAACGCTGTCCTGAACCATCCCGACATCGACAAATACGACCTGTCGAGTATTCGTCGCCTTGCCTATGGAGCCTCGCCTATGCCAGTGGAACTACTCAAAAAAGGCTTGAGTCGGCTCGGTCAGGTTTTCGGGCAGGGGTATGGTATGACGGAAACGTCGCCATTGCTCACAGGTCTGGACTTGAACGAACATGTTACAGAGGGGACGCCCGAAGAGGTACGCCGCCTTGCTTCTGCTGGAAAAGAGGTGGTTGGCGTCGAGGTGCGCGTTGTCACAGCATTAGGGGAGGATGTACAGGTTGGCGAGATTGGCGAGGTTATCGCACGCGGCCCAAATATCATGATGGGCTACTGGCATATGCCTGAAGCCACCGCCGCCGCCATTGTCGATGGGTGGATGCACACGGGCGACCTTGCCACTGTTGACGAGGAAAACTACATCTTTATTATTGATCGTGCCAAAGATATGATTATCTCCGGTGGCGAAAACATCTATTCCGTTGAAGTCGAAAACGCCCTGTACACGCATCCTGCCGTACTTGAGGCTGCGGTAATCGGCATTCCGCATCCCGCATGGGGCGAGTCGGTACACGCGGTTGTTGTGCTGAAACCGGCGATGAGCGTGAGTGAGGACGAGCTGATGGCTCACACACGCACCTTGATTGCTGGCTATAAAGTGCCACGTAGCGTTGAAATTGTCACCGAAGCACTCCCCAAGAGTGGCGCGGGCAAAATTCTCAAGCGCAATCTCCGTGATAAATATTGGTCTGGTACAAGTCGTAATGTGAATTAGGGTCTAACGGCTGGTGTCTCAATTTGACAGGGAGACCATCCATTTCTTACAATGAAATAGAGAGACATATGTATCTCTTGTTCAGCAACAATACAAACAGTAGATAGAAAGCGCACCGTAACTCATGACCACTAGCGAACAGGATCAGAGGCTTAATCCCTATCCCATGTATCAGGCCATGCGTGCCACCAACCCCATTGCCTATAACGAAAACTACAATTCATGGAGCGTGTTTAGTTATGAAGCGGTTCAGCACGTCCTGACCGACTATTCTGATTTTTCCTCCCAGATTATGGGGGATGGCACTGGTACGCCGTTGGGAACGAGCTTGATTAACTCGGATCCGCCGCGCCACCGTAAACTGCGTTCCATTGTGACGCAGGCATTTACACCGCGAACTATCACACAACTTACGCCTCGTATTACAGAGATTGTCACCGAACTGCTGGACAAGGTTGTCGCACGGGGTCACATGGATATCATGGAAGACCTCGCTTATCCCCTGCCCGTTATCGTGATTGCCGAACTGCTTGGGGTTCCTGTGAAAGACCGCAACCAGTTCAAGCACTGGTCTGATGTTATCGTTGGTTCAGAAAATCCCGCCGGCGGTGAACCGCAAAAGGAGATGACTGACTACTTTTCTGTGTTGATCGCGGAACGCAGACGCGAACCCAAAGACGACCTGATTAGCTCCCTGTTGACCGCACAGGTTGATGGCGAGTATCTGAACGAAAAAGAGTTAATGGGCTTTTTCATTCTTCTGCTGGTCGCGGGCAATGTCACGACGACAAATCTGATTGGGAATGCATTCCTATGTTTCGACGAATATCCCGATGCGTTGCGGCAACTCTACGCCGATCACTCGCTTATCCCCGGTGCCATCGAGGAGGTTTTGCGTTACCGCTCGCCCGTGAATCACATGTACCGTGTTGTGCGCGAAGAAACAATCATTGACGGGAAGCAGATGCATCCGGGGAGCTTCATGGTGGCGATGATTGCCTCGGCGAACCGTGACGAGACCCAGTTTCCACATGCGGACCGTTTCGATATTACCCGTTCACCCAACCGCCATCTCGCGTTCGGACACGGCATTCATTTTTGCCTTGGCGCACCACTGGCGCGGCTCGAAGCAAAGATTGTGCTGGAAACCATGCTCACGCGTTTGCCAGAGATGCAACGTACACCTGACTCTTCGCTTGAAGCAATTTCAAGCATGATTTTGTTTGGCGTCAAAAATTTCCCCATTACCTTTAAGCCAACTAGTGTAGCGAGTACCGCTAAGGAGTAACCTGTCATCTGACGGGCCATTCATCCTCATGTTTAGAAAACATGAGGATGAATGGCTCTCCCTTATTGGTTTACGAGAACGTGCGTATGCAGCGTGGACTACTTCTTTTCAGGTTGTGGCAGGATGGTAACAACCGCTTCCACTTCGTTTTCGTCTTCGAACAATTCGTCATCTTGCTCATCAGCGTCCGGATTGAGCCAGTGCGTTAGAGTATGTTTAATGCGTTTGCGTTCTGCGGCTCCGGATTTGAACACATCGTGTTTTGCGGTTGCGCGTTTGTCGCGCAGCTTTCCTCTCATTGTCTCACTTCCTCTCCTTTGAGAATGTGACTGGGTAGCTTCTGCCCATGCAGAAGTCGTGATGTTAGCAATGCTGTGGTGCCTTTCTTACACTCGGAAAAAAAGTATAGCTTCTCTTGAAGTGTAGAACCGTGCTTCGCGGAGACACAAACAGCTTTTCATGCCACCTGCTTTATCAAAAAAGTGAAATCACTTGTACTATGTATTGTGGAAGATAGAAATGTGCAGTGCGGAAGGGGAAAGAAGCGAACGAGTATATATAGACCCGCTAGAAAACATGGAATGCTTTGAGCCGCGCTTCCAACTAGCATAGCGTCTCTCTTAATTACATGTTGAACGTATTCAAAGGATGAGTTTCATCGTTCGCGCACCCGTGTACACAGCACGCTTTGGGTATAATGCTCTGGTGCATAAAACTCACCTCCGTTTCATGTCGCACTGAGTCTGGACAGGAATGGCTTGCTTTCACAAGCCCATAGCTAGAAGCTATGGGCTTCCTAACATTGGTACAACCGTCTGAATTGATAAACGAACAACCAAAGTATATATTGAGTGTACTCAGAGTCGCTTGAAAAGTCAAGTCTTTTTCGCGCAATTTTCTCTTTTTCTGTTTTATAATCTTGTAAGATTGGGTTTTCCCTGTTATACTATAGCAACTAGAATAAATGTACAAGTAGGAGATAGAAAAATGATGATGATGATACAACACAGCACGAAAACGCTTGTGTGGGACAGTGTTGCCAGTCCGATGGGGGAGTGCAATATTGTGGCGTCGGACGCTGGTCTCTTCTGGGTGGGAACACCTGGCTCCCCGCTCGCGGGTGGTAGTGCGTGGGCGAAGAAGCACGCCGGTGATTCACGGCTTGTCCACTCAACCACTCATCCCATTCTTGAGCAGGTAAAAGATGAGTTACGGCGTTATTTCGCGGGTGAGCGTGTCACGTTCGTCACTCCGCTCGATATGCAAGGGACGCCCTTTCAGTTGGAGGTATGGCGCGAACTGTGTGCGATTCCTTACGGCGAGATGCGCAGTTATGGTGAGCAGGCGCGTGCCATAGGTCGACCTGCCGCGTCTCGCGCTGTTGGGGCTGCGAATGGCGCAAACCCTGTTGCGATAATTGTTCCTTGCCACCGCGTTATTGGTAGTAGTGGCACGCTCACGGGCTATGGTGGTGGCCTGCCCACAAAAGCGTGGCTGCTACGACTAGAGGGTATAGCCCAAAGATAGAAATAGGGCAGGTTGAAGCCGTCCCTATCTTCATGGTTATTTGCGATAATTGCCTGCCTGTGTGATAAAAATTCTTAGTAATCCATATCCGATCACTGCTGCGAGGCCAACCTCGATAATCGTCATTACAACCCACACCCAGACGAGGGGAATGTGCGCGACGGTATTTGATTTTGCGTTAGGGTCAAGTGAATTGTAGAGCAGTGGGCCAAGAATAACAAGTGGAATCGCGAGAATTGCGATGCAACACAACACAACAAATGTTGGGAGCAGAATGCGCCAGAGGCCGTTGTCGCGCAAGTTCTCTGTCTTTGCGGTGCCGTATGCTTTTCTTTGCTCACGGGCTTTGGCCTCTGGGGCCGCTGCCGCTCCGCCAACGCGGTCAGCAGCTTTGACGGCCTCTTCGAGCGATGCGCCGCTGTGCTCTTTGGGAGCTTCCATTTGCGATTTTGTACCTGTTGTATTTGCGGCATCCTGTACCTGTCCCGTCGCCTTTGACAGAGGCACACTTGATATAGAAGTTTTGTCGTCCATTGAATGGCTCTCCTGAAACGTATAGATAATCTCTGACTTCAAGTATATCACGGCCTTCAACAAAAAGAATGAATCATTACAGTTCCGCGTGCTCTTCTAACCGTCTCCTGCGGCCCGCGCGGCTGAAGAATGGAATTGCAAGGAGCAGCAGAAGTAGTCCTAAAAAGCGTCGATCAAGGCTAGGGTCGAGATTGAACCGCTGTGTTTTGAACACGGTAAATAGACGCACGGTACATACGATCCCCAGCACTATAAAGAGTAGTGCTGCGAGAGTATCCCACAATGCCGTGTGTGGAAGCGCGTCAAACCACTTTCTTAGCGTTTTGCTACAAAACGGTAGCAGGAGCCACAAAAAGCCAAATACTCCTAGCCATATATAGACCGAACTCTCCCATACGCTCATAAAATTTCTCTCTATGTTGTGTTATAAAATATATGCTGGCTTTCCGTGAAGCTGTCATAGTTGAAAGTTGAAGTATTACAACGTGTTTACCAAGTGGTACAAAGTGAGGCGAGGAGCCATTCTCTAGAGTGACTTCTCGCCTTGTGTGTGGTGGAGATGAGGGGGAGTCGAACTCCTCTAAGCACTCTTTTGGACTGGCTCTAGCACTGCTTTTAGGCGTGTGTTGGACAGAGAGAGAAGGGCAATGTGTCCATGTGTGTCTATCTCTACCAGTCCCTTTATATCCTGTCTGCTAACACTTTTGCTAACACCTTTAGCGAGAGTTGGGCAAACGTTCAAGGATTTGTTGGAGTAACGTTGTATGTTCTTTTTGTGTTGCCCGTACTTCGTGTACGTCTGCCTCGACGGTGCTTAGTCGTGCCTCGACGGTGCTTAGTCGTACCTCGACGGTGCTTAGTCGTACCTCTACTCCATCGAGCCGTTCTTCTATAGCATCTAAGCGTGTGACAACTCTTCTGCTATCTCGTCTTTCTTCCTGTACAATTCCAAGTAGCATTGTAAGGTCTTCATCTGTTCTTCTACCTTGTTTGACTATCTCTCGTTGGAAGCTGGCAAAGTTTTGCTCTAAGGTTGTTATCCGCTCTTCTTGGGTTGGCATAGTATGTCCCTTTCACTGCCTTAAAACACTGCTCCTCATTCAGACAAGTATACCGTATCCAAAGACAAAAAGATACCCTCATTGGTGTGCTATGCAGTACGTCAATGAGGGTATCATCTAATTAAGCGAATTTTCTGAAGATTTTGTAAGCGGATTTATTGCATGTCTTTTCAGCTTTGCCTGTCTTCTCTTATACGCTTCCGCCGATAAAATGTATTTTACTGTTAGCCAGTTCTTGTTTTCTCGAACTATCAGCTCAAAGGGCTTATATTGTGGTGCTACAACTTCGGGTATGTCCATAATTTTCATTCCTACTTTTCTACATAAGGATATCCCTTCAATTGAAGATGCTGTAGCATATATTCCCTCAATATTCACTCCTCTTTTACCCAATGTGTGAAAAAACTCAAGCATCTTACTAATCAGGTATTGACCTATGGCTTTTTCTTCTGGCTCTGACATAACTTCCCATATAAAGCAATCTATGGGTATGTCTGGTACAAACATAGGTAACTCCTCTGGCGGGAAATCAGCTATGTAGATTTCTTTTTTCATTCTTTGCATGAGCTGTTTATGAGTAAGAGGTACTATTGTAAAGTACCCTATCATCTCATTGTCTTTTACCAAAACATGGCTGATTTCTGAATTATGAATACTCAAGTAAGGCACAAGTTTTTCAGGCTTAATACCATATCCTCCACTTCTACTCATGATTTTTTCTCCTAATTCGTACATGGCTTGCGCATCTTCTGGTACTGCTCTTCTAAAAATTGCATCTTTTAGTAGGTTTTGTGCATGAACGAACGGTGTTTTACTGTCTGTTTTTTTAGACTGTGCTGCTGGTGCTTTTATTCTGTACAGGGCGTTTCTTTTTTTATTTGGTTGAGGGATTTTTTCTATTTCCCCTTTTCTCACTTTCACATAAAAATTGTTTTTACTAACACCAAGAATGCTCGCCCCTTCAACAGAACTTACTAGTATGTATTCTTCACTCATTTTTGTTCTCCTAGTTTTTTGGATGTTTTGTTACTTAAATTTTACCATATTTAGTCAACCCTATAAAATTGGTACTAAAAACCATTGACAAGTATCTTTAACTCAGTTACAATACTTATAAGTAACTCAGTTACTTATAAGTATTGTAGATAGGCACTTTAACAATCGAATAGCGTGTAGGCTCTGGAAGTATAGGCGTGAGTGAAAGAGTCTGAAACGGGCAACCGTGCGCGGTGTCTGTAATGCCTTCTTTACAGGAGGGTTGCAGAGTTACCTTTGTAGAACTTCATGCACTTCTACAAAGCAGACAGGTCGTAGAACGCTTCTCTCTGTTGGCAAGGCGAAGTTACCGATTTAGAGATGCTCTTATCAGAGGGCAATACGCGAATGAGGCAAACAGCGTTCTATGGACTGTAATTTTTCAGCAAAGCAAGAAGGGGTAGGAGTAGTTGAATACAAGACTACCCTCTGCTGGGTTGACATTGCCCGTCGTGTGCGCTGCATAGGGCGGTCAATGATGAGCCTGAGTAGTTTGGGTTCTTTGAGATATGTAAAGCGTTAAGGAGCAATTTCAATGTCAGGTGGTCACTTAATAAAGCGTTGGCGTATCAGATTTCAAAATGGGTTTGCGATTGAGTGTTACAGGCGATATAAGCCTACGCGCTTAGCAGACTCTTGGGCAAAAGTGGAACTTCCTTTTGGCCGTTTCTATGGAGCGTACACGATTGAGTGTCAAGGTCTGTTTGACAAGCAGCTTGTTGGGTGATGCCCGGTGTGCTGCTTTTGCTAGCACTGGTTGGCTTGACTGTTCCACAGTTCTAAGAGGGGTTCTAACGAAGATGAGAAAGTTTCACACGTATATGTACATCACGTCCGAAGCGTCTGAGCGTACTATGGCGATTATCGAAGCTGTGTCTGCGTTCGCTGCGTTACAGATACTCTTTGATACATTTCAGGTAACAAAGGTGTACTTCGCCTCTGCAATTGAAATCGGTGCGTCCTCTCTGGAGACACAAGAGTCTGTGGGTTTCTTTGGGTGTTCCTACCATCCAGTGTCGCAACTTTTATCATGATTGGGACGCGTGGCATGTGGGGCAATTGTGAGACCGCGTAACCGTTGCCTGTTGTTTGTTCTAGTAGTTCTTGGAGGGTTTGATGTATAAGATATCGGATGTACGGGAAATCAATAAAGCAGTTCACTTGCAAGCCATGCGGGGAACGCGATTCGTCACAACAAACCGTGGTACGCGCATCATTCGCGCAAAGACGGTCAAGGGTCAACTGTGGGTCAAGCTGCTAGACTTTGACGGAACTTGGGTAAGCGTTTGTGAAGTGAATATTGATTATTAAAGGAGGGGTTGTAATGACTACTTATGCGTGGACATACCTTTTCATCTCGCTGTTATTCGTGGTGACGGCTTGGTACTGTCTTTGTGTGCAGGGGTCTCTTTTTGGCTTTTTGTATCTCGTAGGTAGTGGTGTTTTTCTGCTCTTTCTTGGTGGAGAGTTAAAACGGTTCTAGGAGGGTTCTATGACTTTTTTAAACGCAACGAAGCGGTGGTCTATTGAGTATGAAAACGGTGAGATTATTGAAAAGTTCGAGCGGCGGAGGCCCACACGGTTTGCTGAGAGGCACGCGCCAGAAAATGGGCAATACAGCATTGCGTTTATAGGCACGTTTACAGGAGGTCGGGGGGACGATTTTTTGAACGCATTTAGAGCTAAAGCACAGCGAGCTGATGTCTTTGAGCAGTGGTTAGAGGCTCATCGTGAGAGTGTTGTTGGCACATCTTGGAATGGGTTTTCTTATCCTGAGACGAATTGGTTGCGTGATGCGTGCAATGACGGTTTCGGTTCTCGGACGGTCTTCGTGGGGACAAAGAAGATTGCATGTGCGACATCACAAGAGTCGTTTTCCATTCCTACTCCTGTGTGGATGCAAAAATATATCCACGTGTTTGATACCAGGCCTGACCGGTATGTGCGACCGTTTGCTGGTGCTGAGGTTCTTGCGCTGTTAAAAGATGCGTTGTCTCCGCATACACACCCTTGAGTTTTACTGTGTGCAGCACGATCCGTTAAGGCGGGGTCTAGGGTTCAATCCCCTAGCGTGTTTTCCCGATATGGGTCGGGGTCTGTCTAAGAGGTATGGAGGAAGCGGTGATTGGCGGTGGTTTTGCTCGGAGTAAATTTTTCCAGAGAGGGGGTGATATAGAATGATTTGGATGATTTGGATGATTGGTTTACTGGTCGTGTTTGGCGTGTTGTTGGCTTATCGTCCCGGTCGCATTGGTGCTATGAAGGCTGTTTGTTTGGGTCTGGTTGGCGTAGTTTTTGCGGTGCTTCTTGAGTATTGGCCTCGCTAATTTTGCGGTGGTGCTGTCTGGTGTTTTCTGTGTTTGTTGGTACAGGAGGTTTTCAATGGCGGTTGAACAGGTTTTTGAACAAGCGTTTCCGTTTGTGGTTGACGGAGTGGCTCCGGCACGTTTGAAGCTGTGGGCAAATTTCGCGGGGCAACTCTCTTCGGATGCGGATTTTTATAGTGCAGAGAATGTGTATTCTGGTTTTCATAGTGAATATAAGGCATGTGAGCGATATTCTTATGCAGTAGGCTGGGCTGAAGCAGCTGCTTCTGGCGATAAACGCGCTGTTTCATCTATGGTCGGATGGCTTGGATTACTTGTAACTGGGTTAGGGCTTGCGCTTCAAGAATGGGCTACTGTCGAGCGGCAGTTTGTTTCTCATGGTATGAGTGTGTCGTTTCCACAGCACTACAAAGACGCAACTGAAGCGGTTTCACGGCTCACTCATCTTCGATATGAAGTACGTTCTTTTGTGATTGTTGTCTGTGAACACTTTGGGCTACCACTTCTCTCACCTTTGCTTGAACCAGAGAATTCCTCACCTTGTGCTATAACAACAGGTGAGGACGTAGAGAGTTTTTAGGTACTTCTCCTGCATGTGCGGGAAACAGTCATGTTGTCGAGACACGGTGAAGCTCTCGCTCTCATTTTCGACTGTGGGGGCTTCTCTGTCAAGTTAAAGGAGAATACGACTCATGAATATGCCATATGTCCCTGTTCTGGAGGCTGTTCAGTTTGAGCATTCCGATAGAGTTGCATGGTATCAAAAAGTCATTTATGAGTGGACGGGGCAGATACCCCATGTGTGTGTGCAAGTTGATGGGCAGGTGTCGGCGTCTGTTACGGCGTATCATTCGCAAGCTGGGGTGCTACATGCGGCTCCTACACAGGTGGGGGCGGGAACTTCTGAACATGCGCTAGAGCAGTTGGCAACACAGCTCTATGCTGATTTGCAAGCTGATCTTGTGTTACTTGTTCAGGGGACGTTTTGCTCTGCACCTGGAACGCTTTTTTATCATTTGTAGTGTGGGGTGATGCCCTCTTTGTTAAGTTCTTGAAAGGAACAATGTTCATGAAAATGCAAGGCTTATTGTTTTCCGCGGAAGTCAGCGAAATTTCTCTGTATGACATTTCTACAGGTGAGTTCAAGCCGGGATACGGCGTTTCCGCGAAGATATTGGATGTTGACACAGGCGAGTCGTACACCTGCCAGATTGCTGATGGCCTTCCGGGGCAAGATGACTTAAAAGCTGCTCGTAAATCCAACCAGCCGGTGGCTCTGATGCAGCAGGTTGCGGCGGCTGTGCAGGGGCAACTTCCTCCACCGTTATCACGCCTGACGCTCGATGTCAAGCGTATCAAAGTGTCTAAGGGATTTATGACGTTGGTCTGTAGTGTGGAGTCAATCGGAGCAACGGTTTAAGACGTTTTTAGGAGGGATACACCGTGATTACTAAACAAGTTTTGTCACAAGGAGCCTCCCCTGCTTTGCATAAAGGGCATGGCGGGGGCTGGGTTAAGAAAGCAGAACATTGGATTGTGCGTGGCGGGTCGCTGACGCTTTCTATCGTGTCGGCTCACACGGTTTACTGGTTTTTCTCGGCTATGGATGGGGTAGATCGTATTGAGCAATATATGACTATTCTTACGGCACTCGCAATCGGGCTGTTAGGGTATGTCATTCTACGTGGGTTAACCTATCGTTTGCTGCATGGCGAAAAAATATATGTGTATATTCCGTTGTGCTTTATTCTTATCGGTGTCGAAACGGTTTCTAACTTTATGAAGGCCATTGTTGGGGTGCATGATGATCGATGGCTCGCGTTCTGTCCAGTCATTTTTGTGCAGCCGATGACGATAGCTACGTATGTTGTTCTGTCGATTATTCCGGCGTTTACCGTGTTTCTGGCGTATGTGGACATGGATTTGGAGCGTTCCACATCGCTTTCAGGAGCTACGGTTTCACTTGTCAAAGGGAAGGTAGCTCCGATGAGTGCGGTTCCTGCAAGTCCAGTAGCTTCGCCCAAACCACTGCCGCCAACGCAAAAATTTCCTCTTCAAAGTAATGGAGGGCAACAACATCCGTTTTCTTCTATTCCTCCCTATCCGGGTTCTGGCCAACAGGGGGTACAGCAACAGCTTCCAACTCCTGCGAATGTTACAGCACAGATACCTCCGCAAGGCCCATTTGGTGGCCGTATGAACAATGCGGGTCGGTTCTCTCAAGCTCAAGTTCCGGTAAACGCGCAGTCAGTTCACCCATAAGGTTTTGTATGGGTCATGCCTCTACGCAGTGCGCTGGGGGTGTGGCCCATTGTTCTCTGGTCGTAAAGCAAGAAGGAAGGGAAAAACACATGGCAAGTTCTCAGATACATGGACAGCATTTTCAAGTAGATGCAACCTCTTTAACCATTTTTCAGCATTTGGGTGGGCGTCGTGGCACGAATTGGGTGTTGAATATGCCTATTGATGCTCCTGATGGGTCGTGGTTGGTATATGAAACGAAGCCGATGCCGCTCAGTTCGCAGGTGTCGGCGGTGCTTGCGGCGGATACGGCGGCTGGTCGTGACCATCTCATCAAGTTTCTTGTTGTGTCTCCACAAATTGTGGTGAGTTTGTTTCTGGAAGGTATTCTTACGCTTCACGATTTTCTACGTGCCGATGAGACTCCTGATGCTGTGATACTCGAAGATGTACTCATTGATGAACGGGCATGGACGCTTGTTGTAGTGGCTGCCCCTGACGCTTCTGTTACAACCGTTGATGCAGATGGGCAAACGGTGTAAGGAGGGTTAGGAATGGAGCAAAAAAACGTTTCTGTTGGCACTGTGTATACGGTTGGCTATGCCTCTGGAGCGGCTGCCGAAATGGAAATAGCGCGGATGATGCAAGATACGTCTGTGCTTCTTATTGACATTCGGGTGCGTCCCCAATCGCGTTGGTGGCCTCACTTCAACAAAAAGCAGTTACGTGTGGTTTGGGGGGCGAGGTATAGCCATGAAAAGAAGTTGGGCAATGATAATTATCGTGATCGGTCTTTGCCTGTCGTGCTGCATGGGCCTGAGCCTGAACAGGCGATAGCGGGGTTGGTAGCTCTCTTGCAGCACGGGTATAGCTTGGTTTTGCTGTGTGCTTGTAAAAACTATGAGACGTGTCATCGGAAGGTTGTTGTCGAGATGATCCAGCATGAAATGGAGATGAAGGTATGACGTTAGTAGAAGAGATACAAGCTCATTTAGCTGATCTCAATCAGGAGGGCTTTTTATGGAGTTAGTAATGCGGGAACTGGTCATGGCGTATGCTTCGCTGTTTGTGCATCGGTGGGACTCGTATGCTGTGCAACAACGTAACGGGGCATACTATCGGGTGGCGGAGCCGCTGACATTTGAGCATTTGGAAGCGCATTTGCTGGGGCGTTGGACGCTTGGGACTTACGTGCTTGATGCACAAAGTACCTGCACGTTTGCGGTGTTTGATGATGATAGTGATGACGGAGTGAACCGATTGGCGGTGCTAGCGGGTGAGCTGGCTCGGTTTGGAGTGAAGACGCTTCATGAGGCGAGTCGGCGGGGGTCGCATTTATGGGTGCATTTTGCGGGTGCGACTTCCGCGGCGATGGTTCGGGCATGGTTGTTGCCGTATGCACGGGACTTTGGGGTAGAACTCTACCCCAAACAAGACCTCTTGATAGATGGTGGGTCAGGGTCGCTTATTCGGCTGCCATTAGGTATTCATCGATGTAGTGGGGGCTGGTATCCGTTTGTTGCGTTTTCGCCTTCGTGGGATATTGTGCCTGTCGGTCAAACGGTTGTCCAGTGCTGTGCATGGGCGGCTCAGATGGTTGAACGGGTAACGATTCCGCAAGATGTTTTGTCAAGAGAAGTGGGACACGAGACGGTGGGGGCTGCCCTGTGTGGAGGCGAACACACACATGGAGGGATTCGGCAGTGGTGTGCATCTCAAGATATTGTCTCGGTGATCGGGCGGTATGTCTCCTTGAACAGTCGGGGGATTGGCTCGTGTCCGTTCAAAGACCATCATTCGTATGACGACAGGCATTCAAGCTTTCAGGTTTTCGCTGGGGATACTCCGCATTGGTATTGCTATACGTGGCAACGAGCCGGGAATGTGTTTGATTTTTTGTGTGCGTATCACAATCTTTCCGTTCGAGAGGGGTGGCAACGTCTCCAGCTGGGGACACTGGTGTAGGAAGAAAAGTGAGAATGGTATGGGCATGATGTTTGCACTGGTGAGTGTAGTTGGTCTTGTGATACTGGTGCGGTCACTCCAGAGAAGAGGATGCATTGCGTTTGCGCTCTGGGTTGGGGTTGGGGTTGCGGTGATGTGGGTGTTGCTCGAATTTGTTTCAGGCTCGTGGCGGGTATAGGTGTTTTCGCAAGAAAGGTGATTGGAATGAGACATATTGAATGGAGTGCCTCAAAAGATTTTACGTCTGAAGGATTTCGTACTTGGGTGCTTGCTCAACCTAAAGCAAGCATTATTGGGTTGGTTGCGGTGGCTGCTCGGTGTCCACTTGCGTGTTGGATAACTGATGTATCGGGAAAGTCTTGTGTGATCGGGATTTCATCCTATCGTTGTCCCGCATGGTACACTCCACGACCTTTGCCAGAGTGGGCGTGGCAGTTTGCTCTTTTCCTTGACCATGCGTACCTGACGGACGCACACCTGCGGGTAGCAATTGGTCGTCCTGTGAAACGTGAGCAAGTGCTTCAGGTGTTAGAGCAAGTTGGGTAGTGGTGGGTGGGTGGTGGCTCCTGTGGGCAGGGGGAAATCTCTAGCCTTCTGCCCATTTTGTTCGCTCTGCGAGTGTTGAGGTAGTTGTAGGCGTGGGGCTTGGGGCGTCTGCGGTGGGTTCCCCGTAGGGGTGCCGCTCGCCCTTCTGAATTGTTCCTCTGGCGCGGGACAAGTATATCGCGCCTGTTAATCTACAGAAAGCAAGAAACTGAGAGGGGGAAAAGATACATGGGCAAGCAAGCATATGTAGTTGCGCGTGGGATAGATACGCTGGTGCTGAACGGGTATTATACGGATGTGCAAGGCAACGCGGTGAAGCAGGATTTGGAAGAAGAACTTCACGCAAAACTGCGTCACTGTAAAGAGGGGGCAATAGTCGAGAGTGGGGAAATACCGACAGAGTGGACGTTTGAGGGGCAATGTCTTCACATGCAACCCAACGGGGGCAATCATGGGCAATTCCCCTATCTCCTCAAGTGTTCTGCTATGACGTTAGGGGTTTCACATGGCAAGTGGAACGGTATTGCACAAGTACGCTTATCGTCGGAATACCTCTGGGGATGTCGAGGGTTAAGCAATGCGCTGATGACAATCAATGCGTTTCTCAATGATTTTTTTGAGGCGGATATCTACTTGCAAGTGTCGAATGTAGATTTGTGTGTTGATGTGGCTGGCTGGGATGACCTGCTTTCGCTAGATGCAACCCGTGACTTTGTATCGCGTTCACGCAAGCGGGTAGATTATTCTGAGACCGATTGGGCGACGGTGCCAGAAGCTGTGGCTCGATACTTTTATGGGCTTGTGCCATCGGGGTTTGACTTTTCTCCTCGTGGGCCGATGTCCTGCACAATGTATGACAAGACACGCGAGATAAAGAAGTCGGGCAAGCTGTGGATGGAGGATATTTGGCGGGTAAACGCGTGGGATGAAGACGTGGATAAGCAGGTGGTACGTATTGAATATAAGTTCAGTCGAGAGGTCGAGCGGGAATTGAAACATGGGGAGGAGTTTCATGGGATTGAGAGTGCCTACGACTTGTTAGACCGTTTGGAGGTGTTGTGGGCGTATGCCGCGGGGCAAGTTGGTGGTGGGTCTGATGCTGTTCCTGATGGCTGGCTGCGGTGTGTGGTGCCAACCGATGACGATAGCAATCGTTCACGCTGGCCCACGCATCCTAATTGGGTCATTGTGCAGCAAGCGTTTGTGCTGCCATGTGCGGAGCCTGTTCAGTTTGGCAAGATTATCCGCAAGCGGAAACAGCAACGCAATATTGACAAGGCGACGGAAGCGTTGTTTGGGCTGGCAACGTCGATGGCTGCATGGGAAGGGGACACTCTTCCACAAACGGATAACGATATCTCTACGTTCTTTATGCGCTTCATTCATGAGCATTTGCCAAATTACCAAAAACGGTCTGAGAAAGAATTTGGGTCAGAAGTGCAGCGGAAACGGACAAAATTAGGGCTGTAAGCAGCATAGAAGGGGAATGTTATGGCAAAGAAACAAACTTCGATGGTTGCACCATTGCTATTGTCTGTTGCTGATGTAGCCATTCGCTTAGGGGTCTGTCGTCAAACTGCGTACAAACTTATCTCTTGTGAAGGGTTGCCTTCAATCTTAGTGCGTCGAATACGGCGGGTACATCCTGACTCGTTAAACGTGTGGCTCAAAGAACGTGAACAATAAAGAGGTGTTTTAATGGCTGAGAAAAAACAACGCGGGCATAATGAAGGCTCGGTCTATTACTGGAAAGAGCGTGACCGTTGGGTGGCAGAAATTTCTTTAGGCCCCGGCAAGCGCAAAAAGATGCTGTGCAAGACAAAAGCAGAAGCACTAAAAAAGAAAAACGAAGCATTGCGCGAATTAGAAAAGGGTGAATTGGCTACAGGGTCGCAACGGAAGGTAAAGGAATACTTAGAAGACTGGATAGAAAACGTCTATAAAGACAACATTCGCATTAGCACCTACGTGAAATATAAAAAGAGTATTAGGTACA
>JBBQVS010000001.1:0-149988 GCA_038211295.1 Ktedonobacterales bacterium | reverse complement strand
GGTGTTTGCACAGATTGAGTGTTGACATGGTACGTGTGCTATGCTACAAGAACACATATGAACACAGACAAAAAGACAAAAATTACTACCAGCTATCCCTCTGATGTGTATACCGCATTAAAGCCGTTTACACAGGAAGATAGCCGCTCGTTTCATAGTATGGTCATCTGGATACTACCAGACTCCATCAAACGTCGCGTAGGCAAATAAGAGGAAAGGAGAAAGACACCCTCTGCTCATCTACGAATACAAGATTGACGCCAAGAAGAAACAACTTGAAGCTATCGACAACGCGATACGGGTATGTCAGTTCATCCGAAACAAGTGCATTCGGTTATGGATGGACTCTCGCGGCGTGTCTAATAATGACCTCCAGGTCTCCTGCTCAACGCTTGCCAAACAGTTTCCTTTTGCCAGCGCTCTCAACTCACAAGCACGTCAAGCGTCGGCAGATCGAGCGTGGTTTGCCATCGGGCGTTTCTATGACAACTGCAAAGCACACAAACCTGGAAAGAAAGGCTATCCCCGTTTTCAGCACGACAACCGTAGTGTTGAGTACAAGGCAACAGGATGGAAGCGAGAGAGTGATGGCAAGCACATCACGTTTACCGACAAGTGCGGTATAGGCCGTATCCGCCTCATTGGCTGTCGTGACCTTGCACCGTTCCCATTGCCACAAATACGCCGTGTGAGAATTGTACGGCGTGCCGATGGCTACTATTGCCAATTCGGGGTCAACGCCCATCGAGAAGTACACCATGTTCCCACTGGCAAACAGGTGGGCATAGATATGGGTCTGAACGCCTATTTTACCGATAGTGAAGGGAACACTGTTGCGAACCCTCGCTACCTCAGGAAAGCAGAGAAACGCTTAAAACGCCTCTCACGAAAACATTCCAAATGTGCCAAAAAGTCTAAAAACAGAAAAAAGGCACAAAAGCGACTCGCAAAGACGCATTTGAACGTCCAAAGGCAGCGTGAAGATTTCGCTCGAAAACAAGCGAACGCGCTCATCACCTCTAGCGATGTGATTGCCTACGAAAAACTTTCAATTAACAACATGGTCAAAAATCATCATCTTGCTAAATCGATAAGCGATGCCTCGTGGGGCAAGTTCTTAGCATGGGTCAACTACTATGGAACGATACACCACGTCCCCGTCATAGCTGTAGCCCCAAACTTCACCTCACAGGATTGTAGCGCATGTGGCACACGCGTCAAGAAGTCATTGTCTGTGAGGACGCATGTGTGTCACCGTTGCGGATTGGTGCTGGATCGAGACCATAACGCCGCGCTCAACATCCTCGACGAAGGAGTGATGGTACTGTCGGGCAGACAGGAACCTACGGGACACGCAGCCCGTGAAACGCTTCTGGACAGAACGGCCGCTACTCCTGTATCGCAAGGTACAACGAGCAAGTCGTCTGGTCGAAAGAAGAATTCCCCTGCTTTCTAAGCGGGGAAGTGTCAAGTAAGATACCAGGTCTAAATTATTGTGAAAATAGAGAGAAGAGCATGACGAATAAAATTTCCCTGTTATGCTCTTCTCTCTATGTATAGTTATGCTGAAACAGGCCCCCATTCAACCGCGCCTCTGTCGCGTTTTAGCTCGAAGAGATTTGGTTGCCGTAAGGCATACGCTGTATAATCCCACATTTCGCCGACCTCTGCGCCATGTGGAACGGTATGGATGATTGGGCCATAGAACCCTACTTCAGAGCCTTCAAAGGCAATGGTTGGGACACCAAAGGCGTGGTAGCGTTTGACGGCCTCTTCATGATCGTTGAGCACATCCTGTGCAGTGCTATCGTCGGCGAGTGCCTTCGCGACGAAGCCTGTACCAAGTCCTGCTTCTGTCGCGCAAGCATCAAGAATATTCTGCTTGTTGATGCTCTCTTTTCGTCCGTGTTGAGCATTGCCAAGTGCAACATACAATTTCTCTATTGCCTCGTTGCCACCCTCGCGTCGTGCCAGCGCGAGCGTTCGCAATGCTGCCCAACCATTGCCGTTCACATAGTCTGGCCCTGTTCCCTCTTTGCGGTTGATGATTTCGAGGCTGAAGAGCCGCCATTTGACTTCGACAGGTCGTTGCCCACGTACCTCGCGTATCCAGAGAGCGGTACGCCAAGCCAGAGGGCAGAGCGGGTCAAAGTGAAAATTGATGGTGCTTTGTGCTGTTGTATCATGCATCGTCATAAAACGAACATCCTTTTCTTGTATAGAGACAACGCAAAACGCTTCTCTGTAAAGTACTACCAATTCAGCATATGTTTCTTACAGGGAACATGTCAAGCTCAAGCACCTTTATTGAACTGGTTCAAGCTCGGCCTGTTCGCTTTGGTGTTTTAAGCCCCATTCGACCATCATATCCAAGATGGGTGTCAAACTTCTGCCCACATCGGTCAAAGAATACTCGACCTTTGGTGGAACTTCAGCATATATCTTGCGGTGAACAACGCCGTCACGCTCCAACTCACGCAGTTGGAGTGTCAGCATTTGCTGTGTTACCTGTGGCAACATGCGCTTCAGTTCGTTGAACCGTTTCGTTCCCTGCAAGAGGTAGAAGATAATAAGTGGCTTCCACTTACCACCAATAATATGAAGCGTTGCCTCTACCGGACAACTGTAGCGCGTTTCTGTCATAAAAATCCCTTCGGGATGAAATTCATTCTAAGCCACATTGCTATGCGTACTTGTGGAGAGTATAAGTATAGTATACACTCGCTTCGTTGCTATAACAATAGTTAGTTGAAAGCTACTACTTGTTCAGCTCAGATACAAAAAGTAAAGGAACCTTGAATGAAAGCTATACGTATTCACGAAGCGGGTGGCCCCGAAGTGTTGCTCTACGAAGATGTTGCTACTCCAACTCCCAATGCGGGACAGGTATTGATAAAGGTAACGGTTGCGGGTGTCAACTATGCTGACATGCTCTTGTTGCGTGGTATGTCGCATGGCCCGCATGGGGGTGTTCAGTTTCCTGTGACTCCCGGCTTTGAGGTTGTTGGAACTGTTGCGGCCCTGGGTGAAGGCGTTACAACGCTCGCGGAGGGGATGCGTGTTGCAGCTGTTCTCGACGATGGCGGCTACGCGGAATATGCTGTGGTCAATGCCGACGCTATTGTAACGATACCAGATGGTGTCGATGATGCCCAGGCAACCGCTTTGCTGGTGCAGGGGATTACCGCGTATGGGTTGCTACATGATGCTGTGCATCTTCAGTCTGGTGAAAGCGTGCTGGTGCAGGCGGCAGGCGGCGGTGTTGGTACACTCGCGGTTCAACTTGCGAAACTCGCAGGCGCGGGTACTATCATCGGTACGGCTGGGAGCATGGAAAAGCGTGCACTTGCTCAACGCCTGGGCGCGAGTGTAGTAATTGATTACGGTAAAGATGATTGGGTAAAGCAAGTTCTTGCCGCAACAGACGGACGTGGTGTTGATACAGTGTTAGAGTCCATCGGGGGAACTCTTGGTGGGCAGGCGTTTCAGTGTCTGGCTCCGCTTGGCCGTCTTGTGAACTTCGGGGCCGCGAGTGGACAACCGATGCCTCCGCTTGATCTGATGCAAATGAATTTCAAAGGGCTAACGGTGAGCGGCTATGGTGGTCCATGGCTACGCCCAGGTCGCGCTCAGGACGCGCGAGTCGCGATTAGCGCGTACCTCACTGCGAAACAATTACATGTTGTCGTTGGTCAAACATTTCCACTTGCGGAAGCGGCAAACGCGCATAGAGCGTTAATGGGACGTAAAACTATGGGTAAAATCCTGTTACACGTCTAGTGGTATTGTTTTGATAGAGAGCATCTGGTACTACGCCAGATGCTCTGTTTTTATTTACGCTTGTTGCGCCTTGTTGTAAAGCGCATACCATGTATCATCATAGTAGGGTGAGAACATATGTCCACGCATAATGCTACTGATGAAGTCGTTATGACCGTTGACATATTGTGTGCCGTTGCTGTTAATAAACCAGGGGCCACCACTGGAGCCACCAGTCATATTGCAAGGAATGGAGACCACGTTACCGCCGCCAAAGGGCCAGATGGTGCCGGATGAGCTTGTACAGGATTGTATCGTTTCGCCATCGAAGGGATAGGCAGCAGGATAGCCATATGCGTAGAAGGGTTGATCGGCAGGCTGGTTATATGCCCAACCCGCGCCACCAACTAGAGTGGTTAAGTCGCCCTGACTGTTGGGAGCGACAATAGCCATACCAAAGTCATGATGAAAGTCGTTTGGTCGCGCGTTGATCCAATCGGCAGGAACCTCTAAATCACGGGCCGCCCAGCAACCATAGGGCGTATTACCATGTTCATACAGGGGACAAAAGACTAGATTGTGTACCCACTCACCATACATGTAGAGGCAGTGACCCGCCGTGTCAACTGTGCTATGGTTGCGGCTCACAATGGCAGTACCAGAACACATGGCATCTTGACCAGAAGCAGTGGTGAAAAAGACTTTTCCCACCGTCGAAAGCGGATAAGTGAGGTTTTTGTTGCTTGGAAGTTGCCCCTTTTGCTTCGCGGCCCTGCTCACGTTTTGAGGAGTGCTCCCCTGTGTCTGACTATGTGCAGAAATAGAGGGGATACTTTCGTCCGTAGCGTTCTGCATAGCTGTTCTTGTCCAGTGTTTGATGCTATCGTCAAGTGCTGTTGTCACGCGGTGATCTCGAATCGTGCCAAGTGGAGTTACGGGAAAGGCTGGGAAAAAATTCATATACATCATAAGGTAGAGAATATAGGTACAGGCAAGGATAGGAAGAAACAACTTTGCGGTCAGAGGGTGGAGGATGAAACGATGTAATTGCGACATGAGAGCTTTCTCTTTCATCAAACCTTATCTTGACGTGAGGACGGTTTTTCTTGTTTGTGTTCATCAACCACGGGAAGTGGCATTGCTTTAGCACGCCGCATCTTATCCTTTGTCCAGTACGCAAGCGTATCTTCGGGAGAAGTCTCAACGGTGTTCTTTGTGACTTTCGTTGAAGGCGTTGCTTTTGTGAAATATTTCCACACGAAAAGAAACATACCAATAAGAAGAGACAGAGATAGCGTACTCATAGCAGACAGGGACAGAGGTTTGCGTTGTTGTGACATTATAGCTCTCTCTTTCAGGTAGAATATGGTAAAATGCGCTTCTGCAAGAACTATACCAGCTTTGTAGGATTTTAGTAAGAGAGCGTTTGAAGGTTTGTGTGCATGACAACCGGTGTGATGCTCACAAACCTTAAAAAGCATCGGTATTTGCTTCAAAATGCCCGTTTTAGCATTCGCTATGTCCACAGCTATAGCACTTGCGGCACCCCTCTTCGTAAACCATTGTGTTACAACCACATTGGGGGCAGAGGTTGCCTGTTACAGTAAGATGTGTCAAGCTCATCGGAGCGGAGCCAACCGTGTGTGGCTCGTGGGTATGTTCGTCTGTGTCGTGCTTCTCGGCTTTCGCGACCTCCGCTATACCATTTTTCGTGGTTTGCAGGGAGGCCATGTGTAGTTCCAGAGCACGCGCGACAGCATCGGGCAATGAGCGTATTTGATGTGGGCCGAAACCAACGGAGCGGTTGCCGCCAATGTTGCGTAACTGGTCGGCGATCTCCTGTGCGCGATCAGATTGTGAGACCGGACTGAGGATTTGCAGATTGAGCGAGATCAAACGCCCAAGTGCCTCCGCCAGTGCCGCGATATCACTGCCGGCTTTGCCAACGTTGACGAAGACCTCGAATGGCCCATCAATGTCACTATTAATAGTGACATTGATCTTGCCTTCGGGTGCGCGTACCTGTCGCGTGTAGCCCTCAACCAATGCTGGTCGCTGCTTGACGCCATCGTGAATCGTGACAACGAGCGGTGGTGTTGGCGCGGCGGCCTGATGCGCCTTCTCTGCAGCCTTTTTCTCATCCTCGACGCGTGTCAGCACCGCGTCACGCGAACCATCGCGGTAGTAGGTGATGCCCTTACATCCGCTCTCATATGCCAGGCGATACAACTTTTGGACTTCCTCAACCGTGTGCTCGTTGGGGGCGTTCACTGTTTTACTGATGCTAGAGTCGGTATATTGTTGTACCATTGCCTGTACGCGTACATGTTCCTCTGGTGTCAGGTCTTTCGATGACACAAAGTAATTTGGCTCCGTTTTTTCGTCGAGGTGAGCGTCGCGCCATTCTTGCAATAATGGATGATACATGATGTGCTCGCCTGTGCGGTCACGGCGTATCATCGCGAAGTCGTAGACTGGCTCGATACCAGAGCTGACGCCGGAGAGCAAGCTTGTTGTACCCGTTGGTGCCTGTGTGAGCAGAACCGCGTTACGAATGCCCTGCTGTTTGATTTTGTCCTGTATTGGTCTGGGCAAGCGTTGAATGAAGCGTCCCTGCATGTATTTCTCGCGGTCAAACATCGGGAACGCGCCCTTTTCGGCGGCGTTGTCCGCCGAAGCTTCATAGGATGCGTCGCGAATCGTAGCGTAGATGCGCTCGATGATTGGCAATGACTCCTCGCTCCCATAGGCGACCTTCATCTTGATGAGCGCGTCGGCAAGTCCCATTGTGCCAAGTCCGGTACGCCGCGTTCCCATCTGGGCTTCTTCGTTTTCCTTGATGAAGTATTCGTTCGCGTCAACCACGTTGTCAAGGAAGCGCATTGCTACCTTGCTCATGTCCGCAAGATGTGACCAATTCATTTGCCCGCTATGCACGAAAGATGATAAATTCAATGCCCCTAAATTGCAAACACCGTAAGGCGGCAGTCCTTGCTCGCCGCAGTTATGTAAAGTAAGCCCGTTCCCAACAAATTGATGCGCTACTGGTTCGGTAAGGTCATAGACCATTTCTTCGCCATCGGGCACCAGACTTTCAAATGTTGCCAGGAAGTCTTCTTGGTATGGCACACGCTTGAATAACGGGAGAGCCTCTTCGAGTTTGCTCTGTTTCTCATTTGTAAGAAAGCCAATCTGTTGTGCAAATGGACGTAAGTTACTGCGTGAAATCATGAGATCATGATATGTCTGACACTCGTAGGAGGCCGTTCCGCCTTTGCCATTTGGCAGGTCTCTCGTACCAGCTTCACGACGATTTTTATAGATATGAGAGGCAATACCAAAGTTCAACAGCAAACGCTGAACGCCTTCAAGCAATTCCTGACTGACCGATGTCAAACGGATAGAAACGCTTTTCTCTATAGTACCTTGCACTGAACCATCTGCTGTAAAGAGCGCTGAGAGGAAGCCTTTTTGCATCCCTTGAGAGCCACGGAATACCGTTGGAGGAACTTGAAGCTTGTTTGTCAGCAGTTCAGGGTCTATACGTTGCATAAGTCGCGCCGACTCAACAAGCGTCTCGTTACGCTCTGCAACAGCTTGTGTGCCTACGGTATATTGTCGCTGTCGCTGATTGACTTCTGGTCCTGCGACAAGGCGATTAACCGATTCTGCAAAATGCGGTGCGATAGCTTGTTCGCTCCCCCAAAATGGGAGTACTACACTCCCCTCGTGCTTTGTATTGAGATAGCCATCACCAACAAGCCATCCTATTACTCTGCCTAAGTCTTCATTGCCCGTATTTCCAAAGCCACCTTCACCATTAAGTAGTACAAGTTTTTCACCAGTTACAAGGTCTCCTGCCTCTTTCCATCCTGTACCTGTCAGTACCTTATGGTCACAAGTAAGTCGAACAGTATAGCCTTCTGTAGTCTGTAAACGATAGACAGGTTTGACGCCTGTTGAGAATACATGACTCGCTTGGCGCATCGCTACACCTTCGCCATTTGGCGATGCTACCGTAATGGGTGTGCCAAGCTCTGCCAACTCGCTTGCGGGAAGTAAGCCGCTATCAGTGTAGATGAGCGTATCACCAGTAACACACGGGTTCACACAGCGTATGTTCTCATAGTACCAGGTGTTCGACTCCGTATTATAGCGGTCAATGAACACCATGCCTGGCTCTGCCGACTCCCATGCGGACTTACAGATCAAATCCCACAGGTCGCGGGCGCGGATTGTCTTTTTGACTTCGCCCTGCCAGAGTAAGTCCCATTTGGCATCGTCCTTGACGGCTGCCATAAACTTGTCAGAGATGGCAACAGAGAGGTTCGCGTGTTCGATTTTGCCAGCGGTGCGCTTGGCGGTAATGAACTCCTCTACATCAGGATGTGTGTCGTCCAGCATAATCATTAACGCGCCTCTTCTGGATCCACCTTGCTGAATTACATCACCTGTTGCTACCGAGTACAATTGCGCCCATGAGCAAGGTCCCGACGCTGTGCCGTTGACAGTTTTGATGTATGAGCCACGAGGTCGTAGTGACGAGAGGTTGATACCAACGCCACCCCCGCGTGCCATGATCTCCGTCATAAGTTTGAGATTATCAAGAATACCCTGACGGCTATCCTCTGGGCTTGGTATGACGTAACACTGACCTGTTAGGTATCCATGACTGATGGTGATTGTGTGCGTTTCTGGCTCAACACAGCAAAACACCTCTTCAAAACGCTCCGTTGGACAAACAGAAGCTACACGCATAGAACCTGTACGAGCCTTTGGAGATTGTGTAAAGTTTTTGAGATGCTGTGGCTTGAGAATATCGCGTGATGTGAGTGTTGCTTTGATAAGCTGTAGACAATAGACAGGTTTAACTTCCCCGTTGAATGGTGAAAGTTCGCGGGTAATAGTGATGCCTGATGAAACCAGACCTGCAACTGCCATACCTTCTGCAATTTTCGCCAGAGTGTGTGCATCTCTGTTATAAATAGCAACAGAGCCGCGTTCATCGACATGTCCAGCAGTTGCGATTAAGCCAGCGATAAAGCCGCGCCAGTGTGCTGGTGATGCGTCGGAAACTGGTAATGTTTTCCACTCAGAGGGAAGAGCTTGAACACGAACATGCTCTTTTGTTGCGACTGTACCGCCGCTTTCTTTCGTCTCATACGAACCGAACCAGCTGGCAAGTTCTTCTTTCTCGCCAAAAAGACAAACATGTGCTTTGCCATATTGTGTGGTGCCATCGCCATAAACGATACCATGTCGCACACCTTCAGCAAAGTCTTCACTATATTCGGGAGCGGGACGAGCATTGATGGGAATGTTGCGACCTGCGAGGTCACGAGTGAAAACACGTTCCGTTCCCCCTTTTTCTTTGTTCGCGACCCATTGGTGTTCAGCGGTTGCGTATATAATTGTGCCATTGGCGAGTGTGACCTGCCATAATTGTTGCTGACCATAGCTCTTAAAAAATGCTGTCCGGTAGACTCCGCCCTGGCTGAGAACTTCATGATTTCCTTGCAGGGTACTAATGGGAACGATGCCCTGTCGTGTATGAATCGGTGTATTGCCACCGAAGCAGTTATAAAATGTGACTTGATGACCGGAGCCGGCACCGGCGAGGATGCGTCCACCGGGGACGAACTGAAAGTTCGTGAGCACTTCGTAGAAACGCTTTTCCCAGTAGGCGCGTTTCTCTTCTGTTTGCTCAACCGCCGCGATGCCGCGGGCCACACGCGCCCACGTCTGTTCGGGGTACAACTCTAACGCGGTTCCACTGGCGTCTTTTAACGAATATCTATCTATGAATACCTTATTGCGGATTCCTTCAAGCTGTGTCATACTCTGTGCGTCAACCTTCGACGTATCGTCGGCGGGACGCTTTTGCTGCTCCAGCATTGGTGATAGCTCCTTCTCTTCCTATGGACAAACTACAAGCGTGAAATAAATGGTGCGGCAGGAAAGAATGTTCTTCTTTTTGTCCTCACTCAACACAGTATACTCGGAACAAACGAGAATTACAACCCTTTTGGCACAACATGTTGATTTTTGTCTGGGTTTAACACAAGATGTTGATGTTATGGCAGGTGTGATAGAATAGGACTACTATGAGCAGTGTGTCCTTCTCTGCTTGTCTGTGCTTTAGGAGGCTCTTGTGAGCTTTTTTGTGGGAGAGACTTCATGCGTGCTGAGATACTTTCATGTGGCACTGAACTACTGCTGGGTCACATTACCGATACCAATGCGACTTATCTAGCCCAGAGCTTGCCCACGCTGGGCATCGATCTCTATTTTGTCTCCCAGGTGGGAGACAATCAGGGACGCATTGTAGAGACGCTCCAACGGGCATGGCAACGCGCTGACCTGATTATTATGACTGGCGGACTTGGCCCAACAGAGGATGATCTGGCTCGTGAATCCATTAGCGCGTTGCTTGGCGAGACTATGCAGGTTGATTCATCACTGGAAGCAGACCTACGCGCGAAATTTTCATACATGAAAGCGAAGATGCCGGAGCGCAACGTCAAGCAAGCGACACTTATACCCTCGGCACAGGCCATTCCCAATCCGGTTGGCACGGCTCCCGGCTGGTGGGTTGAGAAGGATAATCATATCATTGTGGCCATGCCCGGCGTGCCACGCGAGATGTACCGCATGTGGGAAAACGAGGTTGTCCCGCGCCTCGGCTCCACGACTGGCAGCGTAATCTTTACGCGCATTTTGCGTGTCGCGGGTGTTGGCGAGTCAATGGTCGAGGAAAAGCTGGGCGCGTTGATACATAACACAAATCCGACCCTGGCAACCTACGCGAAAAACGATGCTATCGATGTGCGTGTCACCGCGAAGGCAGCGACCACAGCAGAGGCGACACAACAGGTTGACGCCATGGATGCGAAGGTGCGCGAGGTGCTGGGAAGCACCGTATTTGGCACGAACAAAGACACACTTGCGAGCGTAATCGGGGATATATTGCAGGCACGCGGTCAGACGCTGAGCGTGATGGAGTCGCTTACAGGTGGTCTTCTTTCAAGTACGATTACAGACGTGAAGAGTAGTTCAAAGCATTTCATTGGAGGTGTTGTTTCCTATAGCACAAACTTTAAAGCACAGATGGGTGTGCCGAAAGAAATCTTGGAACAACATGGTGCTGTAAGTGAGCAGACCGCACTGGCGATGGCACACGCGATACGGATATCGCTTGGAACCGATTTTGGTATGAGTATCACAGGTGTGGCTGGCCCAGACATGCAGGAGGGAAAGCCTGTTGGTACTATGTATATGGCTGTTGAGGGGCCAATTGGTGTGGTAACGGCTAAAAGCGCGGGACGAAGTACAAGCCGTGAAGACAATAAGCGATTGGCGGTGCTCGCGGTGCTTAACCTATTACGGCGTTTTCTTGAAGGGACGATCAAGCCCGAATAGGGGAACATCGTCACAGGAGAGTGGAATACCCGAACCGCGTACAGTGTTTTAGCGTATAGATATGGATAAAGAAAATACTACAAAAAGAGGATGATATTCCACTTTTCCAGAATTGAGGCATACTGTGTATCGCGATACTAACAACTTTTCAGAGTATGGTGCGGTTCCACAAGAGACGGACTACGCTGACCCAACCTATTATCAACAGGAGTCTCATTCTACTCAAGCCGAACAACCTTTTGACCCGTATGTTGGCTACACGACGCAACCAGTAGAGTACCATGAGTACGCCCCAGTCGTAGCAGAAGGCATGTCTGCCGAGGTGCCTCCAGTCCTGTACAACGGTTCGGCTGGTGAAAGTGGCTATCCTCTCGATGCTCCTATGGGGCAACGCGAAGAGACTTCTTCTGAGCAGACAAATGGTTCTCAGAAGCGTAGAGGTTTAGCCGGACTTGGCGGTCTTGCGGTAACAATTGGTGGACTGCTGCTCAAGTTCAAGGGCTTGATCTTTCTGGTGAAATTCGCGCCCGCGCTTATCTCGGCGGCGGTCTCGATTGTGCTCTATTCGCTGTTCTTCGGGTGGCAGTTTGCCGTTGGCATTGTCGCGTCCCTGTTTATTCATGAGATGGGTCATGCGTTGGTGATGAAGCTGAAAGGTATTCCCGTTGGTGGGCTAATCTTCATTCCCATGCTGGGCGCAGCGGTTACAATGCGTCAGATGCCGGCGAATGCGAAAGATGAGGCGGAGGTCGGTATCGCTGGGCCAATCGCGGGTGCTATCGCGGCCTCTGTGTGTCTTGTATTTGCGTTACTGACAGCGCATACGCGCACGATCTGGGCGCCGCTTGCCTACTTTGGTTTCTTCATCAACCTGTTCAACTTGGTTCCGATTGTACCTTTCGATGGTGGACGTGTGCTTGCGGCGATTGACCGACGCATCTGGATACTTGGCTTCGCGGGCCTGTTGATTTATCAGATTTGGCTCTGGCTTACTGGAAGCTTCTCAATTTTTCTGCTATTCTTCATCTTTATTGCCGCGACGCAACTTTGGTCGCGTGGCAGAGAGAATACGCCGGAGTCGAAGGCGTACTACGATGTGCCTATGGGAACACGCATCACGCTCGGTCTGGCTTACTTTGGCCTCGCCCTTGTGCTTGTTCTTGGCATGAATCTCGCGCATTCACTTATGCCAATCATCTAAGTCTTGAGACATGAACGCGAGCAAAGGGATAAGCTAGGCACCTTTGCTCATGTTCATGTTTTTCTTGTTGGCTTATTTTTGCTTCGTTCTCACTTCAACGCCCGCTCCGTGTTCCAACACTTTCAACAACGCTGTATAATCTTCTTTGCCAAACCCTGCTGTGCGCGTCTGCTCGAACATCTCCTGTGCCGTCTCCGTCATTGCCAGTGGAAGCTGGTTTTCTGCCGCGAGATCAAGCGCGAGTGCCAAGTCTTTGTGCAACAGGTCTGTCATAAAGCCAGGTTGGAAACTGCCGTTGAATGCTCGCAGAGGAAATTGGTTCGTGAGCTGCCAGCTTGCGCCGCTACTGACGCCAATGATCTTCGCCATTGTCTCGACATCCGCCCCTGCTTTAACTCCCAGCACGAGTGCCTCAGAGACCGATGCCGCGATTGTGCCACACAAAAGATTGTTGACGATTTTGATAACTTCGCCCGAACCAACGGGGCCAACATGAAAAATATTTTCTCGCTTGCCCATATTTTCCAGAACGGGTAGAGCTTTCTCGAATGCCTCGCGCTCGCCTCCGACCATGATTGTAAGCGTGCCATTGACCGCGCCCATCGAGCCACCACTAACAGGTGCGTCCAGAAAGTACACCCCTTTTGCCGCTGCACGTTCGGCGATTTTACGGCTCATTATGGGCGCAATGGTACTCATATCAACAATAATGAGACCCTTACGCGCACCGTCCAGAATGCCGTGCGCTCCTGTGACGACCTCTTCGACCTGTGGAGAGTTCGGCACCATTGTAATGACGATTTCCGACGCTATTGCTACCGCACGCGCAGATGGTGCCAGCATCGCCCCCGCCTTGATAACCTCTTGCACCTCTGGCTTCTCTGGGTGACGTGCGAAAATTGTTACTTCGTGTCCCGCTTTGAGCAGATTAAGCGTCATAGGTCGCCCCATAACTCCAAGCCCAATAAAACCTATCTGCATTATGTTTCCTCTCATTATTGCATGTAAAAAGGATGTACTTTATTCCATTTCGACAATAACGGCTCCGCCGCGCACGACTGCCCCTTCCTGATAATGCACATGGCGCACTTTCCCTTCGTGTGGAGCAAGAATAGTGTGTTCCATTTTCATAGCACTCAGGATGACGAGTACCTGTTGCGCTGCGACGACCTCGCCATCGCGTACCCGCACCTTGACAATAGTGCCTGCCATCGGCGCGATAAGTGTCTTCTGTGAGCGTACCATACTTCCGCCGTGCGTTGCCGCATCAACATCTGGTGGCAACGCACGCGTTAGCCGATACAGTGTTCCGTTGAGCAGTACCTGCGTCTCGCCTTTTTCTCCTATGGAGATATAGAGGTGCGTCAGTTGCTCTTCTTGGCGCAGCAAAAGCAGTGTGCCGTTTTCTTGCGTCGCCTCAAACGTACCACACACATGTTCGTCGATACTCGCCTTCCATATGTTTGCTTCCGATGATTGTGTTAATGAAACGCGATACACTTGCTCTTTATAGTAGTATGTACTGTGTCGGGTTGCACCTATTCCGCGCCATTGGCCCAGTGTCTTCCACGTCCACGGGTTTGTGCCGTTTGTATGTCCCTGTTCTCGCGTTTGTGTGGCCTCATGGAGCGCTGCGGCAATGAGGATAGTTTGCGGTAGGTTCTTCTCTGTGGAGGGTGCGAGGAGCTGATGTTCGCTGAGAAATTCGGTGTGTGTCTGTCCCGCGCGGAATGCGGGATGGAGCGCGATGCGACGAAGTAGTGGGATGTTGGTTGTCACTCCGAAAAGCGCACTTTGTTCTAACGCGCGTTGCAGGCGCGTAATTGCCGCGTCGCGATTCTCGGCGGATACAATGAGTTTCGCGATCATAGGATCGTAGAATTGTGTAATCTCGTCGCCATCCTCAACGCCGTTATCGACGCGCACGCCTGGCCCCTCTGGAAGTATGAAGTTTGTAACAGTACCTGTCGAGGGTAGAAAATCGTGTTCCGCGTCTTCCGCGTAGATACGAACTTCGAGCGCATGACCACGTGAGGTTATCTGGTTTTGTTGTAGCGTAAGCGGTTCGCCCGATGCAATCAACACCTGGTGCCGTACAAGGTCAAGCCCTGTAACCAATTCTGTTACAGGATGCTCTACCTGTAAGCGCGTATTCATCTCAAGAAAATAGTAGTGTCCATCCGTATCGAATATGAACTCCATTGTGCCGGCGTTCACATACCCTGCCGCTTGCGCGATACGCACGGCTGCCGCCCCCATCTCTGCGCGTAACTCTGGTGTCAGGGCAACCGAGGGGCTTTCCTCTACGATTTTTTGATGCCGACGCTGAATTGAGCATTCGCGTTCGCCCAGATGCACCATGTGTCCGTACTTATCACCAAGAACTTGTATCTCAATATGGCGTGGTTGCTGAATGAGCCGTTCAAGAAATATCGTGTTGTCGCCAAAGGCTGCGCTGGCCTCACGCTTCGCCCCTGCGAGTTGTTCCAAAAAAGCACTTGCGGTATGTACCTCACGCATTCCCTTGCCGCCCCCGCCGGCGGAGGCTTTAATCAGCAAGGGAAAGCCGATACGTTGTGCCTCGTTGAAAAGTACGGTCTCGTCCTGACTTTCGCCTGCATAGCCGGGGACGGTTGGAGTATTGACGGAATGAGCTATTTGCTTCGCGGAAATCTTGCCGCCCATAATACGCATCGCGCGAGCTGATGGCCCAATAAAAACGATACCCACCTGTTCGCACGCCTCAACAAACTCAGCGTTCTCTGAGAGAAAGCCATAGCCTGGATGAATAGCCTCAGCACCGCTTTGCTTTGCCACAGCGAGCAACTTTTCGATACTAAGGTAGCTTTGCGTCGCTGGTGCCGGCCCAATCGCGTATGCTTCGTCTGCTATACGTACATGACGCGCGTTGCGGTCAACATCTGAATAGGCCGCGACGGTATGGATGCCCATTTCGCGGCAAGTCGCCATGATGCGAACCGCGATTTCGCCACGATTGGCAATTAAGATTTTCTTGAACATCGTCTTTTCCTACTTCGCCTTTTCGGTAGGCGCGATCCACTGTGGACTGCGTTTCTCTAAAAACGAGTGTAGCCCCTCTTGCCCCTCATCACTTACGCGCAATCGTGCAATCGTCTCGGCTGTGAATTGGCGAGCTGTTGCGTCGTCCATACGTCCAACGGCCAGTGCCAGCGTTTTACAGGCACGGAGAGCTTGCGGTGCGCTCGTCAGCAACTCTTGAATTGCTTTCTGGATGGCATCATCGAGATGCTCAGGCGGCACAATCGAGTGAACCAGGCCAACCTCACGCGCACGCGCCGCGCTGAAGCGTTCCCCTGTGACAAAGAGGACGCGAGCGTTCGACTCGCCAATTTTTCGTATCACGAATGGTGAAATCACGGCGGGCGCGATGCCCAGTTTCACCTCGCTAAAGGCGAACCGCGCACTCTCGACAGCAACCACAAGGTCGCAAACGGCGATCAGACCTACTCCACCACCCATCGCGGCTCCATTGACGCGTCCAATGACCGGACAGGGAAACGTATTGATCGCGTGAAGCAGGTCGGCAAGGTGTAGTGCATCGCGAATGTTCTGTTCTTCAGTAAAAGCTACCGCCGACTTCATCATACTCAGATCCGCGCCAGCACTGAACGACGGGCCGGCTCCTGTAAGTACAACGGCGTGAAGTTGGTCGTGTGTGCGTAGCTCTGTAAAGGCGGTCATAAGTTCCGCCATAAGCTGGTTGTTAAAGGCGTTATGCAGCTGTGGACGCTGTAACATCACCGTCGCGACACGGTTCTCGTGACTCAGTGTCACCACAACAGAGGGAGGATGTTGCATGAGTTGCTGCTCTCTTTCTTTGGGGAACTACATTCTAAAGACGCCAAAGGGTGTTTCGGGCATGGGAGCATTCAACGATGCCGCTATTCCCAGTCCCAGCACGGTACGAGTGTCGCGCGGGTCGATGATGCCATCATCCCACAGACGGGCGGTACTATAATAGGGGTTGCCCTCTTCTTCATACTTGTCGAGGACGGGCTGTATAAAAGCCTGTTCTTCCTCGTCGCTCATACTCTTACCACGTGAAGCTAGGCCGTCTTTGCGAACCGTCGCTAGCACCGTAGCTGCTTGCAAGCCACCCATCACTGAAATACGGGCATTGGGCCACATCCATAACTGACGGGGTGAGTAGGCACGTCCACACATGCCATAGTTGCCAGCACCAAACGAGCCGCCGATGATTACCGTAAACTTTGGGACAGGAGCGTTCGAAACCGCCATCACCATCTTCGCGCCATCCTTCGCGATGCCACCGTTCTCGTACTGTCGCCCGACCATAAAGCCCGCAATATTCTGAAGAAATACGAGTGGCGTGCGACGCTGAGCGCATAATTCGATAAAATGTGTTGCTTTGAGCGCACTTTCGGAGAAGAGAATACCATTGTTAGCGATGATACCAACAGGATAGCCCATGATGCGAGCAAAACCACAGACAAGCGTAGTGCCATATAACTCTTTGAACTCGTGAAAGCGACTGCCATCGATAAGCCGTGCGATTATTTCACGCACGTTATAGCTCTTGCGGTTATCGCTTGGCACAATGCCATAGAGTTCCTGCGGGTCATAACGTGGTGGTTCCGCCGGCTGAATCTCCCAGGGAATGTGTTTGCGACGGTTGAGATGTGACACGATACTGCGGCAGATGGCGAGCGCGTGCGGGTCGTTCAGTGCATAGTGATCGGTTACGCCAGAGATGCGGCAATGGACATCGGCACCGCCCAGGTCTTCCGCGCTAACTATCTCGCCAGTTGCCGCCTTGACCAGTGGTGGCCCACCCAGAAAAATAGTTCCGTTCCCCTGCACGATTACTGTTTCATCGCTCATGGCAGGTACATACGCGCCACCCGCAGTACACGATCCCATTACGGCGGCAATCTGTGGAATGCGTTGACTTGACATACGGGCTTGATTGTAAAAAATACGCCCGAAGTGGTCGCGATCAGGAAAAACGTCCGCCTGAAGTGGCAAGAACGCGCCACCCGAATCGACGAGATAAATACAGGGCAGGTGGTTTTGTTCCGCGATCTCCTGTGCACGTAGATGCTTCTTGACGGTTAAAGGATAGTATGTGCCACCCTTGACTGTCGCGTCGTTCGCGATAATCATGCACTCCTGCCCCTCGACAAGACCGATACCAGTGACAATGCCAGCAGAAGGTGCATCGTTATCATACATCGCATAGGCCGCGAGTGGACTAAGCTCAAGAAAAGGTGTATCAGGGTCGCAGAGAAGTTGGACACGTTCGCGTGCGAGCAACTTGTTGCGCTTCTTATGTTTGGCGACAGCGTCGGGGCCGCCTCCCTGTTGTACTTGTTGTGTGTGGTGGCGTAGTTCTTCCAAAAGCAAGTGAAGGCGGCTGGCATTTTCTTGAAATTCGGGGCTGGCACGGTCTATACGTGTTTCGAGAATACTCATAACTTCTTCTTGTTCCTCTCAACAGCGATGGTGAGAGACGGCAGGTGTTCTGCGTCGCTCTGTCAGTGCAGCATAGCACCGCCCATGAGAGGCGTCAAGTTTGCGAAAAAGCCGAAATACCTTGTTGACAAAGCTAGTAGTTTAGTGTAATATGTTCTCATCGTAACATTCGTTGCGAGAAGTTTCGGGTGTGGCCAAGTGGTAAGGCAGCGGTCTTTGGATCCGCCATTCCCAAGTTCGAATCTTGGCACCCGAGCCAACCTTCTCTTGTGGCGTGAAGACGCAGACAGAAGCATCTTTCCTGCGTCTACAGCACTCTAAACCGCGAGAGAAAACAAAAAAAGGTTTGTACATTCGCTCATGAATATATATGCTACCGTTGTACTTGCAGCAGGCAAGGGTACACGGATGCGTTCAACATTACCCAAAGTCCTTCATCCTCTGGTAGGTCTGCCATTACTGGCGCACGTACTCAACGCAGTAGACACCATTCCCACGCATCTTTCTTCTTCTATAGCTTTTGTCATGCATAAGCCCGTTGTTGTGCTTGGACACGAGGCGGTGCAGATACAACCATCCTTTGCTGAACGCTGTCTCTTCGCAACACAAAAAGAGCTATCAGGCACAGGTAGCGCGGTGCTCGCCGCGCAAGAGGTGGTAGACGCGCTGTACCCGCAACCGCAAACTGTGCTTGTCTGCTACGGCGACACGCCACTGGTGAGTGCCGAGGTACTTGCGAGCGTGGTGCGCGAACACAGTGTGCAGGGTGCGACCATCACGTTTTTGACGGCGGTAACAGAGCAACCTTCTGATTTTGGGCGCGTTGTGCGCGACTCACAAGGGCGTGTACGCGAGATCGTGGAGATGAAACGCGCCACGCCAGAGCAGAAGCGTATCAAAGAAGTAAATTCTGGTGTGTACTGCTTCGAGCGCGAGTGGCTTTGGAGGACACTGCGGGCATTACCTCGCAACGCCTCTGGTGAATATTATCTTACCGACCTCATAGGAATAGCAGGGACACAAGAGCGTGTTGTTGCGACTGTAAACGGCACACTTGACGAGACAATTGGGATCAATGATCGTGTTCAGCTTGCCGCCGCAGAACAGTTGCTTCGCAAGCGGATTCTTGAGCGTCACATGTACGCAGGTGTGACGATTGTTGACCCGTCCTCGACGTACATTGATGATGCTGTTGTGATTGGGATGGATACAACTATTCTCCCTGGCACAATGATTACGGGCAAGACAACGATTGGTGAGGCGTGCCAGATTGGGCCACATACCACCATTGATGCGTCAACTATAGGTGCACATTGCATCGTTCGCGGTTCTGCTCTGGAAGAAACAACGCTTGAAACGGATGTACGCGTAGGCCCTTTCAGTCATTGCCGTCCGGGTGCGTATCTCGCGCATGGTGTCCGTATGGGCAATTTTGGCGAAGTAAAAAATTCGTATATTGGAGCCGAGACCGATATGCACCATTTTAGCTATCTCGGCGATGCCACGGTTGGCGATCACGTAAATATCGCTGCTGGCACAATCACCTCGAACTTTGATGGCAAGCAGAAGCATCCTACCACGATTGGTAGTGGTGCGTTTATTGGATGTGACACCATTCTTGTTGCGCCCGTTACTGTTGGCGATCATGCGTATACTGGAGCAGGGGCAGTGGTCAACCGCAATGTGCCACCTTATGCACTTGTTGTCGGTGTCCCCGCGCATGTATTACGTATGCTTCCATTGCCTGAAACCGCAAGTGAAGAGAGTGATAAAAAGGAGTAATAGCTGTCATGGATGGCCCTGGCCTTGCAAGTATAGCTGCTGGAATTGATTTTCATATACCACAATTTGATGGCCCCGCATGGTTTCAACTGACCGTTTTGCTTGTCATGTTGGTTCTTTGTGGTGTTGCCTCTGCTGCCGAAACAGCGTTTACCTCGATTAGTCGTATCAAATTAAAGAACTTGATTGAAGAGGGCGACAAAAAAGCCGCTGAAATTGAACGTTTGTTAGCGGAGCCAAACAAGTTTCTTTCAACTATTCTCATTATTAATAGTGTCGCCGTAATTGTCGCTTCTAGCCTGGCAACTGTACTATCGTTGCGCTTTTCGACGACTTACGGTGAACTTCTCTCGTCTGTTGTTATCTCTGTTGTCGTACTTATCTTTTGTGAGATCACTCCTAAGACTGCCGCCGTCCAAAATCCTTTGCACTGGGCCAGAACGTTGATTGGGCCTGTGAAGGCTACCGCGTGGGTACTCCACCCTGTTGTTGTGACGCTCAGCGTAATCACCACATTTTTTGTGCGTATACTCGGTGGTCAGGTGAAACATCATGGCCCATTTGTAACAGAAGAAGAGTTGCGCCTACTTGTAACTGTTGGTGAAGAGGAGGGTGTTCTCGAAGAAGATGAGACAGACATGATTCATAGCATCTTCGAGTTCGCCGATACCACCGTTCGTGAGGTAATGGTTCCCCGTATCGACATGGTAACGCTCGATAGCAACGCAACCGTGACTGAAGCGGTAGATGTAGCGTTGCAGGGAGGTTTTTCGCGTATTCCTGTGTATGAAGAGAGCGTTGGTACTGATGAAATTGTTGGTGTCTTGTACACAAAAGACATGTTGAAACAACTGCGCGAAGCACACAATACGTTTCCGATTCGCGACCTTGTGCGTCCCGCATACTTTGTCCCTGAGACGAAAAAGCTTGATGATCTCTTACGCGAAATTCGGCAAAAGCGTGTACACATGGTAATCGTGGTTGACGAGTATGGTTCCGTTGCTGGCCTTGTCACGATTGAAGACCTTGTGGAAGAGATTGTGGGCGACATTCAAGACGAGTATGACCACGAAGAGGTACTTTACGAGAAAATTAATGGGAACGAGTACATCTTCGATGCGAAAATCAATATCTACGAGTTTAATGACATGATGGATATGAAGCTTGAGGATGGTGATTACGAGACACTTGGCGGCTTCGTGTACGAGCAACTCGACAAGATTCCAGTGGCGGGTGATAGCATAACGTATAAAAATCTAAAGTTCACCGTGCTTGCTACACGTGGCAGACGTATCAACAAGATACGTGTAGTACGTATCGAGCCTTCCGTTCCCCAGATCGAAGGCCCACCTGATGCACGTCTCTTGCCTGCACCAAGAGAACTTGACACAGCCAAAAGTCAAGGGAGTACAGGTGAGCCTACAGAACAACCCGCGCCATACGAATATAGAGGAGCCTAACTATGCAAGTTTTTCCTACGTCGGTGCGTATTGTTGAGGTTGGGCCGCGCGATGGCTTGCAAAATGAAAAGGCACATGTTCCAACCGAACAGAAGATTCAGTTTATCAATCTCTTGGCTGAAGCGGGCTTATCCTCTGTCGAAGCTACATCGTTTGTTAGTCCACGTGCTATTCCACAACTCAGTGATGCAGACGCAGTTATGGCGGGCATTGTTCAGCATTCACAGACGGTATACTCTGTGCTTGTACCTAATCTTAAAGGAATGGAGCGAGCATTAAATGCTGGTGTACACGCCGTCTCTGTCTTTACCGCAGCAAGTGAAAGCTTCACGCGCCACAACATTAACACCACAATCGCTGAGAGCTTGGAAAACTTTCGCGCCATTGTCACACTTGCTCGACAAGCCCGTGTTCCGGTTCGCGGGTACATCTCAACCGTGTTTGGTTGTCCCTACGAAGGAGCCGTAGACCCACAGCGTGTTCTACAAGTGGCCCAGGAACTACTGGCGATGGGAATAACGGAACTTTCGTTGGGCGATACAATTGGCGTCGCCACTCCTGTTCAGGTGATGAAGATGATCGAATTGTTGCTAGAACATGCTATCACAATAGATCAAATTGCGGTTCATTTTCACGATACACGCGGCACTGCTCTTGCTAACGTTCTTGCATCGCTTCAGATGGGTATACATATTATAGACTCGTCAGCCGGTGGATTGGGTGGGTGTCCCTATGCTCCTGGTGCGGCTGGCAATCTCGCGACAGAAGACCTGCTGTACATGCTGCGAGGTATGAACATAGAAACAGGCGTAGACCTTGAAAAAGTGGTAGACGCGACAAAATATATTGCGCCCTTTCTTGGTCACGTTCCTACAAGCAAGTATTATCAAGCGCATCAAGCCACTTGCGTTTCCGAAACCTCTGTAAAGGCATGATAGAGTGCGCCGCTACAGAGATATTTAGCGGTCAGTGAGCTTTCAGGTACTCAATTGCGGCGTTTAGTTGTGTATCACCACTCTTGATAATTTGATCTTCCGTCAGGTTGCCCGCGTTTGCATCGGCGGCTGTGAGCATCGGAATGTTCTTCGCGAGTTCCACCTGTATGTCGGGCGAGATGCCTTTATCGCGAATAAATGCCCCTTTAGGAGTAAGCCACTCCTGTGTCCCTACAAGAATAGCAGAGCCATCGGCAAGCGGGTACTGCATCAGCACAGTGCCAGTGCCATAGGTTTTTGTGCCGATGATTATTGCTCTACCATTATCGTGCAATGCTCCCGAAACAATTTCAGCCGCGCTTGCGGAGTTGCCATTGGTTAGAATAACAATCGTGTCCGTTGTATTTACCGTATCTCCTGTAACCGACACGCCCGTCTGCTGACCAGTGCTATCTTGTTCCAGCAACACGTTGCCTTTCGGTACAAACGCGCTCGCCATGTTGATCGCCTCATCGAGAATACCGCCAGGATTGTCACGTAGGTCGAGAATAATCTTTTTCGCGCCCAACTTCTTCGCCTGTGTAAGCGCGTCACGCACCTGTCCAGATACGCCTGTGGCGAACTGCACTACCTGAATGTGAGCAATATGGCTCTCTGGTATATAGTGCAGAATAACGTTTTGTACTTTAATTTCGGCTCGCGTTACGTGAATCGTGATGGGTTGCTCAACGCCTACACGTTGTACTGTAATGGCTGTATCCCCGGACTTAGAGCTTAAAATCGCGCTCACGCCTGGAATATCTTTCCCTTTGACATCTTGTCCATCAACGGCAATAATCGCGTCCCCCCGCTTAAAGCCAGCCTTTTCTGCGGGCGAACCGGAGAGCGTCGAGGCGATAATCACCTGTTTCTTCTGTGCATCATAGGAGAGGTAGAAGCCAAAGCCTTTATATGTTCCCTGCAACTGCTGATTCTCTGCCTTTACATCCTGTGGAGTAAGGAAGCGGGTGTGTCCCTTATCGTGCAATGAGTCAACCATGCTACTAATTGCGCTATATGACATCTTCTTATAGTCAACTGCTTTGCGATCAACATAGTGCTGGTCAATGGTAGTCCATGCCTGCTGAATAAGTTGTGAATAGGAACGTGATTGATCGTTCTGATTGAAAGAATTGCCAAAAAGCTGATTGCTGAACCACCCCCCGAAAAAAGCAATAACTACAAGAGCTGTTACTGCGAGAAATTGCCCAAGAAATCGTCCTGGTCGCTTTTTAGGAGTAGCGGCAACCTGTTGCTGCCGTTGGCGGTGCGGGTACACATCATCATCTTCTGTAAGAGCGTGCTCGAAGGATTGCTGTAGAGAACCATTGCTATTGGACACTGGTGATTTTGGCGGCATGGTATTTTGCTCTTCATACCAGCGTGGATCATCATAATTGCTCACTAATTATTATCCTTACTTATCGCTATATTGTGCGCTTGCTTGGTGAATACAGATGTATTTTTACGGATAGAGTAAATGTATCTTAGTTCTCCGTGCTAAAAAAGTCAATCTTTCTTACCAAAAAAGCACTATGGGAAAAGTTCACCTGAACTTTTCCCATAGTGCTCAACATGAATACCTTTTTTCAGAAAGAAGAAAGCATTCTGCTGTGGACTATACCCGTGGAAAACCATGTCTCTCTACTGCTCTGGTGTTTCCTCGACATCCACTACTGCATCGCTGTTGTCGGTCTCAGGAGTAGAAGAGGCAGGCTGAGTATCGGCTATATCTACATCTACTGGCTTGTCCTCAGCAACAGGGGATGCCTTTGTTTCGGCTGCTAAGGCTTGCTTGCCAACTGGTGGTACTGGCTTCTTTGGTGGCTCCCAGCCTGGGGCGCGTGAAACAATCATTGACATCATGCGGCCTTCCATCATCGGCGAACGCTCGATGGTGGCGGTTCCCTTCAAGATTTCCGCGATCTCGTCTAGCAACTTACGGCCCAGGTCTGGATGCCGCATCTCAGCACCTCGGAATTGGACACTTACGCGTACCTTGTCACCGTCCGCCAGAAACTCTTGAATTTTCCGTGTTTTTACTTCTACATCATGGTCGTCAGTACGAGGGCGCATACGAATCTCTTTGAGGGTGATCGTCTTTTGATTCTTGCGGGCCTCGTTTTCTTTTTTCGCCTGCTCATATTTGTGGCGACCATAGTCCATAATTTTGCATACGGGGGGTATCGCATTAGGCGATATTTCTACAAGGTCAAGGTTCCTGTCACGCGCGATATCTAACGCACGCAGCGGCACCATAACGCCGACCATCTCGCCGTTTTCATCGATTAAGCGTACTTCGCGTGCTCGAATACGCTCGTTTACGCGCGTCTCTCGTGGACGTTCGTTTCCCCGAAATTCCCTATTGATAGGCCAATCCTCCTGTTAAAAACATACAAAAAGTAGGCAGTATTTGAATACGTAAAGTGTAGCACATTGTACGCGTCAAGTCAAATACGTGTGTTAAAAATTCGCTATTTTACCTCGCTTCTGTGTGGACTCTCCCTCCCCCTCACTTTAACGTGACAGCGGCTGTTGTTTTCAACATGTTCGCCAAGGTACTAACAACATCGTAGCGTCCATAGGAAGGCATGAGATAGACGCCTTGTATCATCGTATGCGCTTCCACAAGCAGTTCTTGCGCGAGCTTCAATCCTTCCTCATGACCATGCTCACCTGCTTGCCGCATCCGAGTACGCGCGATGTCTGGAATAGTAATGCCTGGAACCTCATTGTGGAGGTATTCCGCGTGTCGTGAGCTATGCAATGGAATACAACCGAGCAAGAGCGGAATGGGAGGTGTTCCAACTCTTTGTAAGAAGCGAACGAGAGGTGCGAGTTCATAGATTGGCTGTGTCATGATATACTGCGCCCCCGCCGTGATCTTGCGTCGGTACTTCTCAATCTCATGGTCGGTCTCTTCGTCGGTCATGTTAAGGTTCAACGCACAACCGATATGAAATGATGCCTGTGCGCCAATCGACGAACCAGCAGCGTCGTGACCCTGGTTCAGTCCCTGCAATATCTGAATAAGGCCAGCAGAGTCTACATCCCAGACGCCGGTTGTGTTTGGATAATCGCCAACACGCAAAGGATCGCCTGTTAAGGCAAGCACGTTACGAATACCCAGCGCGTGAGCACCCAGCAACTCTGATTGCAACGCCATCAGGTTGCGGTCACGGGTCGTAAGGTGAATTATTGTCTCGATACCAAGATGATCTTGTATCAGGCGAGCCAGTGCCATACACCCCATGCGTACCCGCGCCATTGGACTATCCGCGATATTAATGCAATCCACGCCCGCTTTTTGCAACAGGGCAGCACCCTCAAGAATTTTCGATGGATTGAGTCCTTTTGGCGGATCGAGTTCCACGCTCACCACAAAGTCCTTCGCCGCCAACTTTTTCTGTAACTGTGTAAGCGAACCCTGTTGTGGAAGCAGCGTCTCGGCTTCGATAAGGTCGGAGATTGTTGCGCGACTCCGTGCGGTAACTCTTGTTCGTGCCTGTTGTACCTCTGGTGTCTCTTCGGAAGACGAGCAACCATAACAATCGTCCAGAGCTTGACGCATTGCGGCGATATGATGTGGCGTTGTGCCACAACAACCACCGATGATTCGCACGCCTGTTTTCGCAAAGCGCAACGCGTAGTCCGCGAAATAGTCTGGCGTCGAGACATAAAAGAAGCGGTTATCAATACGCGCGGGTAGTCCCGCGTTTGGTTGAGCTGAGAACAGGAGTGGGCCGGTCTCGGACAGGTTTTTCGTCGAGGTAATCATCTCTTCGAGTGCGTCGAGCGTGCCAGCAGGCCCCACGCTACAATTCGCGCCAATTACCTGCACGCCAAGATCGCCAAGCACCGCCGCAACGCGTGCTGGCGATTGACCGGAGAGGGTATGACCATCCTCATAAAAACTCATCTGCGCGACAATCGGGAGACCGCCAAGTTCTTGCGCCGCGAGGACTGCTTGCCGTAGCTCCGCAAGATTAGAGAACGTTTCCAGCATCACAAGGTCAACGCCGCCTTCTTGTAACGCACCAATTTGCTCGCGAAAGATCGCACGCAATTCATTCAAGCGACGCTCATCGGGTGCCTGTAATGGGCGACCCGTAGGCCCTACCGCACCCGCGATAAACACCGAGCGACCTGTAACATCACGTGCTTCAGTCGCTATTTTCGCTGCCCGATAATTTATGTCGCGTATCTTGGAACTGAGATTATGCCCTTCAAGCTTGGCACGGTTCGCCCCAAAAGTGTTGGTTTCGATTATTTGTGCGCCTGCTGTGATGTACTCGCGATGAATGCCCTGGATAAGCTCAGGTTGTGTCAGATTTAGCTCATCAAAACACTGCTCATAAGTCACTCCCCGTGCGTAAAGCAACGTTCCCATCGCGCCATCACATAGTAGAGGACGTTGCCGTAGTTGTTCGAGAAACAAGTTTTCCATGAAAAAAAGCTGCTCCCACCTGCTAGAAAGATTGTATACCTTCTATTGTATCTCTTTTTGAGGGCCGCTGGTACTATCGTGCTTCCCAGACAAGCTTTTCGTTTTCAAATATCCTGATTTGGGATACCATTCGACTTCTTTTATTATTTAGAAATTCGCGTATAATGCAAAAGCTTTTTCTATTGTGAATTTTACCTGATAGGAGTAGGCCATTTCATTTGCTCTTGTGTGCCGCGAAACACGTTGATTTTCGTCGGGCATACTGCTACAATGCCGCACAGGGACAAATATTCGTGGGAGGAATGGTAGGCAACTGTGAAAGAACAACCATCACCGCAAGCACTTAACTATCTCTTGAAACGGGGCGTGTCGCTGGTCGAAAAAGAAGTAGACCTGCGGCGTATGCTTCTAGAAGGCAATAAAGGCGAACCTCTGCGCGTCAAGCTGGGGGTGGACCCCACGCATCACGATCTGACGATTGGACACGCCGTTGTCTTTCGCAAACTTCGTCAGTTTCAGCGTATTGGTCACAAAACCGTTGTTGTGATTGGCGACTGGACTGCGCGACTCGGCGACCCCAGTGGGCGCGAAGAAGCACGTAAATCGCTTAGCGAGGAGCAGGTCAACACAAACGCGGAGACCTACTTTGAGCAGTTCTTTAAGATTGTAGACCGTGAACAGACCGAGGTACATCGGCAAAGCGAATGGTTCAATACGTTTAACCTCGGCGACTCCATCAAGCTGCTTGGCTATAAAACCGTCGCGCAAATGTTAGAGCGTGACGATTTTCAGAAACGCTATAGAAGCGGCATCGAAATCAACCTTGCGGAATTTATGTATCCCTTGTTGCAAGGCTACGACTCTGTTGCGCTCCGCTCCGATGTAGAGATTGGCGGCACAGACCAGACGTTTAACTTGCTCGTCGGGCGCGACCTACAACCTATTTTTGGGCAGGCCGCACAACAGATTTTGACGGTCAATTTGATTGTTGGCCTCGATGGCGTCAAGAAGATGGGCAAATCGCTTGATAACTACATCGCCATGACTGCGCCCGCGAACGATATGTTTGGCAAGCTCATGTCGTTGCCAGACCAGACTATGCGTACCTACTTTGAAGCATTGACCGATGTCTCAGACGAGGAGCTTACCGAGTTTGAGCGCAAAATGGCGGAGGGAACACTTAATCCGCGTGATGTAAAGCGGCGCATGGCGCGTGAGATCGTCACCGAATTTCACAATGCAACCGCCGCGCAAGAAGCAGACGAGGCATTTGTTCGCCAGTTTTCGGAGCGCAAACTGCCAACTGATATTCCTGCCGTGCGTCTTTCGGAATCGACAAATATCGTTACTTTTATTGTCAGCCATGGGCTAGCCGCGAGTAATAATAAGGCGCGAGAACTGATTGCTCAAGGCGGCGTTTCGCTGTTTTTGCATGGAGAACAGGGCGAGGCAACGAAGATAACCGATGCTGAATACATGGTAGAGGTGCTTGACGGTGTGGTTCTCAAAGTTGGAAAACGGCAGTTTGTCAGGCTCAAAGCGTGATACTTCTCATCAAAAAGAATGCGGCAAAATAAGGGCGTACCGGGTATGACCTATTTCTTTGTTTTATCCAAGAAAGAGTGAACACATGGCACAGGCAACCATTGGCGTGATTGGCGGGAGTGGACTATATCGCATGGAGGGAATGACCGACGTTGAGGAGGTGCGCGTGCAAACGCCGTTTGGCGATCCCAGCGATGCCATTACCGTTGGCAATGTTGGAGGCGTTTCGATGGCTTTTCTACCGCGTCACGGGCGTGGGCATCGTCTTAGCCCAACGGAAATTCCCGCCCGCGCCAATATATGGGCTTTGAAAAGTCTTGGCGTCGAATATGTTATTTCGGTGAGTGCCGTTGGAAGTCTCCGTGAACAGATTGCGCCACGCGATCTCGTTATTCCCGACCAGCTTTTTGACCGCACCAAGAGCCGCGTCAACAGCTTTTTCGAGGGCGGGATCGTCGTACACTGTACCTTTGCCGAACCGTTTTGTCCTGCTTTGAGCAAGATGTTATTGAGCGCGGCGCAGGCACTGGACGATGTGCGGGTGCATGAAGGTGGCACCTTTGTTTGTATGGAAGGGCCGCTTTTCTCGACGAAAGCCGAGTCGAACGCCTATCGGCAATGGGGCATGGACATTATTGGCATGACTGCCTTGCCAGAGGCGAAGCTGGCGCGTGAGGCCGAGCTTTGTTACGCTACCATCGCGTGTGCTACCGACTATGATTGCTGGCATGAGTCCGAGGAGTCCGTCACCGTCGAAATGGTCATGGGCAATCTGGGTGCGAATATTGCTAACGCGCAGCGCATATTACACAGCGTCGCGCACACCATACCTGCAGATCGTACTGGAGCAACATGTGGGTGTGCGAGCGCGTTAGCCACGTCGATTATCACGGATAGGGCGGCAATTCCTGTCGAGGTCAAAGAAAAGTATCGTCTTCTGATTGGTAAATATGTTAGTTGACAAACCTGTCAAAAAAGAGTAATATACGTCTGTCCTACAGAAGTAATACTCAAGTAGGACGGGCCGATTTTCTTCCAGCCCTGTCGGTTGGCGTAATTGGGTCCTGCGCGGCAGATGTCTGTGAACCCCGCTAGGTCCGTGAGGAAGCAACGGTAAGTGGACCTCTCTGGGTGCCGCAGGGGTGCCTGATTACGCTAACCGGCAGAGCCGGGCGAAAGTCGGTTTTCCGTTACGCTCATTGCATATTTCTCCTCTTATTCAGGGGTTCTTGGATTGCGGCCCGTCACAAGGACACGCAGGGCGGGAGTTACACATATGGCCTCACAATCACTGTACCGCAAATGGCGTTCGCAAACGTTCTCTGACCTCGTGGGTCAGGAACCCATAGTAGAGACACTCAAAAACGCGCTCGATACTAACCAGCTTAGACATGCGTACATATTCACAGGGCCGCGTGGTACTGGTAAAACGAGCACGGCGCGTCTCCTTGCCAAGACGCTCAATTGCACCAATCGTCAGAATGGCGAACCATGCAACATCTGTGAGCAGTGCCGTGAGATTACGGCGGGCAACTCGTTCAATGTGATTGAGATAGACGCGGCCTCTAATCGTGGTATCGATAGCATTCGTGAACTCCGCGAAAAGGTTATGATTCGCCCCTCAGAGGGAAAGTACAAGGTGTACATTCTCGACGAAGCTCATATGCTGACGGTAGAAGCATTTAACGCTCTGCTCAAAACACTAGAAGAGCCGCCAGAATACGCTATCTTTGTGCTAGCGACCACCGATGTGCATAAGATGCTTCCTACCGTTCTCTCTCGTTGCCAGCGTTTCGATTTCAAACGTATCACCACGCGCGAAATCGTCAAGCATCTTCTGTTTATTGCAGGCGAAGAGCGAATCACGATTGATCGTGGTGCCGCAGAGTTGGTTGCGCGTGCGGCAGCGGGGGGAATGCGCGATGCTTTGAGTTTGCTCGATCAAGCTATCGCCTACTCTGGACACGACATAAGTCTAGCAAAGGTGCAGACCATGCTTGGAGTCGCGGATCCCCGCGCGATTCAGAAGTTTGTTACACACATCGCCAATTGTGATAGTGCCGCAGGTTTGTACCTCGTACATGAACTTGTCGAGGCCGGAGCAGACCTCCGACAGCTTAACATGCAGGTCGCTGAGTATATGCGTGCGATGATGCTGCACAGTGCAGGAGCGAATATTGCGGAAATCCTTGATAGCACTGAGGATGAGATACGCGATATTACACAGACCGCCCAGTTCTTTAGTCTTGAAGAGTTGACCGATTGCGCCCGTGTCTTCGCGCAAAATGAGTTGATGCAGAAGAATCAAGGGACACCACAGTTGGGTCTGGAACTGGCTCTCTTAGCATGTATTGCGCGTCACCGCAACGGGCAAGCCGCTCCTGCTCAACTGGTGAAGCAAAGTAACACTTCATCGGCACCCATAAATCCTCCATTGCGTGCCGTGTACTCACAGGAGCCAACGCGCACGATCACCCCACCGCCTGTTGCGCCCACACCAATTATGTCAGCTGTCCAGGCACCAGAGCCGAAACACCCTCCGGTAGTGCAGTCTGTGAACATCATGAAACAACCCGTACCGATACGGAAACCGGACGGTTTGCCAGATTGGGATGACCTGCCTATGGATGACAGTGATGAATATGAAGAACCTGTCGCGCCGCCAACGCGCCCCGCTCTTTCTACCGTTCCGCAACGAGAGGTACAACCAGAGCAATCAGTAATAGTCGAGCAGGTTTCAGAGAACGCCGCACCTGCGATTACTGTCGAGGACATCAAGGAAAAGTGGGAGGAGGTTAAACGTCGTGTCAAGACGCGTAAAGATGGTAGTATGATTCAGGCCGTCTTGAATGGCTATACTATTCTAGCGGTGGAAGGCACTAATACTATGCCTGTGATTGTGTTACAGGCATCGGGCAAGTTTCACTATGATACTCTACAAAAGGAAGAGCGGCGTATATCCATCGAGTGGGCACTGAAAATAGAACTTGAGCAAGAATGCCAGGTTCGGCTACTCCCACCGGGGCAAGCGATTATTCCATTGCCGCCACCTCCGCTGCAAAATACGAATGGACGAGTCGCGAATTCTGGCGTAGCGACGCAATCGCAGAGGCCCCCGTATCGCGAACTAACGGGAACCGCACCCGTCCCAACATCGCCTAGACCGACGGAACAGCAGAGGCCCCCGCAGGCGGCTTCCACTACGGTGCAACTTACGCCGCCAAAGAACACCGCTTCCCCGCTTGCCAGAACGCGGGATGTGAGCGAGAATACTACTAGTGAGAAACCTGTAGCTGGAAACACGCAGCCGCAGGATGCACTAGAGGACGAGGTGCCGCGTGAAACGATGCGTGATGTTCTCGAAAAGAAGGCAAAAAACGATCTTGTCGTAAAAGAAGTCATACGAACGTTCAAGGCGAACATTAAAGAAGTTGAACCAAAGTATCAGTAGAAAGAGGAATAGCACTTCATGAATATGCGCGAAATTCAGAAAATGCAACAAAAATTGGTCAAGATGCAAGAAGAGTTAGAGGCCACCAAGTTTGAGGGAACCGCCGGCGGTGGTGCTGTAACCATCACTATGACCGGCAAATTTGAAATTACCGACGTGAAAATTGATCCCGAAGCATTTAGTGCCGACGAGATCGTGGAGCTAGAAGTGATGGTGCGTGCCGCAGCAAAGGATGCTTTCGACAAAGCAAACGATGCACAGCAAAAGATGGCAAACAACGTCACGGGTGGCGTAAAAATCCCAGGACTATTCTAAAACATGAGCGATATTGCACCACCAGTCGCGGCACTGGTCGAAGAGTTTTCTAAACTTCCAGGTATTGGCGTGAAGACGGCCCAACGCTTAACCTTTTTCGTGCTGCGTAGTCCCACCGATCAGGCACGGCGTCTGGCGGAAGCTATCATACGCGTTAAAGAGAGTATCATCTACTGCTCACGGTGTTTCAACATCACGGAAACCGATCCGTGTGCGATCTGTAACAATTCCAGTCGTAACCAGAGCATTATCTGTGTTGTAGAGGAACCATTGGACCTGATCGCGCTAGAAAAGACGGGTGTGTATAAAGGTCTCTATCACGTTTTGCATGGGCGCGTTTCACCGATGGATGGTATTGGCGTCAAAGACCTGCGTATCAGCGAATTGGTACGACGCGTTGAGCAAAGTGATGTGCGCGAGATCATTCTTGCGATGAATCCAGGGCTACTTGGCGACATGACTGCTGGTCACGTCAAACTCGAACTCGCCACCGTTGGCAAGCCAGAGTTGCATATTACCGCGCTTGCACGTGGCCTCTCAAACGGGAGCGACCTTGAATATGCTGATGAGGGAACGCTACGCCGTGCGCTCGAAGGGCGTCGTGAAATGTAGTGTTGGGGAGACGCCAACCACTTGCAGAGACGCTGGTTGGCGTCTCTCTACTACGCTTGACACGCGAAAAACTCTATGGTACAATTGTTCTATTGCAATAGAGCAGGCAAGAGAGCACCTGCCCCTATTTCCGACTTCTCACCCTTGTCAAAGAATAGATACGTAGGAAAGCACTAGTATGCGAGACGTATCGGAATGCATTGGCAGAAACCAGGCAAAAGACCTTGTTTCCCTTATCTCCTTTGCCATATGCATCCTTTGTGCCTCACTACATTTATTGAGAAACATTGTTCCCTTCTGGGAAGCATGTACCACAAAAGGAGGAATGCAGGAGGACGAGGCCCCTCGCGGCATCACATCCTGTAACACCATATGGCAGTAAGCAAAAAAGAAAAAGCTGCGGCAGTAGACCGCAGCGCGATAAGCGCGAACTCACCCGCCATGACTGATCGCGAAAAAGCCATTGAACTCACTCTCTCACAGATTGAACGCCGCTTTGGAAAAGGTGCGGTCATGAAACTGGGTGAGGCAGCGAAAGTTCACGTTGAAGCAATTCCAACCGGCTCTATCTCACTAGACCTTGCACTGGGTATCGGCGGTATTCCAAAGGGACGTATCACAGAAATTTATGGCCCTGAGTCCTCTGGTAAAACCACCCTCTGCCAACACATTATCGCCAGTGTGCAGCGTGCGGGTGGCTACGCCGCTTTTGTCGATGCCGAGCATACGTTTGATCCCGTCTACGCGGGCAAGTGTGGTGTGGATACCAATAACCTGCTCATCTCACAGCCAGATACTGGCGAACAAGCATTGGAGATTGTGGACTCACTGGTTCGCAGCAATGCTATCGACGTAATTGTTATCGACTCCGTTGCGGCTCTCACACCACGCGCCGAAATCGAGGGCGAGATGGGCGACTCACACGTGGGCTTACAGGCCCGTTTGATGAGCCAGGCACTGCGTAAGTTGACTGGAGCCATCAGTACCTCGCATACCGCCGTCATCTTCACCAACCAGTTGCGCGAGAAGATTGGTGTTATGTTTGGCAATCCTGAAACGACTGCCGGCGGCAAGGCACTCAAGTTCTACGCCTCGGTGCGTCTGGACATTCGCCGCACCGACTCTATCAAGCAAGGCCAGGATGTGGTAGGCAATCGCACACGCGTGCGCGTCATCAAAAACAAGGTTGCCCCACCATTCAAGACCGCTGAGTTTGACATCATGTATAGCGAAGGTATTTCGCGCGAGGGTGGCCTGATTGACCTCGGTCTGGAAATGGGTCTGGTCAAGAAGAGTGGCGCATGGTTTACGATTGGCGATATTCGTCTTGGACAGGGCCGAGAAAACGCGAAAGAGTTTTTGCGGCAGAATACCGACGTTGCCAGTGCCATCGAAGAGCAAATTCGCGGCAATATCACATCGTTCCAGACAGGCGAAGTCGAAGCGGTAGAGGAAACAGAAGAGGCAGAAGCGGACATTCTCGAAGCCGAAGAATAACCTCTTTCCCCTCTAGTGGACATATGGGGTAGCAGCATCAATGCTGCTGCCCTATTCTTTATTCTGTACCTTGTCTAAAATTTCTGGCAGCTTCTGCTCTAACTCCTGTTGAGGCAGGCGCACAAGCGGCTTCTCGCCAGACGAAAGCAATGGCTCTAATTCCGCGCTCTCGATCTCTGGTGGCTCCAGTGCTGCTGCAACGGGTTTGCGGTCAGTCCACCAGGTCGCGATGGTCGCGGGGTCAACCGTGCCAAGCGTCCCTTTATCTGCTTTTTGCATCAGCCAGTCCAGAATTGCCTCTTCGAGTGGCACCTCATGCTTTGCGCGGCGGCTCATGTCCCATTTGTGTTGCATAACGGCAAAGTATGCCTGCATTGGATCTTCGCCAGTGGTCAAATTCTGGCGGAGCAGCAGAATGGCAGGCAAGTGGTAGCGTGTATACCAATTCTGCGCTGCTTTTTCTAAGCTTACATCGTGGCCTTCTCGTGCCGACAGGATGGCCTGATGCCCAAGAATCATATCGTAAAATTGGTGTGCGTAGACACGCGGAATCGTGATGTGTAACAAGTCGTAGATGCGGCGTTGATGCCAGCCGGGAAGCACCGTTGTTAGTTGCTTGATAATATGGCCTGTTGTTCCTAGCAGCGAGAAGCCCCAATGGTGTAGTGTCTGCAACGATTGTTGTACCTGTTGCCGTGTCGTGTCAGTCAAAGAGGCAGCCATGCGAGCGTGTTCGCGACGGAGCCAACGATACCGTTGCTCAAAGTAACGGAAGTCTGCATCGTCGAGAACCTGGGTATCCTCTGGCAAGCCTCGCAGGATACGCAGGTCTTCTGCTTGCCAGGAAAGCGACTCCGCGAACATTGCCAGATCCTGCTCACGTAACCCATCGCTAATGGGGCCGGAAAACAGTTCAGAAGTTTCGGCGTCCGCCATAATCGCGAGAATACTTCTGCCATCGATTCGCAGCAATGCATTTGCCAGCGACGGATCGCCCCAGTAGATACCATGTTCGTGCAACTCGATCATCAGAACGGCAACCGCTGACAGAAGCCGTTGCTTTGTGCGTCGCGTAAACGGCAGACGGTACAGCAAGACATGTGGAATAACGCGAGGTGCGAGCCGCGTCACCGTGTATCCCCTATCCCCATTGATATATTGTGTGATGCCGCCAAGCTTTGGTACGTCGAGCGCGATAGATGGTGCAGGCGAAATAACCACACCGACTGGACTCAACGCTGGAATACCGCGCCGCTCGATCTCGCGAAAGCTCCGTATTTCACGTTCAGCCATGCGCGGCGTTGTCTCTTTAAGAGCGTAGCGTACCTTCTCACGCTCAACAAAAACGACTGGGTGGCGCGAGTCGCCACGCCGAATATTGAGTACCTCCACGCCCTGACTCACCCATTCTTCCATTGGACGATTCCAGGGCAAGCCCTCAAGGCGGCGGCGATCCTCAGCACCCATGAGAAATTGTATGGTTGTATTATGAATAGCTATGATGAAAACTCCTCAATATAGTAGCCAGAACGAGGTATAATATTACTATGATACTAGCATTGTACGACATCTCCCTGCAAGCTGTAGAAGTATACTACGATCTGCTAATGTGTTCGTGCAGGGCAAAATAAACTGGAACTTTTTGTCATACTGAGAGGAAAAAAGAAGCGTGTCAACTCAAACAATAGAGACTCCCAAACAACCAGCAAAAGTCATTCCTCACATCGCGGAACTTCCACTCGTCGGTAGTTTATCAGAGCATACAAGAGACCGTCTCAACCTATATTTGCGTGTGGTACGTCAATGTGGAGACGTTGGAAGCTTCCATTTTGGCCCCTTCCGCGTCATCTTTTTCAACACGCCTGAAGCTGTGCAGAGCATTTTTGTGGAACACGCAGACGACTTTGATAAAGGGGCAGCAATTCACAACGCGTTCCGTCCTGTTGTCGGGAACGGCCTTTTTGTCAGCGAAGGAGACATTCATCGGCGGCAGCGTAAGCTTATGGCACCATCATTTCAACCACGCCACATTATAAGTTACGCTGATACAATGGCGCACTACAGCGAACTTATTCAGAGGGAGTGGCGGCAAGAGGAAACACTTGATGTCAGCCGTGAAATGACCAATCTCACAATGAGCATTATTGGCAAAGTGCTTTTTGATGCCGATGTTTTTACAGAAACCGATGAACTGGGGGAGGCAATGACGACCACATTATCGCACGTCAGTCATAACCTCTCACAGCTTATGCCGCTCTCGTTAAGTTGGCCCACGAAGCGCAATAAGCACACCCGCGAGGCGATAGCAGTGCTGCGTGGCCGAATTCAGAAGTTGATCGAAAAGCGACACGCTGAGGCGCAGGAGCGTAACGACTTTCTCTCGGTCTTGCTCTGTAGCAAAGATGAAGAGGGGAAACCCATGAGTGATGAGCAGGTTATTGACGAAGCGTTGACGCTTTTTGGTGCCGGTCATGAAACTACAGCTACCGCACTTGCATGGACATGGTACTTGTTGGCATCACACCCTGCCATTTACCAAAAGGTACAAACAGAGGTTGATAGCGTCTTGCAGGGTCGCGCCCCAACCTATGCCGATCTTGCACGTCTCCCCTATTGTTTACAGGTATTCAAAGAGACGCTGCGGCTTTACCCGCCAGCATATGCGACTTCACGTGCACCCTTGCGTGACGTAGATGTTACTGGCTATTCTGTGCGGAAATCGGATATTGTGTTTATTTCATCTTACACCTTGCACCGTCGCCCTGATTTCTTTCCAGAGCCAGAAAAATTTGACCCCGAACGTTTTACGCCAGTAAACGAAAAGAAGTTGCCACGTCATGCCTACATGCCATTTGGAGCCGGCCCACGCATCTGTATCGGCAACCATTTCGCGATGATGGAGGGACAGCTTTTGCTCGCGGCACTTGCACAGCGTGTTACATTCGAGCTTGTGCCAGGCCAACAGATTGAACCAGACCCGGCAAAAAACATCACGATACGCCCAAAGTATGGCGTAAATATGGTAGTGCATCGCCGTGACAGCAAGTAAAAAAAGAAGAGGCCAGCGTGAAGTACACACTTCGCGCTGGCCTCTTTGGTGATAGAGATACTAGAATCCAGATGTACTGCGAAGACGACGCGCGACGAAAAACGAAACTGCCGCGATTGTTGCTACAACAACGGGGACAACGATGAATAGAGTTTTGCGTCCCTTCGAGTTTGTCTTCTCTTCTGTCAGAGTGATATGTCCAACTTTTTCTGCGATAGCTGCCTGAATAGGTGCGATTTTTGCCATGATAGAGATATCCTTTCAAAATGTGCATATACTATATATTTTACAAATAAAGTGAAAAGTAGTGGCTTCAACGATCTTTTTTTGTTTTTGACTCTCATCAACCACTCACATTTCTAGTATACACGCGTCACCAATACAGAAATACCTATCTACAAAATATTGCTTATAGCAGAAGAAGTAGATATGGCATGAATGGAATCACCTTGACGACTCTCTTAGTACGCGCTATTATCAATAAACACCATTACATATAGAGAAGGACATAAGAACAAAGAATCATGATGAAGCGATTACGTGGGCGTAACCTTGCCCACCCCGGTTGTCTCATGGGCATCACTGTGGGGCTTTCCCTCGGTATTATTCTCGCGGGCGTGCTTGCCGCGCAATTTGGGGTTGCATATAACACAATACTTTTGGCATGGTTGAGTATGACTGTCGGGCTAGGAGCCGTCGGGTGGATTGTCGGAAGTGTACTTACCTCACGCTTCCCCGCTCTGCCCGTAGAAACAGAGGAGCACAAGCAGGAAGAGGCCGCGGCGAAAAGCGAACTCGTTGAGGGTCAATAAGGCAAAAGTGAATACAAATTTACAAGATGCTTTATAAATTCTAACAGATATGTTATATAGATGTGAATAATAACAACATTCACTATCGTGAGGATACTGGCAGAAGTATATAGAGACATTCTTCTGGTAACAATCCGATATACGGACACTGGTTAAACGCACCATTTAGAGGCAACGGTAATACTGGCGGCCTATTCTACATTTGTGCCCCTATTTGTTAAACTGTATTAGGAAAGGAACTAGGGCTATGCATGTTATGAAACTCTCCATAGTTGGCGTCACAGTTATTCTTGCGCTGATTGTTATTCTCAGGATTGCGAATAATGTTCAAGCTACCTCCACACATAGACAGGTCGTTGCTAAAAGCAATACTTACCCTCAGAGGTTCCCTGCTATTTGATCTATGCTCACCTTGCGCCTACTGATTATGCGAAGAACAAGGTTTCAGAAGCATGAACAGGCATCATCGTCTACGATGCACAAATCGGAAACCTGCTTTTGTGGTCAGCAAAGCCGTGAGAAATTACGAGGAGTAAACCGAAGCGTAACTAGAGCAAATACATCTTCCATTTGACATAATTCTGTGGTATACTCTGTTGTACAAAGGTAACATTCCTATCCCCACGCGTTACCAATAGGAGCAGCGTTGCTCCGAGGCGATGAAGCGTCGTTTTGTGAATGTCGTGTCGTCGTGGCTTTTGACTGGTACATCAGATATACCACAAGATGCGAAATTCCCCTTGTGTGCTGTTCTTTTCCCGTTCGTCGTGCATAATTTGTGTGCGACCAGCATCTCATAGGAGGAACCCTTCATGACAAGCAATGAATTCCGCCGCCCTGTCTCTGTTGATTTCGCTCCGCTCGGCAGTTCTTGCGAGTGGTGTGGAAAGCTCGCGGAGCGTCAGTTGACCGCCATTGGTGGTAGTCACCACAACGAAAGCGGTGTGTTTTGTGGGCCATGTGGCGAAAAGTTCTCGCAGGCCGTGCTAAACTCCATGCAGGCAGCCGCGCAAGCTCGCCAAATACATGCCCTCTAAACGATAGCCTCCCACTTTAACAAAAAACGCGTGTGCCGTTATCTCCTTTAGAGAGACGGCACACACGTTTTTGAGCGATCTTCGTTACGCGAAACGTTTCATGTACTGATCCAGGTCGAATTGTCTGGCTTGCTGCACCAACTGGTGAGCCGCCTGATCCATTGTAGGACGCTCTTGCTGATAAAGCAAGCCAATATACTGCTTCTCTGTCTCCATCGCCAGCACCATTGCCTGTGCGCGGTTACTGGTATCGTGGTCAGCAGCGATAGGCGTCACTGAGGCATCCCATGCATCAAAGGTATGATAGAACGTAGGACATGGGCTAAGCACATGAATAAACGAAAAGCCTTTGTGCTGAATCCCTTTCTCGATGAGTGACGCCAACTCTTTTGGTTTCGCCGAATAGCCACGCGCCACGAAGCTGGTGTTGAGCGTCAGCACGGTTGCGAGTGGGTTGAACTGAGACGCAAGCAGGCCGTATGGAGTAGACTTGGTGACATGACCTTGTGGCGAAGTCGGCGAGGTCTGACCCTTTGTGAGGCCATAGATTTCGTTGTCCATCACAATAACAGTAACATCAATATTGCGGAGGGCTGCGTGGAGCAGATGACCTGCACCAATACTAAAGAAATCGCCATCACCGCCAACCGCGACAACCGTCAGATCGGGGCGAGCCATCTTCAAGCCCTGCGCGACAGGCAAGCCGCGTCCGTGAACCGTGTGAAAACCGAATGTCTTCATGAAGTGGGGGAAGCGGCTAGAGCAGCCGATACCAGATACTACGACGGTCTGATCGGGTGCCAGTTTCAGGCTAGCAAGTCCGCGATAGGTCGCGTTAAGCACGCCAAAGTCACCACAACCTGGACACCACGTTGGCTTTACCTCGCTCTTATAGTCTTTTGGGGTTGGATTGATAACAGATTGCGTCATTATGCGTGAGCCTCCTCGATGGCTTGAAAGATATCAGCAGCAGTAAATGGAATACCACCAAACTTATTTACACGAATAGCCTGTACACCCAACTTCGCGCCCAGGAGGTTTGCGAGTTGACCAGAATAGTTGCATTCCGCGACAATCACTTTTTGCACGGAACCAATAAAAGTACGAATTGTTTCGTCAGGAAGGGGCGAAAGCACTCTTGGATGCATCGACGCGACCTTATAGCCATTCGCGCGGGCATGATCTACCGCTTCCTGAACCGCGCCTTCGGTTGAACCCCAGCCAATAATGCCGAGAACTGCATCGTCATCACCGTAGCGTGTGGGTGCCGGCAACTCTTCGGCGGCGGTTGCGAGCTTACGATAGCGTTTTTGCATCATAGCAACATGGTCTTCCGGCTCATAGTCGGGGTGTCCATGCTCGTCATGCTCTAGCCCCGTCGCGGTATACGATGGAGCACCCTTGCCAGGAATCGACATGGGCGAGATCCCATTTGCTGTGTTGGCGTAGCGCATAAAGCTTTGGCCCCCGGCAACAGCGAGTTCCTGCTCCGCTTGTTGTGGCTTGATGCGCTCCTGAATGAGTTGCATCTGAAAAGTGCTACGCTCGACACTCTCGACGCGTGCGGTAAGTGACTGATCGGTCAAGAAAAGGACTGGCATTTGATACCGCTCGGCCATATTGAAGGCCATAATCATCAAATTGTAGCAATCAGCGACATTTGCGGGTGCGAGTACGATGCGTGGTGAGTCGCCGTGTCCAGCGTTCAGCGCGAAGCTAAGATCGGACTGCTCCATCTTTGTTGGCAGACCCGTGCTGGGGCCACCGCGTTGAGCATCGACAATCACGACTGGCAGCTCAGCCATTGATGCAAGGCCAATCAGTTCGGTCATAAGCGAAAAGCCAGGGCCAGAAGTCGCGGTCATCGAGCGCACACCGCCATAGGATGCGCCGAGTACCGCCGCGAGTGCCGCCATCTCGTCCTCAGCCTGAAGAAATGTCCCGCCTACCTGTGGCAATTCTTTGGCGAGTCCTTCCATGATATCGCTCGCTGGTGTGATAGGATAGCCCGCAAAAAAGCCACAACGGGCCGCGAGCGCACCAGCTACCACCGCCTGATTCCCGTTTAGAATCACACGATCAGCTTTTTCAACCGCTCCCAGACGATATTGGTCTTGCTTTGCAATACGCTCAGTGACATATTTCTTCGCGACATCCAACGCCAGCATATTTTTTTCCATCAAGTTACTGCTGGACTTGCGTGATTTGGAGAGCTTTGATTGAACAACTTGCACAATAGCTTCTACAGGTGGGCCAAACAGCCCGGAGATAGCACCGAGCATGACCATGTTTTTCGTCTGGAAAAGCTGTATCTCTTTACGGGCGATCTCATTAAAAGGGATTGCATACGAGATTTTATTGTTCGCTTCAGGCGTAAAATCGGAGGGATCATAAATGAGGACACCCCCATCGCGCAGTTCGCCAATATTACGATCATATGCTTCTTTATTGAGACAGATGAGTACATCAGCAAAATCGCCCATTGACTTCACAGGGGCATCGCTGATGCGTACCTGAAAAAGACAGGGGCCGCCAAGAATTTCTGCGGGAAACGTGCGGAAGGTATACACATGATACCCCCAACGGGCGGCTGCCAATGCGAGGATATCACCACCAGATATGGTTCCTTCACCTGACTCGCCCCCAATACGAATAGTGACTTCATTCGTCATTGAATGCTCCTGGGAAAAAATGAGACCACGCTGCAAACTTGAGAAGAGCGCGGTCCTGTCGTACAAGGTATCGTTTGTGAGTACAAAAACTTCTTTTCTGCTCCCTGCCACACGACGCACAGGGTCAGCAGAACCGTGCGTTCGCGAATATTATACCACGATAGAAAACGTTTTGTCTCTAGTGGCTCAGTAGTTGAACGTTTACGCTCGCTGCTTTTGGTTGCGTGTTCACAAGTATATACGCTGATACGTTATTATGTTGTAAAGAATTATGATAAAAATTGTAATAAGAAAGCATGGCAGAGAGTTCGCGAATAGAATTTGCCCCCTTCACAAGTAAGAGACGATATGCTATAATCCATTTTGCAAGGGCCTATAGCTCAGCGGTTAGAGCAGCCTGCTCATAACGGGTTGGTCCCTGGTTCGATCCCAGGTGGGCCCATCTTCCCTTCTCTCTTGTCCTCCTCTGACATGCTATTTTCCTCTACATCCGACATGCGTTTAGCGATGTATTGGTACGGCGAAACTGAAGAAAACCCTCGATATACTACAGCATACTTTGAGAAAGTGGCAAGCTAAACCAGAACGTTGAGCCTGTACCGGGAGCACTCTGCACTCCGACACGTCCATGGTGTTGTTCAATAATGGTACGGCTAATGTGAAGTCCTAGACCCAAACCGATTTCACTGCCGTTTTGTATCTCTATAGTTGGAACACGGTAGTAACGTTCCCAAATTTTGTTGTGTTCACTTGCTGGAATGCCAGGGCCTGCATCGTGAATGGAAACTTTCACCGTTTCACCTTCTTTTACAAGTGAAACCTCTATGCGTTCTTCAATCGGTGAGTATTTGTGAGCGTTGGAGAGAAAGTGAATAACTACCTGTTTGACACGGTTGACGTCTGCCATTACAAGAACATTATCCTCCTTCATATTCATATGAACCACACGACTTTTCGGAATGTGGCGTACATCTTGCACGACGTCACGCACAACGGTATCTAACTCGCATGTCTCCATGAGCAAATCTATGGTGTTTGCACTGATGCGCGAACTCTCTAAAAGCGTGTTCACTAATCGAGAAAGCTGCGTGATCTGTTTGTCTGTACGTTCCAATAGTTCCCGCGCCTCGTTGAGCACACGATTTGCTTGGTCATCGTGCTTCTCGCTCCCACCTTCATCTGACACGTCCGCACCTTGCTTAGATTTTAGCTTACGCGTCATCAACTGAATATTTCCTTTAATGCTCGTGAGTGGAGTTTTTAATTCGTGGCTCGCAACACTCAAAAACTCATTCATTCTTTGCTGTGCCTCGCGTTTAACTCTCTCTTCTGTCTTGACCTCGGTCTGTTTTTGTACCAACACATCACGGACTATGATGAACAGCACAACTTTTATAAACGTCCATAAACTATTTACTATAAATGCCATGCATCGCCAAAAAAACTTATTTATCATAAACATCTCGCATATTCTGAAAAATCACGCACTATTCTAATAAAAGAAAATTACCTTATAAAGGTAGCTAGCAGAGGAAAAAGAATCATCGTATATTTGGTGGTACGTATCATAGACCTTAGAAGAAGACAAATAAGAGAAAGAGGGAGGAAAACAGCGAGAAGTCCCTACGTTAGTACGTATACGTAAGGATATTTTGTGTCTATAACGATAGTACTCATGTCTCTAATGTTCCTCTTTCAAACGTGGAAAGAATAAAGCACGAGATAACGTTGACGTGATATGCGTGGTATCAGGAGCAATAACATGTCGTCAGTAGGCATACAAGAAGGGCAAAAGAGGGACATTGCGGCACCTGTCGAAGCTGCAAAGGGTGCAGGTCTGCGCTATGTCTCAGATGCGACACCAGGTATACGGCGCAAAAGAGTGGGGAAGCACTTTAGTTACCTTGATCTTGATGGAAAACCAATTCGCGATAAGGGAAAAATAGCTTACATTCATGCGCTTGGTATTCCGCCGGCGTGGAAGAATGTCTGGATATGTCCCAATTCTCATGGCCACATTCAAGCTACGGGAAGAGACGCAAAGGGTCGTAAGCAGTACCGCTATCATCCTAAATGGCGCGAGATTAGAGACGAGACAAAGTTCGATAGGATGATTGCTTTTGGGAAAGCACTGCCTCTTGTACGCGAGTGTGTTGAACATGATCTTAAACTCCCAGGTCTTCCACGTGAAAAAGTGCTTGCGACGGTAGTACGTCTCCTTGATACCACCTCTATTCGGATAGGCAACGAAGAATACGCGCGTGAGAATGGATCGTTTGGACTGACAACCATGCGTGACGACCATGTAGAAGTTACAGGGACAAAGGTGCGGTTTCACTTTCGTGGGAAGAGTGGTAAAGATCATGAGATCGATGTTAGAGACAGACAACTCGCGAAAATCATTAAGACATGTCAGCATTTGCCTGGTCATGAGCTTTTTCAATACTACGATGAACAGGAGAAGTTGCATGTTATTGAATCAAACGATGTAAACGCATATTTACAGCGTATCACGGATCAGGAGTTTACCGCCAAAGACTTCCGCACCTGGACTGGCACTGTCACAGCAATGTGTTCGTTACAAGACCTGGGGCCGTATGAGACGGAGACGCAAGCGAAGAGAAACGTCGTCGATGCCATTAAGTCTGCCTCTAAACAGCTTGGTAACACGCCCACGATCTGTCGTAAGAGCTATATTCACCCGGAAATCATAGATGCATATCTCAATGGTTCTTTGTTGAACGCGCTCAAACAGGATGACAAACAAGCTGTCGTCCAAGCCTTACATGGTCTGCATCCTGAAGAGATTTCGGTACTCGCGTTTCTTGAGCAAAAATAAAGATGTTTTGCGCGTGTACCTGCCTGGTATATACGGATGTGCTATAATGAGAGAGTAAAAGAAAGAAAAAGATATGCACGTTCGACGACGAACATGGCATCGCCTCCGCGCTGAGACGTAAGGAGAGAAAAGTATGACCACACATATTGCACAGAGTATTGAAGGTTCTACAGGCAGAACTGCGAGACCACATGTTGTTATTATCGGCGGTGGATTTGGTGGTATAAAGGCGGCGCATGCGCTTCACGATGCGCCTGTAGATATTACCTTGATTGATCGCAACAATCACCACGTCTTCCAACCCCTTTTGTATCAGGTTGCCACAGCAGAACTTTCGCCTGCCGATATCTCTGGCCCAATTCGTCACATTCTCAGAAAGCAGCGTAATACACGGGTGATGATGGCAGAGGTAACGGGTATCGATCTTGAAGGGCAGTGTGTCCAGACACAACAGCGTGCCGTTCATTATGACTATTTGATTGTTGCAACCGGAGCCACACATGGCTACTTTGGACACGATGAATGGGAGCGGTTCGCGCCTGGGCTGAAAACTATTGCCGATGCAACTGCTATACGTCGGAAAATTCTCCTTGCGTTCGAGGCTGCGGAAATGGAGCCAGACCCCGTAAAGCTTCAGGCATTGCTTACATTTGTGCTGGTTGGTGCTGGCCCGACAGGTGTCGAGATGGCGGGAGCTATCGCTGAACTTGCTCATAAAGCGTTGGCGAGTGATTTTCGCCACATTGACCCAAAGCTCGCACGTATTGTGCTTGTTGAGGCTGCCCCAAGAACACTGGCGGCTTTCCCTGAAAAGCTTGCGGGCAAGGCACAGAAAGCACTTGAAAAACTTGGTGTAGAGGTAAAACTTCATGTTGCGGTCACAGATATCGATGCCGATGGTGTTGTTCTGGGCGATACGCGGCTGAATGCAAAAACAGTGATTTGGACTGCTGGTGTTGCGGCCTCGCCTGTTGGCAAGTGGTTGGGCGCGGAGTTAGACCGTGCGGGACGTGTGAAAGTACAACCAAATCTTACTATTCTCGGACACGCTAACGTGTTTGTAGTTGGTGACATGGCGAGTCTGTTCCAGAATGGAAAACCTTTGCCTGGTGTTGCTCCAGTAGCTATGCAAGAGGGCGTCTACGCAGCTTCTGTGGTGGCGGCGCGTGTTGCAGGAAAAGAGCATACGCAACCGTTTCATTATAGAAACAAAGGCAATCTTGCGACGGTTGGGCGTGCCTACGGTATTGCTGATTTTGGCTCTGTCCATTTGACCGGCTTTATCGGATGGTTTTTCTGGCTTGCTGTCCACGTCTTTTTCCTGATTGGATTTCGCAACCGTTTTCTGGTAATGTTCCAGTGGGCGTGGGCGTACCTTACCTTCCAGCGTGGTGCGCGTCTGATTGTACAGGACATTGTATCTCCAACGGCACTCATTGTTCAGTCGGCTCTTGTATCTCCTGGCAAGCAACCAGTCGTATAAACAATAGTGCCGGAGTGTGTTATGCTTGCGTACTATGCTATAACCTTCGAGAGTACGAATTTCATTGCGAGGTAAAAGGGTGCAAGACCTACAAACAACGTTGCCAATAGACAGCGTTGTAAAAGAGCGGTATCGTGTGGAGGACCTGCTGGGCAAGGGTGGCTTTGGGGCGGTGTATCTTGTGCGAGACCAACGCGTCAAGGGCAATCAGTTTGCGCTAAAGGAAATCATCAACCCGAATAAAGAAGAGCGTGAACGGTTTGCTTTTGAGTGTGAGGTTCTCAAGCGTCTGGATCACGCCGCTCTTCCTCGCGTCTACCGCGTCTTTGAAGACAATACAGAGACAAAAACGCGTGTCTACATGTTGATGGATTATGTAGCCGGGCCTAATTTAGAAATCCTTCGTCAGAGGCAGGACGAGAAACATTTCTCGTTGCCGCATGTCGTAAAAATTATGCGTCCAATTATCGAGGCCGTCGGATATCTGCATCAGCAGCAACCGCCAATTGTGCATCGGGATATCAAGCCATCGAACATCATTGTGCCAGATGGGGGCGACGATGCTGTGCTTGTCGATTTCGGAATCGCGAAAGAATACGAGCAAGATGGGACCACGACGGCTGTGCGACGCTGTTCGCCAGGCTATGGTGCGCCTGAACAATACGCACGCGGCACAAGTCCGCGAACCGATATCTATGGGCTTGGCGCGACCTTTTATACGCTGCTGACAGGCACCATTCCAATTGATGCCCTTTATCGGCTAACGCAAATGGCGAGTAAAAACACTGACCCGCTTGAGTCGGTCACAGAACTCGCGCCTGAGATACCGCCCCACGTTGCCGATGCTATTCATCGCGCACTAAGGATCAGCAGTAACGAACGTTTCGCGACTGTTGAAGAATTTTGGCAGGCTGTGAATGCGCTCCCCATTGCCGAACCGAGCGTCGCATTTGTACCGGTAGCATCAAAAGCACAAGTGCAGGTAGTTGCGAAAAAATCGCTCTCCGCGACTGGTCGCGCTGTGCCACTTGTTGAGGTTTCGCGTTCAATAGAAGCCATTAGAACGAGAAGGCGCAGAGTATTTCCTCTTGTGCTGGCCCTGATTGCCCTTTTCGCAACCGCTACAGGAGTAGCTTTTGGCGCAAACCTTTTCAGAAGCCAGCGTATACCGACTTCTAGTGTCCAACATCCAAAAGCAACCGCGCTCTCTACTTCTTCGGCAGCACCTACGAAACCAACAGTAACGATTGTGGCTACGGCGACGACTAGAGCAACGATAGCTCCTACTACTGCGCCCGCGACTGCGGGACCAACGTTACCACCATCTAAGCCAACAACAGGTGTTCCACCGGCACCTGTGGGATATCCCGTGTTGGGAAGAACGTATAATGGTCAGCTCACAAATACATTTGTCACACCAAATATAACCACGGGTATCCAACTAAGTAACATCGTTCAGAACAATGGCACCATAACAAGCGGTTATCTGTATATCAATCCCACTACGGGCCTGTCAGGTAGTGGAAACGTTACTGGAAACGTGTTTACGAATAACACTATAAACTTTACCGTGCCGGAAAACGGTATTTTACCAATATTCTTTACAGGTACAATCAATCCAGATAGAAGTATGTCTGGTCAGTACTATCCTATAAACCCCGATAACTCGCGTAACTACACACAGGGAAGTGGTGTATGGTTCACAAATCCACCTTCGGCCTGAAATTTGCTTGAAACTTTCCTTAGCTTTTTTGCGTGTAAGCTAACAGTGTGAAGATGAGAGTAGCATATCTCTGGTGTCAATCTAGCATCAGGACGTTTCATTAGATTTCAGGAGAGTGTAAAATGTATCAAAAGTATGCAAACTTGTGAGATCGGGGTACATACTCACGGCTTCCTGAGAACGAAGTACAGCAAAACTATCAGCAGGTCGTGCAAAACACGACCCTACACTACAGCAGGTTCATTAGCCATTTTCTTGCTGGTGGTAGCTCACATTTTTAAGTATAACATGATCGCAAGCAGTACAGAAGGAGAAATATATGACAACGAGCAATAAAACACCTAACGGAACGCAGAATGTAGCGCAACCGAATTATCATCCAAAATCGTATGAACTTCAGCGTTACGGCACCATTCATACAGTTCCGCTGGGCATGTCAGAAGATACGCTCAAGCAGAACGTTGGCATGTTGAACCAGATTCTTGCAGACTCAATCACGTTGTACAATCTCTACAAAAAGCATCACTGGCAAGTCACAGGCCCCACATTTTACCAACTTCACTTGCTGCTCGACAAGCACGCCGACGAGGTTTTGGAGACAGTAGACGCGATTGCTGAGCGTATTCAGACGCTTGGTGGCGTCACCACTGGTATGCCGTTCGAGGTCGCCGAGATGACCAAGATCGAGCATCCCCCCACAGGTCAAGAAGACATTCCCGCAATGCTTGCTCGCACGGTCAACGCGCACGCAACCGTTATCAAGACGGTACGTGCTGGTATAGAGCAGAGTGATGAGAACAAAGACTACACAACCAACGACCTGCTTTCTTCAAAAGTGTTGCCAATGCATGAGTTACAGGTATGGTTTGTTTCACAGCATCTCGTTAACACACCAATCGTAGATAATGCACAGGGAACCGCGAAAGCGTAATTTCTTTCTCCGAAAAGAGTGAGGCCGTACACAGTTTGTCGCGCGGCCCTCACTCTTTTTTGTCTTCTTTTGATAGCACTCTGCCGCGCAATATGATATACTGTCTCACGCTACAGAAAAATATTCCAAGCCGATTTTTGCGCGTGTAACGCTAAGGACACATTATGCTCTACGATCATACGAAAATTCACATAAAAGCAGGCGATGGGGGCGATGGCTCCTCGCATTTTCGCCATGAGAAGTTCGCGCCCTATGGAGGGCCGGATGGCGGCGACGGTGGACGCGGTGGAAGTGTTTACTTTGAAGCCACACACAATATGAATACGCTTATAGATTATCGCTACCGTCACAGCTTCAAAGCCGATTCGGGTGAAGGCGGTATGAAGCAAAAAATGCACGGAGCTAAAGGCGAAGAGGTTGTCCTGCTCGTGCCATGTGGAACAATCATTCGTGACGCGGACTCACAAGAGACAATCGCGGACCTGATCGAAGATGGACAGCGTGCCATGATTGCACGCGGCGGACGCGGTGGACTGGGCAATACGCACTTTGTGACCTCCACAAACCAAGCACCAAAAGAAGCTCAGAAGGGAGAACCGGGGCAGGAACGTTGGATTACGCTTGAGCTGCGTCTGATTGCTGATGTTGGGCTTGTCGGTTATCCAAATGCTGGTAAGTCAACCTTGCTCTCGGTTGTGACCGCCGCGCGTCCCAAAATAGCCGATTATCCATTTACCACGCTCTCCCCAAACCTTGGGGTGGTCGAAGTAGGGCAACCACAATACGGCGATGGTTACGGGTTTGTGCTTGCCGATATTCCTGGTCTCATTGAGGGTGCGGCCCAGGGCGTCGGGCTGGGCCATGAGTTTTTACGCCATATTCAGCGCACCCGTCTGTTGTTGCATATTCTGGATGGCGCGTCAGGTGAAGACCGCGACCCCTGGGATGATTTTGTAGCGATTAACCGCGAGTTACACGAGTACGACGAGCGGCTTTCTACACGTCCACAGGTTGTTGTCTTGAACAAAATGGATTTGCCAGAAGCACAAGAGCACTGGTCAGCACTCAAAGCAAAAGCTGAAGCCGCAGGATATCCCGTCTTTGCTATCTCTGCTGCCGCACATCAAGGCACCGAGGAGCTTATGCAATTTACCTCAAAACGGCTTGCTGAGATACAGCAAGAAGAGGAAGCACAAGTTGTCGCGCAAGCTGTCGCGGATATGGCTGGCCCTGTGTTACGTCCGCAACCAGACGATGCATTCGTTGTCACTAAAGAAAAAGGCGTCTACATTGTGCGTGGCAAACGGGTTGAGCGTGCGGTCAGCATGACTAAACTTGAGAATGAGGAAGGCATGGATCGTTTACAGCTTACACTCGAAAAGATGGGTGTGACGAAGGAGCTGGAAGCGGCAGGCGTACAGATTGGTGATGTGGTGCGTTTTGGTCGTGTTGAGTTACTCTGGGGCGAGTAACCACACAGAAGCGTAATGGAGGGGCAACGCGCAACACAAGAAGTATGATATACTGTGAGAGTGGTGCTATGTTTTGCTAGTCTAATCGGTAGTGGTACTTATATCGTAGAATGCAGGTTTTACTAGAAATATGGGAGAAACACTTACTCTTCTCTTTCGGAAGCATAAAGAAAATACATATGAAGTCGTCGTCAAAGAAAGCTGGTCGGGGCGCACCGTTATTGGGAGCTTTGACCCGCCGTATACCAGCACTCAGGTAAACGCACTCCAGAAAAAACTCAACAAACTACAGAGCGGCGATCAGGAACTCCGCACTATTGGGAAACACCTTTTTTCTGCCCTGTGTGGAAATGAAAATTCAGAGGGTGGGCATCACGAGGTTGTAGAGCAGTCTGTGCAGGCTGTTCTGCGTAGTGTCATTCAGCGCACGCTCCGACGACGCGGAACCGTTGCATTGACCTTCTGCTTTGAGTCTGAGTGTAATGAATTTGTGCGCTACCCCTGGGAGCTTCTGCACAATGGCGATCACTTTCTGCTGGCTTCGGGTATCTTTACTCTTTCCAGAGCGTTAGTGCGACCCGACATGCCGCTTGGTTGCGAACTTCCTGTACATCTCCCTCTGCGCGTACTCTATATTGGTTCTTCTCCCACAGACTGCGCTTCACTTGAGACGGAACACAGTTTTCAGGCCCTACAAAATGGGCTTTCCACACTGCTTGATAGCGGACAGATTTCCATTGATCGGCTAGAACCAGCGACTTTTGATGAACTGGTGCGCTATCTCAAATCAGCGCGTGGTGGTGGTTTACTGGACGGGGACGAGGTGGTTACGCCCTGCTACGTCGTGCATTTCGATGGACATGGAGCATATGGACGACTCTGCACAAAAAATGGCTGTGAAAAGCTCAATGAACCATCTGCCCGTAAGTGTGAGGAATGTGATGCGTCGTTGAGCCGCGTCAAGCCACAAACATACCTCTGTTTTTGTCATGAGACCGGCTGTAACCGGTATATTGATACACAATCGCTGTGTGACCTGTTCCTCAGCAGCGATGTACGCCTCGCGGTATTTTCGGCATGTGAGACCGCGACGGTTTCAGATGTGCAGACACAACGACACCAACGCACCGCCGTTGATGCGACGCTGGCAACCGCGCTTGTGATGGCACAAGTTCCTGCCGTTGTCGCTATGCCTTTCTCGTTACAAGATGAGAGTAGCCCGACGTTCATCTATCATTTTTACGAGGCTCTCGCGGACGGACGCACGCTTGAAGAAGCCTTATCGCGTGCTCGTCAGGCTCTGCTTCCAACGTATCAAAAAAGCTGGTTCATTCCCGTTTTGTATCGACATGTTGTTGAGGGGAAAGAAGGACCTGTCGCGCTGCTTGTGAATGATGAGCGTGACACGGTAGAAGAGCGCGATCATCCGTTACAGCATCTGGATAGCCCGACCTCCTATGTTGGTCGTGAGCAAGAACTACGCGAGCTTGGAGAGCTACTTGCTCTAGCGACGCAAGATGAGCGAGAGGTGAGAACGCAGCAAAAAATTCGTTCTGTTACACATCACATCGCGCTAATTGGTTCCGCAGGTATCGGCAAAAGTGCGCTTGCCTGCGAAGCTGTCTTTCAGAACCGCGAGAAGTTTCCCGGTGGTATTGTTGGTATCTCGTTACAAGGCGGCAAATCCTTTGGTGACGCCCTTATTGAAATATTATATTATCTGCATGTACCATTGAAGTCAGGCCCTACAGCTGATCTGATGCATCGTGCTCGCCTTGTACTTACTACTTTGCGCTCGCTCGCGAGCCGCGAACTACCCAGTCTTTTCCTATTAGACCGTTTTGACGAGGTAAAAGACTCCACTGAACTAGAGCAATGGCTTCACTTCCTTAGCTCTTTCCCAACCGAGGTTGTTGTGCTCGTAACCTCGCGCGTCAGTCCAGAAGCGATGATGGTGGTAAATGGAACTCATTGTCGCTGGTATGAATACCATGTAGGAAAAATGAGAGACGCTGATCTCTTAAAGCTGTTCGTTGATCTCGCGGCGTCCAACGGTCTCGACCAGCATATTCACTTGGACGATCCGCGACAGCAGGCGATTCTACAAGAGATTTGTACGCTGCTTGACGGATATCCATTGGGCGCGGAACTTATCTTCGGAGCAACGCGCTCTATTGACGGGAAGGTGTTCGCGCCAGAGGCCGCAACGCGCTCACTGGAAGAGATCCGCGACGAACTGCGAAACACGCCTCTAGCAGGTATTCTCGCGGTGCTTGATGTCTCATATCGTCGCCTTTCGCTCGTGGCGCGATTGCTACTGGCGTATCTTTCTGCCTTCAAGTTGCCCTTCAGTCGTGAGCAGATCGTGATGCTTGTTGCACCTGAAACCTCGGCTAGTACCGAAGAAGCTATGCGTCTCATACATCAGCAAGATGTGCAGCACCAGTCTAATGCTGCGACAGAGGTGGTGCTGCCTTGGGAACTCGCAATCAACTGGCGAGCGGCCCGCGATGAATTAGTGCGAGCCTCATTCATTCAGTTTGATGGGCGAGTGTATACGATTCATCCGCAGGTTCGCTACTTTGCGGTAACACACCTGCCATTGGAGGAGCGACGCCGCGTCCATCGGTTGGTCGCGGCGTACTACTACAATTTACCGCAGCCGAGTCCTGAAGAATGGGTTGCGGCGGTTGAGCATTTAGAGAGCGCGGGCGAGCAGTGTGATTTACAGGAGGCGGTGCAGATCGCGGTACAAGCGTCGTGGGCGCTTGGTGGGCGTGGTCATGCACAGGAATTGCTTGTTATGTTGCGCCGCGCCAGTGTTTATGCGTCGCGGCTTGGCGATAAAAAGGGCGAGGGGCAGATTCAGTGTTGCCTCGGTGCTATTTTACGGCAACTGGGTCACTATGCCGAAGCGGAAGGATGTCTGCGGAGTAGCTTAGAGTTCCATAAAGAGCAGCAAACGCGCGACGAGGCCGGCTGGGCATTATATGAACTGGCGATGCTGTGTCGTGAAGAGGGGGATTTGCAGCAGGCAAATAATTTGGCACAAGAGGCTCTCATGCTTTTTCGAGAGGTGGGTGATGCCAAGGGTGAAGGATGGATGCAAATGGTGCTTGGCGAAGTGAGTCGTGGATACGCGGCGTATTATGATGCGCTAGGGCATTTTGAGCTAGCGTTGGCCCGCTTCACTACGCTTCGTAATAAAGAAGGCACCGCCTCTGTATTGCGTGGTCGGGGAACTGTTTATGAGGCACTTGGCAAGTACACAGAAGCAGTAAACGATTATGATGAAGCATTGCATATTTTCCGCGAACTGGGATTACAGCCAAGTCAAGCATGGGTGCTTGCTGACAAAAGCGTCATAGCTGCTCAGCAAGGTAAGCTAGACGAAGCAACAAAAGTCTGCACCGAGGCTGTAACCATCTTCCGTGAGCATGGTATCCGACGTGGGGAAGCATGGGCGATGCGTGCGATGGGCGATATTATGCGGGATCGTCAGGATCGAGAAAAAGCACTTGTGTACTATACGCAGGCCAGGACGATTTTTACGGCACTGGGCAACAGTGTGGATCGCGCTCGTGTATTAAACGCATTGGGTGCGCTCTCTTTTGATGAAGCAAACTATCTTGAGGCGAAAGAGCGGTATGAGGAAGCGCAGGTTATCGCACAAGAACAGGGGGCGCGACACATACATGGACGCGCCCTGCGTGGCTTGGGCGATGTTGCGCGTGCCCTACACGAGTTTAAGAATGCAGAACAGTGGTATCTACAGGCATTTACGCTTGCGAATGAACTTGACACACCCGTAGAGCAACGTGCTGTTTTGCGTCGGCAGGGACTGCTTGCTCAAGCACAAGGGCAGTTTCAGGATGCGCTCGGCTACTGGGTTCACGCCCTTGCAATTGACATACGCCTGGGCCACCCGTCGCGCCATGACCTACAGGTACAGGTTACAAATATAGTCAAAGAGCACGGGCTAGAAGACGAGTATATCGTCTTCTGCAAACGTTATGGTCTGGGGTGCTAGCATAGAACTGTACCGTTGGGCGTCCTATCGTGTTTTTATCGCCTAGAAGAAAAATGGAAGAGACGAGCGAACCACCCTTGACGAGCCATTGTCACCGCTGCCGTAATTGATGATGAGCCAGGCAGCTCTGGTTCGGCGATATACCCAAGCGTGGCACTTCTCCCATTTTGAGACGAGGAAGTGTTTGGTTTCTCGCCATTTAATGGTGATGTAACCTGCCGCTCTTCATCAGCATCGTTGTGCAGGTCGCGCGTAAGTGTGCGAGGTTGTTGAGGTGTCCAGGTGCCGGCACGGTCATCGATCTTCTCTTCATTGCGAACTGGTTCATGTGGATTGGGGAGATCGGCGGGTGGAAGGTTGCCAACGAGTATTTCTTCCCGTGTAATGCGCCGCATTGGTTGCGTCTCCTGCGTCTCCATCGCGATACTTGTATCTACTTCCTCCAGTAGACGCGAGATTTCAGGACGGAGCGCACGGTTCACTTTTGGAATACGCGTCCATTGCGCGTGGGCCGCAGGGAAGTAGCCGGCGCGATAGCAATAGAGGCCCAGCATTGAACGCGCGTCATAGATGTTCATGCGTTGCCAGAGTGCCTCTGCCTCTGCTGGCGTCTCAATGACATCTTCGCTCGCTTCAATGACCTCGACTAGATAGAACAAGTTGATGCCCATGATGGTATAAGGATAGCCATAGTAAAGTGCGAGTCGGCGGCGGCGTGTGCGTTCTGCTGGATGTGCGCCAACGAAGTAGCGTTTTGACCATGACCCACTCGACCATATGCCCCATGCAAGAATGAGCGCGAGCACGCGTCCCAGATAGCGTTCCCAGGATAATGGAGCCAGACCTGCCATAACGCCCAACAGCGCAAAGCACGCACCCAACGCCCAGGCACCGTAGACCAGGCGGCGACGATCCCACCCCAGCAGGTCAAAATGACAGTGAAGCGGAGTTGCGAGAAATGGCAAAGGAAACTCGGTGTGATGTACAAATGTGGACGTATTGGCAAAGCGTAGAACTTTAAGATGCTTGCGAAAGAAACGAGTCATCAAGCGAGACTGCACCAGTGCGGAAAGACCTTCGAGCACGAACGCGCCCCCCACGATAAGAATGTTCAGTTCTTGGCGCGAGAAAACGGCGACCATCGCTAGAATACCCCCAAGTGCTAGTGCTCCGCTATCGCCCATAATAATAGATGAACGACGCTTGGCGGTTCCCTTGCGGCGTGCCGCCCACGATGAAGGCCAGTTCCAGGGGAGATAACCCAGAACTCCTGCGGCGCAGAGCAGTGCCAGTACCTCTAGCACAATGCCCCCTGAATGCTGTGGATTAATAATACCAGTCACAATAATGCCAAACGAAAGTGCTGCGCTAAAGACGAGGCCGCCTGCCAGACCATCGAGACCATCGCTGAAATCAACTGAGAGCGAGGTGATGCTTCCGATACAGCCTGTCCAGAACATAAAGAAGATGAGCCAGCCAAAATATGCTATATGACCCATCTCAACTGGACATGGGTTATCAAGGTTCACAGGTTGTTTTGCACACACGAGCGTACCCAACAGTGGGAGGTCTTTATAGGGGCTGTACGACTCTCTGCCGTTGGCGAGCAGGAAAAAATATAATGCGGCTGCCGTAACCGAGACGAGAAACACGCCGGCGAATTTGGTGCGTTCTGAGAGTCCTTCTTGACTATAGACTTTATTCCAATCGTCAACAAAGCCGACCAGCATAAAACCAACCGTCGCGCCCAGACCAATGAAGAGGAGAGTCCATTGATCTTGCTTGAAGCCAAGCAGATACCCTGCTCCTATACCAACAAGAACCATTGCCAGCGTGAACGCGGGGCCGCCAACAAGAGGAAGCTCGATTGACCGAATCTCTTGTTTACCAATGGGGGCGTCTGTGCGATGTACACCAGGCTTATGCTCGCCACTGCGAAACTTGGGAAACAGTCTTCCCGCAGCACCACAAAAGGCAAGGCTTGTCGCCGCGCAAACCACAAAAATGATGAATAACCATACCAGTGTCATCGAAATCATACATTTCCCCCAGATACCATAGAAATTATACATTTTAGAGTGTGTGACATGTTAGAGATAGAGATAGCAACGCAGAAAGTAGATAAAAATACGGTGCTCTTCAAATATTGTACACTTTTTTTGTTATGCATAAAGTGACTCTTTTAACAATTTTCGCGCGACCTTTCGATCATCCCAGGGAAGCTTCTCACGCCCAACAATGATACTTTGCTCATGGCCCTTCCCCGCCAGAATCACCGTGTCGCCGGGCCGTGCATATGCTAGTGCCGCCTGTATCGCCTCGGTACGGTCAGCGATACAAAGAAAATCTGCCCCTTCCCGTTTGCCTGCTGCCTCGGCACCAGCCGCTATGTCGCGCAAAATCTTTATTCTATCTTCGTCGCGCGGGTCCTCATCTGTAATAACGAAGAAATCGGTCAGTTGTGCCGCAATATGCCCCATGACAGGACGTTTTTGTATATCGCGCTCGCCTGCTGATCCAAATACAACGAGCAATTTCCCTTTTGTGAGCGGGCGCACCGTCAATAATACTTTTTCTAAGCTTTCGGGCGTGTGTGCATAATCGACGATGACCGCGAACTGCTGCCCCTCATCGATGCTTTCCATGCGTCCTGTAACGCCTGTGACTGTCGCTAAACTACGCGCGATGCTTTCGGGCGCGATGCCTTGACTGTACGCCGTAGCGATAGCGGCAAGGCAGTTGCTGACGTTGAAGCCCCCGACAAGCTGTGTCTCGATATGGTGCTCTCCTTGTGGTAGCAGCACGCGGAAACGTGTACTGTGTGCCTGCAACTGTACGTCAACCGCACGTACCGACGCGGGAGTATCGATGCCGTAATCAAGAATGGGGACGCGGCAATACGGTTTGAGAATGTCGTAGCTTACATCGTCGCGGTTCAAAACAGCGACGGGCTTGCTATCAATACCTTTATCACGCGTGGGATCAAGCATCTCAAAGAGACGTGCCTTGGCGCGTCTATAAGCAGCAAGTGTTTTGTGAAAATCCAGATGCTCATGGGTAATATTCGTGACCACGCCTACATCAAAGGCACAGCCATGCACGCGTTGTAGTGCTAGTCCATGCGATGTTGCCTCGATAACTGCGTGTGTCGCGCCCGCGTCAAACATATTGCGGAGCATCTGCTGCACTTCTACCGCCTCAAGCGTACTCTGACGCGTTGTGTTTTCCCACTCCTGCCCCGGCAATTTGAAGTTTGCGGTAGTCATAAGTCCAGTGCGAAGGCCCGCCTCCTCAAAAATCGTTGTAATCAGATTGCTTGTTGTCGTCTTGCCATCAGTACCCGTAACGCCTATTGTGCAGAGCTTGTGCGCGGGATATTCGTAGAAAGCGCACGCGAGGTTTGCCAATGCCGTCTGCACATCAGCCACTACCACATAAGGAATAGGCGAAGCGTCTACCAGTGACTCCCCAAGCGCAACAATTGCTCCTCGCCGCGCGGCATCTGCTATAAAGCTGCGACCATCAGTGTGAGTGCCGGAGACTGCAACAAAGAGCCATCCAGCCTCAACTTTGCGTGAATCGTAGGCAATGCCCCTAATCGGAAGCAGTAGATCGAGGTTTGTCGGCAGCGCAAGCGGTGTCTGCTCTAACGCTGTCAACAACTGGTGTAGTGTTTGTACCTGCATGAGTTTTTATATCTGTTTCTACTAGAGAGGGAACGTTTAGTAATATTGAGTACGCACACGATGATACGGGCGCATATTTTCGACGGTCTGGCTCTGCGACCAGAGCTTCTGGTCGATCTCAAGCGCATTCATCTTATATCCTTGACGAGATACAGCGCATCGCAATAACTCACAGGCCCAGATGGTTGCGGCCCGTATCTCTATCTCTTCCTCGCTCTGTGCTGCCAGTAGTTCCAGCGTATCGACGCGCTTCGCCAGTGCTGGCGCGTACTCCAGTATCCCATAGTGACGAAGTATTTGTGGAACCTTGTAGTCCGCAAAAATAGTGAGTTGGTCAAGATTCGTGAATGCTCCCCACTGCTTACCACCAAATGAGCCATAGATATCAGCTATGCAGATCTGAGCGCGTTTGAGAAAACGCACCTCACGGTTTCTATAAGTCGCGATATCATTGAACGAAGCAAAGTCGCGGGCGAGCAAGCGCACGAGCGCGACGGCGTCGCCCTGCACCAACTCAATAGCGTGTGTGAATTGCCCGTGATAGCTTTCTTGTAGCACACGGCCTACCTCGCGCATGTTGAACACGCGTTGCTCAAACAAAGGAATGCTGTCCGCACCTGTACTTGGACGAAAAATAGTAGCAACGGCATCCTCGCTAATTGTCTGTAGATACTTGGCGTCCCACACGGGTATGCCCTCTTCTACTGCGCGGGTGAGTGATGCGGCCTCGGCCCAATAGCCATTGAGAATTTTCCCATTGTAGTCAACACGCCAGCGCTCACGATCTTTTTCGGCCCAAAAGCAGAAGTTGAGGGCGTCGAGGAGCAGGAGCCAGTTGATGGTGCGCTCCGTGCCGTCGTGAAAGTGGTACATATTATTCCAGAGAGGCTCAGAAGAAAGCATCGTCTCATGAGTAGTCGCGTATTCATGAACCCACTGATTGCTAAGCTGCTCTAACTTATCGAACGCGATCCAAACGTGCTCACCTTGTTCAAGCACGCTACGGGTGCTACCCAGTATTCCCAGTTCATCGTGTGCGGGAAGTGTATACATATCAGAGGCGTCGTCGTCCTCAATGCTGTGTATCTGCATGCTATTCTCCATGAACGAGTTTCCCTTCCTCTCTATTGCCTCGATTCTACAGACATTTTTCGCATTCGTCAATCTCTCTAGCCCACATACTAGGCATACCTATAAATATGTAGTATAGGCTAAAATAACCAATTTTTTGGCAAAATACAAACACCTGTTGTTTTTGCTAGTGAAAAGCCTTGATTTTCTTTGGCACTTGCGTGTATCATTACCTTTGTACGTGAAGCATGTTCACTAGATGTATGCGATGCGTACATTGTACAAATTTCTTGTTTTTGTAGTGTGTAGCGTCACTATGTGCGTTATACTACCCTATTCGTGTGCAACGAAAGGATACAAGTCTTGATGGAAGAGCAGTTGATTAAAGAGTTTGTTCACCGTGTCTCCACAGAAGAGGCTCTGCGTACAGAACTAACTAGCGATGCGAAAAGCGTCATCGAGCGCGAAGGTTTTTCGCCACGCGTGACACAAGTCTTGATGCGTCTGGTTCCTCACTTGACTATGAATCAAAACTCACCCAATTCCTGGTGGCACCCGTAAAAAAAAGACACCATAGTGAAGAACTTTGATCATATCTCTACTGAACTGTTCACGAAAAGGCAACATCGACTTCGTGAACAGTTCGCCACTTTTCTAAACGTACTACATCCTCTCTTGCGAACTGATGTGGAATGTGCATTAAGAGGTAGTGGTAAGCTGCTTTCTGATAGTGAAGCGGCAAATTCTGCATCTCCCAATGGAATGTGGGCATTGCTCCCTTTGCTTGTCGCGCAACAACTCCTGCCCGACGGCAATACACGATACGCGTATCGTGTAGGCATCGCAGTTGAGTGCTTTATCTGTGCGCTCGACCTCCTCGACGATGTTGAAGACGGCGATCAGACCGCGATTGTGCAAGAACTTGGGATCGCTCGTGTGCTTAATACCTCAACAGTTCTGCTTGCATTGACCAATACGATTCTTCTTTCGCTTACAGCACTGGGCGTTCCCTTTGAGCGAATAACGCAATTGCTAAACGCCATACAAGAAGCCCTTGTTCTAGCTACGGCAGGGCAACATCGTGATCTTCTGGCGGAGCAAAGACTCGTAGACAGCTTTACATCTGAAGAATGCATTGAAATCGCGGAAGGTAAAGCGGGCGCACTTATGAGTCTTGCCTGCCGCATCGGCGTTATAAGCGTAGGTGCTAGTGATGAAATATGCAAATCCTACTCAGAGTTAGGGAAATTGTTAGGAATAGCTCATCAACTTGACAACGACGCCCACGACCTATATCATATCCTCCACTATCAGCAAACGGACGCGGGAATAGCGACGAAGAAAACCGATGTTGCTCGTAACAAAAAGACACTTCCTGTCGTTCTTGCTGCCCAGACAGTAGTCGCGCTTCAGTCCTCCGTACTTGTAACCGATGAGGAGAAGCAGAAAGCATTCACAGATGCTTTGCAAGAAGGTATAATGACTACATGGGGTATTAGCCTGCTTTATCGTGAACGCGCTCATGAGCAATTAGAGCAAATAGAAGCTAATCATCCCGTTTCTCATGAACTACGTCTCTTATTAGGTTTTGTGTAGCAGAGTGTCTCAGTCAAGAGCGTAGGAGGCGAACTAAAAGGATTTTTTATGAAGCATAGCCTATGGACACGCTTTAGAGCGAACCGCCTGGTCGTTATCATTGTTGCGGTAATTATCTATATCAACCTGGGCTTTATAGATGCGGTGTACACGTTTCCACATATAGAGAATACAAAAACGTCAGTTTTACCTCTCTGGTTATCATTTGGTTTTTCGCTTTCAGTCGCGCTTATTTTCCTTGCTGTAGGCTCAGTCATCTGGTTCTATTCGCGAGACCGCCAGGTGTCTTTACTGCTTTTCATTTTCACATTCATGATGATGATCGCGTTTGAGCTAGAAACAGGGTCAGTATCAGGTCTTCCTAATGTACATATTTTAACTATTCTGTCAGGTTTTGCAAGTATTTCAGCTCTTATCTTGTTCGCGATAATTCTTTTAATCTTTCCTAAAAACCATCTTGTACTATCGGACAAAGAGCATTCTAAAAAGTTGATGCGTGAACTTTGGCAGTCTACACATACCTCATCTATACGCTGGTACATTTTTGCGTTGTTTCTCTTCTTTTGTATCGTAGTGGTGAACAGCGTTGTGGGGTATATTGCATATCCCAAAGTAAGCCCTTTCTGGTTGGACATGCTTACATCGTTTGCGGCCCTCTTCGCACTGACTGGTAGCTTGATAACTATTATCATTTCGTTTCGTAAATCCACTGTGAGAGAGCGTGAGCAACTCCGCTTTTTTGTAAGCGGCGTTATTCTCGCGATAGTCCCGCTTTTGCTGTTGACAGTACTTCCACAAGTGATAGGTGGTGCGTTCTCTGCTTACGTCATCAATGCTCAAATCACGACGCTCACCTCCTTTTTATTACCTTTGTCGCTTGGTTATGCCATCTTGCGCTACCAGCTTCTTGTCTTCGATACCTATATTCGACGTACCATCAACTGGATTATTGGGACAATATTCCTCGCAATTCTTGTATATGCGGTTGATGTTTTGGGAAGCCGCGTACAGGGAAACGGTGTTACGCGCTCTACGGTGATGGTTGCGGTTGCGATGGCAGTGCTAGCACCAACCATCTGGTGGGTCGCGCAACTGCTGACGGAGCGTGTGCTCTTCAAGGAACTACGACACTATCGGCAGTTAATAGAAACGCCCATCGACACCGGAAATGAGGCTTTCGATCTGGAAACGTCGGCACAACTTGTTACACTAGATGTTCTACAAACCTTTAAGACGACACAAGTTGGTCTTTTTATCCTGATTGAAGATACTGGCTGCTACCATCTCTTCCCTCGGCTGACTAACGATCAGAATGACGCACCGCGCCGTGCGCTTATAGAGAGGCTCTCATCGTCACTCACTACCATGTCGCTTACCTCGGTTGGTGCATTGACGTTACAACCCAGCATCGAAGAACGACTTGCGGCCTCACATCGGCCTCTGCTATTACATGAAGTAACACGCGCGAAAGAGGATATGCCTGTTGGATTAAGCCGTTATCTTACCTCAGATGAGAGTACCGCGCAGAATAATCCGCTCCTCATTCCTGTCAAATCGCAGGGCAAGATGATCGGGATGCTCGTTTTAGGTGAGCGCGGCGACCAACAATCTTATGCCGGCCCCGATTTTGAAATCGCGCAACTGCTGCTGTCACGCTATTCTTACCTGTTAGAAACGGCGCGGTTACAAGAACGTTCAAGACAATATGCCGTTCTCCTTAATGATCTTTATAAAGCCAGTGTGCTTTCCACAGAGGAGTTGCCAGACCTTGAGAAGGTTGCCTCTTTTTTCTCTGACATTGCTGCAAGAGCAATGAACGCAGGGGTGCAGATCTGTTTGTACAGTAAAGAAAAGCAGATGCTACAGCAAACACCACACATAGGTGTTGGCCCACATTTAGCTGTTGCTCCAGACATTCAGCTTGTCTCAGAAGATTGGTTTCCCTATTATTATGCAGGGCAGAATACCTATCCGCGTGACGACGGCTCCGTCGCTACTCCACCATGTGTGACGCAGAAACCTGAATTCCCTTTTGTTTGGTTGCCGCTCAGTAAAGGTGAGCAGCTTCTTGGCATACTCATTTTAACGTATCCCCGTCCTCATCTTTTCTTTGAAGAAGAAATTCATGTACTTGAAATGTTCGCAAGTCAGTGCGCGGCGGCCTTAGAAAATACGAGAATCACGATAGAGTTACGCGCCGCTTACGAACGACAGAAAGAGTTGGATGCCCTGAAAGACCAGTTTATTATAACTGCCTCTCATGAGTTACGAACGCCCTTGACAGCAGTGTTGGGCTACATCGATCTTTTGGAAGAATACAACAAAACGCTTACTCCGGAGATGCGTGCGGATTTTATCTCGAAAGCACATCGTGGCTGTGACGAATTGGCCCTTATGGTAAACAACATTATGGATGCCAACCGCGTACAGGTAGACGCGAGCAATATAAAACTCACCCATGTTTCGCTTAGAGAGTCTGTTATTCATGTTGTGGAGATCATAGAATCGATATCCAGACGTGAGCATCGCGCCATTACCTTTACTATTGCTCCCACATTGTTCGTGTTGGTTGATGCCGTTCGTCTGCGCCAGATTCTGCTTAACCTGGTAAGCAATGCGCTCAAGTATTCTCCACAAGGCACAAATATAGAAATTTCTGCTGACGCAGACACAGAACATGTCACGGTATGTGTCCGTGATTATGGTGCAGGTGTACCTTTGGAAGAGCAGGGCAGGCTGTTCGAGCGTTTTATGCGCTTGGAGCGGGACTTGAATAGTCCGGTACGTGGTGCAGGTCTAGGATTATACATTTGTAAGCAACTTGTTGAAGCAATGAGCGGCACAATCTGGGTAATGAGTAGCGGTAAAGAAGGGGCGGGAAGCTTCTTCTACTTCACGCTACAACGTATCCTACCAGAGCCAAAAACTGAGATGCCGGAACAACATGATCTCTCGGTGCGTTGAAAAAACTCTCCGGTTGACGCGGAACGCTATACCCGACTTTCCTTCTCATGACGTCTTTTTCAGGAACGCATATTTCATTTGATATGCATGTAAAGCATAATGGGCAGGAGAGAAAATTATGACGATTGTACAGGGAGAAAGCGTAAATGTTACTCCTCGTCAGACAGAGGTGCTAACGTTTCTCGCGCGACGAGATCACTGGTCAGTAGGCGAAATTGCCTCAAACTTGGGCGTAAGTTCTGCTGCTGCTACAAAAGCTGTTGCGCGTTTGGAGCGCAAAGGGTTAGTGACACGCTCAGTTGATGTGATGGATCGAAGATGCGTAAATGTGCGAATCACTCACGCGGGCAATGACATTTTACATCACACGCCAGTAGCAGATTAATAGGAGAGAAGCGCAAGCAGAATGCTGTGAAAGAAGAACGCTTGCGCTCTACCTATTTGTAGAGGGCGATCAATCACGATGCTTCCGCTTTGACATAGCCCCTGTCCTTTGCGTATTGCCATAATGAGTGTTGCAGCTGGCGGCGCGCGCGAGAAATGCGACTCATCACTGTCCCAATTGGTATTTGTAGTGCTTCCGCGATCTCCTTGTACGAGAGGCCCTCAATGTCTGCCAGAATCACGGCCATACGAAAGTTGGGTGGGAGGTCGTTGAGTGCTTTGAACACATCCTCATCAAGATATTTACTGAGTACCTCTTCCTCCGCGCCTGCGCTCAACTCCTGTCCACTCAGATCGCGAATCTGATTATACAGGTAAAACTCCTCTCCATCAGGGAGAGGCGTTGGAGTTGGATGAGCTGCTTGCTTACGATAGCGGTTGATTGCGGACGTATTCAAGATACGAAAAAGCCATGCTCGCAAATTGGTTCCCGATTGATACGTATGGGCGAAACGAAAGGCTTTGAGCATTGTTTCTTGCACGAGATCCTCTGCCTCTTGCCGATTGCTTGTCATACGCAATGCTGTACGATACAGACTATCCAACTGAGCAATAACACCTGCTTCAAAATCTTCTGATGGAGCCGCTATTTTTGTCGCTTTCTCTCCTCTTGCCCCATCTTTCTGGGCTTCTGACTCTTCGTTCTCTGTTACCAGTGGGTCTGTCTCTATCTCTACTGGCTGGATAGTATTCGCCGGTGAATGCTTCACCGTTGATAATCTCTGTTCAAATGCTGACTGTTCCGGCATCACGCGCTCCTCTTGCCAGATATCCCTATGATATCTGCACCTTCTCTGAGAGAAAGTACTCTAAGTATATCTCACCCGCATTGGGAATGAAAGTCTCCGTCAATTATGTTAAAATGAGCAGAGAGGACGAAGTTACCTGTGTAGGAGAAATGTTATGGACTGTATAGATTGTATTGAAACTGTTGCACGCTTGCATCTCTACATTGATCGCGAGTTGAGCAACGAAGAAATTTCTGTTGTGCAACGGCATCTTGAAGACTGTCAACAATGTGAGTGTCGCTTTCATTTCGACATGAGCATCAAACGGCTTATTCATGAGCGGTGCGCGGTTGAGCGTGCGCCGAAGCATTTGCGTGAGTCGGTGTTGCAACTTCTGTACTCAACGCGTTCCAACGCGGTTGTCGTTGATGTAGAATTTGAAACAGAGATGCTCCTAGAGCTTGAAGAGCGGTAACGCTTCTCCTGCTACCGGTTTTTTGTGTTTACATGCTGATAGTATGGAGAAGCGTCAGCTTCAATTGTGCCAGTAACAACATTTCGCCAACTGCAAAGAGTAAGGCAATACCTACAAATGGCAACAATTCACGATACCGCTCAAATGTCTCATCGCGTTTACTTATTCCAACAAGTGCAAGTAGATTTAGGCTTCCTAGTACCGTAAGCAATCCTCCTGTACTCAAGAGTGCGATGGGATAGAGAATCAGGGCATTTTGCGAGATGACAACAAAAAAACAGACGATTAGTGCTGGCAAATACTGCGTCAATTCTCGCCACGAGTTAATGCTGCGTTGCTCATTGTAACCAAGCCAGAACATACGGTTGAGCATTGGAGATAGTAGTAAGGCCATTGCAAGACCTGTGATAAGCCCCGTCGCGAGCCTGAGTAGATTATTTGGCTGATACAGATGCCACAGGCTCATATCAAGCAGAAACGAGTTAAAGCCATCAACTGCGAGCATCGCCACGCCTGTAAGCAAAAGTAGCAGCAGGGGCCAACGGGGAAGGTGCTGTGCGCGACCTCGGCCCTTGCTATAGAGCGTAACGAGCGTTATCAGAAAGCCCAGATATATACCTGTATTACGCGCACACAAGGGAAGTTGCTCCCCACCAGGATAAAAGGAGTGAGAGCCAGACTGGGCGCATATTCCGCTATCAAGCCAACTCATCCGATTAAGCACTGAAGCTCCCGGAAAGAAGAGAACCAGTGTGAGAACGATGAGCACAAACAGGAGTACACCGCCTGCTACCCAGCGTACAGGCCGTTTTTGGGGTGACTGTTGCGTCATATGTACACTCTTCATAACGTGATTCCAAAGTGAAAATAGGTGTTGAGCTGAAGCAACACATTAAAAAAGATGCTTGCCCCTACAGCTATCATCAGCACGCCCGTTGCAATCTCGATCTTCCCCAAGTGCGGTTTCAACCACTTTAATACCTTGCTACCTTGATTAAGTCCCAAACCAAGCAAGAGAAATGGTAGACCCATGCCAAGTGAATAGACAAGAAGTAGTAAAACACCCTGCCGTAGTGTCGCTGCCTGCCCTGCGAGTCCCAAGATGACGCCGAGAATTGGCCCAACACAGGGACTCCATCCTATTGCGAAAACAACACCTGTCAGAACGGACGCACCGTAACTGGGGCGTGTGGGATGAAACTCAATGCGTTTCTGCCAATACAAAAAAGGCATCTTGAGAACGCCCGTTAGATGCAGGCCAACTAGAATAAGAAGAACGCCACCAACTCTGCGGAGCAGAATTTGTTGTGCATGAAGAAACGCGCCCAGTGTGCTGGCTGTTGCGCCTAACGCGACGAACGCGAGGGTGAAGCCGAGTACGAAGAGGACGGCGTGTAGAAATGTAACAAGTCGTAGTGAATACGTGTGTTGGTGCTTGGCGGCTTGATAGACACTTTGCCCTACTAGCTGTGCGAGATAAATAGGTACAAGTGGCAGTACGCAGGGTGAGAGAAATGAGACTACCCCGGCGGCAAACGCGATGCCTATATTGATCTGCGAAGGATTCATACAGTGTTGAAACTCCTGAGAACCGATACTATATAGATAGTATAAGTCCTGAAGCTACCAAACGCAATATATTTGGTAGCTTTTCCACGCAGGAGTGTTATTGTGAAGATGTTTTGAAGAAACGTTGTAGCATACTCCAAAATGCATGTTTCTCTTTATACGGAGGCACTGACTCGGTTTTGATTGTCTCTTGCTGTTCAAGACGAAGAGGTTGTGGTGTGATAATCATGGGCAGGGTTGAATAGCTAGGTGTAGGCGTCGCTTGCGCTCTTTGCTCACCAGCTGCCTTTTCTTGTGGAGGCTCTTGATAATTTGGACGTTGCATTTGTGGACGCTTGGGTGGTTGCATTATCATACGTTCACGTTGACTGATTGCCAATGCGCCCGATGCTTGTGAAGATGCAGGGGTGGTAGAGCGTGCCAGCAATGCCCGCAAGTCACGCGCCATTACGCCAGCATCTTCGTAGCGCTTTTCGCGATCACGCGCCATTGCGGTAAGAACAATCGCTTCCAAGTCTGACGACACATGCTCGTTGAGTACACGCGGAGAGAGTAGCGGCCCCCCTACAATTGCCTGCGTTAGCTCTGGCATTGAACGGCCTATGAACGGACGTTGACCCGTAGTCATCTCATAGAGTACTACTCCCAGTGCGTATACATCACTGCGATTATCGAGTTTCTGACCCCATACTTGCTCCGGCGAGGCGTAATAAATGCTGCCCACCAGTGTTCGCGCAACGGTGATTGGCTGATGCCCAGTCGCGCGTGCAAGGCCGAAGTCCATCACCTTTATTTTTCCCCAACGGTCAAGCATCAAATTCTCAGGCTTGATGTCACGATGCACAACGGCCCGCTCCTTGTAAGCGGCGTCAAGTGCTTCCGCGATCTGTGCTCCATATTCAATCGCGAGATGTTGTGGAATAGTGCCATCGAGTGAAAGAAGATTGGAGAGTGTCGGCCCTTGTACATACTCCATCGCAAAGAAAAGCAGTTTGTTTTGCTGACCCGCGTCATAAATATGAACGATGTTTGGATGGTTCAGGCCCGCGATAATCTGGGCTTCACGAATGAAACGCGCGACATAAGAGGCATCACGCGCTAGCGTCTTAGGCAAAACCTTGATCGCAACTTCGCGACCAAGCGCGATTTGTTTTCCGCGATAGACGACCCCCATTGAGCCGTGACCAATCTCCTCCTCCAAATAGTATCCACCGAGGCTCTGACCGGCCAATTCGTTCATAGTGCAATATCCTCAAGTCCATTGTCATACTGTAGACACACTACAGATACATACTCTAAATGTATGAACGTACCACCACTATACTACTAGTGTAGTGTACCCAAAAGTACCGAATGTTGCAGAGCGAAACACGGGATACCGTATTATGATGACATCACGTTACAGTACCCCATTTGTCTACTTATAAATGTTAATCAAGGTAATCTTTTAGGATGCGGCTTGCCTGCGGGTGACGCAGTTTGCGGATTGCCCGTTCTTCAATCTGACGCACCCGCTCACGCGTCACTTTTAGCTTCTTGCCGACCTCTTCCAAGGTATGATCGTGGTCATCCACCAGACCGAAACGCAGTTCTATGACCTGCCGCTCGCGCAGGGTGAGCTGCCCCAACACCTTGCGAATCTCTTCGCGCAGAAGATGCTGGTCGGTTATCTCGCTTGGCCCGCGCTCCCGCACATCTTCTATAATGTCACCGAGCGTGTTTTCCTCCTCCTCGGAAAGGGGAGCATCCAACGAAAAGACCTTTTCGGCCCATACTAGTAGCTCGCTGACACGTTCGGGCGTCATGTTCAACCGTTCAGCGATGTTGGTGGGTGTCGGATCGCGCCCCATCTCTTGGTACAATTGGCGCGTCGTGCGCTTCACACGCATAACCTCTTCCATGATATACACAGGAAGACGAACAACACGCGTCCCTTCAAGAATTGAGCGCGTGATGGCTTGCTTAATCCACCAGGTCGCATAGGTAGAGAAGCGGAAGCCCTTCTTATAGTCGAATTTTGTTACTGCACGGATCAGGCCAATGTTGCCCTCACCGATCAAATCTTCCAGGGACAACCCTTGCCCAACATATTTCTTGGCGATGCTTACCACCAATCGCAGGTTTGCCTCAATGAGATGGTTCCGCGCTTCCTTTTCGCCATGTTCGGCACGCTTGGCAAGGCTGACTTCCTTTGCCGCGTCGAGGAGGGGAATACGTGAAATCTCACGTAAGTAAAGGCGTAAGCTATCGCTTTGCGCCATGCTACTGATATCGGCGTCCTGTATCGTATCGCGTTCTAGGTCAGCCGCCTTGTCACGGTCACGGTCTGCATCAAACATCACATTTCGTTCCAAGTGCTTGCTCTCTTCTTCTGCAACACATACGTAGATTGCTTCAGTCTCGGCTTATTGTATCATACGAGAGTATGATTGCAAGTCACTGCTCGCTGACTACTTGCACGTCTTCGCAAGAAATTGTTGAGCAGTCGTGGTACAAAAAACGCCTTTGCTTGCCATCTGCACGATACAGACGGATACTGAAGCCGCGTTTTTGTGTATACACAGGAATTTTTTTTCTGTCTCTATAAGTACGTCGGCAAAATACTATTTCTCGCCAAGTTTTTGGAACAAGAGAAAACTGAGCAGTACCACGGTGATATAAACAAAACGCTGAGATCATTTTTACCTTGATACAAAAATAGGATGTAAAAGCAGCAGTATGTACTGAACACATAGTAGCACCCTTGACGCTATGTGATACTATGCTGTGCAGGTAGTATTCTTCAATTACAGGTATTTAGGTGGAAGGTAGGCTCTATTTTTGGCAACGCAAGAACAAGCGCAAGCTATATCCTTGACAACGACAGGAGAAGTAACGTTGTCACCCGCCGAAATCGCGCGGGCTATTAGCGCGGAACTCACGTTGAGTCGCAACGACGTTTTGCGAACCATCGCGCTCCTTGATGAGGGCAACACTATCCCCTTTATTTCGCGCTATCGTAAAGAGGCAACGGGGAGCCTTGATGAGGTGCAGATTCAGGCTATTGCTGATAAGACAACATCTCTCCGCGCACTCTTCGAGCGCAAAGCCGATGTACGGAGACTTATAGACGAGCAAGGTAAGCTGACATCAGAACTCACAACCGCTCTTATTGCGGCTACGACACTGCAACAGGTCGAAGATATTTACCTCCCCTATCGACTCAAGCGCAAGACTCGTGCCAGTGTCGCGCGTGAGAAGGGGCTGACACCACTGGCGGAACTTATCCTCCAACAACCAGAGCTACGTGGTGATGGTGTAACTTTACTGGAACTCCACGCCCGCCCATTTCTCAACGCGGAAAAAGGTGTTGATACCGACCTGGAGGCGTATGCGGGTGCTTCTGATATCGTCGCTGAAATGGTCGCGGAAGACGCGAGTGTACGGAGCAGCGTGCGCTCCACTTTTTTTAGAAGCTCGACTATGAGCGCGAAGGCCGACGCCGAAAAGATAGCTGAGAAGGACCCCGATGGCACTTACCAACTGTACTACGACTTCCATGAACCCGTTACGCGTCTTGTGCCGCATCGCATCCTCGCGTTGAACCGCGCAGAGCATGAAGGCGTACTACGCATCGGTGTAGATCTGCCCTATGAGCAGGCACAGACGCATATTGCGCAGCATTATCCAGCGAAAGCCACATCGCCTTTTGCGACCCTGCTCAAAGACGCGACTGAAGATGGCTATAAACGGTTGCTCGCGCCCGCAATGGAGCGAGAGGTACGTGTAGAGCTTACCCGTAAAGCCGAGGAACATGCCATCAATATTTTCGCCGCGAACCTACGCAACCTTTTACTACAACCGCCATTGCGCGGCAAGAAGGTGCTGGGTATTGACCCCGGCTTTCGGACTGGCTGTAAGCTGACGATTGTTGATGAGAACGGCAAGTATATCGAATCCGATGTGATCTATCTTTTTCAAGCCGAAAAGGCTCAGCAGCTGTTGCGTAAATTGCTGACGCGGTACAACATTGATGTGATCGCCATTGGCAATGGAACGGCGTCACGCGAGACGGAGCAACTCGTCGCGGGACTTATTAGCGAGCTTGAGCACACGTCGGGCCAACGGATTGGCTATGTGCTGGTGAATGAAGCGGGTGCATCAGTCTATTCAGCGTCGGAGGCAGCGCGTCAGGAGTTTCCCGCGCTCGATGCGACGCAGCGCGGCACTATCTCTATTGCCCGACGTTTGCAAGACCCGCTTGCGGAGCTAGTCAAAATCGACCCCAAAGCGGTTGGCGTCGGACTCTACCAGCATGATGTTGACCAAAAAGAACTGGCGGCAATGCTTGACCGTGTGGTTGTTTCCTGCGTCAACTTCGCGGGTGTCGAGGTCAATTCTGCCTCTGCCGCACTGCTCAAACACGTATCGGGTATCAACACGCGGGTTGCCAATGCGATTGTGAAGTATCGCGAGGAGCATGGTTCCTTTAAATCACGCGCCGACCTGCAAAAGGTTCCTGGCCTTGGCCCCGCCACGTTCTTGCAAGCCGCTGGTTTTCTCAAGATCGCGGACGCGCCTGAACTACTTGATAATACTTTTATTCATCCAGAAAGCTACAAAGCAGTTCACACTCTTCTAACCCTGCTCCCAGAGAGTGAGGGCAAGGCAACACGACCAGCAGAGCGTATTGCGCTGTTGCGTCAGCGTATCAAGCTGCAAAACAGTCTGGGACGTTCCGCCACGCGTAACCAGAACACAGGTGGTGGCAGTGAAGAGGCGGCGTGGGCCGCTATCGCTAAACAGGTTGGCGTAGGTTTGCCCACGCTCAACGACATTCTCGAAAATTTGGAAAAGCCGGGTCTTGATCCACGTGACGCCCTGCCCGCGCCCATTCTGCGACATGACATTCTCAAGATCGAGGACCTGCAACCCGGAATGATTTTACAAGGCACGGTACGCAACGTTGTTGATTTTGGCGCGTTCATCGATATTGGTGTCAAGCAAGATGGTCTTGTTCACGTCTCAGAGTTGGCGGATCGCTTTGTGCGTGACCCTCTGACCGTTGTCGCCGTCGGGCAAGTCGTTGACGTGCGTGTACTCGCAATCGACAAGCAGCGTGGGCGCGTGCAATTAAGTATGCGAAACGTACAGCAATGAAACTTCCCCATGCTTGCATACGTGCAATTCATATGACCGCGCCATACATTTCGTACATTGTAACGTTTTGTTTTATGTTTAGCGTGTGGTTACGCGCGAATGGAGAGAAAATGAATAACGACAATAAAGACCTCAACCAGAACGACATTTACGTAGATAATCCCGACGATGGACGGAGCCGTGACCGTGTGATTGACAACAATCCGCAAACCGACGCGTATAAGCAAAACATACGCCCAAGCGAAATGACTGCAAGCACAACCCGCGAGCAGGCACTACAAGCGAGCGCACAGAAACGTGAGCCAGGTTCCTTCTCTTCTGGACAGCAGAATATTGGCTCCTCCGACTCTAGCGGCGTTGGTGGTTATGGAATGCCAGAAAACGGCTTCGGCCCCGATGCACAGGGCGGTTTTGTTGAGCCAAAGGGCGGCTACAACCAAGGAAGCTATAATCAGCAAGGCACCTATAGCGAGTCACAGGGCGACCTACATCCAAGAAACGATGGACAACAGGACACGTTTGGGAGTGGCTACGATCAGCAACAGAGCAACCCAGACATGGCTCAGCGTGGGTATGACGCGACGCAGAGCGGCACTCAGTCCGCCCAGAACACGCCCGGCGAAGTCGTTGATACGCCAGGACGCGATACTGGCTCTTCATGGGGAGAAGCTGAGCAGATGGGAACGAGTACAGACACGGCGAACCGTAAAAATCCTAGTGCATAAGAGGAGAATTTGGGATGACAGAGACCCCCAAAATACAATACATTCCGGTTAAAATGTTTCGCACCCCAGATCGCCTGACAATCACTGCACCTATGCCTGGTGTTGTACCAGAAGACATTCAGGTGCAAATAACTGAGAGTCATCACGTTGTTATGCAGGCAGCGTTACGTGGCGCGTTGAAGGATGTAAAAGAGCTGTTGCTTGACGAGTGGAGTGTTGGCGACTACTATCGCGAACTGGAAATTCCCGATGCTGTCGATGGTGAACACGCTAATGTCACCTATGGCAATGGCGTGCTTGTCGTCGTACTCCCTATCGTCCAACAGACTGTTCCTGCCACACTTACACTCGAAAAGACCGCAAAAGACTTTGGCGAATACGTGGGAAATTCTGGACACAAACAGACCAAATAGCGCGAGGCGTTATGGTAGTATGCTGCGTGGGAGCCTTGATCTATTAAGGCTCCTCTAATGTTCCTTTAATACAAGTCAACCACATCTTGTAGAGATGGTTCCTCCGGGAACGGGCCACACTGTATCTTGGTTGAGCAGCTTATCCCCTTCTAGGAGATGGGAGTGTCACTGTTATCTCTATCACTATTCTTTGTCACAATCGTAGGTCTCGCGGGAGCTATGGGTGCTGCCACGCGCTACTTGCTGGGGCGTTTTGTCGCCGAACGTGTTAACGCACAGTTTCCACTTGGAACACTTGTTATCAATGTAACGGGTGCGTTTCTGATTGGTTTGCTTTTTGCGCTCGCGGGACACAAGATTATTAGCGCGAGTCAACAAGCCATTCTCGCTACAGGTTTTCTCGGTGGTTACACAACGTTCAGCACGATGAGCTGGGAAGGTACGCAACTCTGGCGAAGTGGTAGAACTGTGGGGAGTATGCTGTATCTTGGTGGAAGTATCGCGCTAGGGCTTGTGTTCGCCGTACTTGGACTGCTCGCGGGGGGATGGTCACGCTAGTGTCAACGCTTTCTTCGCCACGTCGTCTGCTCGCCGTTTTTACTGGTGGCTTCTTTGGAACTGTTGTGCGCTACCTCTTGAGTATCCTCATTCAAGCATATGCTGGCAAGGGGTGGCCTTACGATATCCTGTATATCAATCTCACGGGTGCGTTTGTACTGGCACTGCTCACGACGCTTGCGGATGCTTCCCTTTTTATCGGCCCAACCCGTCGCCTATTTCTCAATGTCGGCTTCCTTGGTGCCTATACAACGTTCAGTAGTCTTGCCCTTGGTGACATACTGCTCTTTACTAATGGACACTGGTTGCTTGCACTACTCTACCTCGGCTTGAGCATATCTGGAGGAGTTGGTGCGGTGCTTGTGGGCGATATACTGGGACAGTGGTGCATCAAGCAAACGAAAAAGCGTGGGCAGCAGAAAACAATGGGTACAAGCAAAAAAGACCACCTTGATATGCAGGATGATCTTCTTTCGCCTGATTGAGAGAAGTACTATTTCCAGTGGTTCATAGGCAGACCCGCAACGGGTGATTGGAAGGTCGGGAGCTTCGACATACCTAACGAACCGATGTACACGGTTTTGAGATCGGGGCCACCAAAGGTTACGCTGGTTATGAGTTGCAGCGTTTTACCTGCTGTCGCCGCCATGTCTGCTGGCTCCGCCTCTCCTTGGGCGATTTTTCGCTCAAAGGTCGCAAGTAACGACTCGCTTGGCTCCTCGAAGACAACGTGGTAATGACCATCAGGCGTGATAATGCCGAGGCCATTGCGTAACACCGTTGTTACCCATACATTGCCGTCAACATCAAACGTGAATCCATCAACCGCGCCACCCACACCGAGATTGTCGGGGCCAACTGCCTCTTTGTCTGAGAGACTTCCATCAGGGTGTACACGGAAGCGAATAATATGGTTTTTCATTGTCTCGGCAACGTAAAGATACTCTTCTTTCGCGTCCAGTCGAATCTCGTTCGTGAAGTAGAGGCCATCCTGTACGATGCGTGGCCCCTTTTCGTCAATCAAGACAATATAGCCATCTGGACGAGGATGCGCCGCTGCGGGCCACCAGTGTGCCTCGCGTGTCGAGAATGCCACCCAGAGACGCTGTTTACTGTCGATGAACACATAGTTTGCTGTTGATACTTTGACGCCATCTACCTCAGTCAGAAGCTCCTCAACGCGGCCATCTGGATGCAGTTTTTGGAGTGTGCCGACGCCAATGTTCGCGACCAGAATAGAGCCATCGTCCATCAACGCGATGCCGTTTGGCTCGCCACCTAATCCATCAAGCAACTGCTGCTCTCCGTGAGGAGAGATGTGGGTGATACCGCCGCGTCCATCAGAAGTCAAGAGAGTGCCGTCTCGTTGTGCAATAACTGACTCTGGCCGAACAAGGTCATGCCCTGTAAACGTGAGATCGCTCAGTGCAAGGTAAAACTCTTTGATTGGAACTGGCGTGTTACTCATGATGTAGCCTTTCTTCATCGAAATAGCGGTTACTCGCTGTCGTGTCCTCATAGGCCCGCGAAAATACCTTGCCTTCTGTGGGGGAGAACGACAGTTAAATTGTACGACGCACAACGCAGAATGTACAGAATACAATGTGTTCTGTGTTGCTGAGTGTCTCTTTGCCATTGCTCATGCGTGTTGAAAGAAGAGAAAACAATCTACAAAGAGAAAGAGGAATAAAAACATGGCACACCTTTTGACTGGTGACACTGTAATAGAATTTACCCTACCCGCCCCCGATGGACAAATATATAGCACTCATGAGATACTAACGGCAGCGAAAGCACTGGTTGTTGTCTTTATCAGCAATGATTGCTCGTATGTGCAGGCGTGGGAGGAATGCATCAACGCGCTTGCTCGCGATTATAATGTACAAGATGTACGCGTGCTTGCCATTAACGCGAATACAGGCCCCGCGAATACGCTGGAAAGTATGGGCAAGTATGCCATTGAGAAGGCATTTGTTTTCCCTTGCGTCAAAGATGAAACACTGCTTGTAACACATGCCTTTGGGGCAGAGCAGACGCCAGAGGTGTTTATCTTTGATGCATCAGCGAAACTGCGCTATCATGGTGCGCCTGACAATACCTATCAGAGTCCTCAAACGGTAAAACGGAATTACATGCGGGACGCTCTCGACGCTATTATTCTGGACGAAGATGTCGCAATCTCTGAGACAGAAGTCGTGGGGTGCGCGATAGAATAAGCATACTATTACTACAAGATAGAGGAGACTCATGAACGCCAAGCAGATGCTCCCATCGACATCTCTCGATACACGAACTTCTACTGAGTGGGTGGCCTACTGGAACGCGGCGGGCCAACCCTGGCGCACTGAGCCGGAGATTGCGTCCACACGTCAGGAATTTCTTAACATGTGCTTGGCGATACAGGTAGACCTTGACGCAGGCATCTATAAATTCAAAGGTATCGCATTGAACCGCGCGGATGTCGAGTGGCTTCTCGCTCAACATGAGGATGGACGCGGCCCAGTCGATTGGTATAACCTGGATCATCTTGACCGGGTTGGCATAGATTTGCGTGGCGCGGACTTGCGCGGCGTCAATCTGAGTGGTTTACCCCTGTCGCATATGATTGGTGGCCTGAACGCACGCGAGCGTAATCGGGCGCAGGCAGGGCGTGATATGGCAACCGTGCATTTGGAGGGTGCTATTCTTAGTGAGACGCACCTGGAAAAAGCGGAACTCTACATGGCGCATCTGGAGCAAGCCGACTTGTTCAAAGCACACTTAGCAGGCGCGTCGCTTCGCAAAGCGCATCTGGAAGGTGCCTCATTGCGCCTGGCATATTTGGCTGCATTGGATGACCAGAACTACAAAAAACGCGAGAAAAAGACTCTTGCATCTTTCACACAGTTGCTCCCTCCAGCAGACCTGCGAGCGGCCTTTTTCGATGGTGTAACCGATCTGCGAAACGCTCACTTAGGTGATGCTCAACACGGTTTCGTGCGTCTCGCGGATGCCCATTGGGGTGATGTGAACCTGGCTATTGTCGATTGGTCGCTCGTCAAACTTCTTGGCGATGAGGCGCGCGCACATGCACTTGCACGACAGGGCAAGACAGAGAAAGAAGACTTGATTGAAAGTTACCGTGAAGCAGTCCGCGCGAACCGTCAACTTGCGGTTGCATTGCAAGGGCAAGGATTGAACGAAGAGGCTGCACACTTTCTCTATCGCGCTCAGGTCTTACAACGTGAGGTGGTGCGGCTCAAGAGGCAAATAGGGACGTATATTTTCTCAATGTTTCTCGATATACTTGCTGGCTACGGCTATAAACCTGTGCGAAGCCTGTTCGCATACCTGCTTGTGATTAGCTGCTTCGCGACGATTGACTTTATACTCGGAAACGTGGTTGGGCCTCATCTCTCGCCATTGGGGTCGCTTGTGTTCAGTATCACCTCGTTTCATGGGCGCGGCTTCTTTCCCGGCGGCCTCATTCTGGACGATCCAATTACCATGATGGCTGCTATAGAAGCGGTAACAGGTCTTGCTATTGAGATCAGCTTTATTGCCACCTTCACGCAACGCTTCTTCGGTAATTAGCAGAGCAGGGAACCCGTGTTTAGCGAGACGCTTGCGGATTCCCTGGCGTTCTCCTAACGAACTGCGATCTCAAAATTGCGTAGTTCGTACCCTGTTGTCAGCGTGTTCCAGCGAATACTTGGCTTGCTTACGATATGCAATCCATCAAGGGCGAGTAGGCGTTGTAGGAAGATATCCGTCTCTTGAATGGCGATATAGGCACCGGGGCAGCGATGCACGCCATCACCGAAGCTCATCACCATCTCTGGCACACGGTCTCCCTGAATGACGCGTTCGGGACAGACCGCGAGCGGTAGTTCGCCGACGATGCTTTCGTCGGCATTCGATGCGTCAATCTCAATCGTAACCTTGTCGCCTTCGGGAATGACAATGGACGTGTCGGCAGTGTCAAGCGTGATGTCTGCCGTTGCGCGACGATAGAGACGGGTAACAACCGGCTCTAAACGGAGTATCTCGTGGAGCAGTGCCTGGCGTTCCTCCTCGGAAGCGTGCAGGTAGCGTGCGCGTAACTCTGGTCGTTCCAGAAGATGCCACGCCGCGACGCTGATAAACTCGCGCGTTGTGACCATGCCTGCCGCTGCGTAGGTGATGCACTCCGTCAATATCTCCGCGTTGCTATAGTTTTGAGCCAGCAAATGCGAGATAACATCATTCTGAGGCTTGCGCTTGCGTGCGCGAATAGCAGGTAAAACGTCGAGCGTAAAGAACGCTAGCGTGCGTGTCTGGTTTTTGAGCATATTGACCAGTGCGCGTGGACTCAGACCAACCTCAGTTAAGTTGCCAGAAAAAAACGCTTCGAGACGTTGTGGTAGGCCGGGATAACTATTTGTGAGACCTACCACCTCTGCCGCGACACGTACCGCGAGCGTGATACTGAGCTGGCTAAGGTCAATCTGCCTTTTGCGTACCAGCTTTTTGACGAGTTGGCCCGCGAGCCGCTCCATGACCTGTCGGTAGTTGTCGCTTACAGCTTTGGGCGTGAAAAAGCGGGCGGTCTGCTTTCTTTGTTGTTGATGCACTTTGCCATCTTGATACAAAATTGGCTGATTCATCATCTGCGGAATACGCGCAATCATTTCCGCGTTAAACCCCGCTTGCTTGGTATTCGCGCTTCGCAAAACCGCTCGCGCCGCTTCAAAACCACGCACATGCCATACACCCTCGGCGTCACGCTCAACTGATGGCCCCGTCGATGGTACTGTTGGGACGGTCTTCTGCCATGACCACGCGCTATGGTCAATCGGACAATGAGCTACCGTTGGCTCGTCTGCTTTCACTCGTTCAGCTGCTAAACCTGGCTCAGTTGTAGACTCCATAAAATCCTACCTTTACAATTCTTATGCACACTCGTCCTTTCTTGCGAAAGGGACAGAACACTGTTATGATATAGCATATCTCATAACGTATAGTCTATAGCATAGAACAAGGAAAAAGCAAGGGGTATCGCCTCTCATGGAGACTTTTGCCCTCCTACTAATGCTTTCTTATAATAGATGAGTCTGTGATATAATAGTGTAATAAAGTTAGAAATTTGTATTTTTATCAGGAAATAGCTATGGAAGCACAGGACAAGCGTATTAAGCGTACACAACAACTGCTTGCGAAGGCACTGATTGGCCTCACGTTGGAGAAAGGCTACGAGGTGGTGACGATTCGAGATATCACTGAGCTTGCAGACGTAGGGTATGCCACGTTCTTTCGCCATTATAGTAGCAAGGATGCCTTGCTGCGAGATGTTTCAGAGGTTGTGCTGGCAGAGGTGTATGGCCTGTTGCCCCACTTCTCTGATGCAGATATCGCCACGCTTGGCTTCCCGCTTTTTCAGTACGTGCAGGAGCACGCAAGTATTATACGTGTGCTTTTGAGCAGTCGTGGAACTTCTCCTTTGATGCAACCAATCATTGAGATCGCTACACAAAAGATACTGAATGAAAACAAGCCGCTTACTGGCACCATAGTTCCGCCTGAAATAGCCGCCCATCACCTTGTCACTGCCGCCATTGCCCTGATTCAGTGGTGGCTAGAGCATGATATGCCATATCCCGCGGAGCATATGGGATCAATCTTTTACGCCTTAATCGTGCAACCCGCACGAACCATTGCATTTATCCCCAACTCACATGCGCGGCTGTAAACGCTTACGAACTCTGTATAACAGAGCGTAACCATAGCTATTTTTCCCGCTACCACCCTATAATCTTTGGAGAGACAAAAAATCTACATGGGCTATGGAACTGAAAAATATGATAGAAAAAAACGTCTTCCTGAAACGTTTTACTGTTTTGCCCTTTGCGCGGACAGATACCGAAAAGCTCTTGGAGCAAAAAGCATCAATACATACTTTTACTCTATTTGATCTTGCTATTGGTATCGGCATTCTTTCAGACCTTGTATTCTCATTTATTGATATCACAACGCACTGGTGGTATGTTGGCGCGATTGAAGTTGGACTCTCGCTCTACCTGCTCGCGTTATTGCTTTTCCGAGATATACGTCCGCTTGTGGGAAGGCTGTTGCTTGCGGGTTTTATCGCAGGCATTTGTGAACTGTTTACAGATGCCTCCGGTCAGTATGTTGTTCATTCTCTCGTGTATCCGACGGATGCGCCTATGCTCTGGACCTCACCACTGTATATGCCGCTTTCGTGGATGGTCATACTCACGTATCTGGGTTACATCGCATGGCGATTACGCACACTCCTTGGCTTACGGAAAGCGATGCTCTTGAGCGGACTGTTAGGCGCGGTTCAGATTCCGCTCTATGAGGAGCTAGCCTATTACGGTGGGTGGTGGCGATACAAACCAACGCCCTTGATGCTGGGCCACACGCCGCTCTACGTGCTGCTTTTCGAGGGGCTGATTGTCGCGGCCCTGCCCTTCTTGTATGATCGTATCGAGCGTCGGGCATGGTCGCAAGTGGCATTGATAGGTATTATCGTGGGCGCGTGGATGCCATTTGCCGCGTTATTCTCCTGGCTCGTGTTGGGGTTGTAAATGAATACAAATGTTACTTTGCTTACCTATGGAAGCGTTCTACTGCTCGTGGGAGCGTGCGTTGCTGTGCTACTTGTGCTGCTAACGATGCACTATGGAAAAAGAAAGATGCTTGCTGATAAGGAAGATGAGGAAGAACAGACACAAGAATGAGCGTGCTTGTATGTGTTTTGCCAGCAGATGTAGGAAGTCAACGACGTTGAAAAAGAAAGCTCCAGACATGTGGGCCAAGTACGAAGAGACCGATAACCACCGAAAGCATCGCGTTGAGCAGTACCGCCCCGGCCGCCGCGTCTTTTGCGATCTTCGCGAGTGGATGATAGGTAGGGGAGGCGAGGTCAACACAAATCTCTATGACGGTATTGAACATTTCAGCGACGAACACACCTGTGATCGCGACAAAGATCATCGCAAACTCAACCGCAGAGACGCGAAAGAAGATACTCACGAGTATAGCGAGTGCTGCAATTATAGCGTGAACACGGGCATTACGTTGAGTACGGAGCGCGTACCATAACCCATGAAACGCGAAGCCAAAGCCTGCAATAAACTTGGTCAGTTCGCCTCCTGTTTGCACAGGACTATGTGGGGGTTGACTCATTGCTCTTATGCCTTTTGTCCCACCGCTTGCAAGGCCGCTTGTTGAATGCCAACCATTGCTTGATAACCCGCCTCGCTCTGATCGTCATAGCCCACAAGATGCAACACGCCATGTGAGAGCAGGTAGAGCAACTCATAGATGACAGTATGTTGTGCTTGTGCCGCTTGTTGCACGAGCATAGGCCATGACATGACGATATCGCCAAGGTTTGTTATGGTATCGGGAGGAGTAACAAACAGTGGCACCGATGGCTTTTGCGCTGCATCTACCTGTACTTCCCACAGCTGTTCTTGGGGAGCTTGTACAAGCGGTTGCTCCAGAAGTGGAAAAGAGAGTACATCGGTTGGCTTGTCCTGCTGCCGATACTGTTTGTTCATCTCGCGAATACCTGCGTCATCGGTAATAAGCAGTGTAAGCATCACCGCCTGCGAGACGTGGACGGCCTCTAATGTACGTTGAACAACCGCGTCTACGGGAGCCACGGTAAGTAGTTCCTCAATTGAGGAATTTTGTTGGTCATCGCCAACAGTTACGTAGAGTTCTATTTGTTGATGTTCGGACATAATACACGAGCCTTTATGCAAAAAATAGTATGTTTCCCTCTGAGTCGTTTTTGAGACGAGAAAGCGAAACATATCGGCCTTCGCATCTCTTAGCTATGCGCGGAAATTATAATGGAGACGTATTTTTGTGTCAAGTCTGCTGCTATTTGTGCGTCTCTTTAATAGCTTTTCTACTAAACGCGAACGTGAAGACAAGAAAGCCGATGACGAGCAGGCTTACCAGGCTGATGATGCGATCCAGCACAATCGCGGCGGCAGTATGATTGGCGATATCCGCGCCATGGTAAAACAGGGCAATCATCGCGACCATGCCACCTTCGACGAGTCCAACACCGCCTCCGGTTGTTGGCACAACGGTGAGTAGTGCCTCGCCTAGCCCAATAAAGATACAGGCTGCAAACACATGCACAAAATCGCCAGGGATAAGGTTTAATGCCAGCGCGACAAAGAAGAAGCGGAGAGCCTCACACATCCACACACCAACTGTCAGAAATGCAAGTATAGGAACTCGGCGGAATGAGCCAAGTGTCCCCTCTTGCAAGTGATAATATTGGTCGCGGAAGCGCGAGGGTACAAGCTTGGCAATTGGTTCGCGGGCTTGACGGAGTACAAAGAGTGCTGCAATACCAGTGAATACAGCACCTAGAGTGATTTCCAGAGCCAGACGCAACTGTGCTGGTAAATTCTCGTGCAAACTGATGATGATAGCGGGTATAAAGAGCAAGAGAAGCACAATTAGATCAAGTAGCCGCTCGGCTAGAACGGTTCCCACACCACGAGAAAGCGAGACCTTTATCTCCTGTCGCAGCAGATAGGCACGGTATATATCGCCTAGTTTTGCAGGCACTATAGAATTGGCGAAGAAAGAGATATAAATGATCTCTACTAACTTCCAGAACGAGGGTAACACAATACCATTCTCTTTCGTGAAGCCAACGTTTTCCAAAAGCACACGCCAGCGTACAGCTCTTAGAGGAAATGAGGCGTAGTAACTGAGAAAGGCCGCGCAAAAGAAAAGTAGGTTTGCTTGCTTTACCTCCGCCCATGTCCGTTGTGGATTGATATGAGCTTTCTGTGCAAGATATGCAAGCAAAACAAGCACAATTACAAGAGGCACAAGAGTACGCCAGTTTAAAAGGCGTTTGCGTAACGACAACTGATCTCTGCTGATTTCTTGCTCTTCCTGCTTGCTAGCAAGTGGTTCAACATATATCTTTTCTTCGTCTACAATAGAGCCTTCAGGAAGTGACGCATCATCTATCATATATTCTAGCAGCCTCCGTTATGAATGAATTGTTTCTGTATGTATCGCCGCAAGTCGGATTAACGCAATGATGAGCAATGCAAACAAAATGGTCATACCATGAACATACAAGTTATCTACCAGATTGTGTACACAAATGCCAAGCAAAGAAGCGATCAGCCCGATTGCCAAGGCTCGATCATTTTTATACATTCCGAATGTGTTTAACTGATTTAATGCTTCAAGCCGTGACGTGCCATTTTGTGGTGTTGTTCGTTTCGCCTTTAGGCGCACGTATGTACGATTGATTGTTCTATACGCATGTCCGCCTGCGACGAACATCGCGGTCAGGAAGAGTATGAAAGCGGCCAAGCCGATAATGCCCGTTTCAGCGGCAATATTGATATAGTAGTTGTGTGCATGGTCTAGTGAGTTGACAAAGATCGCAATGTGATATGGTTTGTACGCGCTTCCATAATTGCCAATACCTACACCAGTAAATGGACGATCCGTGAACATTCTGATACCTGCAATCCAGTGTGCGAGTCGTTCGGCAGTCGAATAATCTTGTGCGCTGGGATGCTCAAACGATATCTTGATTAGCCCAAGCTTGCTCAACACTGGCCTTGTCAGGCGTTGTGGAATGACGTTCGCCGTGAGTGCCGCGATAAGCACAAGCACGCCAACACCCCCGATTGCCGCGAGCTTACGAAGTTGAGGAAAGCCGACAATAAAGATGAAGAGTATCGCAATACTAATCGCGATCTGCCCGCCATTAGATTTCGTGAGATATTCGGCTATGCCTAGAAAAATCGCTGCTGTCCCTGCTAGCAGAGCCGTTCCCCAGTTTCGCGCAAGTAAGGTAAGCGAGAGCGCAATAGGGAGTGACATATTGATGTAGCCGGCATAGGGGTTAGGTTGGTTGAACGTGCCATAAACACGCAAGCCACCATCGCGAATAAACGATTGTGGTCCGAGATTGAGAAAGTTTTGCGCGTACCCATAGAACGCTTGTGAAACGCCCGCGAGACAAATAAGAATTACAAGTGTCCACACCTGATTGCGAGTACGTAAATATGTCGCGCCTAGAACAAGTACGGCTAAGAACTCTACCCATTTAATCAGGTCTTTAATGCTTGCGTTGACGCTATATGCTGTTGCAATAGAGAGTACCATTGCGAAGAGCAAGGCAACCGCCGTAATCAGGAGATAGCGTGGCAGTGAGGCTGTCGCTTTATCGAGCGACCCCTGCCTATGCATTCCCTGCGAGCGTAGTATAAAGCTTCCCAACCAGCTTACAATCAAGAGTATCACAAGAATGTCTGTCCCACTAACGTTCAGCTTCCCAAACGTAATAGTATCGAGCGAACCCCAGGGAATCGCGAATGTGAGCAGATAGAGGGCTATACGCGGACGTAAAAGCGTCCACACGACCAGAATAAGGTAGAGCGGGAGACGAATATTCCAATAGGTGGCATTTGGCAGGAGGAGCAGGCACGCAAGTGCAAGCAGCCCTGCCACCACGCCAACGCCATTTGCGAATGTGGCATTTTCGCGTACACTTGCACGCATTTTCGCCCCGAACGAAGCGCGTGGCGTAGGGGTAGAAAGAGTCCGCCCCGATTGCTCTATGCCAGGGTTATACATATGTCTGCATTTCTATCTTGAATGTGCATTCATCAAGGACTTTTTAGGAGACCGTTGATAAATGAGTTGTATGACTGCGGAACCACTCTATTGTACGTCGTAGGCCATCTTCCACCCCAATGTTAATACGCCAGCCCAGTTCCTGCTGTGCTTTTGTTATGTTTGGGCGGCGACGCTCTGGATCGTCAATACGACTGGACTCAAATTGAATAGTGGATGATGCGTTGCACAGGTGAATAATTTTCTGGGCGAATTCAAGGACGGTATGCTCTTCTGGATTGCCTAGGTTAAAGACCTCGCCTGCCGTCTCTGGCTGAAACATCGCACGAATAAGGCCATCGACGAGATCGCTTACGTAGCAGATACTGCGCGTCTTCATGCCATCGCCATAGATAGTAAGCGGCTCATTTTTTAGTGCCTGTGTAATGAAATTAGGAATCATGCGCCCATCATCGGCTTGACTATTGGGGCCATAGGTATTGAAGATGCGGACAATGCGTGCGTTGACCTGAAACTGACGGTAATATTCCATTGTCAGGGTCTCGCCCAAGCGTTTGCTTTCGTCATAGCAGGCGCGTGGCCCGATTGGGTTTACATTACCCCAGTAGTCTTCGCGCTGTGGGTGAACCAGCGGATCGCCATAAATCTCGGAGGTCGAAGAAATAAGAAACATAGCATGTTGCTTTTTCGCCGCCTCTAACATTTGATAGGTGCCTTGACTATTGACGAGAATTGTCTCGATTGGATGATTCATATAACCAACAGGACTTGCGGGACTCGCAAGATGAAAGATCGCGTCTGCTTCAAAAGGAAAGGGCTGCGTAACATCGTGTTGTACGAAGGTGAAACGTGGATGATCCTGTAAGTGTGCGATATTTTCTATAGAGCCAGTGAGCAAGTTATCGACACAGAGAATGGTGTGTCCCTCATCAATCAATCTCGCGGACAAATTGGAGCCGATAAACCCTGCTCCGCCGGTGATGACAATTTTCAAAGAACTAAACCTCCGAAGAATAAAAAGAGAAGAAATCCCTTACTGAACATTTGTTATATTTTATTGTACCTGAATGGGAAGACGAATTGGTACTGGCAAGGTAACGAAATAGGACAAAAGCAAGAGGGAAAGAACATAGATTTGTTCTCTCCCTTTATACAACGACATGCGGCCTCAAAAAGATGCGAAAACACAGGTCTATCCTTGTTACGCCTGCCGATACTTCCACTGACGGTACATCACTTCATCGCCCCAACTAAGGAAGCCACTGGTAGTAAAGCCATGTACAATGATGACCGCGAGCAGTGAACGCGGGCTAGGTTGTGCCAGATACACAATGCTAAACACCAGACTTGCCAGGCCAACACCGCCAACGCTACGCCAACTCCATTTGCCCAGGCGATGATACAATGTGTACATTGCTGTACTGACAAGCCAGCCCACCCAGAGCATTCCTGTCCATTGTGCGACTACCGCGAGTATAAAGCCGCGAAAGAAGAGTTCTTCGACAGGCCCGTTGATGAGCAAGTAGAAAACTCCTTGAAATAGATGATCGCTGAGCGTAGGCCAGCGAAACCAGGGGCCGACAAACAGTATGCGATAGGTTGTCGCGAAAGCAGCCATACCAACACCAACAAGCAGGCCAAGCAGAAGCTGCTGTGGAACATCGCGCAACGTCAAGCCTAAGAATGAGAGAGGCAAATGCAGCAAGACAATATAAAGAAATGGGAGTACTCCCATTGGAAGAATACGCATAAGAATGTCGGGCCACATCCATCGCCATGAGTCAGCAACTGTAGAGCGAGCAATCTTTGATGATTGTACCGATGACACGTTAGAACCTCTTCTGGGGAGAAAAACCTTTTGCGTTTGTGTTGATGTAGCCACCAAAAACCACCTACTTTTTCAATCTACCCGCTTAATGTTAAGCGAGTGTTAAGTAAGTGTAATACAGAAGGTGGGTACATGTCTAGTGTTAATACGCTTCTAGTTGGGCCAACCCCTCTACAACCTCATCGCGTGACAGGTTTCCCTGCAACAAATCAGCATCATTTCTTGCCTGTAGGCGTTTGTAAAAAGCGATGCCACTTCCACGTAGTGCGTTGTTCGCGGTTGGCAACTCCAATAGCTCGAAAAGTGCATCTTCAGCTTTATCATATTTCCCGACATGTTCGTAATAGGGAAACAGCTTTTCTTTTACCTCTCCTGGTAGTTCATAATCTTTGAGTTTATTCAACAGCTCTTGTATGTCGTTGGCAAGGTTAGAGTCCTGTAGTGAGGGTTCGTGCGGCAGAAGAACGAGGTAGAGCAGCAGTGATTTCAGGTAGCGATAATAGCTTTCGTTAGTCTTGCCCTGTTCCTCAAAAATTTCTCCCTCTGCTTTGAGCAAAACCGCAATCCAGATACACTTTTCTACGTTTAATATACCTAGTGGAGAGATTGCTTGTAGGAGCATCTCATTAGAGACAGAATTTACGAAACCTGAGGTAAGTCCTGTTGCTTGCAACAACATATCATCAACATAGATCAATGCTTCTTCATGTTTGTTATACTCGCGCAAATGAAGAATGATTGCCAATGCACGACCAAACTTCTCGGCGATGCGAAGGATATAGTCTTTATTAACCATAAGTAACCTTCTCTGTTATCTTAAACGTAACCAGGGGAAGCTCTTGTAGCTTCCCCGTACCACATGTTAGCCGAGTTTTGCGATTGCCTGCTCGATACGCTTCATGCTTACATCGCGACCCAGCACTTCCATCATTGGAAAGAGTGGTGGTGTTGCATTGCTACCACTTACTGCGACGCGCAATGCACCGAAGAATTGCCCGCGCTTCAAGCCCAGCGTTTTCCCCAGTTCGTCCATCGCGGTTTCCATCACTGACCGTTCCCACTGTTCTAAGGTTGCTAAACCGTTGTGCGCCTGTACCAGGGCATCGTGTGTACGTGTCGCATCGATGCCCTTCTGGATGAGCATTGGTGCGTCATAGATCAATTCGTGCTCAAAGAAGAAATGCGCTTTAGTCGCATCGCTCAATGTTTTGAGTCGCTCCTGCTCAAGTGCCAGCACCTGCTTTGTATAGATCGGGTCAAGTGGTCGCTGTATGCTATCGGGAAGACCGCCCGCCGCTTCTGGACGCTCCAGGTAGGGAAGAGTGCGCTGTGTCAACTCATCGAGCGAGAGATTGCGAATGTAGACGCCATTCATCCAGGTAAGCTTCTCCGGGTCGTAGATGCCGGAGGCGATACCAACACGTTTCAGCGAGAATGCTTCTATAAGTTCTGCTTGTGTGAACATCTCAGTCTTATCATCATACGACCAGCCAAGCAGAGCTATGAAATTGATGACAGCCTCTGGCAGGAAGCCCTCGCGCTGGAAATCCGACCATGAGGGAGCATTGCGGCGTTTGCTTAATTTCTTCTTGTCTTTGCCCAAAATGTTTGGAAGATGATAGAGTAACGGAATATTCCAACCCAACGCATTGTATATCTGTACATGTAGTGGTGCACTTGGAATCCAATCCTCGCCACGCAGAATATGCGTAATCGCCATCTCGTGATCGTCAACGAGGTGCGCCAGATGGTAGGGAGCCAGGCCATTGGATTTCAAGACAACCATGTCATCCAGGTTTGTGTTCTTGAATACCATGTCACCATGCAGTTCATCGTGAACAATCGTTTCGCCATCGAGCGGGATTGCGAAGCGGACAACCCACGTCGCCCCTGCCGCCTCGTTTGCCGCCCGTTGCTCTTTGGTAAGAAAGCGACAGTGGCGATCATAGCGTGGCGGCAGCTTCCGGGTCTCCTGCATCTTACGCATAGCGTCGAGTCGCTCTGGTGTACAATAGCAAGGGTAGGCATGACCCGATTCGATAAGCTGATACGCATACTGCTGGTACAGAGCTTTGCGTTGCGTCTGATAATAGGGGCCATAGGGACCGCCAACGATTGGCCCCTCATCAATATCCATTCCGAACCAGGTCATCCCTTTGAGCAGATCATCGACTGCGCCCTCTACTGTTCGTGTGGTATCGGTATCCTCCACCCGCAAGATAAATTGACCTCCAGTATGACGTGCGTAAAGCCAGCTAAACAGAGCAGTACGGAAGCCACCAATATGTTGAAATCCAGTAGGGCTGGGAGCGAAACGCAGGCGCGGCACCGACTTTTTTTGTTCTATCGGCTGCTCCTGTACGCGGTCATTGATCTGTGTCATGCAACTGCACTTTCTCTACTAATATCGTCATCAACTCTTGCACCATATTGTAACATAGGAGATAGTCCATGAAAAGCAATTTTTTAGCACAAGGAACATATGCTCATGAGTAGTATTGCCCCTACCGTCTCACGCTTACTGCCGATTACAACAACGCTTTCTTCCAATAACATACTTCATATAGCCGCAAAGTCTATTCAAGAACTCGCCGACCAGTATGGAACGCCGCTTTACGTTTTTGATAAAGCAACAATCGAGGCGGCATGTTTTGACTATCGCCATGCGTTCAGCACATACTACCATGCATCCGATGTGCGTGTGGTGTACGCGTCGAAGGCGTATACTTCGCCATCAGTTGTGCAGATTATGGCGACGCAAGGTTTAGGGTTGGATGTAGTCTCGGCAGGCGAATTGCTTGTCGCGCAAAGCGTGGCGTTTCCGATGGAGCGCGTCTCATTTCATGGAAACAACAAATCCGAAGCAGAACTGCGTGTTGCGCTCAAGCTTGGCGTAGGGCGTATTGTACTGGACAACTTGAACGAATTAGAGCGATTGGCGCGTCTGGCTCACGAGTTACAGGTGCAACCCTCGGTCTTGCTGCGTGTCGCGCCACAGGTCGAAACGGACACACATCGCTATCTGCAAACGGGCCATGCTAGCTCTAAATTTGGATTTTCGCTTACAGAGGCGAAGGTGGTGAGCACTTACATTTTGCGAGAGACGCCGCTACGTCTGCTCGGACTTCACGCTCACATCGGAACAATGCTTCGAGAGACGCGACCTTATCAAGAATGTCTCGAATGTCTGTTAGCCCTCGCGAACGAGATATATAACGAGACGGGCTGGTGGCCCCAAGAGGTTAGCCCAGGTGGTGGGTGGGCTATTGATACGGTTGATACACCAGAGCATACGTCCTCTGTTACATTGTTGGCACAGGCATTACAGGAGAGTATGGAGCGCGGGCTGGCACGTACTGGCAAGACGCTTACAGCTCCAACACTCATTGTAGAGCCGGGCCGTTCTATTATCGCGCGTGCCGGTGTCGCCGTGTATCGTATAGGGGCGCGTAAGGTTACAGCTGGGGGAGTAACCTATCTATTCATCGATGGTGGCATGGGTGATAATATTCGGCCCGCGCTCTATGGGGCCAACTACACAGCTCTGCCTGTCGTGGGCATGACTCGACCTGCTGAGGAGACGGTGTGTATCTCTGGTCGTTACTGCGAATCTGGCGATATGTTAATTGAGAGTGTACAGCTACCGCGATTGCGGGAGGGTGACTATTTGCTGCTTCCAACGTCTGGTGCGTACTGCTTGCCGATGGCGAGCAATTACAACTTGGTTCCACGTCCAGCCGTATTATTGCTAGATGAACAACACATACACACGATGGAACGTAGAGAAACCTATGATGATGTGCTGGCGCGTTACCGATAGCGTTCTATGAGGTCTATGGAGTTTACACATGTTGCACAAGCAAAACCACTTTCAGGCAGACCCGTATGATACACAAATAGACGAACACGACGAGCCTACGGAACCAATGCGCCGTTCGGACGTTACGGCTTTTGCTGCCACGCTCCCTGATGGCACACGTATACAGGACATTGAAGCCGTTCCTTCGCCTAGATCATCAACACAACCGTTTCCGCATCAGTATGTCCAGACACCACTTGTAGTATCGACTTCACCAGCACCACTCCCCGTCACACCGAACGTGTATTCTTATCCGCCGCCAACGCCAGTGGGTGGTGCTGGGAGTCGTCCATCGGATGAGATGCTTGTGCAACCGGAGAATATTAAGGCTCCAACGCACCAAAGAAACGTCGTGAAGAGGTTATTTCCCCTTGCAGTTGGTATGTGCTTTGTCGTGGTACAACTGCTTTTACTGATCCGTTTTAGCCTTAAACTGCTCAATATTTCAGCAGGTGTTGCGTTGATTGAAGCTATCTACAATGTGAGCAACGTTTTTGTGCAACCATTTCGGCTACTCCTTCTTCAACTCTCCGTCTCCGTGCTCTTCACCGCAGAGATCTACACGTTGCTTGCTATTCTCTGTTATGGCCTGATCTCGCGTATTCTGGTGCGAATGTTGAAATTCCTCTTGAAAACGCGCTGAGGAAGGACGGGGATGCTGTAAAAGTATCGGGAAAGAGCATTACTAATCTTTCCCGAACTCATCTAGTACGTCCAGACTGTTGATGAAGTCGCGGTACGCATCGAGATTTTCCTCTTCCTCTTTGCTGATCTCGCCACGTTTTTGCTCTGAACGCGCTGACGGCTTTTGCAATTCGTCGTTTGCCTCTAGCGCGACTCCGGCACGCTCCAATACACTCTCTTCTACAAAAATCGGCGTCTTCGCGCGTACAGCAAGTGCGATGGCATCGCTGGGTCGTGAGTCAACCTCGACGTGTCGTCCTGATACATCAAGAACGATACGCGCGTAAAAGATTTCGTCAATTAGATCGGAGATCACAATGCTTTCCATGTTCGCTCCGAGTTGGCCTATAACGTTCTTGAGTAGATCGTGCGTGAGTGGACGTGGTGACGTTGTTCCTTGAAGTTCGACGGCAATCGCATATGCTTCCGCTTGTGCTATCCAGATGAATAAATAGCGTTCTTGCTTCGTTGATTTCAAGATGACCACCCGCTGCTGCGTAGCCAGGTTTATTCGCACGCTCTCAACTGTCATCTCAACCATGTTTTTTTTGACTCTCTTTCGTGGCCTTACATCCGTCGAATATCTACTAATCCATTGTACACCTGTAAGTGTGTCAGGCGCAAACATGTCGACATATTTTTGATGTAGAGACCAATTTGTCTGACATTCCCCTATCAGGAGTATAACAAAACTGTTCTCGTATTCCTAGCCCCTGGCTAAAGCGAAATATGAAAACATTTTCGGAAAATACGTTCCAAAAAAGCTTGTATTGCATATCCTGTTGTGGTATTATTTTCTTGAATAGCCGTTCTAGTTTTCGGCACGAATTGAGGCGTGACGCTCTCGTTTATGCGGAATACACGCTAGAGACGAACGGTAGTGGGGTGTAGGGTAGAGGGAGAACATACAGGTGCGTAAGTAATAGGTACGCGCTGGCGCACATAGGTGCGTATTTAGAAAGGCAAGTGGACTCATGTCGTCAGAGCAAACGAGCGAGATACAACGTAAGATGTACGACTTCATTGAAAGATACATCAAAGCAGAAGGAATGCCCCCCACCAACCGTGAAATCGGGCGGGCAATGAACATTGCCAGTACTGGACACGTGGACTATCATCTCACCATCTTAGAGAAGCGCGGCATGATCTCGCGACAACAAAAGAAGAGTCGTGGCATTAAGCTAACAAAACAGCCTTCAAACGGCGTTCCCGTTGCAGGCACGATTGCTGCTGGTCAACCACTCGACATTTTCCCTTCATCAGAGCAGCAAACAGTAAGCCTTGGGAACGGTCTTGTTGACACCGAGAACGCCTTTGCTTTGATTGTGAAGGGCCGCTCTATGATTGAAGATCACATCTGTGATGGAGATTATGTGGTAGTAAAGCCCCAGACAACCTGTCAAAACGGCGATATTGTGGTTGCGGTTCACATGCAAGAAGGCGTCGAAGGTAGCGCGACCCTCAAACGTTTCTTTCAGGAGAAAGACCACGACAGAGTGCGTTTACAGCCGGCTAACTCGGAACTTGACCCCATTCTCATTCCCCGCTCCATCTGGGACCAAGAGTGGCAGGTGCAGGGCAAGGTTGTAGCGATCTTTCGCCAGTGCGGAAACGCCGCCTGAGTATACTCTTCCACTGGGAAAAGCGCGTTTCTCTTCGTCAGAGAGCCTCGGCCGAGAGAAACGCGCTTTTCGATGTTTCCATCTCCAGCCCTATTTTCGCTTTTACCGCCCGTTTCACTCCGCTTCCTCTTGTGCTCTCCCCTCAAGCATGATATACTTTGTTATGAAATACATCCTATAGCCTAGACTCTTTACCGCGCATTTGTCGGGTGGACGCGAAGAAAGGAAGCAGAATGAAGGCTGTCACCGCAGCGTTGGTGCTCATTGCTGGTGCCGCAGTGGTGCTCTGGTATGGTAACACTCTTAACTCATGGGTACTTGGTGGCTTGATTGGTGGTCTTGCAGCATTGCTTCTCAGCATCCCTATCTCCCTCACTGTATTCTCCTACCTTTCCAAACGACATGACGAACGAACGCAAATCGAAGCGCAAGAAGAACCCGTACAAGAAGAAGACTATCGTTATCTGCCCGCGCGCACCGCGAGAAGACCACGCGAAGTTGAAAGTTATGTTCTCGCAGATGAAGCGTATGATGCGGAGTGGCAAGAGGAAGAACGCTACGAGCCACGCGCACTTCCTGCACCCTCTCCCCAGCGACAGGGCAACAGAAATTCTCAACGACTCATCGCTCAGCCGCAGGGGCAACCTCTGCTAACGCAACGCACGCAACAGGTACGACCAAGAGGCAAAGAAACAACCGTCTTGCATTCAACAAAAAAAATTGTCGCACCTGCTAGTTTCGAGCCAACCTCTTCGTTGAGTCAGCACCGCTCGGAAGCTTTGCGTACAGCGCGGCTAGAGGCTATCCAGCGTCAGCAGGATCAAGATATAGAAACAACGAATGCGCCCAAACGGGGAACTGGAGCGCGTCCCAGTCAGAACCTGGGGAAGCAGAGTGAGCAGCATAGCCCATATTCACCACCTCAGCGTTCGCATCGACCATCGCGCCAGCTTGCACCGCAACCACCACAGGTACGTCCACGCCGTAATGTCGAGCCTCTATCCCCTCAGCAAGAGAGCTATCGTGAGGCGTCTGCCGAACGAGCAGGGGCGGAACCGACACGAAAAGCGGATCCTCATACTGACTATCTTGCAAATCCACATATGGGACGTCGTTCTTTGCAACATCGTGAGCACCCAGAAGGTAATAGTACCACTGGCAATGTCAACCAGCCATTGGTGCGTCGCGCCCCCTACATGTATGATGATGACCCTTTAAGACACGAACTGGCCCAGCAACTGGACACACCGGCGGTACGTCGCTCCTCTCGCTTTGATGAAGACGAGTACGACGAATAGCCCACAAGTTTCTTTTAGATAGGAACTCTAGCCTCTTTTCGCAAAGTATGCTAGTATACGTTAAAGTGTATGTTCGCGAAGGAGGTTCTTTCATTGTTAGCACAATTAACTGAAACATTAACAACTTTTATTACAAATCTTTATATCGCAACTGGCCTATTTGGTATAATACTTGCTATGGCTATAGAGAGTTGTTGTATACCCCTGCCGAGTGAAATTGTAATGCCGATAGCAGGGGCCTTGATTGCGAGTAGGGTCGCCCTACCAGGTACAACTACCAATCCTATTCTCAGTCTCTTTCTAGTCGCTCTTGCTGGTGCTTTTGGCTGTCTGATTGGTTCTATGGCAGCGTATGGTATTGGCTATAGTGGTGGTCGTCCCTTGATGCTAAAATATGGACGTTACCTTCTCATCTCGCATCACGACGCCGATAAAGCCGACCAATTCTTTCAACGTTGGGGCAACGCCACCGCTTTCTTCTCGCGGCTTCTCCCTGTCGTTCGTACCTATATCTCGCTTCCAGCTGGTATTTCAAAAATGCCTTTTGTGAAATTTTGCATCTATAGTTTTCTAGGTTCATTTCCCTGGTGCTTACTGCTGGCATTTGTAGGATATGTATTGGGTAACAATTCTGCTACCCTCAGCCCGATTTTCCATAGCCTTGATGTGGTCATTCTTATCGCGCTGATTATTCTTGTCGTACTCTATGTACGTCGTCACCTTCGCAACGATAAGCTTTCTCGTGAGGCCGCAGTAGCCGCGACGAATAGTCACAACATCGCTCATCCAAATGTTCCCAATGCTCAACAGTGGAATCAGCAAAGCGTACCACAAAACCAGTATCACCAAGCTTCACAACAGGGAACGCAAGGGCAAGAGTGGAATCAGCAACCCTTTCCACAACAACAGAACTGGCCTTCAGCCCCTGATGATCGAACTATACGACGTTAATTCCTCTATGAACAAAAACAGGGACGCGTCTATTGCGTCCCTGTTTTTGCCTTGTTTTAGCGGTATGTCACTCTGACTATTCACTACAGCTTTTCGTCAATTAAACTGTTAATACGCTTGCGCAGTGCAAGCATCACGGCTGGTAATACAATGGTGCCAACTACCCACTTTGCAATGGTCTTTCTCATGTGTGTTGTACAATCCTTTTCATGGTTCTCACAACTATGTGTTTCACCAATAATAAAATTTATAGCATAGACATTCATCCCTACTGGTAATACGTGTCTTCTTGTGGAGAAGTGACATCCAACAAAACCACGATTTTTTGTTCAGGACAATTCAAAAGCAGTCACATTGCTTGACATTCATCCTCACTAATGCTATAGTTCCAAATATAACCAACAAGGGCGTTTAGCTCAGTGGGAGAGCGCTTCGTTCACACCGAAGAGGTCACTGGTTCGATACCAGTAACGCCCATCCTCGTTCTTGCTTTCTCTGCTTTTATTTTGCATCAGTATTCTAAGTATCTTCAGCTAAAATTTTCCACCCTATTTTTTTGCCCCGTTCAATAAGAACCAAAGGCTAACATGTACAGAAAAATTGCATAATGTGGATGCATTCGCTTATAATACAAGTGAGTTCATCTTAGGTATGTTGGCGCACGAGGAGTTTTGAAATATGCCTGACGTAGTAGCAACTGTACACATCCTTAGTTCTGTTGGTCTTGTGATTCTGCTGGTTCTCTGGATTGTTCTCTTTAAACTTGCTCACTTACTCCTTCCACTCCTACGCCACGAGCCGCTCATCGGGTGGTCTGTTGGACCGCTTGGTGTAAACGTGATGTCTCTCCGTGAGCCTCCGCTCTTGTATATCTGGCTTGATGTGCTATTTCCTGCATGTGTATCTGGAGGTGTACTCTACCTTGGCCTCTTTACGAACCTTGCGCCTGTCGCGTTACCACAAACGCCCTTTGTAGAAATACTTACTCTCACCACTGGTATGCTGCTCACAAGCACGTTTGATATCATAAACGCATTGCGAGATGTACGCCATCCACTGTGGGGGGAGGCCCGCGTCTTACGGAGCATTCTCTTCTCGCGTGTCACATGGACGAAGATACACTTTACATCCTTTGGATATACCTATGTGCGTGACAACTTTGGCTTTAGCCCGGTAGACCTGCTTCAGGTATTTTAGGAAAAGACGTGTTCTGCTGAGATCTCAGCAGAACACGTAATTACTTTTGAGGCAGTCCTGCATTTTTAGGCCCCGTTGCGCAAGGAAGGGTGAAGTAGAAGATTGTACCTCCAATACCTTTGTTCTCAGAAAGCCAAATCTTGCCTCCATGTTTGGTGACAATCGCCTTTGCGACATAGAGTCCTAGACCAACGCCTGAATATTGGCGCGTCGCTGCATTGCTGACCCGATAGAAGCGTTCAAAAATGTGCTGATATTGTTCTGGACTCACACCAATACCCTGATCTATCACGCTTACAAGGTACATGTTTTGCTGTTCCTGCAAACGCACTGTGACGTGTCCACCTTGTGGTGAATACTTGACGGCGTTATCCAGCAGATTGCCAACGACTTGTTCAATACGGCTTTTATCTGCGACAATCTGTGTGTCGGAAACCTGAATTTCGAGAGAGAGCAGGTGTTGCTCTGCGCTTGCTTGCACCGAGCTGATACATTTTGCTAGTACATCGGCAAGATAAAAACTCTGATATTCAAGAGTGAGTTGGCCCCATTGTACGCGCGAGCGGTCAAGCAGATCGTTGACCAATCGTTCCAGATGATCTGTTTGGCTCTGCACAATCTGAAGACTTCGCAGATCAACACTTTCCGGCAAGTCTACCTGCGTGGCCTGTTGCTGCGGTTGCCCTTCATGATGCTTCCGAATGCGTCGTTCGAGGCGCCGTATTAAATGTTGTGTGTACCCCTTAATATTAGTAAGCGGTGTACGCAGTTCATGTGATACTACCGACACAAACTCATCTTTAAGACGCTCGACCTGCTTTGTCGCCGTTATGTCGTTAAGCACAACAACCGCGCCCAGAAGGTGTGTCGTGGGGCCGCTAGCGTCGTCCAGTGGTGCGACGCTCAAGCTAAGGGTCAATGGAACTTGCTCATTGCCTATAATAATCTCGCGTCCCGTGACCGTCTCGCCACTTAGTGCTTCATTGACACTTCTCGCTACATCATAGAGCCACTTCACATTGTGAGTATCGGCAAGTTGTTGCAGTGGTATGTTTGTGGGGAGGTCATTGGCGAGTTGTGAGAGCAGATGACGCGCTGCTTGATTCATCGAGATAATGGCTCCGTACTCGTCTGTGATAAATAAGCTTTCGGTCATACTTCTAATGATGAGTTCAAGGCGTTGCCGTTCACGCTCGGCTTGCCGCCATAGCGCGTGTTCGCGTTCGCGTAGTCGCACATTTTCTAGCGCAACCGCCGCGTAGTCAGCGATCAGGGTTGTTAGTTTGAGAAGGTTGCTGTCAAAAGTGCCGACCAGTTCATCGAATAGGCTGAGAATGCCAATGATGCGATTATCAATTGTAAGCGGAATGCTCAGACAAGAGCCAATTTCGGTACTCTTAATAGCTTCCTGTGTGCGAAACTGGGCGACTTCATCGGGAGCGTCGAAGTACGCGGCTTGCGCGAGCTGTTCTGCTTTGGCTGTGGGAAAGCCGAGAACTTTGGCGGCACTCGCGATGCGCCCAATCATATCCTCAATAAAGGACGCACTGAGGGGTTGGCAAGGGATGATGAAAAGCTGGTGGGGATTATCCTTGAGCAGAATACAACAAGCCGAAAAACTATACATTTCTTGTAGCGTTGTCATGAGTGCACGATGAACGTGGAAGCGATCAATGGCGGACAGGAAGCGTTTACCAATTTTGTTTAGCACTTCCAACTCGTTACTGATAATGGGCAGGCGGCTCTCTATACCATCCATCGTGTTCACTATTCCAGGCTGTTGTTCCAACAAACAAGGATACGTGCTTTCCATACGATACAAGTCTTCCGTAACTGAGTATTGTGATTGCACGTTTTTCTCCAAACTTTACTGTTGCTGTGCCTGCTGTAAATGGTAAATTACCTCACTGTGTAGTGGTGGCGCGATAATATTTCCTGTCAACTCGGTCAAGCCAGCAAAGCACGCGTCTAAAAGAGCATCTAGTCCTGCTGAAAGTTCCTGTGTGGTGATGCCGGAAAACTGCTCATGGATGATGGCTGGGTCAATCTCGGTATAAGGCATGTTTACAAAAAAGTAGAGGAAAGGGTGGTCATCCATAACATGTCTAGCGGCGGCCTGTACCAGGACACGGGTTGTTATTTTGCCCAATAGGGGAGTAACACGCTCGTCTATCAACCGTAATGCTTTCAGGTATGCCTCGGTGATTTGCTTACGGGAGACGGGAGAAGTGTCATCGAACATGGGTGGCATGGAATTCTCCCTTCGCTTTTTGATACGCTCACCAAATTCAATTATACCACAGGTATCTACATTTTGTAAGTAGTTACGAGAGCAAATACGCCTGTAAAACAATTTACAGTTTTGTGAGTACATATGTTATTTTTAGACACAAGAAAAAATACTGAAAAGTAGCTTTCAAAACACTTTACCAGAGAAAATAAAAAGAGCGCATCTTTACATAATGCAAAAACGCGCTCTTCCCCTACCAAGTCGTTTAGACGAGACGGAATAAGCGAGCTAGCCAGAGGCGAAAGCCTGTGAGTTGAAGCTTTGTGTCCAATTGTTGATCGGCTGCCATCTCGATTAAGCGTTGGCGACCTCTATCCTGACGTTCGCGTTTGTCTTCGGCCTCTTCTTGGCCAGCGTAACGTTCACGTTGTTCATCGAGTGCGCGTGCGAAATGCTCCGGACGGATAAAAAAGCGAGCGGAAGGTAGTGTTGGTGTCTGCGGCGTTGATGCTATCGGGCCTTGTGCGGTACTGCCTTGTGCATCTGGTACTGTTGCCTCTTCAAGCTCAGTACCTTCAGTTGCCTCAGTTACTTGCACACGTCCAAGCGCAAGCTTTGGACTAATCCAATCACGAAGCGCGAGGAGAGCAGCCCGCCGACAAATGGCTTCAATGTCCGCACCACTGCGGCCCCCTGTTAGGCGTGCGAGTTCTTCTACGGTGATTTCCGGTGCCAGCGGTCTATCGCGAAGATGAACTTTGAAGATGGCCTGTCGCTCGATCTCATTTGGATATTGTAACTCGACAATCAAATCGAAGCGACCAGGACGCAGCAACGCGGTATCAATCATGTCGGGGCGGTTAGTTGCTGCCAGTACGATTACGCCCTCGCGTCCCTCAATGCCATCCATTTCGGTGAGCAACTGCGCGATCACACGATCTCCCACGTTCCCATCATTGCCGCCCCCGCGACGTGGTGCCATCGAGTCGATTTCGTCAAAGAAGACGATGCATGGGGCCGCCTGTTTTGCGCGACGGAATATCTCACGCACACCCTTTTCGGACTCACCAACAAACTTAGAGAGCAGTTCCGGCCCTTTGACTGAGATGAAACTGGCCTCACACTGGTTTGCCAATGCGCGTGCAATCAGCGTCTTGCCAGACCCTGGAGGGCCAGCGAGCAAGACACCGCGTGGAGCTTCAACCTTCGCATTTGCGTAAATCTCTGGATAGCGCAAAGGCCATTCAACACCCTCTGTCAAAGTATCCTTGATATCTTGCAGACCCCCAATATCATCCCATGAGGTTTCACTTACCTCGACATACACTTCGCGGGTTGTCGATGGCTCAACCTCACGCAGAGCTGCCTGAAAATCGCTCATGGTAATGTTGAGGTTGACGAGCGTCTCGTAAGGAATGTAGCCCTTCTGATAATCAATGTGGGGCAATACGCGCCGCAGGGCAACCATTGCTGCCTCGCGACACAATGCTTCAAGGTCCGCGCCTACAAAGCCGGGAGTAAGCTGGGCCAGACGCGCAAAATCTATATCGTTCGCGAGTGCCGCATCCTTGCTATGAATACGAAGAATCTCTGTACGTCCCCGCACATCTGGAACACGGAGCGATATTTCGCGGTCAAAGCGACCCGGACGACGTACCGCTGGGTCAAGCGCGTTCGGCTGATTTGTTGCCCCGATCAGCACGACCTGCCCACGTGACGCCATACCATCCATAAGCGCAAGCAGTTGCCCGACGATGCGCCGCTCGACCTCGCCGCCTGTCTCCGCGCGTTTAGGTGCCAGCGCATCTAGCTCATCAATAAAGATAATGCTAGGTGCTTTTCGCTGTGCTTCTTGAAACACGCTGCGTAGCCGTGACTCACTCTCACCATAGAACTTATTGATGATTTCTGGACCGTTGATGATAAAAAATGAGGCGTTGGTTTCCGACGCAACGACGCGTGCGATCAAGGTTTTGCCTGTACCGGGAGGGCCATAGAGCAGAACACCTTTAGGTGGCTCCACCCCAAGACGGTCAAAGACTGCTGGATATTTCAATGGCAGTTCGATCATCTCACGAATGCGCTGTAACTCTTTCCCCAGGCCTCCAATATCCTCGTAGCTGACATGGCCCGGTGTGGCGTTCGTGGCACCACGTGCCTGCGCCCGTACAACTGTTCCCGGCTGAACAACTACCGCTTCAACATCCGTTGTTGGCGCGGGGGGGGGAAGCGGCAAATCGCCTGTACCCTTTTGATGAAGTGTATAGGCAGGTGTTGCTGGTGTGGTGCCAATAATCAGGAACTCGCGTGGTGCTGAACCGGGGGCCGGTGTACCAACACGGAGCAGATCACCAATAACTACAGGCAACCCGACAAGATAGCGAGCGATGTACTGAAGATCGCTTTCCTGAATTGGTGCGCCCGCGCTAAGTGGCAACAGCGTTATCTTTTCCGCGTTTCGTACCTTCGCCTTGCGAACCATAATACGTTCGCCCAAACCCGATGCGCTATTCTGACGTACCTGGCTATCCATTTGAATCGTCTGTTTGCCGCGATCAGCAGGACCACTCGGCACCAGCTTTGCCGCAGTTGTGCGTCCACCTGTCACCATCACAACATCCCCCGACTGGCAGCTTAAACGCGCCATATCCGCAGGGTCAATACGCGCGACTCCTCGCGCGACCTGGAACCCCTCCATAACCGTCAATTGCAACTCGTCGATAGTTTGTGGCTCTTGTATCTGCGCTGACTCATTGGTTGGAGTAGGAGATTCCTGCATCTTTGGCTGTGTTTGCGTCGTTGAACTACCTGTGCTTCCTGTATCTTGTGGTGGAAGTTTGGTGGTAGTAGCCTTCTTTTGTGGCTCCTCCATAAAATCCCTTCCGTCCTTCCCTGTAAACATCGTATTTTGTAGTGTACTATATGTACGAGGGCATATAAGAAAAGTTAGATTCACAGTATTCTCTGAAAAAGGCCAGGACAAGAGGTACTTTACCGTCTCGCGTTCCAAAGAGTAGTACGTGTATTACGGCTTGACGAACGTCCCGCTTCGACCATTGTATGACGCAAGAAATAGCCTCCCAGCAGGGTAAGCACCGAAACCAATACCCCGATGATACTTGTACGTTTTTCTGCCCGCTTTCCAAACAACAAAAACGTTTGCAAGAGCCAGGGAAGCATCAGGCCACCGCCAAACATAAAACTCCAGAATGTTCTCCCGTGCTCATCAGATGCTGTGCCAACAAGGACACGCGCCGCCCGACCAGAGCCACGCAGGAACGCAATAATACTCGCTGTTTCCAGCAGCATCGCTGTCCATTCCAGTTTACCCAATTTGCGTAGCGTACTTGCAGATGCGCCTGTAACGTGCAGAACAAGCGAAAGAAGAGCCGTGCTTGTCGAGATAGCCGATGAGATGAAGATTGCGCCCATCAGCTTGCTGCGTGACCAGAGTGGCACGCTTGTTGCCGCCAGCAAAATTCCTGTATAGCCGCCCAAAAAGAGCGCAAAAAGCGTTCCAGGTATTGCCAACGCTTTGCGTGGAAGCGCGGCCAATACCTTCGCGCCCCACCATCGTCCAAACAACCCATCGTGGCTGGCCTGACTGACACCCGTCAATCCACAAAACAGCGAGAAAGAGAGCAGTCCCCACACCCCCTGCGACATGGGTGATTTTCTATTGAAGACGCGAAGCATATGTAAAAAGCGTTCGGGTCTGCCCAGGTCTTTGATTAACAGTGGTGGGCAGGGCAACAAAGCCAGCAACGAAAGATAATAGCCCATGCGTACAACCGCCGTGTCTTCTGGTGAGCCAAACAGAGACGCGATACTCGCCACCACATAACAGCCGGCCGCAAGACCGCCTAGAAAGAAGTACCACACAATCTCCCATCGCCAGAGCGAGGCTTTGAGCAATGGGTACTCGAAATACCGCGACTCACGCTCCTCCTGCTCTGGACTGAGTGTATACCCTGTGGTGAGCGTTGCTAATAGTTCCGCCACAGTATCGAACGCGGGGGCGTGGCTGGACGCTCTCACAAGCATATTCCGCATGATTGTGAATTTCTTATCGTCTATTTTCATAACACAACACCAACTTTATTGTTATTTACCTTTGAAAAAGAAGATACCCGCTATGCCCAGTGCCATCGCAGCTAATGCTGTCCATATTGAGGCTGGCGCGACATTGGTAGAGGGGCGCAGGGGGTTTTGTGGTAAGTTATACACTTCTGGTGCGTCCAGCAGAAGAAAAAAAGAGTTTAAGCCGCCGTCGAGAATGCTTTTGTCTGCTCCATAGAGTCGCGCCGTGTTGACGCCACGTTTCTGTAGATCGCCAACACGTTGCCGCGCTCTCGCTTTGAGCGACTCGACTTCCCCGAACTGAATTGACTCTGTAGGACATGCTTTGGCACACGCTGGCACCATATCGTCTTTCAAACGGTCGTAGCAAAGCGTACACTTGTGGGCTTGATGGTCGCCTTGCTCATCACGCGCCACGACGCCAAAGGGACACGCGACCACGCAATAGCCACATCCATTGCAAATATCCTGCTGCACATATACCGTGTCGAACTCGGTGCGAACAATTGCACCCGTTGGACATGCTTCCTGGCAAGGGGCGTTGGCGCAGTGTTTGCATACGTCACTGTGCATCAACCAGCGATCAGTCGTGAAAAATGGGAGTGCAGTCCCTGTGGGTGTTGCTGGAATGACGCCATTACTTTTTGCTTCTGTGATCTGGTCTCCAAACAAGGGTAAGTCAAGCGAGTACAGTGCGGGTGGGAGCGTCACGTCGCGTTGCACCTGCTCGATGAATTGCACATGCCGCCATGTTGTTGCGCTCAACTGCTGTGTGTTGTCGTAACTTGTGCCTGTCCACTTTGGGTCGATTGCCGGCAACTGATTCCACTGCTTACATGCAACCTCGCACGCCTTACAGCCGATGCATATGCTGGTATCGGTAAAAAAGCCCATCGCGGGTTGCGGTGCTGGCGACGGTTCTTTTTGAAATGCCGCGAGCGTCGTGTTTAGAACATGAAGGGGGAAGCCTCGTAGTTGCCCCGTTTTTTTATGGTTTGACTCGACTTGCATTAGTATGTTCCTTCATGTAGGCGGCCCGGACGCACGTTGCAGGTGAACGCCTTTGCCTCTTCAATACCTACATTTGGTTCCAGTACCATGTGGGTGAGATCGTTCGCGATGCCACCCGTACTTCTTCCCTGAAATCCCCAGTGAAAGGGCAGCCCGATTTGATGAACGGTATGACCGCCGACGCGTAGCGGGCGAATGCGTTTTGTCACCATTGCTCGTGCCTCAATCTCACCGCGTGGCGTGGCTATCACCATCCACTGCCCATGCTGAATACCACGCTCTGCCGCCAATTCGGGGCTTAGTTCCGCGAAGAGCGAGGGTTGTAGCGCGTTAAGCCAGGGCATCCAGCGCGACATCGGGCCACTCACATGATGTTCTGTCAGACGATATGTGGTAATTACAATTGGATATCGTGCGTCACTCACGTTCGCGAGCTGGTTATCTTTGCGCTTGTTATTTAGCCGTGCCGCAGGATTTATCTGTTGCTTGTATAATGCATTCTGCACAGGCGACTCTGCCGCTTCATAGTGAGTCGGCAATGGGCCATCTTTCAAGCCTTTGGGCGCGAAAAGCCAGCCCTTACCATCAGTTTTGAGAATGAACGGGTCGATGCCAGAGAGCGCATCTATGCCAACTGCGTCAGTAGGTGGTATATAGTCAGGCGGCTTAGCAAGCGGGAAATCTGGCACATCAAGACCTGTCCATGTTTTCTGTTCTGCATCCCACCAGACGTACTTTTTGCGTTCTGACCAGGGGCGGCCCTGTGGATCAGCCGAGGCGCGATTGTAGAGAATGCGACGGTTGGCGGGCCATGCAAAGCCCCAGTTTAGATGCGCGTACCCACCAGGAGTACGGTCTGCCGCGCGGTTCCGTTGCGCTTCTGGATACACGCCGCTATAAATCCAAGAACCACACGCGGTACTGCCATCGGACTTGAGGGCCGCGAAGCCGGAAACATGAGGGCCATCACGCAAGGTATATACTGTTTCGCCAGTGGCTCTGTCTCCTTCTGGGGAACGTGTGTAGTAGCCGTTAATCTCCTTCAGGACAAGCAGCGCGTCAGGCTCATCGTGAATGCGCCACTCACCATGTTTGGAGTTTTCGTACTCCCAGGTCAACGCCTGCAATGGTCTATCTTTTTGCTCTGTACTCTCAGCGTATAATTCTTTTAGCCGTTTGCCCAGATGATAGATAAACCACAAGTCCGAACGGGTGTCGTTGGTGGGATCAACCGCTTTATCACGCCATTGAATGAGGCGTTGCGTGTTGGTAAAGCACCCCTCTTTTTCCGTAGAAGCGGCGGCGGGCAACAGAAACACCTCCGTTTTGATTGTTGTGGGGTCAACCGTTTCAGGCCCCTTATACCAGAACGCGGCGGACTCTACTTCATACAGATCACGCACAACCATCCAGTCTAACTGCGCCAATGCTTTGCGTTGCATTCGCGCGTTGCTACTGCCCGCCGCCGGATTTTGTCCCAGCAGAAAGTAGCCTTTGACTTTTCCATCAAGCATTTCATAACTTGTCGCAAGGTGCGAATGGTCAGCAATCATCTTGGGAACCCAGCGATAGCCGAAGTCCGCACCTTCCTCGTGAACCGCCTCACCATACCACGCTTTGAGGAAGCTATGAATATATGCGGAAAAGTTCGACCACCAGCCAAGCTTTTCGCCCGATGTATCGATATACTCGGCGAGCATTTGCTGTGAACGTGCGTGTAGCCGTTGATCGGACTGCTCGCTCCAGGTAGTGGTTGTCGGCTCCTCCTCGGTATTAGGTGTAGCATTCAACATCGCGGCAGGTTGTGGCATGTAGCCCGATAGGAGATCGTATAGCGTCGGCACGTCGGTTGAACCTTGAATTGAGGCATGACCACGTAAGGCCATTAGACCGCCACCGGGACGCCCTACGTTGCCTAGAAGTAGTTGCAGAATGGCGGCGGCGCGGATGATCTGGGCACCTTTTGAGTGTTGTGTCCAACCAACCGCATAGCAGATCGAGGTAGTGCGCTCACGTCCAGAGTTTTCAATGAGCGTTTTTACAACCTGTAACCATTGTTCTCGTGAAACACCACATATCTGCTCTACCATCTGTGGCGTGTAGCGTGCGAAGTGGCGACGCATAATCTGGAATATACAGAAGGGATGTTGTAGTGTTGAATCGGTTCGTACCTGTCCATCTGCATCGCGCTGATAATCCCAACTGCTCTGGTCAGGGTAGGTGCGAGTTTCTGCGTCGTACCCGGAGAAAAGGCCATCCAGTTCCTCCGTGTCTCTATAGTCCTCACTGATAAGCATTGCGATATTGGTATAGGATAGCACATACTCTGCGAAATATGCATGATGTTCAAGTACATAGGAGATAATCGCACCGAGAAACGCAATATCGCTCCCCGCGCGTGTCGGAATATATAAATTTGCCAGGGCGGAGGTACGCGAATAGTGTGGGTCAATGTGAATGACCTGTGCGCCTTTTTCTTTTGCCTTGACCACGTTCGCGAAGCCCACAGGATGCGCTTCAGCCATGTTGCTGCCCATGATGAGAATGCAGTCACTGCTCTGCAAGTCTGCTGGAAATGTTGTGGCTCCGCCACGACCAAACGATGTACCCAGACCGGGTACGGTTGCACTGTGTCAGATGCGAGCTTGATTTTCGATTGCAACTATGCCTAGTCCGCCATTAAAAAGCTTTTTGATTAAGTAATTTTCTTCAACATCGAGAGTCGCGCCACCTAAAGAGGCAATACCAAGTGTGTGATTAACCTCGCGCCCATCGGGTAGTCGTTCTACAAACGTTTCATCGCGTGTTTGTTTAACGCGCCGGGCGATCTGCTCCATAGCCCAGTCAAGCGGTTTTACTTTCCATTGCTCCGCGTAGGGAGCGCGATAGAGCACATGTTGCAAACGGAGCGAATTGACCGTGTACTGAAATGTCGCCGACCCTTTGGGACAGAGCGTGCCACCATTGATTGGACTGTCGGGATTACCCTCAATATCAATCACTCTGCCATCTTTGACATAAACGTTCAGGCCGCACCCTATCGCACAATACGGGCAGACGCTGTGAACCACCTTCGCATCGCGGATACGTGGAGCTTTTTCGGTACTTTCCCTGCTGAAGGGTTGTACTTCTTTCCCGTCCTGCACAGCGTGTGCCAGAATTCTCCTCAATGCGTTGGACAAAACTGGAAGTTTTTTCATAGAAAATTTCCTATTGTAACGTGTTGTTCACAAAATATTTGCTTGACGGATAGTATAGCATATCCAGGGAATATGGCTACCCGTTGCGTACAACAAAGCCTACTGCCAATGTTTTCCCCCTACGCTAAAAACGGGTAATGAATAACAATCATTGCTGTGAGTGTCAAACGGGCAAAGATGAGTACTCAAAGTTACCAACTATAAATAATACATTAGTACCATTCTCTCAGGCTTCTAAGCGTTCTAATTCTCCTCTCACCTTGATAAAGAGAAAACTCTACGCTATACTACGTGCATGGGTTTTCTCTAAGTATTATTAAGAAATCCTTAGAGAATGATAAATTTTGGTACATACTTTGTAAGTAGAAAAACTTATTTGGGTTATTAAGCTATATAGAAGGGTCAATGGTTATTGTATGCAAATATTTCCGAAAGACAACCGTGAACCAACAAGTCCCAGAACCTCATCACCTAAAGCAACGCGCAAGAAAAACGTTTTTACGCGCTACGCTACACCTGCGTTACTCATTCTTGCAGGCGTTCTTTTAATAGTGTTTGTCAGTCTGCGTGCTATGAGCAGCGTATTTCATGGGCCTACAGTACAGGACAAACCTATTAGTGAACTTCTTAACATGGCAGATCGCCACCAGTTAAAAGACGCAACGATAAATGGTAATGATATTACAGCAACGGGAAAAAACGGGCAACTGTATCATGCGTTTAAAGAAGAAGGGCAGGCAATTACAGAGACACTGCGCCGTGATGATGTCGTGGTAAGTATAGACACTGGTCAACACGCACAGGTAGCTCAGGGGGTCGCGGATGCAGTTCTCGTGACGCTGTTGCTTATGGGTGTGTTGTTCTTTATCAGGCGTGGTGGCGCGAATGGGCAAGCGATGTCGTTCGCGCGTTCCAAAGCGAAACGCTTTAATGAGTCGCGTCCCTCGATTCTTTTCAAGGATGTCGCCGGCGTCGAAGAGGCGAAGCTTGAACTGCAAGAAATTGTGGAGTTTCTCAAGACACCGGAGCGTTTTACCGCAATGGGCGCACGCACGCCAAAAGGTGTGCTGCTCGCGGGTTCGCCAGGTACAGGTAAAACGTTAATTTCGCGTGCGGTAGCAGGTGAGGCAGGTGTTCCGTTTTACAGTGTGAATGGCTCCGAGTTTGTCGAAATGTTTGTGGGTGTGGGTGCAGCACGTGTGCGTGACCTCTTCAAAGAGGCGAAAGACCATGCTCCATGTATTCTTTTTATTGATGAAATAGACGCTGTTGGACGCCAGCGTAGCAACACGGGCGCAGGTGGCAACGACGAACGTGAGCAGACGCTTAACCAGTTGCTGGTTGAGATGGACGGTTTTGATAAGCAGAGCAACATTGTAGTTATTGCCGCGACCAATCGCCCCGATGTGCTTGACCAGGCACTGCTCCGCCCAGGACGTTTTGATCGTCGTGTCATATTAGATAAACCCGACATTCGTGGTCGTCTCGCCATTCTCGAAGTCCATGCTAAAGACAAGCCCTTCGCCGAGGGTGTTACCATGCATGACCTCGCTCGCCAGACCGCCGGCTTTTCCGGTGCCGACCTCTCTAATTTGCTCAACGAAGCTGCACTACTCGCGGCACGTAATGGACAAACGGTCATTCGCAAGCCAGAGCTTGACGAGTCGATTCTGCGCGTGATGGCGGGGCCAGAGCGCAAGAGTCGCCTTATTACAGAAGCGGAAAAGGCGATTATTGCCTATCACGAGGTTGGTCATGCCATCGTTATGCGTGCCATGCCCGGCACCGACCCTGTGCAAAAAGTTTCCGCAATCGCGCGTGGTATGGCACTTGGTGTCACCGTGCAGGCACCTGCCGAGGACCGCTATCTCATTCGCCGTTCCGAGCTGGTCGCAAAGCTCGCAGGTGCGATGGGTGGACGTGCTGCCGAAGAGATCATCTTTGGCGACATCACGACGGGCGCAGGCCAAGACATCGAGTACGTCACCAGTGTTGCGCGACGCATGGTTTGCGAGTTTGGAATGAGTTCGCTTGGCAATATTGCCCTTAAAGCTGAGGCCGACGGGTCTTCAACCATTAGCGCACAGACTGCCGCTCGCGTTGATGCCGAAGTAAGTATGCTTATCGAGCAAGCATACGCAACCGCAATCAGCATCTTGATGGAGCGAAAAGAGCGACTAATTGCCATCTCCGAACATCTTATTCAGGTCGAAACCATCGACGGCTCCGAACTTGACACTATGCTCTTCCCTGCTGCGTAGGCACACAAAAGCACCTCTTCAAATAGAGTAAAGAGAAGGCAGATGTTGCACAACATCTGCCTTCTCTTTACTACGAACTCTACAAACTTATCTTGACTCTTACCTTTTATCCTTTAACACCGCCGATGGTGAGGCCGGATTTGAAGAAGCGTTGTGCATACAGGAACAGCGCGATCAGGGGAACCGAGATGATGACCGAACTTGCCGCGAAAATGCCCCAGGGGGTGTGATAGTCACTCTGAAGACTATAGAGGCCCAGAATAAAGGTCAGGTTACTGCCTGCCGCATCGTTCGCGTTAAGCACAAGATTCGCCAGGGCGTACTCATTCCAACCACCGATAAACATGAAAATCGCCGAAGCTGCAATCGCAGGTGTTGCGAGCGGCAATGTGATGCGCCAGAAGGCTTGAAAGTGTGTTGCGCCATCGATCATCGCGGCCTGCTCTAGCTCGACAGGTAGCGTATCGAAGTAGCCTTTGATGTTCCATGCTCCAAAGACCAGTGTACCCGCCGAATAGACGATAATCAAGCCCGCCAGGTTGTTGATTAAGCCGAGTGCGTTGAGCAGGAGGTAGTACGCGGGCAAGGCGAGTAGCGCGGGGAACGCCTGAATTGCCAGGAGTCCGTTCAATGTGGCCTCGCGCCCATTGAAGCGAAAACGTGAGAGGGCGTATGCACCTGTCGTCGAAAAGGCTAGGCCAACAATCGTTGTGATACTACACACGATAAACGTATTGCCTACCCAGTTCAATAATGGCAACTGTGTAAATGCGTAGATATAGTTGTCAAATGTCGGGTTAGCGGGCAGTATGTGCAGATCGGTTGTGTACAAATTTTGCGCGCCGGCGAGTGATGCTTGAATGACATAATACACCGGAAAGAGCGCAAAAATTGTCATGATAGTCAAAAATAGATAGATCATGACTACACCCAGATTTGGCAAAACGCGGCGTTGCATCGTGATGGCAAACGAGTCTTCGCTTGCACGTGTCTTCGTGGGAACAACGCGCTGTGTTGTTGAAATGGCTTCACTTGAGGTACTTGCATTCATCGACTGATCGCTCATGCTAATGCTTCCTTTCTTCTTGATTGACCAAGAGATCGCGCTAGGAATGTTGCTGAACCGAGAATAACGAACATCACAATCGCGAACGCTGCGATGAATGCATAATGTGGATTCGCAACATCGGAGCCAAGAATGCGCTTGTACATATACAACATCACAAATTCAGTAAAGCCGGGCTTGTCAGCACTTGTTACGGGGCCACCCTGCGTGATGAGGTAGACGGTGGTGAACATTTGAAAGGTAGTAATCGCGCTAAGAATAGTCGCGGGCGTAATCGCAGGTCGGAGCAGAGGTAGCGTAACAGAGACAAAACGTTGCCATGCACCCGCGCCATCGACATTCGCGGCCTCGCTCAGTTCTTGCGGAACACTCTGGAGCGCACCGAGAATAACAATGGTGAAGAAGGGGTAAGAGAGCCAGACATTAACGATCACTACCGCGATGAAAGCCCCCCAGGGAGTGGTAATCCAGGGAATACCAAAACCTTTGCCGAAGAAGACGCGTCCAATCTGGTTAATGGGGCCAAAGTCATAGTTGAAGAGGAACTTCCAAATCAACGCCGTGATACCTGATGGGGCGGCCCAGGGAACAAGCAGCGCGACACGCCAGAAGCCTAACCCCTTGATTTTCGGGTTGTTCAAGGCAAGGGCCGTTGTCATTCCTATCAGCAGGAAAAAGAAGACGCAGACCACAACGTAGAGGAGTGTCTGACCAATGACAAAGAAGAGGTCAGTATCAGTTGTGAAGAACAACTTTTGATAGTTGCCCAGTCCAATCAAACCGTAGTTGTCAGAGTTGAACAGAGTATAGTTTGTAAATGAGAGATAAAACGTGTAGATGATGGGCCACAACGTGATTAAACCGATGGTAATAATCATCGGGAGCAGATAAAGAAAGACAGTACCACGACTTACCTTAATCATTGCTTTCTCCCCTTTTCAGATGTTCTGGTCAGACACTGCATAGTGGTAAATCCTTTCTGATGCAAAACGACGCCGTTTCGGAATAAAGGTTGCTCTCTTCGCGCCTTTATAGAAAGAATGGGTGGATAACTCCTTTTTGTATAACGGTTGCCCGACGAAAAAAGATGTTGAAGAGATGCGCTTATGGAAAAAGGCGGAGAGCCAATGAAGGTACTGGTCTCCGCCTTTCAAGTTCTCGCTACACGCGAGCGTTTACTGCGAAATCGGGGATGCCGTGTTTACACCCACCTATGAAGTGATCTGCGAGATACCCTTCGTTGCTGCACTCTGTGCGGCAGCCATGGCTTGTTCCGGTGTTTGCGACTTATTCCAGACGGCGGTCAGCGCACTCTGTACAGGTGTCCATAATGCCGACATATACGGGGTATTTGGAAGAGCCGTGCCGAGCTTGGCCTGCGCTGCATAACCGGCAATCGCGGGATTGCTTGCGACTGCTGGATCATCGGCGGCAGCAGTGTTTGCTGGAATTTCGCCTGTGACCTTGACCATGTTGATCTGCTGATCCTTGCTGGTAAAAAACTTAATAACATCTGCTGCTGTCGCAACATCTTTGGCGTTTTTTGTAACCCACAGTGTCTTCACGCCGACAAAGGGTTTCGCGGGTGTGTTTGTCGATGCAACGATCGGCAAGGTCGCGAAGCCGAGGTTCAGTTTGGCCTTGTTTGCGTAGTCTGAATATGACCAGGGGCCATTAATGATGATTGCGGCCTTGCCCTCTGTGAAGAGTGAGGAAGCAACATCATACGTGATCTGCTTGGGCAGATACTGATTGAACGAACCAATAAACTTGGTTGCGGCAAGGGCTTCGGGCGAGTCAAGGTGCGCTTTGCCATCGGATGTAACGTATTTCGCGCCATAGCCATAGTAGAACGCTGCGGCAGTGTAGGCGTTGTTCACATCCCAGACGATACCATACTTGCCAGGGTTCTTTGCGGCATAGCTCTTTGAGAAGGTCAGCATATCATCGGTTGTTTTGGGGAGGTCGCTAGCCTGAACAAGAGCTTTGTTGTACATCATTGTGATGGCTTCGACGGTCTCCGGCAGACCATAGACATGCCCGTTGAAGGTGACAGCTTCGGCGGCAGCTTTACTGAAGTTCTGATTGACATAATCGCTGCCAAAGTATTTGTCCAAAGGAACCACGACATTACTTGAGGCGAGCTTGCCCAGGTTATCATCGGCATAGTCGATGATATCGGGGCCGTTGCCCGCCTTTACAGCAGTGATCGACTTGGCGACAACATCGTCTTGATGTACAAGTTTGAAAGTGACGTTGGGATGGGCCTTGTGATAGGCATCAAAGATCGCCTGTTTCGCGGTAAGATAATCACCTGTCCAGGCGTGCCACACGCTAACGGTGATGTTTTGCGTGGTCGCGGATGTACTGCCACTGCCGCCACTACTGCTCCCACCGCACGCCGTAAGAAAGAGCGTGAACAAAAGGGCAAGTGGCAAGACGTACTTGGAAATGCGCTTGAAAGACATAACCGAATCCTCCATGATAGGGAAGTGCAGGAACACCAGTGTTTCCCTTTTCCCCTGTATGCTTGGCTATGAACATGCATCACACGTGTTGTGTGAATGCATCATGACATGAACAAGAGCAGCTGTGCGCGAAAACGCGGAGCCTACCCGCGCGGGACATGAGGATGAGTACGACATGTTGTTCGCTCAGCAACATGCATTAAAAAGATATGGGTGGTGCAAGAGGCGTTTTCCTCCTTTGTGCTCCATCGCACAATACGATAATGATACGTCAGGAAAACTCTCTACGCTCGTAGCAATACGATGCATAGAACATGTCCGCAATACAGGGTCTGTAGACGCAAATTGTCGCAATCGCTCTACCTCGCACATTGCACGTTTTCTATGACGCTTCTACGTCGCGTGCTTGCCCTAGGTATGCTTCAATGTTGCAACTGATCGTTTGTAAATACTCTAATAATGTGTGCAAAGATACACCATTGACCACACGCATCAGGTTATGCACACGAACATTATGTTGCTCACTGACCGTTTCGCGTAGTTGCCGACCTTCCGGCGTAAGCGTGAGTAAAACAACGCGACGATCACGCACATCTGTTGTTCGTGTGACCAGATGAAGGCGTTCCAATCGATCAACAATGCCGGTTACATTGCTTTTATCGGTGAATAACACACGACTAAGATCAACCATCGAACACGCTTGCCGCTTATGCAAGTGCTGTAACGCCCAGAATTGCCGTGTACTCAATCCATACTCTGCAAAAAACTGACGATCACAGTCATCTAAAAGCAGAAACGTTTTCGTCAGTACCTGATACATCTCATGCTCCACACCAGCATCATTGCCAAATGTATTCATGAAGTACACCCTTCACGGTAGCAGGATTGTTGTAACTCACTGCTAATAGTATAGTCAGAAACAGTTGATTTGTCAACTGTTTGGTGTACTACTTTTGTGGCTCTCGCAAAATGTGCATTGTTTCCCCGGTTACACGTATAGGATAGACTCTGGCTATAACTACGTCAGCTCACTGTGACCTCTCACAGTCTGTTCCCTCTCTATTAGTTCTGGGCAGCGTTACAAAGAACTCGTTCTATATGTCCGTGATTGTCTCTCCACTTCCCACGAGTACACCAGTGAGTGCTGCCAGTGCTACTTCAAGGTAGCCGTTAGAGACACGGATGAGTTGTGTTTCATGCATTGAGAAAAGCGTCTTCAGCAGGTCAGGTGTACCTTCAATCCCTGCTTGCTTGAGGGTCGCGGCAAGCGATAGGCGAAGTGAAATGTTCTGCGTACTATTATTCAAGAAGACAAAGATGTAGCTTTGCCCCAACACACGAATGTAACCACCGACCTGTTCGCGACTCTCAGCAGATATATTCTCTCTATTGAGTAGCTCAGTGGCAAGCGTCATTCTTGTGCCATGTCGCAACACCGCGTGAGTATTACGAAGCGCGATTAACTCACGGTAGAGCTGGAGCAGCGACGTATCCTGCCGCTCATCCCACAGCATAGGAGCGCGAGCGTAGGCGTTCTCTTTGTGAGCATCATCGTACTGTGAAAGGCCAACCTCTGTTCCATAGTACACAATCGGAGTGCCTTCCAGAGTCAGGTGGCAGACTGCCGCGAGCTTGAGTCGCTCAATATGCTCATCCGCTATCCAGAGAAAGCGGTGCATGTCGTGATTATCGAGCAGGGTCGCGCTACTCATGTCTGTCGGTGAGTGGTGTGCGTCAAGTTGAGCAAGCAGTGTCGTAAGCGGAAGAGAGCGTAGCGCGAACGTCTGGCGGAGCAGATGTGTCAGTGGAAAATCCATGAAGGCATCGACACGTCCCGCATAGTCCGCGATCTCCGACAGTGGGGCCGTAATCTCACCAACTGTCACCGCGTTAGGAAAGTTGGTCTTGATTGCTTGTTGAAAAACCGTCCAGAACGCATGAGATGGCCCCGGCACATAATCTAGGCGCAGACCATCGGCTCCCAGATCGTGTAGCCAATACTTCGCGGCATCGATGAGATATCGTTGTACAGCGGGATGGTCTGTTCGCAACTCTGGCATATCACTGACGCCCGCGTAATTACGATAGCTGTTGGCAGTAGTATCACTAATGGCATACCATTGCGCCATCGCACCATCGGGATGAGCAAGTGCGTCTATAAATGCCGCGTGCTGATTGGAGGTATGATTGGCGACAAAGTCAAACAGAACGCGCATCCCACGCTGATGTGCCTCATGTGTAAGCTTGCGTAATGTCTCGTTTGTTCCATAGCGTCGCGCTACTGTGTAATAATCTGACGCGTTATAGCCATGATGTGTCGCGCTCTCGAAGAGTGGAGAGAGCCAGATACAGTTTGCCCCCAGTTGCTGAATATAGTCGAGTTTTTCTATAACGCCTTGTAGTGTCCCACCAAAGAAACCTGTAATCTCGCGCTGGTTGTGATCGAGTAGACGGGGTTCCTCGACTGCTGCATTAAAGCGGTCTACAAAAATGTGATAGACGATGGCATCGCCCCACCATTCAGGTGCGGCCCAGCGATCAACATGATACGCGAATATTCGCCCACCCATCGGGGGAACGCTCACCGGCTCAACATTGTCTGCCTGCCAGTACCCGCCGCGTTCGTTCCATCCATCGACGCAGTAGCGCACGAGCGTTCCGTCGGGTTGTGCGGGTAGCAATGCGTACCATGAGTGAACATCACTGTCAGTCTCTTGCGTCGTTTCTCCTCGCTCCGCCATCACTCGCGCTCCCTGCGATACGATACCCTTTAACCCAACGGGTGGTGAGCCATCAGTTGTATAATAGGCTGCGATATGCTCAATTGGTAACTGCGCGTTCACAGAAAATAGCAGTGTCACGGGTGTATCTGGCAAAGGATCGTGTGGCATAATACGACTACCGTGTGCTATTCCATCAGCAAGGGCGGCCTGTAAGCGTCGTGCTTGTGCTGTGGGATAAGGCGAGAAAAAGAAATCAACGATGGTCATAAGAGTTCTCCTCTTCTTTGTGGAGTAAGACTCACTTTGTAGTTTGTTGGTAAATTGTTGACACGTCTACTATAGAATAGTCTACGGTTTCTGGAAGTATATGTCAAGGATGAAGCTGTTCCGTCTTTCTCTTCGTAAGACAAAGAAATGGAGGTTCTTATGAACAAAGCTGGTGTGCAGACTGCTTTTATCGCGGCTGGACTGACACGCGTCACAAAAGACATTGATGCGCTTACAAAAGCGTCAATTCGGCTCTTGCCAACGCCTGTGGCGGAAGACACAGTAGAAGTTGGTGCGTCAAAGCTTGGCGGCGTGCCTGATTTGCCAGTAGGTATAGTGTGGCCGGAATGGAAAGGTGTGCCACAATCCTTTCTCGCGCAAATTCGTCTTGCCGATGTGCATGCACACGATATCGCGGGTGCTTTGCCTGAACAGGGTATGCTCTGGTTTTTTTATGACGCGCAACAGGAGACCTACGGTGCTGACCCTGCTGACAAGGGTGGCTGGACAGTTCTTTTTGTCGAAAAGCCTGCTAAACTTCAGCGTACTGGAGCACCCGCGACTCTTCCCACGACGAGCCAGTTCAAAGCGTGTATGCTCACTTTCGTGAGTGAGCTGACCTTAGCATTGCAACCGGAGCTTGAGCTACCGAACTTTGACTGGACGCAAGAAGAGCAGCAACACTATGAGACGCTGTATGCGACGTTTCCTACCGTAGAAGATCATGCCGCCACGCATACCCGTCTGCTTGGTAATCCTGAAACGTTGCAAGACGATATGCGTTCGCAATGCCAACTTACTTCTCATGGTGTAACCGATATCAATGATCCGCAAGCCAAAGAATTGCTGACGGGGGCTATGGAATGGCATCTGTTGTTTCAGGTAGACTCGGACGCGCAGGCAGGAATGCGCTGGGCAAGCACAGGATTACTCTACTATTGGCTAAAAAAAGCTGATCTACAGGCACGCAATTTTACTGCTTCATGGCTTGTGTTACAATCCGAATAGTAGTCGTAATGTCAACAATAGTTGTTAAGAACGTTTATGATACCTACACACAAAATTTAGCTGAGGAGATATGTTAAGATGAGAAGAGGACGAAATAGTTCTCCTATTGTAGGAATTTTAGTTATACTTGTCGTGATTGCAGGGTATTTCTATCTTCGGCAACCACATCCAACTATACCGGGAACTCCGTCGGGAAGTAGCAATACTCCTGTTGCGACATCGGGGAACAGCAATCCGCCGGACAATACAACAGGAACGGCGAAGTTTGGTGTACAAACGAAAACTTCTGGTTGTCAGGCGCATAACGGGTTGCCAGACTCTGCCTGTACTCCTGGTGCCATCCTTGCCACAGGGACAAAAGAGGCTATCTGCGTCTCTGGCTATTCGAGTTCTGTACGTAACGTGCCGCAGAGTGTAAAAAATCAGGCGTATAGTTCCTATGGAATAGGTAGTCATACCACAGGACAATACGAGGTCGATCACCTTGTAAGCCTTGAGCTGGGTGGCTCAAACGATATCTCGAACCTCTGGCCCGAAATTGCCTCACCCACACCCGGTTTTCACGAAAAAGACAAGGTTGAGAATTACCTGCACGACCAAGTGTGCAAAGGGGCAATATCGCTACAGCAGGCGCAAAAAGAGGTCGCGACGAACTGGCTAGCCGTGTTTAACCGTATGAACGGGAAATAGTTCAAACAAAGCCCAGTTCTTTCGCTTTGAGCACTGCTTGAGTGCGATCACGCACGCCCAACTTACTCAGAATATTGGTCATATGATTTTTGACGGTTCCCTCAGTAACGTAGAGGCGTTCGGCAACCTCACGATTTGACGCGCCCTGCGCGATTAGTGTCAGCACCTCACGTTCCCGATCGGTCAGCTGCTCAACCTGTACTGCCACGTTGATATAGTCGGGAGAAAGCGGCGTGCGTGTATTTGGCGAGGGTGATGCCGTGCTTGCCTGCGGTACAGATGTAAACGTAGAAAAAGCCTTACTTGCAATAGTAGATTGGAGTAGCACCTGCCCGTTTGCGGCGGTGCGTATCGTCATTGCAAGCTGTTCCGCCGTGATATCTTTGAGTGAGTAGCCAAGTGCGCCCGCCCGCAGACCGGCATGAATAAGCTCGACATCATCAAACGTCGTGAGAATGATGATGTGAGCATCAGGTCTATGCGCGACAATCGCCTGTGTTGCCGCAATGCCGTCCATGTGTGGCATCCTGATGTCCATAAGAATAACATCAGGAGGAGTGCCTTGCTGATAGAGTTGCTCAACGAGTGCTACTGCGGCTTCGCCATCGCCTGTTGTACCAACAATCGCGAAATCAGCTTCCAATTCCAGTAGTTTGCGGAATCCTTCGCGCACAAGCGTCTGGTCATCGACAATCAAGATGCGAATAAGCTTTGTCATCTGCTATTCCTCTTTTTCCTTCATAAGTGGAACTCGCACGGTTACACGATAGCCCTCAGTCTCTTCCGACCCATAGGTAACGTTTCCGCCAAGCAGCTCGATCCGTTCGCGCACACCGAGCAAGCCGAAGCCACTACCAACAAGTTTCACACTTTTTTCCGACATACTCTTGCCGTTATTAAGAACAACAAGTTCGAGCATGTTCTCCTCGTAGCGTAAACGAAGCAATACTTTCGTTGCTTGCGCGTGTTTGCGGATATTCGTGAGTGCCTCCTGCGCGACTCTGTAGAGTGCCAGTTGCAGGTCTGGTGAGAGCGGAGGAAGCTGCGTTTCAAGGTCAAGTGTTAGCTCTGTCTCACGACTTGTTGCGCCAAACTCGTCGGTGAGCTGAGTCAACGCTGCTGGCAAACTCAGCGTCGCGATACTCGAAGGTCGTAGGGCTGCTACGGCGTTGCGTACCTCCTGTATCGACTGCGCGGTGACACGGCGTGCTTCCGCAGCTTCAACCATCGCGCGGATGGGATCACATTCCTGTAGTTTGCTAATAGTTTCAAGTTGAATGCTCAAAATCGTCAAATAGTGTCCCAGCGTATCGTGAATCTCGCGTGCCATACGTGTGCGTTCGCGATCTATCGTCAGTTCTTCGACCTCATTTGCATACTTTTGTAGCTGTGTGTTTGCCTCTTCCCGTTCGTTGTTTGAGGCTTCCAACTGGTCGAGTAGCATTGCAGAACGCTCGCGTTGCGCGACGAGTGACTTGTTGGCGATCGAAAACAGTGTGACAAACGCGAAGCCCGCCAACATGGAGAGCCACGGTTGACTGAACCCAATCGCGCCGTTGATTATAAAGAGCGTAAGACCGATACACAGATAAAGTAGTACCGTGATAAGAAAGGCGCGTGGTGCTGGAAGGAGCATATATAGTACGCCAACGGTTACAAAGTAGAGCAACCAGTCCAGATAGATGCCTACAAGCGAGAACAGACCACTGGCAACGGTAAGTAGAAGCAAAGAACTTACCGCCACTAGCATCTGCCAACGCGGCATAAGAGAATGTGTAACAGTCCACCAGAGAACAAGCGTATACAGGATTTGTAATACCGTAAATGTGAAGATAGTAAGAAATGTAGCACCACTCGCCGAAAAAACGCTGATGAAGTAACCAATAGCAACGGTGACGTACCCCGCACTCTCTGTTGCTCCATAGTGCAGACGTTTGGTTGGTGTGGCTTGGTCTATGCGAAACGGTGCGCGTTTATTTAGCAACTGAGTGCCTCTTTTCTTGTACGGCTGCTGATGTGTGCTCCCACCAAAATTATAACATAGCAGCTTTTGACACACTATCTGCACAACGTCATTGTATATTTCTTATAGCCTTACGAATGTCTATGACTAAGGTCATGGGATGGTCATAAGAGGAAAATGTGAGGCAAGAGATGACTGAAGGCACAGTGCTATTTACGCATTTGAAGCTATACTCAAGGCAAGAACGTTGAAGGCGGAACACTACCGCTCCGGCGCAATGCCAGAAAGAGACTACTTCCATGCCTTACTTAATTACTTTTCACGTTATCGTCTCGTGTTTGCTACTCTTAGTTGGTACAGTTACGGTTGCCGTTCATAAGCGCAAAAAGTCTTTGCACTCGATGCTTGGTAATGTATACTTTTGGCTTCTCACGCTTTCACTGCCCATAGGTTTTTTACTTGGTTTGATTGAGCATCCAGGAACCTTTTCGGCGTTCCAGTGGGCCACGCCACCAACGTATGTTATGGGCTTGATTGGTTTTCTTGCTGTCAAACGCAAGCCAAAGTCTGTGTTAGGCAAACCGTGGCTCTACTGGCACATCTTTGGGCAGAGTAACTCTTTCATAGGGGTCGTAACCGCGACCATTTTTCAGACAATTCCACGTATCATGCCAGCCTTTTATGTCGCACATATACTTGTGATGACGATTGCGATTTTCGCACTTCCTGCTATTATAGGTACGCTGCTTATCGTGCGCACAACCGCGCGTTGGATAAAGCAATATCCTAAGAAGGCCGCAGTCATGGCTTGAGGATAATGCAGGTTGTGGTTGCGTGCGCGTAGAGTTTTCCCGAAGCGTCAGTGATGCGCCCCTCGGCGGTGGCAACTCGTCCTCCAACATGGATAACCTTTCCTTCGCTGTAGACTGTGCCGGTGGTACTGGTCATGGGGCGTAGATAGTTTACCTTAACCTCCAACGTCGTATAGCCAACACCCGCCTGTAGCGTAGTATGAATCGCGCACCCAAGTGCTGAGTCGAGGAGTGTTGCGGCGAAGCCTCCGTGTACGGTACCAATGGGGTTATAGTGGTACTCGGCAGGCTCCGCCGCGAAAACGATACGCCCTTCCTCGACCTCTGTGATACGCATATTCATTAAGGCCGCGATTGGAGCAGGTGGTACCTCCCCCGATTGTAACGCACGTAAATATGCAAGCCCACTCATGGTACGTCCCTGTTTCGCACTCTCCGTTGGGTCTGCCCAGGTGATTGTGCGTGTGCGTTCGGAATCGTGAAGTTTGCTCATAAAAAAATCCTTTGTAAAATAGGGAAAGGCGATAGAAAGCAAGAGAGAGACGAAGATGAGGCCGTCTGCAATACACTATAGACAACCAAGAAAGTGCTGTCAAGCGAGCGCATCACCAGAGAAGTATATAGAGGTTTTATACATAGGTTGTTGCGATAGCGTGTGAGCTTCTCCCAAACTTCCGTAACTGCCATCTATAGGGTTGACAACTATTCGTGAAGTAGTGTATGCTCTCAAACAAGCAATGAACATCCGCGAGGTGCTCCAGCGAAGCTGCTGTTGTAGCTCTTGTACGGGTCTATTACCAGAAACAACACGTAATGCATACAGTGTATGGAGTAGAAAAATGGCATCATCAATGAGTACAGCACAGACAGCAATGGCTGCTCGTTCTGCATGTGCTCAAAATATGTCCTTTTCGCAATTCTCTATGCCTGCGATGTGTACAATGTACATGGCGGCTGCAAGCACACTTATTATTGGAACCGGCGCGGTAGCGTCGGTTTCTTTGTTTGTAATCGCACTCCTTGTCGTATCCCTTCTCCTTGTAAGCCTTGTGGTAGTGATTAGCATTCTCCTCCTTACTTGCCTTACCAGACCGATTAGTCTTGAGGGTCTGGTAGGGCAAACACAGGAAACGGTAGGGCTAGCCACATTCACACGCACGACACGGGGAGATTAACGGGAGCAACGGCGCACCCAATCCAAAGAAGGTATCCTATTGAGGACCTCCCACTAGCGGGAGGTTCTTTTTTTGTTCTTTAATTTTTTGGAGGATTTGAGCAATTATGGCAATCGCAGCAAAGTTTATTCAACAGGGTACTGAAACAACAGCGCAAGCAACACCAAACAACGAGAGCGAACGCGAACTGGCTGGCAGCGCAATTCTGTGTGAGGCTCTCATGCGCGAAGGCGTAGAAATTCTTTTTGGCTATCCAGGTGGAGCTATCATGCCGTTTTACGACTCGCTCACCTCATATCCTGCCTTGCATCACGTTCTGGTGCGTCACGAACAGGCCGCAGCTCATGCCGCCGATGGCTATTCACGCGCCACCGGCAAGGCTGGTGTGTGTGTCGCGACAAGCGGCCCCGGCGCGACCAATCTTGTGACCGGACTTGCAACCGCGTTTATGGACTCTATTCCTTTGGTCGCCATTACTGGTCAGGTCGCGAGCCACTTTATCGGGCGCGACGCGTTTCAAGAAACTGATGTTATTGGCGTCACACAACCAATCACCAAGCACAACTTTTTAGTTCGCAGTGCTGATGAAGTTGCGGCTGTTGTGCATGAGGCGTTTCGTGTCGCGCAGAGTGGTCGCCCCGGCCCCGTGCTGATAGACATCCCCAAAGACGTGTTACTCGGCAAAGCGACGTATCGCCCCTCAGCCTCGCGTACCTCTAGTGAGCAGATGGAGGCTATACAACCCACTGGCATATCCGAGTACGTGGCGGCGCAGGCCGTGCGACTTATCGCACAGGCGCAGCGTCCCCTCATCATGGCGGGACACGGTATCATTCTGGGGAATGCGTATAATGAATTGCGGGTGTTTGCTGAGAAGACCACGATTCCTGTAATCACAACATTGCTTGGCCTGAGCGCGTTTTCTGATACGCACCCACTGCACCTTGGAATGCCTGGAATGCACGGCCCTGCCCACGTCAATCGTGCGATTGGTGACGCTGACCTGATTATTGCCGTCGGAATGCGCTTCGATGATCGTGTCACTGGCAAGGTTGCGGGCTTCGCGCCCAACGCTCAGATTATTCATATTGATATCGACCCCTCGGAGATGCACAAGGTAAAGGTCGCGACCCTGCCTATTGTCGCAGACGCGAAGGTTGCGCTTGCCACTCTGGCAAAAGCCGTCGCTGCAACTAGTAAACACGCATGGCTCAGTGAAATTCGTTCGTGGGAGACGGAAACACGGACGCGACAGCAACAGATCAAGCACAACGAAGAGTACCCCGATCCGACAGGTATTCTCAGCGCGATTTATGACGCGACAGATGGCGATGCAATTATCGTCTCTGATGTCGGGCAAAACCAGATGTGGACCGCTCGTTTCTATCAGTGGACGCGCCAGAACAGTCATATCACCTCTGGCGGACTTGGCACAATGGGCTTTGCACTCCCAGCCGCAATGGGCGTCAAAATGGGTGTGCCGGATGCCCCCGTCTGGGCTATCGCGGGTGATGGTGGTATTCAGATGAATATTCAGGAACTCGCCACGCTGCGACAGGAAGGAGTAGCTGTAAAGGTCGCGATTATGAACAATGGCTATCTGGGCATGGTACGCCAGTGGCAACAGTTCTTCCATTCACGGAACTATTCTGAGACGCCTATGACTGGCCCCGATTATACACTTCTCGCCGCTGCCTATGGTCTAACAGGTATTCGCGTCACACGTCGCGACGAGGTTGCAGGGGCGATCAAACGCGCGATGGAGACCGAAGGCACGGTCATTATTGATTTTGTGATCGAGGCTGAGGCAAACGTCTATCCGATGGTTGCCCCCGGTTCCGCGATCACCAGCATGATCGAAGAGACGGAGAGCGTGTAGTATGATGAGCACGACCACCGAACGCTCAGGGCAGATGGCTATTCCACAGGGAACTGAGCAAGCACATACGCTTGTTGTGTTGATACACGACAGGCCGGGGGCGGTAGACCGCGTTGTTGGTCTGCTACGTCGCAGACGAGCGAATATGCAGACGATCATCCTGGGGCGCAGCACGCAAGCCGACGTCGTGCGCGTTACAATTGGTATCGATGACTCGCAGGTCAGCGTTGACCAGCTTGTCGAGCAACTGCGGAAGATTGTTGATGTTGTGGAGGTCACAAATTTAGCGGCACAGGAGGCTATTACTCGTGAATTAGCACTCATCAAAATTAACGCCACTGGCTCACAAGTGCAGGAGATACTGGACTACGGGCAACGCTTTGCGGCTCACATTATCGAGGTCACGACGGAAACTGTGACACTAGAAATTGTGAGCAGTGAAGATCAGATTGAGCATTTGCTTGAAGGCGTAACGTCCTATGGTGTGCGTGAAATCGCGCGTTCGGGGAATATCTCAATCGCACGTGGCAAGAACGCGTAGGTGTTTTCATGCGTCCTTGTGTCGAGTAACACAGAAGAGGACGCGTTAGTGTGGTATCTTACCACATAACATGTATAGACTCGTGACACGGAAAAGGTGAAAGGAACAAATTTGTATGGCACACATTTATCTTGACAAAGACGCGGATCTCGCATTAATGCAGCAGAAGCGTATCGCTGTGATTGGCTATGGAAGTCAGGGCCACGCGCACGCGCTCAACATGCATGATAATGGTTGTAATGTAGTAATCGGGCTACCCACGGGGAGCAAGAGTCGCGAAAAGGCCGAGGCCGAAGGCTTGCAAGTTATGACGCCGGCAGCAGCAGCGGAGCAGGCCGACGTAATCATGATGCTTATTCCCGACCAGCATCATCGCGAGGTCTTCGAGCGCGACATCAGGCCCGGCCTTGCTGCGGGTAAGATGCTGTTGACCGCGCATGGCTTCAGTCTGCACTATTCGCAGATCGTACCGCCCGCCGATATCGACGTGGCGATGGTCGCCCCTAAGAGTCCCGGTCACATGATGCGCCGTCTCTTCGTTGAAGGTGTGGGCGTCCCCGCGCTGTGGGCGGTTCATCAGGATGCGACGGGCAATGCCGAGGCTCTGACGCTCTCCTATGCTCGTGCCGTTGGCAGCACCCGTGCGGGAGTTCTACGTACAACTATTGGTGAAGAGACCGAAACCGATTTGTTTGGCGAGCAAGCGGTTCTGTGTGGTGGCGTCACTTCGCTCATCAAAGCTGGCTTTGAGACGCTGGTCGCGGCTGGCTATCAGCCCGAACTGGCCTATTTCGAGTGTATGCATGAGATGAAGCTGATTGTTGATCTAATGTATCAGGGTGGCATGAGCTACATGCGCTACTCGATCAGTGACACCGCTGAGTACGGAGATTATGTCTCTGGGCCACGCATCATCGACGAGCGAGTACGAGCCGAGATGGGCAAAGTGTTGCGTGAAATTCAAGATGGCACTTTTGCCACAAAGTGGATACTCGAAAATCAGGCCGGACGCCCCAGCTTTCAAGCAATGCGGCGCGAGGGCGCACAGCACCAGATCGAGAAGGTCGGTAGCGAACTGCGCTTTATGATGCCCTGGCTCAACGCCACACAGAAGAAAGCCGCCACTCCCGAAGCAAAGGCTGAAACTACTAAGTAGCTGTAATCTCTGTAATCAGTAGTACATCGTAGCGTGGCAAATATTATGTGAGGAAGAGTTTGTAGAGGTCACATTCATTTCCTTTCTGGCACTGTAAATCGCCAGAAAGGAAATGAGGCGTTTGTTTCACTTCGCAAGTTGTGTCTTGCACGCGACCCCCACATATCGTCCTTACAATTCACAAAACACTCTATTCGTAGAAATAAGTCGCCTATCTTGTGACCAAGGAGGAACAGCGTCATGGAAAATCCCGATACCGTAAGAATTTTTGATACAACATTGCGCGATGGCGAGCAGTCGCCGGGAGCCACAATGACTACCGAAGAAAAGCTACAGGTTGCCGAGCAACTTATGCGCCTCAACGTGGACATTATCGAAGCAGGTTTTCCAGCCGCCTCTCCTAGTGATCTGGTCGCGGTGCAAGAGATTGCTCAGCACGTGCGGAACGTTGCTGTCGCTGGCCTCGCGCGTGCGTCTAAGAGCGATATAGAGTCTGCCTGGGAGGGCGTGCGAGACGCGGAGCAACCCGTTATTCATGTGTTTCTCGCCACCTCTGATGTACATCTCAAGCACAAGCTGGGACTCAGCCGCGAAGAGGCAGTACAACAGATACAATCGACAGTCGCATACGCGCGTTCCCTGTGTCCCGTTGTTGAGTTTTCGGCGGAAGATGCAACCCGCACCGAGTGGGATTACCTCTGTCGCGTCTTTGAGGGCGCGATCAAAGCAGGCGCGACCACGATCAATATCCCTGATACTGTCGGCTACGCTATGCCACACGAATATGAGGCACTGTTTCGCCACCTGCGCGAACGCGTACCCGGCATCGATGCGGTCATTATGAGCGCACACTGCCACAATGACCTGGGTATGGCAACCGCTAACACGCTCGCGGCAATTAAAGCGGGGGCGCGTCAGGTTGAGGTAACAATCAATGGCTTGGGTGAGCGAGCGGGCAATACCGCCGTAGAGGAAGTCGTGATGGCACTTCGTACACGCCCCGATTCATTTGGAAATGTTGATACACGCATTCACGCGAACGAGCTACTCGCCACGAGCCAGATCGTCAGCCGCATGAGTGGTATTCCTGTCCAGCCCAACAAGGCGATTGTCGGCATCAACGCGTTCGCGCATGAAGCGGGTATTCATCAAGATGGTATGTTGAAGAACCGCCTCACGTATGAAATTATGACGCCGCAATCGGTTGGTTGGACGGATACTCGGTTCGTTCTGGGCAAACACTCTGGTCGGCACGGCCTTGATGCTCGCCTGCGCCAACTTGGTCACAAACTAAACGCCGACCAACTAAAATCCGCGTACAATCGCTTCGTCAAAATGGCAGACAAAAAGAAACATATCACCGATGCTGACCTGATTTATCTTGTCGATAGTGGTATAGAGACTCCCGCTGGCATATAGCTGTGTTAAGCATCGCGAACGCGAGAAGTGCCGCGCAATGAAGCGTTCGCGTATATGACTTTTGTCCCGGAATAGTTTGTTGTGACACAAAATATGGTAGAATAGTTGTTTAGAAGAGGATAAATCATGCATCGGTCATCAGAAAGGCAGGTTGCTAGCGATGGCACTGGTATTACCTGTCTCAGTTACTGTCTTAACGCCCGCCACGTCCGCTAATCTTGGCCCCGGCTTCGATAGTCTTGGCCTGGCCTTGCAGTTGTATAACCGCTTTGAGGTTGAAGAGAGTAAAGGCGACCCTCAGCAGCCAACAATTGAAATTGAAGGCATTCTGGGATCCGACCTCTCGACAGGCGCGGACAACCTGTTTTTTCGTTCATTCTCTCTCCTCTTCGAGCGGGCGAACATAGCTGCTCCATCCGTTCGCATTCGTATGACGACCAACATTCCGCCCGGCTGTGGGCTTGGGAGTAGCGCGACTGCCGTTGTAGGTGGCCTTGTTGCCGCGAATGAGTGGCTGCGTGTAAGGGGAATGGCCGTATCAAAAGAGGATTTGCTCGAACTCGCGGTAGAGGCCGAGGCGGGAAACCACCCCGACAATGTGGCACCCGCTTTGCTAGGTGGGCTTGTGGCAACAACCAATATGGAAGGAAAGATTCACGCAATCAAAGCACCTTTTCCCGATGCCTTGAAGGCCGTAATCTTTACTCCCTCGTTTCCAATGGATACGATAGCAGGTCGCAAGCTGTTGCCAACGAGTTACTCAAAGGCTGATGTGACCTTCAATACTGGACGTGTGGCTCTTCTCTTGACCGCGCTACAGATGGGCCGCTACGAGGTCATTGGCGAGGCGATGCAAGATCGTTTGCACCAGCCCTATCGTCAAGCTCTGTTTCCCGCGATGCCAGAAATCATCAATGCCGCCATTGCAGCAGGAGCGTATGGTGCCTGCCTTTCTGGTGGCGGTTCATCGCTGATCGCTCTTGCGAGTTCGCGTTTCAACGAAATATTGCGAGCGATGGAAACCACTGCCCGCGCCGCAGGTGTCGTGGGAACAAGCAGAATATTACGCGCAGATCAGAATGGAGCACGCGTCCTCAATTCGTCGCGTAGCCGTATACGAAAGGAAGTGAGCGCACGTCATGGTGATCAATTCTACTGGTCTCCCGCCAAGCCAGGGGGCGGGCGAGGAAAGTAATTCTCTACATTCGGCACAAGCAACTCACGCGGTTGCACAAGCTCTCGCTTCTACTCATTTACGTTGCGTTGAATGCCTTGCCCTCTATCCAGCGATAGAGCCAGGGCAATCCGTGTTGCCGCAACCACGCTATCGCTGCGATTGCGGTGGTGTGCTCGATGTCGAGACACTCTTTACTCACCCCAGCCAGGCACATGCAATAGATATTCTTGATATTACTACCGATACACTACCAGCAGGTGGCGCGGGCTGGCGGCAGCTTTTCGACGAGCGCATCACCGCGCCTCCGCTCTGGGCTATCAGCACGGATAAGCACCTGCTTGACGCAAGCGGTGTCTGGCGATACCGGGAACTCATTTTGCCTGTTCCTGACGAGTATGTCATCAGCCATCCCGAAGGCAACACAACTCTGTATCCCGTTGGCATGGAAAACTGTGGCGCGGGACGTATCGGGCATCGTCAGATCGGACAATACGCCGGGTTAGACCGATTTTTCTTGAAGCACGAGGGCGAAAATCCCACGGGTAGTTTCAAAGATCGCGGCATGACAGTAGGCATTACAATGGCGAATGTGATGGGTGCTAGAGCGGTTGCGTGTGCCTCAACAGGCAATACGTCGGCCTCGCTTGCGTCATATGCTGCTCAGGCCGGAATGCGTGGAATTGTGTTTTTACCTGCCGGAAATGTTGCGGGCGGCAAGCTTGCTCAAACGCTCGCTTATGGCGCGACAACGGTGCAGATTGAGGGCGACTTTGATGACGCGATGCGGCTGGTTGAACACGTCTGTAACGAACTGGGTATCTATCTGCTCAACTCGTTGAACCCGTTTCGTGTCGAGGGACAAAAAGCGATTGGTTTCGAGGTGCTACAACAGCTCGACTGGCAAGCACCGGACTGGCTGGTGCTGCCTGCTGGCAATCTCGGCAATACTTCCGCGATTGGCAAGGCGTTCCGTCAGGCATATCAGCTAGGGCTTATTAGCCATATGCCACGCATCGCTGCAATTCAGGCTGAAGGCGCGAACCCATTTTATCGCAGCTATGTGGGCAAGTTTACCGAACGCTTCTCTCTACATGCCGAAACAGTTGCTACCGCGATCAAGATTGGCAATCCGGTGAGCTACACCCGTGCGCGGCGCGTGATTGAAGAGAGCGATGGTATTGTCGAGTCCGTGACTGACGCGCAGATTCTGGCGGCTAAAGCAGTCATAGATCGTTCGGGTATTGGATGTGAACCCGCCTCCGCCGCTACGCTTGCAGGCGTGCGCCAGCTTGTCGAGCGTGGGGTTATCAAGCACGATGAGCGTGTTGTTGGCGTGCTGACAGGGACGCTTTTGAAGGATAGTCAAACAGGGATGCCCCAGGGCGGCAGCGGTATCGTTGTTAAGCCAACACTTGATGCGGTAAGGAGTGTTTTGTCCCAGTGAAATCTTCTATCATAAAAGAACCTTCGCCACTTACAGTCAGTACGCAAGACTCGCGTTCTGCGTGGTTCGTTTCGTTTCGCTCATGGCTTTTTAGCTGGGAGATATATATTATTGTTCTCGTCGCTGGTCTGTTGCGGCTTTATGGCATTAAGGCAACCGAGTTCGACGATGACCAAGCTGCCGTGTTTCGCATGGCTCACGATGCCGTGAGCCATGGAATGCTTGTCGCCACAAGCAATATTGCCTCGATTGGTATTTATAACCCGCCCGCGATTATTTATTTTTTCATGGTGCCAGCCGCCTTCAGTGCTAACCCCCTGTGGGGATCGGTCATGGTTGGTGTTCTGATGACGCTTTCTGTTCTGCTAACCTACATGTTTATGCGTCGCTATTATGGACGTGCCGCGGCGACGGTTGCATCACTGCTCTATGCAGTTGCGGCGCGTCCAATTTTTTATTCGCGTTTTATCTGGAACCAAAATTTACTGCCGCTCTTTACCATGCTCTTCTTTTTTACACTCTTTCGAGGTGCTGTCGAGCGCAAAAAAGGCTGGCTTGGCCCTGCTATTTTTTTGCTAGGCATTCTCGTGCAATTACACGCGTCCAGCGTGATGCTTGTTTTCCCACTCGCGTTGACGTTGTTGCTTGCTCCCAAAACATTACGCTGGCGTGACTTGCTGTTTGGTTCACTCGGTCTGTTGATTGCCTACTTCCCCTATGTTCTCTGGGAAGTTTCTACCCATTTTGTCGATGTTCGTGTCTTGCTTACTGTGACCAAACAACCTGTTGTCATTGATGAAAAGGTATGGAACTTCTACTCACTCTTTTTTAGTCCCTACGATTTCACAAAACAGCCCGATGCTCACGCTGTGCTTAGCCCCTTGATTCCATATTTGACATGGGTTCTGCCTGTAATGATTGTACTACTTATTGGTGGTGCCGTTACTGCGCTGCTTTCAGCTCTTATACCTTCCGCGCGTTCCTCATTTTCATCATCAGAACAAGCATCCGCGAAGCGTTCCTTCTGGCGTGTTGTGTATGACTATATCCTCCAATTTCGTGCCACTCCCTATCGGTGTGGTCTGGTTGTGCTGCTTGTCTGGCAGATAATACCACTGCTCGCCCTAATACGGCACTCGATTGGCTTATATGTCCACTACATGATTATCCTGATGCCGGGGCCGTTTATTTTCGTTGGTCTTCTGTTCGCGACTAATGTTGTATGGAACAAGATACATGTTCCCTGGGCGCGTATCGGACGCTACGGCCTGTATGGTATCTCCGCCCTCTGTGTCCTGGCGCAACTCGCGGGAAGCACGGCGGGAACGCTCGATCTCATTCGTGGAAATTTCAAAGATACAGCTCTCTCGAACCCCTATTATACAGACCTGAACTCATTGCAAACCGCCCTTCATACAGCCGATCAGGTTGCTCAACAACATCACTTCAAACGAGTATACGTCTCTTCTGATAGAGCGACGCAGGCGGCACTACGCTACTTGAGTGGACAACTACAAACGCCTGTAACAGTATTTGATGCCGAGAGGTGCGTTGTTTTGCCTCCCAACGAAGCATCGGTTATGCTTGTGGGGCCATATAGTACATTTGTTGATGCACTGCTCACGCACTTTGCTCAGGCAACGATAGTCACACGACCCAAACGCATAAGCGGCGCACCTTTCAGATTGTATATTGTACAGCCTACGGTAGGAAAACGAATGGGTAGCATGGGCAACTTCGCGAGTGATCTACAATTACTTGACCCAGCAGCGCACCCGTTTAGTTTTAATGGCGCACCAATGCTTGTCACGCGCTGGCGCATGATCCGCTCCGCTCAACCTGCTGACGAAAAAGTATACAAATACGATACCGCGCAATCTGGTAGCCATAGTGTGTGTGCCTTCACTTCAATGCAAGCTGGCGATCAAGTGCTTATCGCGGTGAACAGGCCAACAATAGCGAAGAACGGTCAGACTGACCTAATGTTGAAGGTGCGAGCGTATGAAGAGAACTCGGAGAAACTCGTTTATGGATCAATTACTTTCGAGACGTATCGCACGAAAGTTTCGCCATGGCGGACACTCACAACTATAAGTGGAGTAGAAACAATAGCTATTCCTATCGCGTCAACGTGATAGATGTACTAGCATTCGCACTCAGACACTGGTACAATAGGTGTATTAGTGCAGGGAGTGCTGTGCAAAAGAGGCTATTGTGAGAAATATTAGAACAAAAAGAGCAATTTTTCCACCTTGGAACATGCCTTCTGATCCAGTAAAGGCAATATGGTGGTTTCTCCACTGGTTACTAAAGGTGCTGGTACGCTTTTTCTGGATACCTGTTATCGGGATGGGTATATATGAAACTTACCTGAGTGGGAAAGTAAGCGGCATCACGAACGGCATTGTTGCAGGTGTTATCACATTACTGGTCGGTCTGGTCGTCTGGGCAGGACTGTATGGCGTACTTTTCGCGATCAACGTGAGTACAACCATTTCTCAGACAATCTCGGATGTAAGCCATATGCAGCGTACCTTTGTGTCTCCGCGCCACTCCACGTCACCTTTTATGAGAGCCGAAGCGGAAGAACCACCAAACGTTGTCGAAGGTACGATCACCGACCTCGAAGAAGAACGCAAAAAGCGGCGCAAAGAGTAGAAATTACAAAAATGTAGGGATACACTGTAACGATGCACCCCTACACTCATTCTCTGGTTATTTGTTGTCTTTTTGCCATGCGATCAACGCAGCATCATCAGAACGTGGCACATATGAGAAGAGCAGTGCGCCAGTACCTTCGATACGGTACGCCCCCAATGCTGCTGGCAACACCATAGTCTGTCCACGCGTCAACATTTCGCTTTGTGAGAATGTATCGCCATAACGTACCTGTATCTCCGCTCCCAGTGACGAAAGAATGATACAACTACCATTGGTCTCCCGTTGTAGGCTTCCTCCCCCTTTCAGGAGCAACTCACGCGTTACAAAGTAGCGACATGCGACTAGACAACGCTCCTCATACGTGGGGCCACCCAGCAGTGTGACAGGTCTGGCTTTCACCCGCTGTACTGCACTATAATCTGAAATAGCAAGTGAGCGTTCGACATGAAGTTCGCGTGGCGTGCCAGCGGCCGTTACGCGCCCATAGTCGTACATACGGTAGGTCACATCAGAATACTCTTGCAACTCGTACAGCAGTACACCACTACAAATAGCGTGAACGGTGCCAGCAGGAACGAAGATAACATCGCCCGCGCTGACCAACTCTTCGTGCAAAAGTGTCTCAAGTGTCGTCTGCTCGATAGCATGACGCACTTCCTCTTTACTTGTTGCATGGGCGAAGCCATAGACGATTTTTGCCTGTGGTTCGACTGCAAGAACATACCAAAACTCTGTTTTGCCCAGTTTCCCCTGCTCATGCTGTGCCGAGTAGCTATCATTGGGATGAACCTGCACTGAAAGGTTAGCACGCGCGTCAATGAACTTTGCTAATAGGGGAAAGCGCGATCCAAAGACCGCAACAGCCTGTTCACCAAGCAATGCGTTTCCCCATTCAGCGACAAGTTTGCTCAATGGTTCTCCTGTATACGAGCCATTTTGTACAAGCGTACTGACTTCTGTCTCCCACGCCTCTCCAATAGCGACATCGCCATCAGGGAGTTTTTTCCAGCCAGCATCCTGTAGTGTGCGACCACCCCAGAGCGTTTCGTGCAACGAAGCTTCAAGGCGAATAGGATATATATGTACCACGACCAACTTACCCTTCACACGAATAAAAATACGTGAAGAAGCGTACTCGTATACCCGCTTTAGTTCGCGAGTAGAGCACCTTCTATCTGACGACGCAGCTTGTCACGCATCATTATACCTTTGATGCGGTGAATCTCTTGTCCACTCTTAAAGAAAACAAGCGTTGGCACTCCTTCAATCTTCCACTGACTGGTCAGCTCTTCCTGGCCCGTAACATCTAGCTTCGCAAAGATGGCGCGACCTTGATATTCTTTGCTGATCGCTTCAAACTCTGGCTCTAATATTTGTGATGCGCTCACCTGATTTGCCGAAAAATTGACAATTGTCAGTTGTGGTGCTTGCAGAATTTTTTCCGTAAAATCTTCACCTGTCACGTCGATATAGCTCTTTGCCATGCCATCCTCTATGTTCTATTAAAATTTCGTCTTATTTCCCAAAATATCACTCATCGGTAGCTTGTGTCAAGCTATACTGACACGAAGACACTTACTTTACTGCTAACAACGCCTCTGCGTCCTCGATAACGTAGCGATAGCCTTGCTCCGTCAGGAACAGTTGCCGATTGGCGGAAAATTCTTGATCGCGCGTGTCACGTGTAACGATTGAATAGAAGTATGCCATACCGCCATCGCTCTTGGGGCGTAGAATGCGTCCCAGACGCTGTGCTTCTTCCTGGCGCGAGCCAAATGTTCCCGATACTTGAATAGCAACATTTGCATCAGGCAAGTCAATTGCGAAATTCGCGACTTTACTTACGACCATACGCTTAATCTCACCGCGCCGAAATCTCTCATACAACTTCTCGCGTTGCCCGTTTGGAGTTTTGCCAGTCAGCAAAGGCGCGTTCAGTTCTTCCGAGAGCACTTTAAGCTGGTCGATGTACTGTCCGATAATAAGTATCTGGTCGTTTGCATGGTGCTCTACAAGATGACGTACCACCGTCAGTTTCGCGGGGGTTTCGGCGGCTATGCGATACTTTTCGCGCAACTCAGCCATAGCGTAGTTCATTTGCTCGTCTTCACTCAGGCCAACCCGAATCTCGTGGCATTCAGCAGTCGCAATCCAACCTTGTTTTTCCAGTTCGCGCCAGGGAACATCATACTTCTTTGGGCCAATGAGACTGAATACATCCGCCTCTCGTCCATCTTCGCGAACAAGTGTCGCCGTCAAACCTAGCCGCCGTCGTACTTGGATTTCAGCCGTGACGCGAAAAACGGGAGCTGGCAGGAGGTGCACTTCGTCGTAAACAATTAAGCCCCAGTCATAACTGGTGAAGAGCGAGAAGTGGGGATACGTTTCCTCTTCTGTACCATCGGCGTGCTTGATAGTGCGACGATAGGTCAGAATTTGATAGGTGCTTACGGTAATAGGACAGATATCTTTGCGATCACCTGTATATTCTCCTACCATTTCGGGCGGAATATCCGTCTTATCGAGTATTTCGCTAATCCATTGCCGTACCGCGACGGTGTTTGGGGTTAAAATGAGCGTTGCGCGTTGAATGTCCGCCATTGTTGTAAGGCCGACAATCGTTTTACCCGCGCCACAAGGTAGCACGACCACACCACTCCCGCCGCTTGGCGAGCCGCCCGCATAGAACGCGGACGATGCGGCGTACTGATAGCCACGTGGCTCAAAGTTTTTGCCCTGGTGTGTTGGCGAAAGTAGTTTGAGTGGCAATGCTGAGCCGTCAGTATAACCCGCTAAATCCTCTGCTGGAAAGCCCATGTGAATAAGCGATTGTTTGATATGCCCGCGCCGTGACGCATCGACTTGAATAGTATTACGGTCTATCTGCCGCAAAATGTATGGTTGTGTCCGCTTGTGATGCATCACTTCGACAATCAACGCGACATCCTGCGAGGTCAAAAGTAATGCATCTCCCTCACGGATCAGTTTGATACGTCCATAACGGCTGATAGACTCACGAATATCAACGGCTATATTTGAAGGAATGGCGTATTTGCTGTATTGGGTCAAAAGCTCAAGAATAGTTGCTGCGCTCATGCCACCCGCCGCCGCGTTCCACAACGAGAGCGGCGAGAGGCGATAGGTATGAATATGCTCTGGCGATTTCTCTATTTCCGCGAACTGCGCAAGTGCATCCCTGGCCTCCGCGTGCAATGGATGGTCAACTTCTAGCAGGATAGTTCGGTCACTTTGAACAATAATAGGATTGCTGGGATTCATAGATTATTTACACTCCGGGCATTAACGCCCATGTCTTTACATATTTAATAATTGTTGTAACCGTTGCCTCTTCATACCCCCGCATGAGATGCCGCGCTCCCGTGATTACCTTGAGTCCTTTTGGCCCTGTCTGCTGTTCGACAAAAGGCTCAAGTTTGTAACGTGGGCATATCTCATCAAACTCACCCGTGACGAAGAGTTTGGGACGTTCAAACGGACGGGGAAAACCATTCGCAGCACGGAAAAGCGGCAAACTTACCGCAACAATAGTGCGGACCCGCGGATCAAAAGGCGCGTAGAGAAGCGCGATATACGCCCCGAAGCCATGCCCAATAACACAGAGCTTCGCGGGGTTGACTCCGGGTATCTTGACAAGCACATCGAGCGCACCCGCGATATCCAACGGCTCCAACCGCCCATCGGTTTGCTGTCCCTGGCTCTTGTGTACACCACGAAAATTGAAGCGCAGCGCGATCATCCCCGTTTCGGCCAGCCCTCTTGCTAGCGCGACAGTGAGGGCGTCATTCATATCACTGCTGGCGGGTTGTGGATGGCACAGAATGATTCCGGGTGCATTCTCTGCCCTTCTGGGCATATGAAGCATTCCTTCGAGAAGAAATGTTGGTTGTCCCTTGCTCTGAAATGTGATTGGTCGTTCAGCCTGTGCTGATGAGGTCATTGTTTCCCCTTCCGCTCCCCGTGTAGGTTGCTATTCTCGCCACTATAGTATATCAGGAACGAGAACGCGTCAACAACCGTCTTCATAAAAACAGGGGAATGCAAGCAAGCTGCTTATAGAGAGCACCTTACAAAATATAATGGAGACGCTTTCTATCTTTCTCTGTTTGCGCCTCGTTGCTAAATGTACCAAAAAGTCATACTATGTGAGATATCAGTAAAAAATTACGAACCAATAAGATTTGTGTAACAAAACCCTTGCAAGTATATACAGGAATGTTATACTAAATATGACAGATGTGGGACTTCCCTCATATCTTGACCTACTTCTAATACAACGTACATAGTCGCGGGCCAGAAGTATCAGTTTTATTTTCGTTCTGACGCTTTACTTGTTGGTTGCCTTCGAGAGATGAACTACTCGTCGTCGTCTCGCAATAAATGATTTGTGGAACGTGCGTGGTTGCCTGGACTTTGACACGATTTGAGAAGAAACATTGAGCCACGTTGTCCATTGTTGGCTAGCCATTCAACGAGGGATGAAGACGGAACGGACACTTTTTTCACAATCATGTGCAAAGATGCGGTGGTAAAGAACAATGCTACCTTACAGACAACCCTGACCGCCGTGCTATCTGTGGTATTCGACAGGAGCACTCGGTTTTTGGACAAGTACACCCTTGTATTGTAACATGTAGAGGCAGGAGCATATATGACGACCATTTTAGTTGTTGAGGATGAGCGCATCATCGCCGGGCTACTCAAAGAAACATTAAACCTTGAAGGATATCATACGGTCACAGTCCTCAATGGCGAAGATGCAGTACAATTTGCGTTGCGTGAAACGCCACATCTCATTATTTTAGATATTATGTTGCCTGGTATCGATGGCTATGAGGTCATCAGGCAGTTACGTGCTCACCCTAAAACTATGCACATTCCAATCATTGTGTTAAGTGCTTGTTCATCGCATTCGGAAAAAATCAGCGCGTTTGAGCTGGATGTTGATAACTATCTTACCAAGCCCTTTGATACTGATGAACTGCTTGCCCTCATTCGTCGCCAGTTACGACGTGTTCAACAAGGTTCACTTTCTCCCCTGACACAACTCCCCGGTGGTGTGCAGTTAGAGCAAGCCATTCGTAGTAAACTTGCCAGCTCTGACCGCTGGAGCTTTCTGTATCTCGATCTCGATAACTTCAAAGCATTCAATGATGCTTATGGCTTCCTCATTGGCAACGATATGATTTTACTTGTTGGACAAATCTGCCAGCGTGCCGTCTATGAGTTTGGGAACACTACCGATTTCGTTGGGCATATCGGTGGAGATGATTTTCTGATCATGACTACTCCTGATAAAGCGCAACTGCTATGCAAGCATGTGCTTGCATGGCACAAAGAACAAAGTAAAGCACTCTATCGCTGGGAAGATTTAGAACGTGGCTCAATTAGTGGCGTAGACCGTAAAGGACGTGCCTATCAATTCCCGCTTGTCGCGCTGTCTATTGGCGTTGTAAACAATTATATTCGACACCCTCATAGCTTTAGCGAGATCGGCGCACTCGTTGCCGAGGCGAAACGCCATGCGAAACAATCCACTGACAATGTTTATACGATCTCATCGCACCGTTGTACCTTCCGTTCTGAACATTTCCGTAACATAACAGAAACACCCTCTATACTTTCTCTGATGAGTATTCAACACTCTGGACACAGGGCAGGTCATTTTATAGAGCATGACGCCTACGCAGAGTTTTAATTTTCTGGCACTGCACATCACTCTATGCTATACTTTGTACGACCCTATGTATAATCGAAAGGCAGGAAACTTCTACGAGTCAAAATAATAGCGATATTGAGCAAAGCGAACAACACGTCGCTCTCCGCACCGCGAAACGCGAGAATGCGAAGCGCGTCCTGCGGGATAGTGGTCTCGCGGAAATGCTACAAAGCATAAACAAGAACCTGCTCAAAGGACGCGGTTGGTTTGAAGAATACGACTCTACTGTTCTGTTTAAGTGGGGCACGGGTTTTACGCGCCGTCACATCTGGATTGATGTCGATGGCACCTCGTTGCGCTTTCGCCTGACCCCACATCGTAAGTGTCTTAACTCTATTCCGCTTTGTGATGGCGAATATCATACATTCACCAGTCAACTCTGGGCCAATCGTACACTGTTGAACATGGAACTGAAAAAGTATTATGATAGACCTGTTGCCGAAACCTCTTCAGATTAGTATATGCCGCTAGAGTGGTTCCAACGCAAGTATCTGTACTGTTCCCATACTGCTGATAAAACGACTGATTGCCGTATAATCGGCGTCCGCGTAAAAGTCTTCGCGCTTCCCCTCATTTGACCAGTGTAGCAGTGTGAGGAGCGTGGAACCTTGAGCACGCTCTTTAATGTTCGTATCAAGTGGAGCCTCTTCTAAAGATGCAGTTGTGGAAAGCTGTTCTGGTATGCCGCGTGCGAGAAACGCGAACGCGAGCGTGGGCCGTGCTGCGAGTCTTCGCAGACCCTCAACCCAACCGCGTTGCGCTATATCGGTCTGCTCAGGTCGAAGCGTTGCAAGATGAATCGCGGCGATTGCAGACGCTTCGGCGGGACGGCTGTACCCCCATATGTAGCTGAAAAGCCATTGTTCCGGTGCTGCGACGAGCAAGCGTGTAGAAACAGCGAGTAGACGTTTGGGATTATACCGCTCTTGCGCTTTTTTCCAAGCATCTTCGTCTTCCCAGGTTGTAAGTAAGACATAGCAGGGTGATGCCCCACGCCCTCTATAAGCGCGGGACGTCACTATTCCAGGGGCGGCCCGCACTGTTTCACTGCTCAGCCGCACCTGTGCAAGTGTGTCCGTATCCTTCGCGGGCGTTGTATATGCTACTGTAACAACCAAGAGTTCCATTAGCGTCTCTTTCCCTAGCCAACAACTTGAAAACTTCCATCTGCCTGAATTGCGACAATAACTGGCAATACCTTCGTGCTTACCACTACTACCGTGTTCTGAATATGAAGTCCGATTGGGCAACTAACGCCAGTAAAGTTTTCTTGACTAATTCTTTGTACCATCTGGTCAGGCTGTGGAAATTGGCTTGAGCTAGTAATCGGCCCAACCGCCTTTGTCATGATCTCAATACCATCTCCAAAGAACAGTGCGCCCTGGTCAAGCACCGCCGCACCACTACAGTAGTTGCCGGGGGCCGCGAATGAGGTACAAAAACTAGCGTAGAACTGCTTGGGCCAATTCTCTGTCGGTGGACTTGCAACCGCCGATAGCGAAACAAAGATGCGAGGCAATGACAATTGTTGTTGACGTGTGCGTTGCACGAAACTTTGTAATGCTGAGGGTATGATATATTCGCCACCAACCATGAGAATCGGTTGTTGACCCTGTGGAAGGCGCGTTATCTCTTCCGCGAGTGTCACAACATCGTTTGTAAGCAGTGAGGTGTAGATCAATTCTGGGCGTGGTTGTGCGCTCAGAGCATCTTTAAGTCCCGCTAACAGCACATCATGCGCGGCCTGCGGACGCCCATTTGCGCTGAGAATACCACTCGCAATGGCTGTCTCCTGTGCCACAATATGCGTCCGGTCATATTTCGTGAAGTTATTCCGAAAGCCACGCGCCGAGCCATCCGAAGAAGGGTCGCTAGGGTCGTAGAAAACTGCTGCGTTATGAATGTGCAGGTGGTTATAGGCATAATCCGCACCTACAGAACTTTGTCGATCATCGTCGGGCGAGAAGCGAACGAACGCGAAGCCGGGAGCGCAATGTCTATAGAGCGACGTACTTGTGATGATGTCAAGAATAAATAAACTTGTAGCTGTTGGCACAATCAACGGTAAACCAGCACGGCACATGATTGGCAAAGCAGCACGCACGAGCGTACTTGGCCCCAATCCTAATACCCCTAGTACAGGATGCGTTGCGCTAACAGGTACTGTTGTAAGCAGGCCCGATTTTTGTGGCGACGTGCTTCCTTGTGCGAGTGATGCCGCCATCTCAGCAACTGCGAGCGAACCCTGCTCAACACCCGTCGTGTTAGCTAGCACAAGATATAATAGAGGTGCGCCAGGTGTTTTCATCTGTGTGGCGTTATAATTTTGTTGCCCGATAAACGCGCCAACTAGCTCTTGTGTGTATGCTGCATACAGAATGTGACGATCTGTACCGCCGTAAGGGTCCGCGTTCCCAGGCCCACTGTCAAAGCTTACTACAACCATACCATAGGGATGGCCCGATTGACGCACCTGTAGGTCTTCAAGATAGATGGCGGCTTCCGCCCCATTGCATCCCGTTGTATCGGCCACGGCTGTACTTATGGCAGAGGCCAACAACGTGTGGGCCTTCGTACTGTTTCTGTTTTGCATAGCCGTCGCAGCATCCCGTTTGGCGCGGTAACTACTCGCGTTGCAGGCGTCATACGCGTGTAGACCATCACTCATGCCCACGCCATCGGGTGTTGGAACAAGTATACCGGCATGATAATAGCGTGTATTGTCCCAGGCCACGCCAAGAAATGCGCCAAGTGAGGCAAAAAACAACAAAAGAATAAGCGTTCCGTAAGAGAGTGCTTTAGGTGATACTGGAAGTTGCCCGCCGCGAAAAAAGCCCGTTGCCTCCCAACCAATGATGCTGAACGGGTCACGCACGAAACGCCGCCGATACTTGCGTGTGGATTTGGCTTCCTGCCGAAAAATATCGAGCAAGATAAGACAACCGGACTCACACTGCAAAAGATGCTCCTGTATTTCAGGGTAAAGATCAGTAACGTTCTGTCCATTGTCCAACGCTTCGGCATACTCTTTGAGCTTACTTCTGCATTGCTGACAATCAAGTGTTCCCTCGCTGAGCAAGCCTAACGCTGCAGCTGTTGCTGCAAGGTCTGGCTGTTCTTGTGGCATCCTAGACACAGTAGGAGCTTCAGCAGAGACAGAAGAAGAATTTTCGGTCTCTCCCTGTATTGGTTGTGTCCGCGTGCGTGTCTCTTGCTGTATAAATCGGCCAGAAGTTGGCTCGGCTACAGGTGTCTCAAGCGCAACCGAACCTGTAAAACGAGTATATTCTGCCTCTGTATTGGTGCGCCGTGTCTTTTTCCTCTTGCGTGCTGTGCTATCAGGTTGCATAGTGAGACATCGTATACATGTTGTCATATGTTGTTCTGCTGCTTCGACAGCTTCTTCTGGAACCGCGTCAGGGTCTGTGTCGCGTTCTGCCAGCACGGAAACTGCGAAAGCACAAGCGGGGGGTAGCTGATCTTCCGTTATCATAGGTCCTCTATCGTAAAAATAAAAGAAAAAAGAATTGTTTATTTGCGCGAGAAAGAGCGTAACGCAAAGGTTACTTGTTGTTCGAGCGTCATTGCCTGATCCTGTGGAATCTTTGCTAGGGCGGCCTGAGCCTCGGATGGCGAATAGCCTAATCCAAGCAATGCCTCAAGCACCTCGGCCTGTATTCTATTGCCCGACGTTGCGCCCACGCCACTCATGCCAACCGCGAAGGTGGGTAGCTTGCCTTTCATCTCAAGAATCAGGCGAGCTGCGAGCCGTTTTCCCACGCCGGGAGCAAGGCCAAGACGCTGTACGTCCTCATCCGCCAGTGCTTTGTAGAGCGTTGGCGCGTCCATTACCGAAAGCAAGCCCAGAGCCACCTTTGGGCCAACACCGCTTACTGCGATCAACTGCTCAAAAGCGTTACGGTCTTGCTCGTCAAGAAAGCCATAAAGTGCTACCCCATCTTCACGCATGTGAAAATGTGTATAGAGAGACACCTCCATGCCCTGCTCATTCAGTCGGTGAAGTGTTGAAGCGGGAACGGCTACACGGATACTAAAGCCACCAACACGTACAATAACGGCATCTGTCTTACTCGTTTCAAGTGTTCCATGAATACCTGTAATCATCGCCCCAAAACCTCTTCTTTTCTCTGCGCGTTATATGCAGAAACGTGAATGGAATGTGGAAGTAACGTTTCACTCTCATCTCTAGGAGTAATTGCAGAACGTTCTGCTCGCGCTAACACGCCCGAACGCCAGAGAAATGATCTTTAGCGTGAGCGCAAGAGCAGGTTTGCATAGGGAAGAGTATTTAAGTGACAGATGGCGATGGCGGCGGCATCTGCCGCGTCGTCGGGGCGTGGCACCTGTGAAAGCTTCAACAGCACCCGCACCATCTCTCCCACCTGATCTTTGTTCGCACTGCCATATCCTGTCACTGCTTGCTTGACTTGCATCGGTGTGTATTCCGCCACTGAGAGGCCGCCGTTTGCCAGTGCAAGCATCGCCACGCCACGCGCCTGGCCAACAGTCATGGCTGTACGTGCGTTCTTAGCAAAAAACAATTCTTCTATTGCCCCCTCATTTGGTTTATAAGTGGCAATAATCTCACTCAATCCTCTATAGATAATCTGTAAGCGTTCTGCGAGTGGCATCTTCGCGGGGGTCGTCACAACGTCACAGGTGAGCATCTGTAGCTCATTGCCCTTCGCCATCACCACCGCATAGCCAACAATAGCTGTACCAGGATCAATGCCCAGCGCGATACGAGGTGCTGGTGGCACGACTGACGAGAAGCCGGACATGGTACTCATGAGCATGTCCTTTCTGTTATTCGCGCTTTCACGCCCTCTGCTTCACGCCATGCCGCCACCAATTGTTCAGGCATAGGACTCCGCGAACTCTTCTGGGAAGTCAGCATTTGAATGTACATTTTGCACATCATCCAGGTCTTCCAGCTTTTCTGTGAGACGGATAAATTGATGCGCGGTCTTCTCGTCCGTAAGTTCAACTCTGGTTTTAGGAACCATTGTGGCCTCAGACTTTAGAACCTTATACTTGCGCTTCTCTAATTCTTTGCGTACCTTTTCGACATCTGTCGGCTCAGTGTAAACTACAAGTGTCTCATCACCCGCGTTTGTCGGCTCTACATCGTCCGCACCCATATCGATAGCTTCGAGTGAAAGCTCGTCCGCGTCATGGCCTGCTAGCTCGACTTCGATTACGCCTTTGGACTCGAAAAGCCAATCGACGCACCCGTTTTCACCCATGTTGCCAGCGTTACGGTTAAAGGCGTTGCGAACCTCCGCGACGGTACGATTGCGATTTTCGGTAAGCGTCTGTACCAGAATCGCGGTTCCGCCTGGCCCATAGCCCTCGTAGGTAATCTCTGTAAGATGCATGTCTTCCGAGCCACCCATTGCACGTTTGATGCTGCGCTCAATATTATCAACTGGCATATTTGCGTCACGGGCATGTTGAACCGCCATACGGAGACGAAAATTGCTATCCACGTCTCCACCGCCGCCCTCACGTACCGCGACCACGATTTCACGTCCCAGACGGGTAAACAGTTGTCCCCTTTTTGAGTCATTAACGCCCTTTGAGCGACGAATCTGTGACCATTTGGAATGCCCTGACATATCGGTTCTCCCTAGTCTATCTTTCTGTGTGCATTGTATCAAACACGCCCCGTTTGCTCATGAGAGTGTGCAGAGGACGAGCTGTTTTTGTGAAAACTTCTGTGGGATATTGTAACACGAACGTGCTTAGTGCGTCGAGGGGGGGAATGATGCCGCCAACCACTCTGTGATTCCTCTATTCACTGCTTGGGGTTGCTCACGCATGACATAATGGCCTGCGTCCGACAAAATAAGCAGCGTCGAGTTGTGTATGTTCTTGTGCAGGTACTCACTATACTTAACGGGGGTCAAACGGTCATCCATGCCGCAGATAATAAGTGTTGGCATAGATATTTCATATAGCCTACTCATACTCTCAAAAGCATTACAAGCAGCGAGATCGCGGTAGAGCATATGAGCATCACGGGGAGATTGTTCTTGTAAGATTGCCTGTGCTACTGTCGGCGCGACGGTGGGGGACATCGCCAAATGTGATAGGTTGAGACGCGCCTGCTTAGGGTCGTCTCTGGCTTCCGCGAGAATCGCTGGCAGAATGCGGAGCCTCGCCCCAGTGCCAACCAAAACGATACCACTCACATCATTTGGGTAGTCAAGAGCCAGTGTTAGCGCGATTGCTCCGCCAAGTGAGTGACCAATAAAAATGGGTTTCTGTCGTTGAAGTTCTTCTGTCACGATGCTCTGGACTGCCTGCGCGTAGCCCTGAACCGTCGTTTCTACTGGTACTGTGTCAGGTCTTTGCCCATGTCCAGGCAAATCTAACGGGAAGCTCCACTGTGGGCCGAAGTGTTCAATTTGTGGCCGCCACACGCTTCCATTGTCGCCAGAACCGTGAATGAAAACCAGGGGATGCTGCTCTGTCATTGCAGTGATACCTCACTCATATTTTTGTTAATCTCTTCCTCCAACTCTGTCAAGCCTAGTACGTCGGTGCGAATGTGTGGCAAAATCCCACGCAAGGCCAGAGCGATCTGGGTTGCTTCGGGGAGCGTGATATCCAGTGCCGCGATTTCGTCCGCGCGTTGCAGAATGGCACGCGGTACACCACTAAAGGCGAGTTGTCCCTGATCGAGGATGTGAATAGTGTCCGCTAATTCAATCACTTCCTGCAAACTGCTTGAGGCATAGACAATGGTCATCGCCTGCTCCTGTTTGAGACGATGAATCAGATCGAGCAGTTCGCGGCGTCCACGCGGGTCAAGCCCCGCAGTTGGCTCGTCCAGCACAATTACCTGTGGTTGCATCGCAAGCACACCTGCAATCGCCACACGGCGTTTTTGCCCACCACTTAGCGCATAGGTGTAGCGCGAACGAAAATCTTCGTAGGGTAGACCGACAGCTTCTAACGACTCTCGCACCAGACGACGCGATTCAGCAAGCGGAACATGTTTACGCCGTGGCCCAAACGAGACATCTTTGCCCACCGTCTCCTCGAAAATTTGCGCTTCGGGCGATTGAAAAACGATGCCAACACGCGAACGGATACGTTCTCTATCGAACGTGGAACCCGCGACATCCATGTTCTCGAAAAAGGTTGTACCAGGGTAGGGAATAATCAAGCCTGCGAGGAGATCGACAACGGTAGACTTGCCCGATTTTGTCGGCCCCACAAGTGCCGTTGTCTGCCCTGCCTCGATAGTCAGCGAGAGGCCACGTAATGCCTCGATTGCGAACGGTGTGTTCCGAAGGTAGGTGTGATACACACTATTCAGTTTGAAGAGCATAAACCCGCCTTTAGTTCGTCCGTTGAGAGTACGACTTCGGGGAGTCGCGTCCAACCCTGTGCGCGTAGTCGTTGTCCCAAACGCGTAACCATTGGCACATCCAAACCAAGAACTTGTAGCTCGTCAATGTGAGCAAAGACGGTTGCTGGTGAATCATTCATAATGATGTGACCTTCGTTCATGACGATAACACGCTGAAATTGCGTTACTTCATGCATGAAATGAGTAATGTGAATCACCGCTATCCCCTGCTCTCGCGCCAGACGATGCAGTGTGTTAATGAGAGTGTGAGCAGTCTGACCAGAAATCATCGTGGTTGGCTCGTCGAGAATGAGGTAACGTGGACGCATTGCTAAGACGCCGGCGATTGCGACCCGTTGTTTTTGTCCAACTGAAAGTTCGTTGATTGCCATGTTCGTGTATGGTGCAAGTCCGAGTAGCACAATCGCTTCTTGGACGCGCTCTTCAATCTCAAAACGCGGCAGGCCAATATTTTCTGGCCCAAACGCGATATCGTCGATTACCGTATTCGCTACCAACTGATCGTCGGGATTTTGAAACACCATGCCTACACGCTGGCGAATTGTCCAGATGCCCTCGCCACCGACATCGGTGAGCAGACCATCGACGCGCACAGTTCCGCTATCAGGTCGCAACACTGCCGCCAGCATTTTCGCCAAGGTGCTTTTGCCGGAACCGTTTTGGCCGATAAGTGCCACAGTTTCGCCCGCGTCAATGTTCATGCTGACATCGTGCAGTGCTGGCGGCACGTCCTGTTCCACCAACTTACTATAGTTGAAGGTGATGTTATTGACTTTAAGCATGGTTTAGTAAGGTAGTTGGTCACGCGGCTTCGTATCGGGTGCGCGTACTAGGCGTGCTTCCAGAATAAAGAAGACGCGAACAAGTAGTACCGTTAGAATTGCGGCAAGGATGGCTTCGACGATGGCCTGTGGAATAATTGGCACGAGTGCCACAACCGATACTCTTGTACGTATGACAATCATGGTAAGCACAAGAATCGTGTTTGTTGCAGCACCCGCAAAGCCAGCGATTGCTGCCGCGACATCACGATTAACGCGTACAAGACCCGCGAATGTTCCCCATGCTACCAGACCAATAAATATGCGGGGTAGCACGGAGATAAGCGGATCTTTGAATATCGGTGCGGCAAGTGGATTTGTCAGGCTCACAATACCGAAGATAAAGCCAGAAACAAGCCCAACAATAGGGCCTGCAATGATGCCGCCGAGAATGGTGGGGATGTGTTCAATGGTAGCATGACCGGCGATAGTTGGAATGGGGATAAATCCGATATTGGGGACATAGCCAAGCACCATCGTGATCGCAGCAAGTACGCCTGCAATCACAATGCGTTCCGTCGTCAGAGTCCAGGGGCCAACGGTGGACGTTCTGGTTCTAACCTTGCTCAAAATTGCGCTCCTTTGCGATAAACAGGCATGCAGATGTAGAGCATGTCAGAAAAAATGGTGACACGTCGCGGAATAAAAGAGACGTGCGAACATGCGCTATGCCCACATTGGGTGAGGGGTTCATGACTCAAGTATAACTAAGCACACCATTTATTGTCAAGCAGACACTAAGAGCGTTCCGGTAGTGTCAGGACGCCCTTTGGCCCACCGATGATTGCCTGTGTCGCCATGCCGAGAAATAAACCTGTTTCGACGACGCCAACAATTTTGTGTATGTTTGCGCTGAGACCAATGGGGTCAGCGATGCCGTCAGGAAACGCGCAATCCAGAACGATATTGCCATTCTCGGTGATAAACGCCTGTCCCGCGAGCTGGCGTGGCGTCACATGCGCTCCAAGCGACTCAAGATGTTTACGTACCGGCGTGAGTGCGAACGGCACAACCTCAACTGGCACAGGAAAATTCGTTCCCAGATGTGTTACTTGCTTTGTCACGTCCGCGATAACAACAAAGCGGCGGGCGGCGGAGGCCACGATTTTTTCGCGCAATAACGCGCCACCAGCACCCTTGAGCAAATTCAGTTGTGTATCTATCTCGTCCGCGCCATCAATGTAGATGTCCAGCGTGGGATGCGTGTCGAGATTGGTAACGGGAATACCCAGACTCTCAGCAAGGTCATGGGAGGCTTGCGAAGAGGAGATCGTACCAATGATGTGTAGCCCCTCCTGCACCCGCCGCGCCAGAGCATAAATCAAAAAGTTGGATGTTGAACCTGTGCCGAGACCTACGACCATGCCATCTTCTATCAAGTTCGCCGCTGCTGCTCCCGCCATCTGTTTCCAGGAGTCCTGTGGTATATCATGTGGCATCATTGCAGTTGTATCCTTTACCCGCTACGTTTTTATTTGTGGTTGCTGAAAAAGCTTTCATTGGAGTATATCATCTTTGCTCTGGAAAAGGTTTCACGAAGCGTAACATACACTCTGCTCATTCATTAACCACGATAATCTTGCCGCCAGCGGCCTTGCGAAGACGATCCCGTATTGCCATGCCAAGCCCCAGCGTCGGGAAGCCACGACAGAGAATGCTTTGTGTACTCGCCTCTTCCAGGGTGCGTAAGCCCGCGAAGAGACGGGCCGCGAGCTGTTCCGGCACGCGCTCACTCCCTAACGAGTAGACGTGTGCACCACTTTGCGCGAACGCTGCGATATCCTCGTCAGCGATCAATACACCAACGCGCTCCCCCTGCGCCTGTCGCCGTTGTAGCTCCGCGAGCATAGCACGATGTACCGCGTCTATTTCCCCTTCAAAAAGGAACGTTGGCACACTTGGCGCATAGTGTGTCGGCAGTTGACCAGGGGCCGTTTGCGCTGCGTGTTCTTTGTGCTGCTTTGTTGGTGTATGATAAACAACCTGCGGTAACACCTGTTGCAACGCCTCCAGACTGATACCACCGGGGCGAAGGATTGTTGGGACGGACGCGCACAAATCAAGTACCGTTGACTCCACTCCTACCTCACAGGGGCCGCTGTCGAGGATAAGTGGGATGCGTCCGTCGAGATCGGTTAGCGCGTGCTGTGCCGTTGTCGGACTAACATGCATAAAACGATTCGCGCTGGGTGCCGCGACAGGCGAGCCAACGGCGCGAATAAGGGCCAGCGCGACAGGGTGTCGTGGCATCCGAACCGCAACCGTTCCAAGTCCTGCCGTGACAAGCTTTGGCACGCGGGAACTCGCGGGAAGCAACAGTGTAAGGGGGCCGGGCCAGAACATACGCGCGAGGTGTTTTGCATATTCCGGTAACGTGCTTACAAGCAGTGCCAGCGTCTCTTCGTGAGCGATATGCACAATCAATGGATCGCTATAGGGTCTTCCCTTAGCAGCAAAGATGCTCTCGAGTGCGGGCGGTTGCATCGCGTCCCCGCCAAGTCCATAGACGGTCTCAGTGGGAAAAACAACAAGCTGACCTGCCTTCAGCAACGAGGCCGCACTCTCAATTATAACGGGATTGGGTGCGTTGCGCTCAACTTGTACGAGTTCTGTGCGGTGTGTATCTTGCATAATGTGTATGAAACCCCAGAGAAAAATAAGTATGCCGATTATAACACAGAACCTGACGAGATATCTCGTCAGGTTCTGTGAAAAGTATTTTTGCGCTGTAAATGTTAGATGTTGCAGTGTGAGAGACCGCGCTTCTCCAGGTACTGCTGGTGATAGTCTTCTGCTGTGTAGAAGGTTTGTGCGGGTACAACCTCTGTCACAATGGCCTTCTTGTACTTGCCAGAGGCTTGCAGCTTCTCTTTGGAGGCCAGGGCCACCGCTTGCTGCTCTGGCGAGTGGTAAAAGATGACCGAGCGGTACTGTGTACCAATATCTGGCCCCTGACGGTTGAGCGTCGTTGGATTATGATTTTCCCAGAAGACGTTCAGGAGTTCCTCGTAAGAGACACGCGTCGGGTCAAATTCAACCTGCATGGTTTCCGCGTGTCCTGTGCGACCTGTGCAAACATCGTGGTAAGTGGGTTTGGCAGTTGTACCGCCCTCATAACCAACGGCGGTAGCAATGACTCCTTTGATCTGACGAAACTCAGCTTCTACACCCCAGAAACAGCCGGCGGCGAAATCCGCTTTTTGTGTGGTTTTGGTAGTCTCTTGTTGCATTATAATTCTCGCTCCTTTGGTGCGTGTCGGTATCTTGCTCTAGTATATTCTTACGAAGCACTACCCTGCTTTTTACACAGACGCTTCTCCATTGCTGATACAGGTAACAGAATAGTGGGATATTTGGCCCGTTCCGTTGCGGAACATACGTTTGTTATGCTATACTCCGTCTCGTCTGAAACATGTAATCGGTAGTATAGAAAAGTAGAAGCAATGCATAGCAACCCCCGCCGCCTTGTTGGTCTTAGTATAATAACGATTGCTGTGATGCTGTTTGTCAGTGCAGGCTGTACTTTTTATACTTCCTACCGTACTACAACACTTGGGAAGGCTCTGCATGTTCCCGGTAGCGCAAACTCGCTAAAACAGCCCGCTATTACCTGTAAAACGCCAAAACACGCGAACGGAGATGTTACTGAAACCGTGACCTCTGGCGGTTTGAAGCGTACCTACCTGATGCATCTTCCCGCATCTTATGGCAAGCAACCTCTGCCGCTTATACTTGTCTATCATGGGTATAGCTGGACTTCGCAGGTTATGGAAGGAACAACAGGGTTCGATAAAGAGGCGGATAAGGTTGGTTTTGTGCTAGCATACCCACAGGGTGTCGATACTCCTCCCTCATGGAATGCAGGCGTGGGTGCGTATGGGCCAACGGGTGACGCGGACGATATTCAGTTCACTCGCGATATGTTGAACGCAGTAGAGCAAACCTATTGTGTCGATATGCACCGTGTCTACATCACGGGTTTTTCGCTCGGTGGCGGCATGGTCTACCGTCTTGCCTGTGTACTCAGCAACAAGTTCGCTGCCGTCGCAACCGTCTCCGGTGCCTACTATCCTTTTCCAGAGGGGTGTCATCCAACACGTCCGCTACCGATCATGGAGATACATGGTGCCGCCGACGACCTTGCCCCCTACGCGGGTAACGCTAGCACTCGCATGGGTGGAGTACAGGACTACCTGAATGGGTGGGTGGGTCGCAACGGATGTACGGGCGACCCAACAACGTTTTTTCAGAAGGACGATGTCACAGGCACAGAATGGACAAAGTGTGCCAACAACACCATTGTACGCCACTACCGTGTGAGCGACGGGAAGCATACATGGCCCGGTAGTCCCGGCACAACGCAGGTTATCGACGCCAACGTGGTTGTCTGGAACTTTTTTAGCCCGTTCGCGCTTCCCTAGTCCCGAATCACAACGTTTTCTACCTCGGTCCAGTAGCGTGAGAAGCGACGTAAGTCGCGGATGTGCTTCACTGGCGCGAACTCTTCAATCGTGTATTGTCTGACGGGTAGCGTTCTTTCCAAAGCCGTAATGTTCTTTTGCAGGCGTGGATCGACAACGGGCGTCGTCGCGATCTCCTCGTATCTCTGCTCTGTGCAGAGTGCGGTAAGCACCGTAACCGTCGCGCCACGATATATCTGAATATGTGGTATCTCTAGCAGGCACTCATAGATGAACGCGAGCCGCTTGATACTCCACCCACGTTGCTCTATCGCCAACTCGTCAAAGACAAACACGGGCGTCGCCTCTGGATATGCGGTAAGCGCAGGCCCCTGCGGATTGAGGCTCTCTTCGTTAATCCAGACAAGTATGCGCTGTACAGGTGACGCCTCATCAGATTTTTTCTCTTCATCGCGTCCACTGCTCAACTGTCGCGTGAGTTCGGTCTGCCCCGGAGCCGCCATGCCGACGTGCGCGGCCTCGCCCGGAAAGACGCGTGCCGAGACCTCTTCATAACTACCCTCAAAAGGACACCCACCATTTGCCAATGGGCAGACGCTGCAATACTTGTCCTCAGTAAAACGAGCGAGGTTTTCACGGTTGAAAAAGTATGGCTTTGCGGAAAAGGTAGACGCGACCCATTGCCAGGAAAGGTTATTGCTCGCGGGGTCGCCATCAAGCAAATGTTGTAGGAACCAGTACGCCCCCGCCTGCCAGCGCACACGCCGATGATGCACAATATAGGCAGCAGTCCACATGCGAGCGTGATTGTGCAAATAGCCAGTCTCTTTGAGGTTCCGCGCAAAGGCATCAATGCAGGTCGCGCCAGTCGTCCCCTGCTCGATATCCTCCGGCAAGTTCTCTCGATAACGAGCAACACCCGTTTTGTACGGCTCAATATCATGCCAGACCCCCTCGCCAATAC